>NZ_KE386799.1:5689-97080 GCF_000428785.1 Conchiformibius kuhniae DSM 17694 | reverse complement strand
GGTCTTAATCCCCTAATGATGGGGCGGGTTTTCCGACTGCGGAGTCTTGTTTTATTGTTAAAAATCAATTTTCTATAGATTAAAATTTGTAAATTTAAATCTTCACAAACATAAACAATTTTTAACAAATTAAAGACCAAAGCGGCACGGTCGGAAGCATGCCGCACGCAGCAGAAAACAATTTTCAAAATCTAACACAATTCTTGTGTTTGGGCAAGGCATATTTGGCTTCCCGTATTCTCGGGCATGACGCTGCCGTGTTGTTTAGGGCGTATCATCAATCGACCGAAAAACCCCTGCACCGTCATTCCCGCATAGGCGGAAATCCACATCAAAGCACAACAAACCTTGATAAAACATTGTTTTCCAAAAATCGGGCAGTGGATTCCCGTATTCGCGGGAATGACGGCGTTTTTGTATCATGATGATTTATATCATAAAAGTTTAATTTATGACACGCCCCAGTCCATTGGCGGTGCGCCCTACCCCAGCAGCCGCCGCAAACGGTACAGTGCGTCCAAAGCCTGTCGCGGCGACAATTCATCGGGATTGAGTGCCGCCAATTCGTCCACCACAGGGTGGGGTGCGGGTGCGGCGGGCGCGGTGTCGTCCTGCTCGGGTATCGGGGCGAACAATTCGTGTTGCGGCGACGGCTGCGCCTGTGCTTCCAGTTGTTTGAGGTATTTTTGTGCGCCGCTCAGGGCGCGTGCGGGCAAACCGGCGCGTTTGGCAACGGCGATGCCGTAGCTTTTGGCGGCAGGCCCCGCTTCCACGCGGTGCAAAAATACGATGTCCGCCGCTTGTTCCAATGCGCTCAGGTGCATGTTTACGGCGTTGGGGAAGTGTTGCGGCAGCGCGGTCAGTTCAAAATAGTGGGTGGAAAACAGGCACAGGCTTTGGTTTTTTTGCAGCAGGTGTTCGGCGGCGGCGCGGGCAATCGCCAAGCCGTCAAAGGTGGAGGTGCCGCGCCCTACTTCGTCCATCAACACCAGCGATTGGGCGGTGGCGTGGTTGAGGATGTAGGCGGTTTCGCTCATTTCCACCATGAAGGTGGAACGGTTGCCCGCCAAGTCGTCTGATGCGCCGATGCGGGTAAATATGCGGTCGATGTTGCCGATTTGTGCGGTTTGTGCGGGTACGAAGCTGCCCGTGTGCGCCATGATGACGATGTGCGCGGCTTGGCGCATGTAGGTGGATTTGCCGCCCATGTTCGGGCCGGTGAGCAGCATCAAACGGTGTTTGCCGCCCAGTTGCACGTCGTTGGGGGTGAAACGCGCCACTTGCCTCTCCACCACGGGGTGGCGGGCGTTTTGCATCGCCAATACGGGGTAGTCGGCAAATTCGGGGGCAGTGTAGCCGTGTTCCCGCGCCTGTAGGGCAAAGGCGCACAATACGTCCAAAGCGGCGGCGGCGCGGGCGGTTTGCTGCAATTCGGGCAGGCGGCGGTGCAGATACGCCAGCAATTCGGCATAAAGCTGTTTTTCCCGTGCCAATGCGCCGTCTTGCGCCGACAAAAATTGTTCTTCAAACTGCTTCAGCTCGGGGGTGATGTAACGCTCGGTGTTTTTCAGGGTTTGGCGGCGGCGGTAGTCGGCGGGGGCGGCGGCGGATTGGGCTTTGGACAATTCGATGTAAAACCCGTGTACGCGGTTGTATTCTACTTTCAGGGTGGACAAGCCCGTGCGTTCGCGTTCGCGCTGCGCCAGCTCCGCCAAAAACGCATCGCCGTTGTTTTGCAAATCGCGCAAACGGTCGAGTTCGGCATCGTGTCCGTCATTCATCACCCCGCCATCGCGCAGCAGCGCGGCCGGTTCGGGCAGCAAAGCGCCGTGCAAATGTTCGGCAACGGGCAGGGTGCGCGGAAAACAGCCGCACAAAACCGCCAGCAGGGACGAGCCTGCGGGTGCGGCAATCTGCGACAGGGCAAACAGGCTCTCGCGCAGTGCCGACAAATCACGCGGACGCGCCGAGCCCAGCGCAATGCGGGCGGTGATGCGTTCGATGTCGGCAGTGTGCTTCAGAGACTGCCGGACGGCTGCCGCCGCTTCGGGCTGATGCAGCAGCACCGACACCGCTTCTTGGCGGGCGCGTAATTTTTCGCGGCAGCGCAAAGGGTGGTGCAGCCACTGCGCCAGCAAACGGCTGCCCATGTGGGTGGCGCAACGGTCGAGTACCGAAAGCAGGGTCGGGGCTTTTTTGCCGTCCAGCGTGGCGGTGATTTCCAAATTGCGCCGCGTTGCCGCATCCATGCCGATGTATTCGTCCGAAGTTTCCAGCGCGATGCCGTCCAAATGCGCGGGCAGTTGCGATTGGGTCAGGCGCACATAATTGAGCAACGCCCCCGCCGCCGCCACCGCCGCGCCGTGTTCGTTTGCGTCCAAACCGAAGCCGCGCAAATCTTGACAATCAAAATGCGCCGTCAGCAGCTTGAACGCCGTTTCCGGCGCAAACTGCCAATCGTTCAAACGGGTCAGATGCCCGCCGCCCAGATGCGGTGCCACCGCCGCCGCATCGCGCTCCGCCGCCAGCACTTCCGCCGCGCCCAAACGTGCCAACTCGTCTGCCAATGCATCGGGCGCAATGATTTTCGCCTTAAACTCACCGCTTTGCAGCGACACCCATGCCAAAGCACTTTGCTTTTTGCCCAAACACACCGCCGCCGTGCGGTTGGTTTCCTTGTCTTCGAGCAATGCCGAATCGGTGAGCGTGCCGGGCGTAACAATCCGCGTAACCTTGCGCTCGACAGGGCCTTTGCCCGCGCCCACCGTTCCCGTTTGTTCGCAAATCGCCGCGCTTTTGCCCAATTTGACCAGCTTCGCCAAATACGGCTCGAGCGCGTGAAACGGCACGCCCGCCATTTTCACCGGCTCGCCGTGCAGCTTGCCCCGCGCCGTCAGCGTGATGTCCAACAGCTTGGCGGCTTCTTCGGCATCGTCAAAAAACAATTCGTAAAAATCGCCCATACGGTAGAACAATAACTTGTCCTGATGGGCGGCTTTGATGTCGAGATACTGCTGCATCATCGGCGAAACGGGAGACGGACTCATGGCGGCGCACCGGCAAAAAGCCGCGATTATAGCCCGAATGCGTCCGCATTCCCATCTTCCGGCACGGGCGCAAGCACGCTGACATTTTGGAAAAACCCCGATTTGTCAAACACTTGGCAAAAATCGGGGTATTTTGATAACCATTTGTTTTACAATAATATTTTGCAAATTGCCTATTTTTTAAGCAACAAAGGCACAGGCTTTGAAAATACAGCGTTTTTGCGGTATTTTTGCCCCGTTTTTGCCAAGTTATCCACAGAAAATGTGGATAACTTTTTTCCGACCCGATTTACGCCCGCAACGCGCCGTCAATATCCGCCCAAATGTCTTCGATGTCTTCAATCCCCACCGAAAAGCGCAACAGCCCTTCGCCGATGCCCAATTCGCGTTTCAGCGCGGGCGACATGCCGCTATGCGATTGCGAATAACAGTGGTTCACCAAGCTTTCCACCCCGCCCAAGCTGGACGCCATTTGCACCAGTTGCAGATTTTGAATCACGCGGTTGGCTGCCTGCACGGTATTGTTTTTCAAAACAATGGTTACCACGCCGCCGAAGCCGCGCATTTGCCGTTTCGCCAATTCGTGATGCTCGTGGCAGGGCAAGCCCGGATAATAAACCTGCGCCACCGCCGCGTGGTTTTGCAGGCGTTGCGCCAATTCCAAAGCGTTGGCGCAATGCTGTTTCATGCGTACCGACAGGGTTTTGATGCCGCGCAACACCAGCCAGCAGTCCATCGGCCCCGCCACCGCGCCGGTTTCAATCAGCATTTTGCCCAAATCCCGCGCCAAAGCATCGTCTTTCACCGCCGCCACGCCCATCAGCACGTCCGAGTGGCCGCACAGGTATTTGGTGGCGGAATGAAAGACGATGTCGCAGCCCAAGTCCAAAGGATTTTGCAGATACGGCGTGGCAAAGGTGTTGTCAATGCCGACCCACGCGCCCGCCGCTTTCGCTTTTTGCGCGAGCAGGGCGATGTCGTTCAGGCGCAAAAGCGGGTTGGACGGGCTTTCCAACCACAGCAGTTTCACCCGTTTTTCCGCCAAAATATTGTCTAACGCGGCGGCATCGTCCAAGTCGGCAAACACCACGTCCACGCCCCAAGCGGCGTAAACATTATTGAGCAAATCGTAGCTGCCGCCGTAAATATCGCGCACGGCGACCACGGTGTCGCCCGGCCGCAAAACGGTGCGGAAAATGCAATCAATGCCGGCGATGCCGCTTGCAAAGGCAAAACCGTGCGTGCCGTGTTCCAGTTCGGCAACGGTGTTTTCCAAGATTTGGCGGGTGGGATTGGACAGGCGCGAGTATTTGTAGGGAATGTTTTCGCCGATTTCGCGCATGGCGAACATGCTGTTTTGGTAAATCGGCGGCATCACGGCGCGTTGGTGTTGGTCGGGGTCGTAGGCGGCGTGGATTAAGCGGGTGGCGAAACGCATGGGGTTTTCCTTACAATCAAAAAAGGGGAATGGTAGGGGATTTTCGGGCTGGCTGAAAGATTATTTAATCCAAATTTCCCAATCGGGATTGGCGGCGCGGGTTTGTTCCAAGTCTATGAAATAAGGAATATCAACTGAAGAGAATTTAGTTTGAAAACCGTATTTGATTGCTTTAAAAACCAAGTATTGAATAATTTTTTGATTGCCTTTGCAAAATATAATTAATCCTTTCTCTTGCAAAGCAAGTCTTGTTTTTAATTCGTATTCAAAAAATACACCATCACTAATTATACTACCCAATAGATTATCAGAATCAAGTAGATTATTAGCTAAAAAAGGATTCTTACTGATAAATAAAAAGTTTGCTTTTTCAAGAAATGTCCCTTTGAAATCTACCTCATCAAGTACAGAATTAGAAAAATTCACCATTGGAAGTTCTGTTCCTGAAAAATTAGCATCAATGAGTTCTGAATATGAGAAATTTATTTTTATAAGGACACTCCCAAGAAAGTTTACATTGCATAAGATTGAATTAGAGAAGCTAAATTGACTTGCTCCATAAATTCCTTGCAATTGTGCCCCACACAAATTTTGCTTATAAAATAACTTGTTCTTTAGAATTTCTCTTTCCAAACCAGACAACTGAAAATTCATACCACTTAAACAAATCCCACGCAACAGTTCTTTATGCCTATGCAACAAAGGCTTTTTATCGTGTCCGCACGCCAGCAATACGCGGGTAATGGCTTGTCCGAGCGGCGTATCGGCGCGTTCATGCAGCTTTCCAATCCATTCTTTTTGTTTTTCCAAATCATCAGTTTGCTCAAGCTGCTGCAAAATATCGTGCTGCAACACTTTCCACGCCGACAGCAGCAGATGCACGGCGGGCTTTTCAAAATCCCGTCCGTAATCGCCGCGATAAAACGGCAGCAGATTGTAAACGGCGGCAATCTGCAAACCCACCGCGCCATCGCGTTTGGAAAAAGTGTGCAAAGCCAGTTTGTTTTCGGCGGTTTGATGGTATTCGCGGCTGCGCTCGCTTAAAGGCAGTTCGCCATTTTCGGGGCTGCCTGAAAACTTTTGCGTGTGTTTTTCCTTTTCCGCTTCGCCGAAATGTGCGCCCGTTACCCATTCGGAGATTTTTTGAAATTCTTTCAAATTGATGTCTTTGCTTTGGTTTTCATCGCGGAAACGCCACACGGTAAAGGCAACAGGTGCGGAAACGACCAACACCACCAAAGTAGCAGGCAACGCATCTTTCCCCAAATATCCCCCGAAACCCAAGCCCGATAAAATAACCATTGATGCCAAACTTGATAACAATACCTGAACCGTGCGCGATAAATATTTAAATTTTTCAAAATACTGCACAATATTTACAAACCAACGCCATAACATCAATATTGCGGTTAAGCATAAGAAAATAATGGATAATGTTGGTTTATCGATTTGCCATAACCGTATTGGCAATGTATCCCAAAACGCCCATATGCACCACAAAATTGATGCGATACACAGCAATACCAGCAATTTATCTGTTTGGCTATCCGAAAAGATTTTAAATTTCTGCCAAAAATTTATTTTTCCAGTCATTATCCATATTCCATTGGGTACAGTAATTTTTACGCGCCCGCCACGGTCATTTCCGAAATCAGCAGCGAGCCGGTTTTGCCTGATGTGCGGCGCAGGGCGTCATCGGCGGCGGCGGTGATGTTCATCAGCATGTCGGGCAGCCGTCCGGCAATGGTGATGCCGCTTACGGGGTGGGCGATTTCGCCGTTTTCCACCCAAAAGCCCGCCGCACCGCGTGAGTAGTCGCCGGTGAGCAGGTTGGCACCCTGCCCCATCAGTTCGGTAATCAGCAGCCCGCACCCCATTTGTTGCAACAGGTCGCTTTGATGGGCGCAGGTGGCGTTCAGGTGCAGGTTGTGTGCGCCGCCGGCGTTGCCGGTGGTGGTCATGCCCAGTTTGCGGGCGCTGTAGCTGCCGAGAAAGTAGCCGCGCACCACGCCGTTTTCAATCACGAAACGCGGGCGTGTTGCCACGCCTTCGGCATCGAAGCAGGTGCTGCCCAAGCGGCGCGGCAGGTGCGGTTCTTCGCGCAGGCTCAAATATTCGGGCAGAATTTGTTTGCCCAAGCTGTCGCACAAAAAGCTGTTTTTGCGGTAGAGTGCGCCGCCGCTCAAGGCACCGGCAAGGTGTCCGACCAATGTGGGCGACACGGTGCGGTCGAACAATACGGGATAGTTTCCCGTTGCCACGCTGCGCGCGCCCAAACGTGCCGCCGCCCGTTGTGCCGCCGTGCGCCCGATGTGCGCGGCATCGCCCAAGTCTTCGGCGGCGCAGCCGGTTTCGTACCAATAATCGCGCTCCATATTGCCGTTGCCGTCCGCCGCCACCACGCTGCACGACAGGCTGTGCCGCGTGCCGCGCCGGTATTGCAAAAAGCCGTGGCTGTTGCCGTACACGTAATGAAAATGTCCGGTCTGCACCGTTGCACCTTCGGAATTGACCACGCGCTTGTCGTGCGCCAACGCCGCCGCTTCGCACTGTTGCGCCAATGCTGCCGCCGCCGCGCCGTCCAAAGTCCACGGGTGGTATTGGTCCAAATCAAAACAATCGCTTGCCATTTGCCCGGCATCTGCCAAACCCGCACAATCGTCTTCGGCGGTATAACGGGCGATGTCCAGCGCGGCGCGGACGGTGCTTTCGATGGCGGCGGGCGACAAATCGGCGGTGCTGGCACAGCCCTTGCGGCAACCGGCATACACGGTAACGTCCAGCGACTTGTCTTCGCAATGCTCAATCTGCTCAAGCTGTTGCAAACGCACCTGCACATTCTGCCCGACCGACTCGCTCAAATTGGCTTCTGCTGCCGTTGCGCCGAAGCGTTTTGCCAAATCAAGGGCTTGTGCCGCCAAATCGCGCAATTGGTCGGAGCTGTGTTGGAAAAGCATGGAAAAAGGCTTTCGGAAAAATACAAAGCGGCGATTATACCGTGATGCGGGTGCGCCCCGACTAAAGATGTTACAATCCGCCGCCCTGTTGGTTTCAACGCACAGAGCCACACACAAAGCACAGCCCCATGCCTTGCCCCGATTCGGACGGGCTTACACCCCACCCGAATAAAAAACTGTTTTACCGCCGCAAACGGCGGGGTTTCAAACCGAAAAGAAATTTTGATGAACGCAAACGACCTCATCGAACGCCTGTTGGAACATTTGTGGCTGCAACAACGCCTTGCCCACAACACTTTGGAAGCCTACCGCCGCGATTTGCACAAAATCGCCGCCCGCTTGGCGGCACAAGGGCGCGACTTTGCCAACGCCGACACCACCGACATCGCCGCCGCCGTTTACTGCCCAAACGAACAGCCCCGTTCGCAAAACCGCGCCCTTTCCGCCTGCAAACGGCTCTACGGCTGGCTCGAAGAAAACGGCAGCCGCAGCGACAACCCCACCCGCCACCTCACCGCCGCCAAAACCGCCCACACCCTGCCCGCCATCATCACCGAAGCCCAAATCGATGCCCTGCTCGATGCCCCCGACCTTACCGACCCGCTCGGGCTGCGCGACAAAGCCCTGCTCGAAACCCTGTACGCCACAGGCTTGCGCGTCAGCGAAGCGGTCAAACTGCGTACCGATGAAATCAATCTGCGTCAAGGCATGGTCAATACGGTGGGCAAAGGCGACAAGCAGCGCATCGTGCCTTTGGGCGAAGAAGCCGCGCATTGGCTCGAACAATACCTGCAACACGCGCGCGGGCGCATTTTGGGGCAGCACCGTTGCGATGCGCTGTTTGTCGGACAAAAAAAAAGCGGCATCAGCCGCCAGCTTGCATGGATGATTGTCCGACAATACGCACAACAGGCGGGCATCCGCCGCCTGTCGCCGCACGGATTGCGCCACGCCTTTGCCACCCATCTGGTCAAACACGGCGCGGATTTGCGTACCGTGCAAATGCTGCTCGGACACGCCGACATCAGCACCACCCAAATCTACACCCACGTTGCCGACGAACGGCTCAAACACATCGTTGCCGCCCACCACCCGCGCGGCGGATAGGGCGTGCCGCACACTTCAGCGACTGTGCCAATCTCGTCCGCGCCCCTGCGCGTTGGCGTCCGTGCTGTGGCGCGGTGAGGGCAGGTACAGATTCGGATTGACGTGTTTGCCGTTTACCCGCACCTCAAAATGCAGCGCGGTGCGCCCGTCGTTGCGGTCGCTGTCGCCCACCGATGCCACAATCTGCCCCGCTTTCACCTTCGCACCTTCGGGCACCAGCAGATTGTCATTGTTCGCATACGCCGTTACCATGCTGTCGCTGTGGCGTACCAGCAGCAGCTTGCCGTAACCTGCCACGCTGCTGCCCGAATACATCACCGTACCGTCTGCCGCCGCATGCACCAACGTACCGCGCGGCGCGGCAATGTCGATGCCCTTGTTGTACGAACCGTACGGCACGACCACCGTCCCGCGCAACGGCCATTGCAGCACCGTGCCGCCCACTGCCGCCGGTGCGGACGGTGCGCCCGAACGCGGCGCGGCGGAAACGGCGGTTTTGCCCGCTTTGCCCGCAGACTGCGGCTGCGGACGCGACACCGTCAGCACCTGCCCGGGGCGAATCACATCACTTTTCAAGCCGTTGAGCGCTTTCAAACGCGGCACATCGGTTTGAAAACGCTGGGCGATGCGGCTGAGCGAGTCGCCGCTTTGCACGCAATACTGCCCCGTGGCGATATTGCGGCAAACGTGAACGGTGGTTTCAGACGGCGCGGCACAAGCTGCCAAACACAACAGCGCCGTCCAAGACACGGCACGGCAAACAGTTACAACAGACATACGGTCAAACATTCCAAAAACAAAATGCCATTATACCCTGCCGCGCCGCCAAGCAAGCGGCCGGCTCACACATGAAAGCTTTCGCCGCAGCCGCATTCGTCTTTCACATTCGGGTTGTCAAACTTAAAACCTTCCTGCAAACCTTCTTTCACATAATCCAAGCGCGTGCCGTCCAGATACACCAAGCTTTTCGGGTCAACAAAAATTTTCACGCCGAAATCTTCAAACACTTGGTCTTCGGGCGCAACATCGTCCACAAATTCAAGCTGGTAAGCCATGCCCGAACAACCGCTTGTTTTCACGCCCAAACGGATGCCTTCGCCTTTGCCGCGTTTGGCGAGAAAATTGCGGATGTGGTCGGCGGCTTTTTCGGTTAGCGTAATCATGGTTCAAACTCCTGAATAAAAACGAAAACGCGGCTGCCTGCAACACAACCGCGCCCAAATCAAACAATTAAGCCGCCGCGCCCTGTTTTTGACGGTAATCGGCAATCGCCGCTTTCACCGCGTCTTCCGCCAAGATGGAGCAGTGTACTTTTACGGGCGGCAGTTCCAATTCCGCCGCGATGTCGGCGTTTTTGATGGACAGGGCTTCGTCCAAACTTTTGCCTTTGACCATTTCGGTAATCAGCGATGAGGAGGCAATCGCCGAGCCGCAGCCGTAGGTTTTGAATTTCGCGTCTTCGATGATGCCCGCATCGTTGACTTTGATTTGCAGCTTCATCACGTCGCCGCAGGCGGGTGCGCCGACCATGCCGGTACCGACATCGCTGTCGTCTTTGTTGAACGAGCCGACATTGCGGGGGTTTTCGTAGTGGTCGATAACTTTATCGCTGTAAGCCATAATGTGTTTCCTTGTGTTTTAAAATTAGGTTGTAAAAAGAGTTTCAGGCTGCCTGAAAAGATAACGTGTTTGTACAATTATGGTAGGTTGGGTTGGAACAAAGTGGAAACCCAACCTGATTTCCAACAATCCAATTGGGTTTACGCTTGCGCTTCAACCCAACCTACACATTTTTCAGGCAGCCTGAAAAAGTTTAGTGTTCCACCCACTCCACTTTGCTCAAATCAATCCCGTCCTTAAACATCTCCCACAAGGGCGACAAATCGCGCAGTTTGCCGATTTTGGATTTGATGAGTTCGGCGGCATAGGCAACTTCTTCTTCGGTGGTCATGCGCCCGAAAGTAACGCGCAGCGAACTGTGCGCCAATTCGTCATTGCGCCCCAACGCCCGCAGCACATAGCTGGGTTCAAGGCTGGCGGAAGTACACGCCGAACCGCTTGAAACCGCCAATTCTTTCACTGCCATAATCAGGCTTTCGCCCTCCACATAGTTGAAGCTCACGTTCAAATTGGTCGGTACGCGCTGTTCCAAGTCGCCGTTGATGTACACTTCTTCAATGCCTTCAATGCCTTTCAGGAAAATATCGCGCAATTTGAACGCGTGGGCGCGGTCTTGTTCCAGTTCCAAACGCGCCAAACGGAAAGCCTCGCCCATGCCGACAATTTGATGCGTGGGCAAGGTGCCGCTACGGAAACCGCGTTCGTGTCCGCCGCCGTGCATTTGCGCTTCAAGGCGCACGCGCGGTTTGCGGCGCACATACAGCGCACCGATGCCTTTGGGCCCGTAAATTTTGTGGGACGATACGGATAGCAAATCCACTTTCGCCGCTTCCACGTCAATCGGGGTTTTGCCGGCTGCCTGAACCGCGTCCACATGGAAAATGATTTTGCGTTCGCGGCAGATTTCGCCGATGGCGGGAATGTCCTGAATCACGCCGATTTCGTTGTTCACCCACATCACCGAAATCAAAATGGTGTCGGGACGAATCGCCGCTTTCAGTTCGTCCAAGTCCAGCAAACCGTTTTCTTTCACGCCCAAATACGTTACTTCAAAACCTTGGCGTTCCAACTCGCGCATGGTGTCCAACACGGCTTTGTGTTCGGTTTTGACGGTAATCAGGTGTTTGCCTTTGGTTTTGTAAAACTGCGCCGCGCCTTTGATGGCAAGGTTGTTGGACTCGGTCGCGCCGGAAGTGAACACGATTTCTTTGGCATCGGCGTTCAGCAGGGCGGCGATTTCGGCGCGGGCGTTTTCTACCGCTTCTTCCGCCGTCCAGCCGAAGCTGTGGCTGTTGGACGCGGGGTTGCCGAAGTGTTCGGTCAGATAGGGAATCATTTTTTCCGCCACGCGCGGGTCAACGGGGGTGGTGGCGGCGTAGTCCAGATAAATGGGGGTTTTGATGGTCATGGCGTGTTCTCGCTTTAGTGTATATGGGTAATGTGGCGGACGGGCTGTGCGTCCTGCGTGTTTTGTTGTGCCAACAGGTTGGCGAGCGTGATGCCGCTCAAGTAGTCGTCTATGGTGCGGTTGAGGTTTTCCCAAAGCTGGTGGGTAAGGCAGGCGTTCCCCGACTGGCAGTTGGCGCGTCCGCCGCACAAGGTGGCGTCCAAGCAATCTTCGGCGGCGCGGATAATCTGGGCGATGTTGATTTCATCGGCAGACCGTGCCAACACATAGCCGCCGCCCGGCCCGCGCACGCTTTCCACCAAACCGGCACGGCGCAGTTTGGCGAAAAGCTGTTCCAAATACGACAGGGAAATTTGCCGTCTTTGGCTGATGGTGTTGAGCTTGACGGCGTGTTGTTGCGCGTGCATCGCCAAATCCAGCATGGCGGTTACGGCAAAACGGCCTTTGGTGGTCAGGCGCATGGCGTGGCGGGGGGCGTGGTTTCGTAATGCGGGCGGATTGTGCAATATCCGACTAAATCAGTCAAGTATCGCGCAGACTTGATGCAACGCGGCTATGGGCATTATTGAGACAATTACGCCGCGCAACACGCCCCCGCAGCACGGTTTTGCACAAATTTTCCGCTTTGCCCCTTTTCTATTTGCACAAAATCGCCTAACCTTACGGCTTTTGTCGCGACAAACGTCAGCCAAAGAGAAAACCATGCCCCAAAAACACAATACACTCAAAAAAATCACCCTGTATTCACTCGGCGCACTGAGCGGCATCGCCTTAAGCGTGGCGGTACAGGGTTTTGCCGCCGAGCCCAAATCCGAAGGTCTGCCGATTCAGTCGCTGCGGACGATGGCGGAGGTGTACGGTCAAATCAAGGCGAACTACGTCAATGCCGAGACCGATGAAAAGCTGCTGGAAAACGCCATGAAAGGCATGGTGGCGGGCTTGGACCCGCATTCGGAATACATGAACAAAAAAGGCTATGCCGAGCTTCAGGAAAGCACATCGGGCGAATTTGGCGGCTTGGGCATGGAAATCGGCGCGGAAGACGGCTTGATTAAAGTCATCGCCCCGATTGAAGATACGCCCGCCGAGCGTGCGGGCATCCGCAGCGGCGATTTCATCGTTAAAATCGAAAACGAATCCACACGCGGCATGAGCACCACCGATGCGGTGAAAAAAATGCGCGGCAAACCGGGCACCAAAATCACCCTTACCCTTTCGCGCAAAGACAATGCCAAACCGATTGTGGTACACCTCACCCGCGCCATCATCAAAGTAAAAAGCGTGCGCCACCATCTGCTTGAGTCGGGTTACGGCTACATCCGCATCAGCCAGTTTCAAGAACGCACCGTGCCTGCCGTTGCCGAAGCGGTGGCGGCACTCACCAAAGAAAACGGCGCACCGCTCAAGGGCATGGTGGTGGATTTGCGCGACGACCCCGGCGGGCTGCTCAACGGCGCGGTGGGCGTGTCGGCGGTGTTTTTGAAAAACGGCGACACGGTGGTCAGCACCAAAGGGCGCGACAACAAAGCCGGCATGCTGCTCAAAGCCATGCCCGAAGATTATATTTTGCGTCCGGGCAGCGACCCTTTGTCAGGATTGCCAAGCGAAATCAAAAATATGCCGGTAACGGTGTTGATTAACTCCGGCTCGGCATCGGCATCAGAAATTGTGGCGGGCGCCCTGCAAGACCACAAACGTGCGGTGATTGTCGGCACACGCAGCTTCGGCAAGGGCTCGGTACAATCGGTGATTCCGCTTTCCAACGGCGGCGCGGTCAAAATCACCACCGCGCTCTACTACACCCCCAACGACCGTTCCATTCAGGCAACAGGCATTGTTCCCGATGTGGAAGTGGCAGACAAAAACCGCACGTTTGAAAGCCGCGAAGCCGATTTGCAGGGGCACATCGGCAACCCCTTGGGCAACGATGAAGTGAAAAGCAGCATCGGCAGCGCCACCGACAACGGCAAAGCCGATGACAAAAACAAAAAAGACAAAGACGATGAAGATTTGTCTTCGCGCCGCAAGCCCAATCCGGAAAAAGACGACCAACTGCGTAAAGCGATTGAATTGCTGAAAAATCCGGCACAATGGCAAAAATCACTGGGCTTGGCGGCGAAAAAGCCCGTACCGAAAAAGAAAAAATCCGATGATGAATAAACATTGTTGAAATTATCCGCATCTGCCCCATTTCAGGGCGGATGCGGATTTTTCATACGGCAAAAGCAAACATGGAAACAAATGAAACGGTTGAATTTTTAAGCAATACGCAAAAATGCATTTCGGCATTTCCCGCCGAAGTGCAGGCGCAAATCCAACAGAATTTCACCCGCATCGGCAAAGGACAAATGCCGCTCGATTTCGTTCCCATGTCGCACACCATAGGCAACGGTGTGGTGGAAATGCGCATTCAATATCAAAACAACATCTACCGTGTGGCTTATGTTACGGCTCGGCAAACCATTTATGTGCTGCATGCCTTTCAGAAAAAAAGCCAACGCACGCCCAAGCCCGATGTAGATTTAATCAAGCGGCGGTTAAAATATTTGGCAAAACGCCGGATTATCCGTATTTAGGCACTGTCTTGCCAATTCTCCCGCACCGCCCGCGCTTCGGCAAAATAACGCAGCAAAGCGGCGCGGTTGCCGGTTTGCAAACAATTTTGCAGATGGTTAAGCTGTTGTTGCTGCTGATTTAACAACGCCAGCAGCGCATCGCAGTTTTCCAGCGCGATGTCCGCCCACATCTGCGGGTGGCTGGCGGCGATGCGGCTGAAATCGCGGAAACCGCTTCCGGCAAATTGCAGATAGTGTGTGCCCTGCGGGTGGTCAAGCAGTTGATGCACATAGGAAAACGCCAACAAATGCGGCAGGTGCGACACGGCGGCAAACACGGCATCGTGTTCTTCCGCCGACATCTGCCAGATTTCCGCGCCCGCCGCCCGCCACAGCGTTGCCACCGCGTTCAGGCAGCCCGCGTCTTGATTTTCGTGCGGACAAACAATCACTTTCTTGCCGCGATACAGCCCGAATTGCGCCGCCAACGCGCCGCTTCTGTCCGAACCGGCAATCGGGTGCGCCGCCACACAGCGCGGAAAATGTCGCGGCAGACATTCGCGGAACGCCGCCAGCGCGGAACGTTTGGTGCTGCCGACATCGCTGACAACGGTTTCGGGCGGCAGCAGAGGCGCGAGCGTGCGGCAGACGGCGGGCATCGCCGCCACCGGTACCGCCAGCAATACCCAATCCGCGCCGTCCAAAGCGGCGGCATCAAGCGGCTGCGCGGTGTCAATCACGCCGCGTTCCAAAGCGCGTTGCAGATTGTCGCCGTCCACGTCCACGCCCACCACCTGTGCCACTTTGCCCAGCCGTTTCAAGTCCAGCACCAGCGAGCCGCCAATCAAGCCCACGCCCACCAACACGATTTTGTTCAGGCAGCTTGAAACGTTCACCTTTGCCGCTCCAACAGTTGAATAATGTGTTCCGGCAGCAATTTTTCCAAACAGTCCAAATGTCCGAGCGGACATTCGCGTTTGAAACAGGGGCTGCACGGCAAATTCAAACCCGCCACCGCCGCATTTTCACCCAAAGGCGGCGTGTGCTGCGGGCTGCTGGAACCGTACACCGCCACCACGCGGCAGCCCGCCGCCGCCGCCAAGTGCATCAAACCGCTATCGTTGCACACCGCCGCATCCGCGCAAGCCAGCAAATCTGCCGCTTGCGCCAAGGTGGTTTTACCGCACAAATCCGCGCAAATATTTCCCGACAATTCATTGATTTGCTGCGAAACCGGCGCATCTTTCGCCGAGCCAAACAGCCACACCGCCCAACCTTTCTGCGAAAAATGCCGCGCCACCGCCGCAAAATGGCGCGGCGGCCAACGTTTCGCCGCGCCGTATTCCGCGCCCGCGCACAATGCCAAAACGGGTTTTTCCCTGTTCAAACCAAGACTTGTCAAGGCTTGCGCTTGGCTGTCCGCATCAATCCGCAAACGCGGCGCATCGCCCGAACCGTGAAACGCCGCGCCCGCATCGTGCGCCAACGCCGTGTATCTGTCCACCATCAAGGGCAGCACGTTTTTGTCCAACTTTCTGATGTCGTTCAGAAAAAAATAACGCTGTTCGCCCACATAACCCGTGCGCTGCCGAATGCCCGTTGCCGCCGCAATCAGCGCGGATTTCAGCGAACCGGGCAGCACAATCACCTGCGTGTAGCCGCACCGCCCCAGTCCGCGCCCCACGCGCAGCCGTTCGCGCAGCCGCAATGCGCCGTGTCCGAATGGATTATCTATGATTTCAGATACTTCGGGCATTCGCGCAAATACGGCTTGCGACCACGCGGGCGCAAACACGTCAATCGTGCAGCCGCCGCGCAGTTCGTGCAAACGGCGCAAAAGCGGCTGGCTCATGATGCAGTCGCCAATCCAAGACGGGGCGATAATCAGGATTTTTTCGCTCATGGTGTGTGAAACGGTAATTTCCCGCGCATCGCCCGCGCCGCTTCAAACGCGGCATCGGCATCGTCCGCCAATACGGTAAAATGCCCCATTTTGCGCCCCGCCCGCGCCTGTTTTTTGCCGTACAGGTGCAAATGCGCCGCCGCTTCGTCCAGCACCGCCGTCCAACACGGTTGCGCCCCGTCCGCGCCCCACACGTCGCCCAAAATATTCGCCATGCAGCAGGGCGAATGCAGGCGCGTGTCGGCGGGCGGCAGTCCGCACATCAGCCGCACCTGCTGCTGAAACTGGCTGGCGGCGCAGGCATCAATGGTGTGATGCCCGCTATTGTGCGGGCGCGGTGCAATCTCGTTTACCAACAATCGTTTGTCATCGCCGACCACAAACATTTCCACCGCCAGCACGCCCACATAATCCAAAGCCTCCGCCAAATGCAAAGCCGTTTGCCGCGCCTGTTGCTGCACGTTTTCAGGCAGCCGCGCAGGAACGACCGAATACGCCAAGATGCCGTTTTCATGATGGTTTTCCGCCGCATCGTAGGCGGCGGCGTGTTGCGCGTCCAAGCGGCAGACAATCACCGAAATTTCCCCGCGCAAATCCGCCATCTGCTCCAACACGCACGGCACACCGCCCAATCCGGCAAACGCGGCGCGGGCTTCGTCCAAGGTTTTCACGCGGATTTGCCCTTTGCCGTCATAGCCCAAAGTGGCGGTTTTCACAATCGCGGGCAGCAGCGCGGCGCAGCTTTCGTCCACATCGTCTGCCGACAAAATTTCCCGATATTCAACCGTTTGCAAACCCGCCGCCCGCATCCGCGCTTTTTCGGTGATGCGGTTTTGCGCCACCGCCACACAATCGCCGCTCGGCGACACGCGCGTGTGCCGCGCCAATTCGCGCATTGCCGCCGCGTTCACATTTTCAAATTCGGTGGTTACCGCCGCGCATTTTTCCAATTCCGCCAACGCCTTGTCATCGTCAAACGCCGCGCACAAATGGCGGTCGGCAAAACGGGCGGCGGGCGCGTGCGGGTCGGGGTCGAGCACGGTAACGCCGTAACCCATTGTTTTTGCGGCAACGGTAAACATGCTGCCCAGTTGCCCGCCGCCTAAAATGCCGAGCATCGCGGGCGGCAAAATCGGTAAAGCCTGCTGCGTCATTTCGCCAATTCCTTTACAAAATCCAATACTTGCTGCGCGTGTCCCGCCGCTTTCACTTTGCGCCATTCGCCCGCGATTTGCCCTTGCGCGTCCAGCACAAAAGTGCTGCGCTCAATACCGTAACTTTCTTTGCCGTAAAGTTTTTTCAGCTTTATCACGTCAAACAGGCGGCATACCGTTTCATCGGCATCGCTCAACAATTCAAAGGCAAAGCCCTGTTTGGCACAAAAATTCTGATGTGTTTTCACGCTGTCGCGCGAAATCCCCGCCACCGTATAGCCCAACGTGGCGAATTCGGGCAGCAAGGCATTGAATTCCAAGCCTTCGGTGGTGCAACCGGCGGTGTGGTCTTTCGGATAAAAATACAGCACGAGCGGCAGATGCGCCGCGCTGTCAAATTCGCCGCCCGATGAAGACGGCAACACAAAATGGTAAGCCATGTTTTTGTTTCCATTAAAAATTTTGTCATGCAAAACAAAAATTTCAGCCGCAAAACAAAAAACGGTTTTGCGGCTGTGCCTGACAAAGACAATGTTTAAATCAAATCCAAATCGTTCACGCGGTCGAAAATGTGCGTGCTTGCCTGACCTTCTTCCCACAGCTTGATTTTCAGGCGCAAATCGTTCACCGATTCCGCTTGGCGCAGGGCTTCGTCATAGGTAATCAAATCTTGGGTGTACAGGCGGAACAGGTCTTGGTCGAAGGTTTGCATGCCGTCGCCTTCGGCACGCGCCATCAGCGCCATGCATTCCATCAATTCTCCTTTGAAAATATGGTCTTGCATGGCAGGCGTGTTAATCAGCAAGTCCACAATCGCGGTACGCCCGCCCTCTTTCAAACGCGCCAAACGCTGCCCGATGATGCCCACCGTGTTCAATGCCAAATCCATCAACACCTGCTGATGGCGCTCTTCGGGGTAAAAGTTCAAAATCCGTTCAATGGTTTGCACGGCGTTGTTGGCGTGGACGGTGAAAATGCACAAGTGTCCGGTTTGCGCCAGTTGCAGCGCGTATTCCATGGTGTGTTCGTTACGCACCTCGCCCACGCAGACGACATCGGGCGCTTGGCGCATCGCCGATTGTACCGCCATCGACCAACTGTTGGTGTCCGCGCCCAGTTCGCGCTGGGTGAAGATGCTTTTAATCGGTTTGTGCAGGTATTCTACGGGGTCTTCGATGGTAACGATATGTCCTGCGGCGTTTTTGTTGCGCCAGTCGAGCATCGCCGCCATGGAGGTGGATTTGCCCGAGCCGGTCGCGCCCGCCAGCACCAGCAAACCGCGTGGTTGCATCGCCAAGTCTTTCAATCCTTGCGGCAATTTCAATTCGTCCACTGTCAGGATTTTGGTGGTGATGCGCCGCCACACCATGCCCACGCGCCCTTGTTCGTGGTAGGCATTGACGCGGAAACGGATGCCTTCGGCAGATTGCACCGAGTAGTTCAGTTCGAGCTCTTTGTCGAATTTGATGCGCTGCTCGGGGGTCATGGTGGAATACACCAGCGCTTGGGTGTCGATGGCGGTCAGCACTTTGAGCGGCACAGGGGTCAGCTCGCCGTTGATTTTGAACGAAGGCGGAAAGCCGGCACTGATGAAAATGTCGGACGCGGAACGTTTTTCGCACTCGGCGGCCATTTTTTCCAGCAAAGGATGCAATGCGGGCGTGCGCAGTGCCAATGCGGGGTCGCCTGCCGCCACAGTCGGCATCTCCCGCCGTGAAACCGATTCGCTCGCGGCCAAACGCGCCTGCGCACGCTCTTTGGCCGCCATTTCGGGGTGGTTGGACTTGTAGTCGCTTACCAAGCCGGAAAGCAGTGCGGTCAAATCTTGCGGTTGTTCGTTTTGCTGTGCCATAGTTCAATATCTTAATCAAAAATTAGGAAATCATATCGGGGTTGGCGGCTTTGGAGCGTGCGGCTTCCAAAGAAATCACGCCGCGCCGCACCAAATCCTGCAGGCATTGGTCGAGCGTTTGCATGCCGAAGTTCTGACCGGTTTGCAGCACCGAGCCGAGCTGGGCGATTTTGTTTTCGCGAATCAGGTTGCGCACGGCGGCGGTGGAAATCAGAATTTCGTGCGCGGCCACGCGGCCGTTGCCGTCTTTGGTTTTCATCAGCGTTTGCGCAATCACCGCCCGCAGCGATTCGGAAAGCATGGAGCGTACCATTTCTTTTTCGCCGGCGGGGAACACGTCGATAATCCGGTCAACGGTTTTGGCGGCGGAAGTGGTGTGCAGCGTGCCGAACACCAAGTGGCCGGTTTCGGCGGCGGTCAGTGCCAAGCCGATGGTTTCGGGGTCGCGCATCTCGCCCACCAAAATGATGTCGGGGTCTTCGCGCAGGGCGGATTTCAAAGCATTGGCGAAGCTGTGGGTGTGTTCGTGCAGTTCGCGCTGGTTCACCAGCGATTTTTTGCTTTGGTGGACGAACTCAATCGGGTCTTCGATGGTGAGAATGTGACCGGGGTGGTTTTGGTTGACATAGTCAATCATCGCCGCCAAAGTGGTGGATTTGCCCGAACCGGTCGGGCCGGTTACCAGCACCAGACCACGCGGGGTGTCGGCGATTTTTTGGAACACGCGCGGGGCTTTGAGTTCTTCCAGCGTCAAAACCTTGCTGGGAATGGTACGGAACACGGCGGCAGGCCCGCGATTGGTGTTGAAGGCATTGACACGGAAACGCGCCACATTGGGCAGCTCGAACGAAAAGTCGGTTTCCAAATTCTGCTGATACGATTTGCGCTGCTGGTCGTTCATCACCGAGCTAATCATGTTGCCGACATCTTCGGACGACATTTCGGGCAAGTTGATGCGGCGGATGTCGCCGTGAACGCGAATCATCGGCGGCAGGCCGGCGGAAAGGTGCAAGTCGGACGCTTTATTTTTCACGCCGAATGCAAGAAGATCGGTAATTTGCATAATGAAGTGTCAGGCTTGTGCTGTTCGGGTTGAAGTTAGCCGCTATTGTAAAGAAATTTGAGTTTTTTGGTAAGACTTTATCCGCGAATTTGACAAAAATAGTGCCGGATTCAGACAAATCTCACCCGTCCGTGCCGTTTTCGGGCGCGACAAAACGCCACTGCCCCGCCGCCAGCCCCTGCGCGTCCCAAATATGGAAACGCTCGCGGTGCAGCGCCGCCACACGGTTGCCCGCCGCCGCCACCATGCGCTTGACCTGATGGTAACGCCCCTGCGTGATGCACAGCTTCAGCGTGTGCGCGTCTGCCGTTTCCGCGCTGCGGGCAGACACGGTTTCCTCATCGTCGTGCAGCAGCACGCCCCGTACCAGATTGGCGCACAAATCCGGCGCGGCGGGGTGTTTGAGCGTTGCCCGATAATGCTTGGCAACGTGCTGCTTGGGCGAAGTCATGCGGTGGTTGAACGCGCCGTCGTTGGTAAACAGCAGCACGCCTGTGGTGTCGGCGTCCAAACGCCCCACCGCCTGCACGCCCACCGCCCGCACACGCTCGGGCAGCAGGGCAAACACGCTCGGGTAATCACGCGGACGCTGCGACACTTCATACCCTGCGGGCTTGTTCATCAGCAGATAGAAAAACGGTTGCGGAATCAGCCATTGCGTTTCGCCGTCTATCGCCAGTTCGCGCACGGCGGACGCGTCTGCCGTTTCGTCCCGGCACATTTCGCCGTTTACGCACACCAAGCCGCCGCGCAGCAGCCAACGGCAGGCCTTGCGGCTGCCGAAGCCCTGCGCCTGCAAAAATTTGAGCAGATTCAACTCAACCGCCGTATTCTTGAAGCAGTTGCTCGGCTTGACGGCGGTGGGCAACGCAAAACTCAAGCACGTCCGTGCCGCGCTCCGTTCCCGCCTTGCCCAAAATGCGCGAAGCGGGGTGCGGCAAGCCGTCTTTGCCTTTGGCGGTGGCTTCTTGGCAATTTTGCTTGCCGATTTGCCCGAAGTTGTTTGCCGATGCTTTGACAAAACGGCGGTAACGCGCCTCATCGCCGAAAGCGGCGCACTGGGCGGTGTAGGCAGTCAGGGTCATGCCGTCGCCGACCAGCTTGTCGCACGCGGCGGCAGCCGAAGCCTGTGCCGCGCCCGCCGCCAATACCGCCAGCAAAAGACCTTTTTTCATCATTGTATTGTTTCCTTTCAAAAACTGTGCCTTACCATATTAAAACCATTCAAACACAAAGAAAATCAGCGTATGCACGACAAACAAAGGCACCAAAATGCCGAACGACCACGCCATATAGCCGAAAAAGCTGGGCATCGGCACTTTGCGCTGCTCGGCAATCGCCTTCACCATAAAGTTCGGCGCGTTACCGATGTAGCTCAATGCGCCCATAAACACCGAACCCATCGAAATCGCCAACAGGGTGTGGAACAGCTCGCCGCGCATCAGCGTTACCGCATCGCCGCCCGCCATATTGAAAAACACCAGATAAGTCGGGGCGTTGTCCAAAAATGCCGACAAAATGCCCGTCATCCAAAAATACATGGTGTTGACGGGTTCGCCCGCGCTGTTGTGCACCATCGAAATCAGCCCTGCCAACGCGCCTTTGCTGCCCGCCTGCAATACCGCCAATACGGGGGCGATGGTGATGAAAATGCCCAAAAACAGCTTGCCCACTTCGGCAATCGGCTCCCAATTAAATTCGTTGCCGGCACGCACCTGCGCGGGGGTGATTTTCAGCGACACCACTGCCAGCACCACCAAAATCACATCGCGCACCAGATTGGGCAGCAGATAGGGCGTGCCCAATACGTCGATGCCGGGGTGCTCGGGTTTCCACATGCCCGACAGCAGCACCGCGCCAATCACGCCGCCCAAGAGCAGGAAGTTCCATTTGCCGTACAGGCGCAAACGGTCGTCGGGGCTGGGGTCTTTGGGCAGGATTTCGTCTTCCTGCTTGAAGTAGTGGCGGTCGAGAAAGTAAAAGGCGGTGAGCAACACGGCGCTGCTGATGAGTACCGGCACCATCATGTGCTTGACCGTCCACATGAAGTCCACGCCTTTCAAAAAGCCCAAAAACAGGGGCGGGTCGCCGAGCGGGGTGAGTCCGCCGCCGATGTTCGCCACCAAAAAGATGAAAAACACCACCACGTGGACACGGTGTTTGCGGTTGTCGTTGGCTTTGAGAATCGGGCGAATCAGCAGCATCGCCGCGCCCGTCGTGCCCATGATGGAGGCGAGCATCGTGCCGATGGCGAGAATGGCGGTGTTGAGCTTGGGACTGCCGTGCAGGTTGCCCCACACCAAAATCCCGCCGGAAATGGTGTACAGCGCCCACAGCAGCAGGATAAACGGAATGTACTCCGCCACCAAGGCATGCGCCACCACATGCACGCTTTCGGAAAAACCGAACACCAGCGTAAACGGAATTAAAAACAATAATGTCCACATGGCGGTGATTTTGCCGAAATGGTGGTGCCATGTGTGCGAGAAAAACAGGGGGCCTGTGGCAATCGACAGCAAAATCAGGGCAAAGGGAATGCCCCACAGCAGGCTGAGGTTGGCACCGTCCATGCCCGCCGCCATGGCGGGTGCGGGCAGCAGGAGCAGGGAAAGTAGAGCGGCTTTCAGGCGCATCGGTGTCTCCTTAATCGAAAATGGTGTTGCAGTTTACCGGTGCCGCACGATGATGCGTCATTATCGGGTGCGTTGCCGGTGCGGGTTTCTGCCCGCGCCGTCAGGAATCCGACCCGCAAATAACAACGCGCCCCTGAAGCGCAGCCCGATGGGGATAATGTTTGATTTTAAGCAAAGTTTGCCCGTTTTACCAGCGAAACGGGGATTTTTTGCCCCTGTTTCCTGCACGCGCCAACGGTGCTTTTCAGATTATTTCTATAAAAAACAGCACACTATAGCGAATCATCATTTAAATTCTTACATTGGCAATCAAAGAAGCATAAAAACGGCGGTCATTCCCGCGCAGGCGGGAATCCACTGCCCGATGACCTGCGGGCAATGTTCTATCAAGGTTTCTGGTGCTTCGACTTGGATTCCCGCCAGCGTGGGAATGACGGCGCGGTGTTTTTTCGGTCAATTGATGACACGCCTTAATCCGTTTCCGAAGGCGCAAGCACCGCCACTTGCGCCCTGCCTTGCGCCCAATGCAGGAACAAATGCTGCCCTTCGCGCAAAACGAACGGGTCAGGCACCGCCCTGCCGTGTGCGTCGCGCACCCACACGCAGCCCTGCGGCGGCGCACGGTACGGCGACAGGCTTGCCAACAATGTGCGCCGCAGGGCAAGGGCTTGGCGTTTGCCGTGCAGGTCGGGACGGCGCAGGGCATCGGCGCGGCGGCGCACGGCGTATGCGGCATCGCGGTACCGCTCGCGCATGAGTTGGCGCAACAGCAGGCGGCGGTGCTGCAAGTCGTGCCGGCGCACGGCGGTGTCGGCCACCGCCAATTCCGCCGCCGCAGTCGGTGTGGCGGCGCGGACGTCGGCAGCAAAGTCCGCCAGCGTAACATCGGTTTCGTGTCCGACCCCGCAAATAACGAGCACCGCGCTCGCCGCCACCGCCCGCACCAACACTTCTTCGTTAAACGCCCACAAATCTTCCAAACCGCCGCCGCCGCGACACAGCAGCAACACATCCACTTCCGCCCGTTGCGATGCGGTTTGCACGGCTTGCGCCAATGCCGTTGCGCTGCCGCGCCCCTGCACGGGCGCGGGATACACCACCACCGCCACATCGGGCGCGCGCCGCCGCAGGGTAGCCAACACATCGCGCAGCGCCGCCGCCGCCAAACTGCTGACCACCCCCACCGTCCGCACCCCCTGCGGCACGGCGCGTTTGCGTTCCGATGCAAACAGCCCTTCCTGCTGCAAACGCCGCTTCAGGGCTTCATAACGTGCATACAGCGTCCCCAAGCCCACCCGCCGCACCTGCGCCACATTGATTTGAAACTCGCCCCGCGCCCGATACAGCCCGATTTTGCCACACACTTCCACATGGTCGCCCTCGCGCAGCATCAGCCCGCCCAAAGCCGCCGCCGCGTGCTTGAACAAGGTGCAACGCACCTGCGCCGCCGCGTCTTTCAACACAAAATACCAATGCCCGCTCGCCGCACGGGTCAGATTGGCAACCTCCCCCGCCACCCATATGCCCGTCAAAGCCTCTGCCAGCAGTTCGTCCGCCATGCCGTTCAAATCCGACACGCCCACCGCCGCCGGTGCAAACCATTCCGTCATCACACGCCTTTCCTTTTCCCAACGCCAAACAAAAACCGCGCCCCGCCGTTTGGGCGGCAGCGCGGTTGTGCAGGGCGCGTCATCAATCACGCATAGGTCAGCCAACCGGCGAACTTCGCATCACGCCCCTGCACAATGTCGAAGAAACGCGCCTGAATCCGTGCCGTGATGTCGCCACGCGTGCCGGTGCCGATGGCGCGGTCGTCGATTTCGCGCACGGGGGTGATTTCCGCCGCCGTGCCGGTGAAAAACACCTCATCGGCAATGTACAGCTCATCGCGGGTAATGCGTTTTTCAATCACCTCAATGCCCAAATCGGCGGCGATGGCAATCGCGGTGCGGCGGGTGATGCCGTCCAAAGCCACGTCCAGCGCGGGGGTGTACAGCTTGCCGTTTTTCACCACAAAGATGTTTTCTCCCGCGCCTTCCGCCACATAGCCTTGCGCGTCCAGCAAAATCGCTTCATCGTAACCGCCGCGCAGAGCTTCGCTGTTTGCCATGATGGAATTCATGTAGTTGCCGTTGGCTTTCGCCTTAATCATGGTGATGTTGGGGTGGTGGCGGGTGAAGCTGCTGATTTTGCAACGAATGCCGTGTGTGATGCCTTCTTCGCCCAGATACGCGCCCCACGCCCACGCCGCCACAATCACCTGCACGTCGTCCGCTTTGGGGGCGATGCCCAATTTGTTTGCCCCGTAAAACGCCATCGGGCGGAAGTAGCACGAGCTCAAGCCGTTGGCTTTCACCACGTCCAAATGCGCCTGATTGATTTGCTCGGGGGTAAACGGAATGTTCATGCCGACGATTTTGGCGGAGTCGAACAGGCGGCGGGTGTGGTCGTGCAGACGGAATACCGCCGCGCCTTTGTCGGTGGCGTAGGCGCGGACGCCTTCAAACACGCCCATGCCGTAGTGCAGGGTGTGGGTGAGTACGTGGGTTTTGGCATCGCGCCATTCGACCAGTTCGCCGTTGTACCAGATTTTGCCGTCGCGGTCGTCCATTGCGGGGTTCATGGCTGTGTCCTTATCGGGTCTGTGGAAAGCGGCGATTATACCCGCAAGCGGCGATTAAACAAGCGTTTCAACGGGCAAGACGGCGGCGCGTGCACACGGGGGCGTACCAAAAACACGCCAAATCGTTTACACTTGCGCCTTTTGCGGGCGTGCGCCGCCCCGCCGCCGTCAAGCGCGGCGTTTCAAACCGGAAAGGAATAAGGAATTTAACATGAAAATCTTGAAAATCATTTCCCTAATCGTCAAACTTCTGATTCTCGCGCTGCTGCTGGTGCTGGCACTCACCAACACCAACGCGGTGGACTTTTTCTACCTGCCCGGCCAATCGGTACGGCTGCCCCTGATTGTGGTGATGTTCGGCTTGTTTGTGGTCGGCACGGTGTTCGGCATTTTCGCCATGTTCGGGCGCGTTTTGCGCCTGCGCGGCGAAAACAGCCGCTTGCGCCGCGAAGTGGAAAAAACGGCGCGGCTGACCACCAGCGATTTGGCAGCGCCCGCCCCCGCCGATGCCGCACAAAAATAAACTTCACCAACCCCACCCCCCGATGCGGTTTTGCCCCCGCACGGGTTTGAGAAAAAGTCGTACGCCATGAGCGATTGGGAACTGTGGCAGCTTCTGCTGCCGATTATTCTGCTGCCCGTGTTTTTCGGCATGGGCTGGTTTGCCGCACGCATCGACATGAAAACCGTGCTGAAACACGCCAAAACCGTCCCCGAAAGCGTTTACGCGGGCTTGGACGCGCTGGTGGAGCGCAACACGGGCAAAGCGGCGCGGCAACTGGCAGAAGCGGTGGAGCAGTTGCACAACGCCTGCGAGCCGGCACTGACTTTGGGCAAGCTCTACCGCCAGCGCGGCGAAAACGACAAAGCCATCGCCCTGCACCGCGCCCTGCTTGATTCGCCCGACATCGGCAACCGCCGCGACCGCGTCGCCTACGAGCTGGGCTTGGACTACCAAAGTGCGGGCTTGGTGGACAGGGCGGAACGGATTTTTCTGGATTTGCAGCAGGGCAATATGGCAAAACAAGCCCGCGAGGTGCTGCTCAATATTTACCAGCAGGACCGCGATTGGGAAAAGGCGGTTGCCACCGCGCAGGCACTGGCACACGATGAGCAAACTTATCAGTTTGAAATCGCGCAGTTTTATTGCGAAATGGCGCAAGCCGCGCTGTTCCGTTCCGACACCGCGCAAGCACACGCGCACGCGCTCGCCGCTCTGGCCGCCAACAAAAAATGTACCCGCGCCAACATGATACTCGGCGACATCGCCCAAAAACACGGCGATTTCGCCGCCGCCGTCGCCGCCTACACCGCGATTGAAAAACAAAACCATGCCTACTTGGGCATGGTTGGCGAACGTTTGTACGATGCCTACGATGCGTGGGGCAAGCCCGAAGAAGGCTTGGCGGTGCTGACGGGCTACGCGCAAACCTTTCCGCAATTGGATTTGGTGAACGTGATTTACGAAAAATCGCTGCTGCTGCACGGCGAAGGCGCGGCGAACGCGGCGGCGGTGGAACGGGTACGCGCCAAGCCCGATTTGGCGGGGGTGTACCGTTTGCTCGGCTTGCAAATCAGCGATTTGAATCCCGCATGGAAAGCCGATGCCGACATGATGCGCGGCATTGTCGGACGGCAACTGCAAAAAGCCCTGATGTACCGTTGCCGCCACTGCCATTTCAAATCGCAGGTGTTTTTCTGGCACTGCCCCGCCTGCAACAAATGGGAAACGTTTACGCCCAATAAAATCGAGATTTAAGCCATGACCCACCCGTATTTTTCCCCCTTAAATTGGCAGGACAATCCTATTTGGGAAGGCGAAACCGCCTTGTGGCAACCTGAACAATCCGACCATATTTTGTGCGTGCGTTTTGATTATGGGAAAGCTGATGGCTGATACCGCGCAAATCACCGCCGCCTACGGCCGCCATTACACCGTCCGCACCGATGCCGGCACGGTGTACACCGCACGAACGCGCAGCAAACGCAGCGATTATGCCTGTGGCGATTTCGTCCGCATCACCGCGCTGAACGACAGCCAAGCCGTGATTGAAAACGTGTTGCCGCGCCAAAGCCTGCTCTACCGCCAAGACGCATGGAAAAGCAAGCTGATTGCCGCCAATGTCGGGCAAATCGTCATCGTTACCGCCGCCGTGCCCGCACCCAACGAAGCCCTGCTGCAACGCGCCCTGATTGCCGCCGAAGCCGCCGCCGTGCCCGCGCTCATCGTTGCCAACAAAACCGATTTGCCGCAAACCGCCGCATGGTTGGCAAGATTGTCGTTTTACCAATCGCTCGGTTACGCGCTCGCCGCCGTTTGCGCCCGCGATTGCGCCGACACGTTGCGCCCGCTTTTGCACGGCAAAACCAATATCCTGCTCGGCGCAAGCGGCGTGGGCAAATCCACGCTCACCAACGCCCTGCTCGGCAGCCATGCCGCCCGCACGGGCGAACTTTCCGCCGCGCTCGCAAGCGGCAAGCACACCACCACCCACGCCCAACTCTATGATTTGGACAGCGCAACCAAGCTGATTGACGCGCCCGGACTGCAAGCCTTCGGTTTGCACCACCTTGACATCATTGATTTGCCGAAATATTTTCCCGAAATGCACCCATTGTTGGGGCAATGCCGCTTCCACAACTGCCGCCACCGCGCCGAACCCGCGTGCGCCTTGAAAACGGCTGCCGAACACGGACACGTCCGCGTGGAACGGCTGGCGCTGTTGCAACAGCTTACCGAAGAATTATCTTAAAAAACAAGGATTGTTCATGCAAAAAGTCATCGCCATAGACGGCCCGTCCGCTTCCGGCAAAGGCACGGTCGCCGCCCGTGTCGCCGCCGCGCTCGGACGCGCCTACTTGGATTCGGGCGCACTCTACCGCCTTACCGCCCTGCACGCACAACAGCAAGGCGTTGAATGGACGGACGAAGCCGCCGTTGCCGCGCTCGCCGCCGAACTGCCCGCCGAATTTTCAGGCAGCCGCGTTTGGCTGGCGGGCGCGGACGTTTCCGAACAAATCCGCAGCGAAAACATTGGCATGGGCGCGTCTGCCGTAGCCGCCCTGCCTGCTGTCCGCGCCGCCCTGCTGCAACGCCAACGCGATTTTCTCGGCGTGGCGGGCTTGGTGGCGGACGGGCGCGACATGGGCGCGGTGGTGTTTCCCGATGCCGAACTAAAAATTTTTCTTACCGCCGATGCCCGCGTCCGCGCCGAACGCCGCGCCAAACAGCTCCATATTCCTTGCACGGGCATTGAATTTGAAAGGATTTTGTCCGACATTGAAGCGCGGGACGAAGCCGACCGCCGCCGCGCCGCCGCGCCCCTGCGCCAACTGCCCGATGCCCGCCTGCTCGACACTTCGCACTTGAGCATTGACGAATCCGTGAAACAAGTGCTTGACTGGTATCGAGAATTGTCCGAGCCAACCGCATAAATCCGCCCGCTTCCGCCGTAAGCGTCTGCCCCGTAATAAAAAATAATTGTGATAAAAAACAATTTTGTACTATAATGCGCGTTCGCAGCGTTTCAGGCAGCCTGAAAATCAAAAGAAACGATTTTTTTCAAATGTTTGTGCCTATACAAACCACCGGCTTCCCGATTGGCAACGGCAGTTGCTTTTGTTTTTTCACAACAATTCTGCCCCACCCTTTCCATGCCCCCGTGCCAAGGACGGCGGCATTTTCCAAACCCCCAGCCCCGCGCCCCTTGGCAGCGCATTGAAAGCAATACCACATGGAAAATTTTGCCCAGTTGCTCGAAGAGTATTCCGCCACCCAAGAAATGACCCACGGCGAAATCATTACCGCCGAAGTTGTTGAAATCAACGATAAATTCGTTATCGTCAATGCCGCACTCAAATCCGAATCGCTGATTGACATCAACGAATTCAAAAACCCGCAAGGCGAATTGGAAGTCAAAGTCGGCGACTTCGTTACCGTAACCATCGAATCGGTAGAAAACGGCTTCGGCGAAACCAAACTCTCGCGCGACAAAGCCCGCCGTGCCGCCGACTGGATTCGCTTGGAAGAAGCGATGGAAGACGGCGAAATCCTGTCCGGCTTCATCAACGGCAAGGTCAAAGGCGGCCTCACCGTGATGATTAACAGCATCCGCGCCTTCCTGCCCGGCTCGCTGGTGGACATCCGCCCCGTCAAAGACACCTCCCACTTTGAAGGCAAAGAAATTGAATTCAAAGTTATCAAGTTGGACAAAAAACGCAACAACGTGGTCGTTTCCCGCCGCGCCGTTTTGGAAGAAACGCTGGGCGAAGAGCGCAAAGCCCTGTTGGAAAACCTGCAAGAAGACACCATCGTCAAAGGCATCGTCAAAAACATCACCGACTACGGCGCGTTTGTGGACTTGGGCGGCATCGATGGTCTGCTGCACATTACCGATTTGGCATGGCGCCGCGTGAAACACCCCAGCGAAGTGCTGGAAGTGGGTCAGGAAGTGGAAGCCAAAGTGTTGCGCTTTGACCAAGACAAACAACGCGTTTCTCTGGGCTTGAAACAACTGGGCGAAGACCCGTGGGACGGCTTGGCGCGCCGCTATCCGCAAGGCACGCGCTTGTTCGGTAAAGTGTCCAACCTGACCGACTACGGTGCGTTTGTGGAAATCGAGCAAGGCATCGAAGGTTTGGTACACGTTTCCGAAATGGATTGGACCAACAAAAACGTTCACCCCAGCAAAGTCGTTCAGCTTGGCGATGAAGTGGAAGTGATGATTTTGGACATCGATGAAGACAAACGCCGCATCAGCTTGGGCATGAAACAATGCCAAGCCAATCCGTGGCAGGATTTTGAAGCCAATTACAACAAAGGCGACAAAATCAAAGGCGCGGTGAAATCCATTACCGATTTCGGCGTGTTTGTCGGCTTGCCGGGCAATATTGACGGCTTGGTGCATCTGTCTGATTTGTCTTGGAGCGAAAGCGGCGAAGAAGCCGTTCGCAAATACAAAAAAGGCGAGGAAGTGGAAGCCGTTGTGTTGGCGATTGATGTGGAAAAAGAACGCATTTCTTTGGGCATCAAACAGCTTGAGGGCGACCCCTTCGGCAACTTCATCAGTGTGAACGACAAAGGTTCTTTGGTGAAAGGCACGGTGAAATCCGTTGAAGCCAAAGGCGCGGTGGTAACGCTGGCGGAAGAAGTGGAAGCCTACCTGCCCGCTTCCGAGTTTGACAGCGAGCGCGTGGAAGATTTGAGCACCAAGCTCAAAGAAGGCGATGAGGTTGAAGCGGTGATTATCACCATCGACCGTAAGAGCCGCAACATCAAACTTTCCGTAAAAGCCAAAGACGAGAAGGACAACCGCGATGCGCTCAAATCCGTGAATGCGGCTTCGGCGGCCAATGCGGGCACCACCAGCTTGGGCGATTTGCTGAAAGCTTCTCTGGGTAAACAATAAATCAATAGGTTACGCTATGACCAAATCCGAACTGATGGCACGTTTGGCAGACCTGTTTATGCAAAAAAACAGCAATGCCCAACTGCAAAACAAAGACATCGAATACAGTGTCAAAGTTTTGGTGGACACCATGACGCGTTCGCTGGCTCGCGGTCAGCGCATTGAAATTCGCGGCTTCGGCAGTTTCGACCTGAACCACCGTCCCGCGCGTGTCGGGCGCAATCCGAAAACCGGCGAGCGGGTGGACGTGCCTGCCAAGTACGTTCCCCATTTCAAACCGGGCAAGGAGCTGCGCGAGCGCGTGGACCAAGCCGCCAAACGCGGGGCGTAAGGCGCGTATTCGGATAAACCAATAAACAACGCCGCAATGCTGTTGCATTGCGGCGTTTTGTTGATGCGTTTCAGGCTGCCTGAACCCGTCCGCCTTTGGTTGCCAAAGACGGACGATGTTTTAAGTTTTCGGGTTAATCAAAATTTCCACGCGGCGGTTTTGCGCCCGTCCTTCGGGTGTGGCGTTGGAAGCAATCGGCTGGTAAGAGCCGCGACCCGCCACGCTCAAGCGGTTCGCCGCCACGCCGCGACTGTTCAGGTATTGCGCCACCGCATTGGCACGGTTGTGCGACAAGGGATTGTTGATTTCATCGTTGCCGGTGCTGTCGGTGTGTCCGATGATGCTCAAAGTGGTGTCGGTGTACATCGCCAAAGTTTGCGCGGCGCGGTCGAGCGACATTTGCGCTTGCGGCGACAAGTCGTAACGGCCGGTGGCAAAAGTAACATTTTCCGGCATGGTCAATTTGATTTGGTTGCCCTCACGCGCCACTTCCACGCCGGTGTTCGCCAGCGATTCGCGCAGTTTTTTCTCTTGGTAATCCATGTAGCCGCCCACGCCCGCGCCCACCGCGCCGCAAGCGGCCGCAGAGTTGCGCGCGCCTTTGCTGCCGTGCGTGATGGCGCCGATGATGCCGCAGGTTACGGCAGCGCCCACGCCGTAAGCGGCGGTTTTGCTGACTTGGCTCTGTCCGGTGTGCGGATTGGTTACGCAGCCGCTCAAACCCAAAGCGGCGGCAAGGGCAACGGCAGTGACCGATTGAAACAATTTCATTTTGCTATTCCTCAAATCAAAAAAAGACACAACGGGAAACATTTTCCCGCCCAAAAACGCACTATAGCGTAACTGTTGCGGCAATTGGAAAAATTGACGTTTTTTTTACACGCTATGCGGGATTGTTTTCGTCAAAAAACACGCATTCCACGCCGAAGTGCGCCGCCAGTGCCGCACCCAAAGCCTGAATGCCGTAGCGTTCGGTGGCATGATGCCCCGCCGACACGAATGCCACGCCCGTTTCATTGGCAAGATGGTATTGCGCTTCGGAAATCTCACCGGTGAGGTACACGTCCGCGCCCGCATCAATCGCCGCTTGGAAAAAACCCTGCGCCCCACCCGTACACCACACGATGCGGCGGCGCGTTGCATTCGGGCAGCCGACCACGGTGGGCGCGCGCCCCAACACCTGTTCCAATGCGGCAGCCAGCGCGGGCAAAGTGCTTTGGCTGTCGGGCAACGCACCTGCGTTGAGCAGGTTTTGCTCGCCAAACTGCGCCTCCAACGTCCAGCCCAAACGCTGCGCCAGTTGCGCGTTGTTGCCCAACTCGGGGTGGGCATCGAGCGGCAGGTGGTAGCCCGCCAAATTGATGTCGTGCGCCAACAGCTTGGCAATGCGCTGTTTTTTCCAGCCCGTTACGGTAAGCGGTTCGCTTTTCCAAAACAAGCCGTGATGCACCAGCAGCATCTGTGCGTTGTGTGCGGCGGCGTGTTCAATCGCGGCGCGGCTGGCGGTAACGGCGGTAACGATTTTGCCGACCGTTTCCGTGCCTTCCACTTGCAGGCCGTTGGGGGCGTAATCTTTAAACTGGGCGGTTTGCAGCAGCGTGTCGCAGTGCCGCAAAATTTCTTGGCGTGGGGTCATAAAATTTCCTTCAGGGTTTCAATCTGCTATTGGCAGCGTTTAAAAAGCGGCGGTTTTGCACTTTTATAAAAACTTGCCTTTGGTTATAATGTTTTCAGGTGGCAAACACGAATCCGCAAAGCGGGCGAGTTTACCAAAATCAGGCGGTTTTTGCCGCACCCGTCGCATTTGATTTCTTATGTGGAACACCCAAACCATCTTGTGCCGCTTTGCATCTTTGTTTGCATGGGCACTTTTTTTACGCCGTCAGGCACGGTGTCCGCATCTGCTTGACCTGTCGCACCTTTTCTTTTCTCAACTGCAAGGAAAATTTTATGTTACCGGATTCACCTGCCGCGTCGATGCGTAAAATCAATACGGCTTTCGCGCTGATGCTGGTCGGAATGGTCGGCTATTTTGTTTATTGGGGCTTGGATTATACCCAATACAATCACACCATGCTGTTTTTGCTGGCAACTTTATTCGGTGTGTTTATGGCGTTCAACATCGGCGGCAACGATGTCGCCAATTCTTTCGGCACTTCGGTGGGCGCCGGCACGCTGACCGTGCCGCAAGCGCTGATTGTGGCGGCGGTGTTTGAAGTGAGCGGCGCGGTGCTGGCGGGCGGGGAAGTTACCGCCACCATCAGAAGCGGCATCGTCAATCTCAACGCCCTGCCCATGCAGCCTTTGGATTTGGTGTTCATCATGATGTCGGCGCTGCTGGCGGCGGCATTGTGGCTGCTGTTTGCCACCTACAAAGGTTTGCCCGTTTCCACCACCCATTCGATTATCGGCGGCATTGTCGGCAGCTCGCTGGCATTGGGCGTTCTGCTCTCGGGCAACGGGGGCAGCGCCACCGATTTGGTCAAATGGAACAAAATCGGCGCGATTGTTTCATCGTGGGTGCTGTCGCCCGTGTTGGGCGGGGCGGTGTCGTACTTTCTGTTTTCGTTGGTCAAGAAGAACATCTTGGATTACAACGACGACATGGAAAAAAAGATTGCCACAATCAAAGCCAAGAAAAAAGAATATAAAGACCGATACAAAAACGATTTTGAAAAATTAGACCCTGATGTGAAAGCCCGCGAAACCGCCGCAATGGTGCGCGATGCGGAAATCTACGACAAAGCCGATTGCGACCCGAACGAATTGGAATCCGAATATTATCGCGGCTTATACCCCCACGACCGCGCCAAAGCCTCCCTGCCCATCTACAAAGCCCTGCGTTCATGGGTGCCGTGGATTTCCTGCGTGGCGGGCATGATGATTACCTCCATGCTGCTGTTCAAAGGCTTGAGCAATTTGAAACTGGGCATGAGCATGCTCACCAACACGCTGATTATCCTGATGGTGGGCGCGTTTATCTGGCTGGCAACCTTCATCTACGCCAAAACGCTCAAACGGCGCGACATCACCAAATCCACCCTGCTGATGTTTTCATGGATGCAGGTATTTACGGCGGCGGGGTTTGCCTTCAGTCACGGCGCAAACGACATCGCCAATGCCATCGGGCCCTTCGCAGCGATTATGGACGTGCTGCGTACCGGCGACATCGGCGCAACGGCATCGATTCCGCCGGTGGCGATGCTGACCTTCGGCGTGGCACTGGTGGTGGGCTTGTGGTTTATCGGCAAGGAAGTGATTCAAACGGTGGGCAAAGGCTTGGCGGAGCTGCACCCGTCTTCGGGCTTTACGGCGGAATTGGCGGCGGCAACGGTGGTGATGGCGGCTTCGGTGATGGGCTTGCCCGTGTCCAGCACGCATATTCTGGTCGGCGCGGTGCTGGGCATCGGCTTGGTCAACGGCAATGCCAACTGGCGCATGATGAAGCCCATCGGTTTGGCATGGGTGGTTACCCTGCCGGCGGCATCGCTGTTGTCGGTGGCGGTGTTTTTTGTCCTGCGCGGCATTTTCGGCTGATATGTTGCTCACCACCCCGCCCCTGCCGCCGAAAACGGTGTCGGCACTGAACGCGCTGGGCATTCACACCGTTGAAGATTTGCGCCTTGCCGACCCCTGCCGCGTGTTTTTGCTGCTCAAACAGCAAGGCGGCATCACCATGCGCGTGTTTTGGCAAATGGCACAACTGGCAGAAGGCACAGCCCTCACCCCCGCCGCCCGCGCAAGCTGGCAGGCACGCTTGCAACAATGCCCGCCCGTAGCCGTATTTCCCCCGCAAAACGAAATGGAACGCTGGATGCGCGTTGCCCTTGCCGAAGCCAAACGTGCGGGCGCGGCGGGCGAAATTCCCGTAGGCGCGGTGGTGGTGTGCAACGGACAACCCCTTGCGGCGGCGGGCAACGCCTGCATCGCCGAACACAGCGTTTGCGCCCATGCCGAAATCCGCGCCCTGAAAAAAGCCGGACACGTCCTGCAAAACTACCGCCTATGCGACTGCGACGTGTACATCACCCTCGAACCCTGCCTGATGTGCGCCGCCGCCCTGATACAGGCACGCGTGCGCCGCGTCATCTACGCCGCCGCCGAACCCAAAAGCGGCGCGGCGGGCAGCGTTTGCGACCTGTTCGCCCAAAAAAAACACAACCCCCACACGGCGGTACTCGGCGGCGTACTGGCGGCACAAGCCCAAGAACTGATGCGCGGCTTTTTCCGCCAACGCCGCCACACCCCACCGCCCGAACCCAACCCAACGGAGCCAACCCCATGACCTTCAACCTGATTTTATGGCGGCACGCCGAAGCCGAAGAAGCCAAAGCACAAGGGCGCGACCTGCCGCGCAAACTCACCCGCAAAGGACACAAACAAGCCAAAAAAGCCGCCGCCTACCTGCGCGCCAAACTGCCTGCCGATGCCCGCGTCTTCGCTTCGCAAGCCACCCGCAGCCAGCAAACCGCCGACAGTCTCGGCACGGCATACCACATCATGCCCGCGCTCAACCCCGACATCGACGCCCGCAGCCTTGCCCGCATACTCAACAACTTGCGCGGACACAGCCACGTCGTTTTGGTCGGACACCAGCCATGGCTCGGACAACTGTGCGCGTTTTTGCTCAACGGCAACTGGGCGCAGCAAAACATCTGGTCGGTGAAAAAAGGCGCGTTTTGGTGGTTTCAAGTGCGCCCCGAAGCAGACGGCAGCTTCCGTGCCAAACTGAAATTGGTGATGTCGCCGGCAGACTTGGCAGATTAAGGCACATCGTCAATTGCCTGAAAAAACGCCACACCGTCATGCCCGCACAGGCGGGAATCCAAAACCAATTTCAAAAAGCGTTGATAAAACATCGCTTCACAAACATCAGGCAGTGGATTCCCGCATTCGCGGGAATGACGGCGCAGCGTTTCTTCGGTCAAATGATGACACGCCCTAAAAAAACCGTGTTCCCCCAACGGAACACGGTTTGTTGTGACGGATTAACGCTGCTGCGTTTGCGCCGCTTTCACAAACGCGCTGAAAAGCGGGTGTCCCTTGCGCGGCGTGGAGGTGAATTCGGGGTGGAACTGGCAGGCGAAAAACCACGGATGTTCCGCAATTTCAATGCATTCCACCAAACGCTCGCGCCCCGCCGACACGCCGCCCACCGTCAAACCCGCCGCTTCCAGTTGCGGCACGAAGCCGTTGTTTACTTCGTAGCGGTGGCGGTGGCGTTCGCTGATGCGGGTGCTGCCGTAGATTTTGGCTGCCAAGCTGTTTTCTTTTAATTCAACTTCTTGTGCGCCCAAACGCATGGTGCCGCCCAAATCGGCGTGTTCGTCCCGTTGCTCCACTTCGCCGTCCGCCGTTTGCCACTCGTCAATCAGCGCGACCACCGGCGCGGGCGTTTTCGGGTCAAACTCGGTGGAGTTCGCGCCGTCCAGTCCGGCAACGTGGCGGGCGTATTCAATCAGCGCGATTTGCATGCCCAAACAAATGCCTAAATACGGCACGCGGTTTTCACGCGCATAACGGGCTGCGGCGATTTTGCCTTCCACGCCGCGCAAGCCGAAACCGCCCGGCACCAATACGGCATCAAATTCTTTCAGGCAGCCTGCGCCGTTCTGCTCGATGGTTTCGCTGTCAATATAAGTAATTTGAACATCGGTTTGCGTGTGAATGCCCGCGTGTTTCAGGGCTTCGGTGAGCGATTTGTAAGACTCGGTCAAGTCCACATATTTGCCCACCATGGCGATTTTGACGGCGTGCTGCGGATTTTGCACGGCATACACGATTTTTTTCCATTCGGTCAAATCGGCTTGGCGCACGGTTAATTGCAGTTGCTCGCACAAAATCGCGTCAATGCCTTGAGCATGCAGCATTTCGGGGATTTCGTAAATGCTGTTTGCATCGTAGCAGCCGATAACGGCGCGTTCCTCCACATTGCAAAACAGGGCGATTTTGCGTTTTTCCTCTTCGGGCAGCACCCTGTCCATGCGGCAAATCAACACATCGGGCTGAATGCCGATTTCGCGCAGTTCTTTCACGGAGTGTTGCGTGGGCTTGGTTTTGATTTCGCCCGCCGCTTTGATAAACGGCACATAACTCAAATGCACAAACAAGGAGTTGGTGCGCCCCAGTTGCGAACGCATCTGCCGAATCGCTTCCAAAAACGGCAGCGATTCGATGTCGCCCACCGTGCCGCCGATTTCCACAATCGCCACGTCCGTGCCTGCCGCGCCTTCGTGAATGCGGCGTTTGATTTCATCGGTGATGTGCGGAATCACCTGCACTGTGCCGCCCAAATAATCGCCGCGCCGTTCTTTGGCGATGACGTTTTCATAAACCTGCCCCGCGCTGAAACTGTTGCGGCGGCTCAAAGTGGCGTTGATAAAACGTTCGTAATGCCCCAAATCCAAATCGGTTTCCGCACCGTCTGCGGTTACGAACACTTCGCCGTGCTGAAACGGGCTCATCGTGCCGGGGTCTACGTTGATGTAGGGGTCGAGCTTGAGCATGGTTACGTTCAGCCCGCGCGATTCCAAAATGGCGGCAATGGAAGCGGCGGCGATGCCTTTCCCCAAAGAAGACACAACGCCGCCGGTTACGAAAATAAACTTGGTCATGATGTAAAACTTGAATTGGAATGCGCGATTTTAGCCGAAAAACGGTGCGGGCAAAAGGGTTCGCCCCCAGCCTTGCCGCCCCCGCCGCGCCCAAGCGTAAAAAAACGTTAAATACAAAGTGTTTGTGATTGTATTCTTTAACAAAACTTGGCACAAACCCAAGATTGGGATTATAATGCGCGGCAAATGATTTTCATCTGCCTGTTTGAAAATCCGCATGCGCCCTTGCCGTTTGCCGGCACACGCCGAAGCGGACGGGCAGCCCCCCCCGCCCGAATCCGAGCAATCACGCGCCAACGGACGCCGCCGCGCACACGGCAGCGCCCCACAAACCGAATTTCAAACCGAAAAGGAATTTTGATGAACGGACACAAAAACCCATTGCACTACTTCGCGGGCGTGTGCGCGGTACTCGCCGCAGCCGGTTGCGGCGGCGGCCCGCACGCAGACAACCGCGATACCGGCAGCCCCTTTCCTGCGGCGGTGGTCGGCGCATCGGTCAGCAGCATCGAAAGCAATCCCTTTTTCAAAGGCATGTACCAATCGCTGGAAGAAACCGCCAAACAGCAGCCCAACCTCACCCTGATGCTCGACAGCGCCCGCAACAACCAAGCACTGCAAAACACCCAACTGGACGGCATGCTCGACAAACAGGCAAAAGCACTGGTGGTCAATCTGGCGGAAGTGGCGCAAGGCCCCGTGTTTTTGCAAACCATGTGCAAACGCAAAATACCGGTGGTGTACATCGACCACCACCCCGGCAAACGCCCCCTTGCCTCCTGCCCGCAAGCCTATATGGTTGAAGGCGACTCGGTACAAGCGGGCATTTTGCAGGGACGCCAAGTCCTCAAAGGCTGGAAGGCCAATCCCAAATGGGACAAAAACGGCGACGGCGTGATTCAATACGCCATGCTCGAAGGCACGCCCGGACACGAAGGCGCGATGGCACGGACAAAATGGTCGGTCGGCACGATGGAACACTACCCCAAGCTCGGCGTTCCCGTGCAAAAACTGTTTCAGGAAACCGCCATGTTCAACTTCCAAAAAGCCGAAGAAGTGGTGGGCGAATGGGTCAAATCCCCCGCCTTTGCCGGCGTGGAAGTATTGCTCGCCAACAACGACAGCATGGCATTGGGCGCAATCAATGTTTTGAAAGAAAACAATATTTCCCTACCCGTATTCGGCATTGACGGCTCGGAGCCGGCACTTCGCGCCATGCAGGCGGGGCATCTGACCGCCACCGTGTTCAACGACTACCGCGAACAGGCGCGTACCGCCTTGCGCATGGGCGCCAACCTTGCCGCCGGCAAAGACGCATCGGCAGGCATCGGACACAACATGGAATACCGCGTGGTCAAAATCCCCTATCAGGAAATCGATGCCGACAACATCGCCCAATTCCTGCCGCAATGATTGATACAAAAACCAAAGGGCCACTGTTATGTTTAACAGCCGTTTTTTCAACCGCAGCATCAAAAAATACCGTGCCTTGGTGTTGCTTATCGGCATATTCTTGGCACTGAACGTCGTCTTGCTGGTGTTCAGCTTTTTCGCCACCCGCTACTTCACCAACCACGCCCTCATCATCGACGCCACCGCCCGTCAGGGCGTATTGGTACAGCAAATGTCCAAAAACCTGATGGACACCGACCTGTATCTGGCAGAAGCGCTCGCCGCCAACCCCACTGCGGACGGACGCGTGGCAACGGCGGCACTGCCCCAAGAAGTCCTGTACCGCATCAGCGAAATCAAACAATACCGCGACCAATTCCAACAAGCCCTGCAAACCCTGCAAAACGGCGGACAAATCCACATGCCCAACGGCACGTCCGCCCACATCGGCAGCGACCTGAGCCAAGACCCGAAAATGCGCGGCTACATCGACAAGCTCGATACCTACTGGACACCCTATCTGGGCTTGCTCGACAACTACCTGCAAGACATCGGCGCAGGCTACCTCAACGCCCAAACCAGTAACTATCTGGTCGAATACACCCGCCTGTACAACCAAGCACTGCTGACCGAAGCGGGGCATCTGACCGAAGTACTGCACGAAAAAATCGCCAAAGAAACCACCACATGGGAGCGGTTTCAATTATTCGGCATCGTCTTGGCATTTGCCCTGTTCGGACTCATCGTCTTCGGGGCGCTGCGCCGCTTGGCAGAAAGCGACGAACTGCTCGAAATCGCCAACCGCGAAATGGGCGAAATCATGTCGTCCGTGCGCGAAGGCTTGTTTTTGCTCGACAAAGAATTTTCCATCGGACACGAATATTCCGCACGCTTGGAAGAAATCTTGGGGCAGAAAGACATCGGCGGCAAAAACTTTCTCGACGTGATTTCCGGACTCGTTCCCGAAAGCGACTTGGAAACCACACGGATTTTTGTCGAACAGCTTTACAGCGACTGGGTGGTCGAAGACCTGATTGAAGACCTCAACCCCCTGCACCGCATCGCATTCGTTCCCGAAGGCGAAACCGTGCCGAAATATTTGGATTTCAAATTTTTCCGCGTAACCAACAACGGCACCATCGAACGCGTTTTGGTAAACGTGGTGGACAGCACCGAAACCGTGATGCTGCAATCGAGCTTGGAAGCGCAAAAAGAGCAGGAAAAACGCGAACTGGAAATGCTCAACACCATTTTGAACACCGACGGCATGGTGTTGGACAACTTCATCCGCGTCAGCAAAGAGCGTTTGGAAGAAATCAACACCGTACTCAAATCGCCCGAAACCGGACAAATGGAGCTGAAGAGCAAAGTCAATTACATCGGGCGCGGCATCCACAGCATCAAAGGCGAAGCTTCCGCCCTGCACCTGAACCGCATGGTGGACATCTGCGAAACGGTGGAAGACACCCTAACCCTGCTGCGCCGCCAAAGCAGCCTGAGCGGTCAGGACTTTTTGGGCATGGTGGTGCTGCTGGAGGATTTGTACCGCTTGGTGGACATTTTGGACAACTACAGCGAGCGTCTGAACCGCAGCCAAGGCAACCAAGACAAACGCCTGAAAGAAAAACTGCTCGCCAACGCGCCCGCTTCGGTGCAGTTTGCCCACGCCCAATCGCTGCATTTGCAACGTTTTGTTGCCGACATCGCCGAACGCTCGGGCAAAAAAGTTTCCTTGCTGGTGCAGGGCTTCGACCGCGAAAACGGGGTAACGGGCAAACAATGGCAGGCCGTGCAGGACATTGCCATGCAGATTTTGCGCAATGCGGTGATTCACGGCATCGAAACGCCCGATGTGCGCCAAGCCCGCAAAAAATCGGAAATCGGACGCCTGAAGCTGAGCATCAGCGAAGACAAAGACAAAAAACATCTGGTTTTGGTGGCAGAAGACGACGGCAACGGCATTGATTTTGACGCGATTCGCGCCAAAGCGGTGGCAAACGGCCAATACACCGAAGAACAAGCGGCGAATTTGAGCAAAAACCAACTGCTGGTGCTGATGTTGGGCGACGGTTTCTCCACCGTTGAAGAAGCGGGCGAAGATGCCGGCAAAGGTGTGGGCATGGGCATCATCAAAGAAACCGTGCATCAGATGGGCGGCAAGATGAATATCGCCACTGCCAAACACCAATACACCCGCTTCAGCATCAAGTTTCCGAAGGCAAAACCATAATACGGGGCAACAAATATGGCTAAACTGATGATTGTGGACGATTCAAACATCATCCGCAACCGTATTGAACGCAGCATGGAAGGCATGCAAATTGAAGTGGTGGCCACAGCGTCCAACGGCGAAGAAGCCGTAGAGCTGTTCATGCAGCACCGCCCCGATTTGATTACCATGGATTTGACCATGCCCAAAGTAGACGGTTTGGAGTGCATCAAGCGCATCAGGGCGTTGAGCTCGGACGTGAGCATTTTGGTGGTGTCGGCGCTGTCCGACCGCCAAACGGGCTTGCGTGCCTTGCAATACGGCGCGCGCGGATTTATCTGCAAGCCGTTTACCGAAGAGCAATTGATTTTGGCGTTTACCAAATTGCTGCAAAATCATCAGCGCATGAAGCAAACGGGCAAGGGCTGAGGGCGCATGACGGCTTCGGTTTAACAAATCTTGATGTTTCTTATAAAAAAATAATACAAATGGGGCAAATCTTGATTTGACACCTTTGCGCCAAATGCCGCATAATGGCTGCGTTCCGTTGCAGTGATGCGGCGGGATATTTCTCCTCTATTTCTCCTTTGTAGACTTGGCGCATATCCGTAATCGGGTATGCGCATTTTTTTGCTTGGTAAAACATTATGGCGATTCAATGGTTTCCCGGACACATGAACAAGGCGAAAAAGGCCATCGCCGAACGCATGAAAAACATTGATATGGTGATTGAAATGCTGGACGCGCGTTTGCCCGCTTCCAGCAGCAATCCCCTGCTGGCGCAGCTTGCACGCGGCAAGCCGAAGCTGAATATTCTCAACAAACAAGACCTTGCCGACCCGGAGCGCACGGCATTGTGGCTGGCGCATTATCAGGCGCAGGCGCAAACCCGCGCTTTGGCTTTGGACGCGTCCGACAATCAGGCAGCCGCCAAAATCAGTCGCACCTGCCGCGAGCTGCTGCCGCAGCGCAGTGGTTTGGACAAGCCGTTGCGGGTGTTGATTTGCGGGATTCCGAATGTGGGAAAATCCACTTTAATCAACGGTATGATTGGCAAAAAATCCGCCAAAACCGGTAACGAACCGGGCATTACCAAAGCGGAACAGCGTTTGTTTCTCGCCGATGATTTCTGGCTGTACGACACGCCCGGAATGTTGTGGCCGAAAATCATTGTGGAACAAGGTGGTTATAATTTGGCGGCAAGCGGCGCGGTGGGGCGCAATGCGCTGGACGAAGAGGAAGTGGCTTTGGTGTTGCTGGATTATTTGCGCCGTCATTATCTGCCGCTTTTGCAGGCGCGTTATGCCGCCGACAAAGACCCGAGCAGCCATTGGGACGATGTGGCGTGGCTGGAATGGGTGGCGCAAAAATGCGGTGCGCTGCTCGGTGGCGGACGGGTGAATTATCAGAAAGCGGCGGAACGGGTGTTGGTGGATTTTCGCGGCGGACACATCGGGCGCATCACGCTGGAAACGCCGCAGCAATGGGCAGGCTGGCTGAAAACGGCGCAACGGCGCGAGGCGGAATTGAAAGCCGAACGCGAAGCGAAAAAAGCGGCGCGAAAGGGAAATGGTGGCAACTGATACACAAGGCTATGTTTATGTTTTGGTTTCGCCAAACTGCGACAGCTTGAAAATCGGTGGCAGCGACTATCCGCCGTTTAAACGTCTGAAAGAAATCAACCACAGCGAGCCGTACAAGCACTGGGGCAAGTGGGAGTTGGCGGATTTTCGCCAAGTGCGCAACTGGCGCAAGGTAAAACGCAGTTTGCATTATGCGTTCCGCAGCCGTTTGAATACGCGGCTGCCCCATCAAAAAGAGCTGTTCCGCATCAGCCTGAAAGAAGCATCAGATGCTTTTCATGCCGTTGATGAAGATGAAATTATCGGCAAGCCCAAAGTAGACCGTATGTTTTACGATGCGCCGTTTCGCGATTATCTGCAGCAATTGTTTGTGTTTGCGGGCTTGACGCATTGGCTGGCATATCAGGGCGCTTGGACGTTTGTTTTGTTTCCGGCAACGGAGGGAGGGCGTTATTTTACGCTGAACATCGGCCCGCATGAGGTGGCATTTGCCACATTGAACCGCAAAAGCCGTCCGACCGAACACATGATTTTAACCGACTGTTTGATTTTGGATTTTGACGAAGTGGCGGTTTGGTTGGCAGCACACGGCGGCAAAACGGTGGCGGCACATTATCAAACCGCTTGGCCGCGTGCGGTATGCGTACACTTTGTCGGCGACTTTGCAACGGCTGCCGAATTTTTGCACTTGCCCGGCGTGCGCCGCGCTTTGATTGCTTATTGGCACGATGCGCTGTTTGATTTGAAAGACCGCGATAAGACGAGTGTTTATGCGCGTTTTCATCATTATAATGCGGTCGCAAAATTGAACGAATATATTGCACAAAACCCCTAAAGCGTGGGATTTCCGCTACAATGATGTTTCCGCTCGGTTTGCGGCAATGATGCCGAATGGGGCTGCATATTCTCTTTTCCGTGCAGTATTGACGCAGTTTTCCGCCTTGTTTGGCGGATAAAAAACGTTCCGGCACGACAAACGGACTTTAGATTTGCAACCAACATCAATTAAGGAAACACAATGAACAAACTCTCTCTGACGGCAGCAGCAACGCTGCTGGCGCTGGCTGCCTGCGGCGGCGGTCAAAACGAACAAGACAAGCAAATTCAGGAAAACAATAAAAAAATTGAATTGCTAAAACAAGAAGCCGAAATCAAACGCCTGCAAAACGAAGTGCAAAACGCTGGCGCACAAGCCGCTTCCGGCGCGGCGCAGGTGTACCAGCTTGCCGCTTCGGAAGTGGCGAACACCATTCCCAAAGAAGCACAGGCAGCCGCCAAAGCGGGCGAAGTGGTGCAGGGCAAGGACGGCCAGCAATACACGTTTGACCCCGACACCGGCAGTTGGCTGCTGTATGGCGCACTCGGTGCGGCGGCGGGCTATTTGGCGGCCAACGCCATGAATAAAAACAAATACGAACCCGCGCCCAAACCCACCGCCGCCGTGGAGCGCGTCCACAAAGACTATCAGGCGAAACACCCCAGCCAAATTCCGCCGCCGAAACCTGCCGCCACCGCGCCGCAAAACAAGCCTTTCGTACCTGCCAACGCGCCCGCGCAGCAGCAGTCGCCCGACCAACGCGCCGCCCAGCCCGCGCAGCAGCAATACCGCCAAACCCAGCAGGGCTACAGCAATCATCAAAAACCGTCCGGCAGCCGCTTCGGTGGCGGGCGCAGACGGCGTTGATTTTCAGGCTGCCTGAACATGCCGTTGCCGCCGCCCCTGCTGCTGGAAGCCGCCTTGCTTACCAGTGCCGAACCGCTTGGCGAAGCCGCCTTGTGCCGCCTGTGCGAACCGCCCTTGTCGCGGGAAGCAGTGCGGGCGCATCTGCACGATTTGCAAAAACATTGGCAAAACCGTGCCTTAACCTTGGAGCAAACGGCGGCAGGCTGGCGTTTCCGAGTGTGCGCGGAGGCTTTTTCCCGATTGGGACAATGGCAGCAGCAGCGTCCGCCGCGTTATTCCCGCGCCGTGTTGGAAACTTTGGCGGTGATTGCGTATAAACAACCGGTTACGCGCGGCGACATTGAAGCCGTGCGCGGCGTGTCCGTGTCGCAGAACGTGATGCAGGTCTTGCAGGAACGCGGCTGGATTGCCGCCGCAGGGCAGCGCGACAGCATCGGCAAACCGACTTTGTGGGCGACCACCGCCGCGTTTTTAAGCGATTTCGGCTTGAACGGCTTGGACGAACTGCCGCCGCTTGCCGATTTGGGCGCAGTCTTTTCAGATGAGGAAACCGATACATGAACAGCGTTTACGTCTTGCATCATGTCCGTCCCGAAGAAGACGATTATTATGAAGATGTTAAAATGATAGGCGTGTTCACCGATATCGCCGCCGCCGAAGCTGCCAAAACCGCGTTGTTGTCGCAACCGGGCTTCCGCGATTATCCCGATGGTTTTCACATTGACGAATACGAATTGAACAAAATCCATTGGCAGGAAGGTTTCGGCGACCCATCTTAAATCCAAACAAATCAATACAATGAAAAACAAAATCAAAACCAAACGCGAATTTCGGGACGGCGGCGGCAAAAAATCCGCCCGCCGCCCGTCTGCCGCCGCGCCGCGTCCCGAAACCGCCGCGCCGAAAACCCGCACCACCCGCGCCAAAAAACTCGCCGTGCGCGCGCCGAACCAAAAAATCCAAAACCGTTCCCGCGACTTGCGCGAACAACGCGGCGATTTGTCGCGCATGGAACCCGTGCGCCTGCAAAAAGCTCTGGCGGCTTCGGGTGTCGGTTCGCGCCGCGAAATGGAAGCGTGGATTGAAAACGGCTGGGTCGCCGTCAACGGGCGCACCGCATCGCTGGGCGACAAAGTGTCGCCCGATGACCAAGTAACGGTAAAAGGCAGCGCGATTAAGCTGAAATGGCCCGACCGTTTGCCGCGCATCATCTTGTATTACAAACAGGAAGGCGAAATCGTTTCCCGCGATGACCCACAAGGGCGCGTGAGCGTGTTTGACCGTTTGCCGCAGGCGGCGAGCAGCCGTTGGGTCGCCATCGGGCGGCTGGACATCAACACCTGCGGGCTGATGATTTTGACCACTTCCGGCGAGCTGGTGCAGCGTTTCGCCCACCCGCGTTTTGAAGTGGAACGCGAATACGCCGTGCGCGTGTTGGGCGGTTTGGACGCGGAGCAACTGCGCCAACTCACCGAAGAAGGCGTGATGCTGGAAGACGGCGAAGCGCGTTTGGCGCGTATCCGCGAACAGGGCGGCGAGGGCGCAAACCGTTGGTATCATGTGGTGATTAAAGAGGGGCGCAACCGCGAGGTGCGGCGGATTTTTGAGCATTTCGGTTTGACCGTCAGCCGTTTGGTGCGCGTGGGCTTCGGGCCGATTGCGCTGCCCAAGCGTTTGAAACGCGGACAGTTTTACGAACTCAATCCGGCAGAAGTGGCGGGCGTGATGAAGTGGGCGGACATGGCATTGCCCGGTTCGCGCCGCCGCCGCTAAACAGGTCTTGTCAAAACGGATAACAGCCCGTATAATACGCATCTTTACGGAATGTAGCGCAGTCCGGTAGCGCACTTCGTTCGGGACGAAGGGGTCGGAGGTTCGAATCCTCTCATTCCGACCAATTTTTCAGGCAGCCTTATTTGTTGGGCTGCCTGATTTTTTTGGAGAAAGCCATGAGCAACCTGCCCCGTCCGCTTTCCGACCGCCAAATGGCGTTTTTGCTCGCCATGCTGGTGGCGGTGATGCCGTTTTCGGTGGACGCGTATCTGCCCGCACTGCCGCAAATCGCGCAGGATTTACGCGCCGACATTCATTATATTGAAAAAAGTTTGGGCAGCTTTATTTTGGGTGTGGCATTCGGGCAATTGCTCGGCGGTTCGCTCGCCGACATCAAGGGGCGGAAAAATCTGGCGGTGGCGGGTTTGACGGTGTACATGCTCGGCAGCGCGGGGCTGGTATTGGTGCAAACCGCGCCGCAGCTTTTGCTGTTGCGGGTGGTGCAGGCGGTGGGCGCGGGCATGGCATCGGTGGTGGTCGGCGCGGTGGTGCGCGACAATTATCAGGGGCGCGAAGCGGCGCAAATGTTTGCGCTGATTGGCATCATCATGATGGCTGCGCCCTCGCTCGCGCCGATGATTGGCGCGGGGCTGCAAACTTTGGGCGGCTGGCGGCTGGTGTTTGTGTTTTTGCTGGCTTATGCGGCGTTGGTGTGCGCTTTACTGGTGCGTTTTTTGCCGAAACACAAAACCGCCGAGCCGTTTACCCGCGATATTTTGCGCGTGGTGCTGGCGCGTTACCGCAACGTGCTGGCAACCCGTCCGGCTTTGGGTTTTTTGTGTTTTCAGGCGGCTTCGTTTTCGTCCATGCTGGTATTCTTAACGGAATCGCCGTTTGTGTACATGCAGTTATACGGCTTGACCCCGCACCAATACGCTTGGGCGTTTGCGGGCAACATCGGCATGATGGCGCTGTTTAACCGTACCACCGCATGGCGGTTGCGGCGCGGCAGCCCGCCGGAAAGCATTTTGCTGACGGGCATTGCCGTGCAGTTGTCGGCAAACACGGCATTGGCGGCGATGACGTGGGGCGGTGCGCTGCCGTCTGCGGCGGGCTTGTTGGCGTGTGCGATGGTATCGGTCGGCACGCAGGGCTTTGTGGTGGCGAACACACAGGCATTGTTTATGGAATTTTTCCGTGAAAACGGCGGTAGTGCCAATGCGCTGTTGTTGGCAACGGCATCGTTGGCGGGCGCGGGTGCGGCGCTGCTCGCCACCACGCTGCACAACGGCACGGCACAGGTGATGGGCGGCATGATGTTGGCGTGTACGGTGTCGGGATTGGCGTTGTTGTCGCTGCTGTCGCCGCAGGTGTGGCGGCGCGGCTGATAACGACGCGGCATACCAAAACGCCGTTTCCTGCGGGGAAACGGCGTGATTGCTTCAACAAAGCACCGGAGCGTGTCGCCAATTAACCGAAAAATCCCTGCACCGTCATTTCTGCGAATACGGAAAGCCACTGCCCGATGCTTGGCAAGCCATATTTTATCAAGTCTTGTCGTGCTTCGACTTGGCTTCCCGCCTGTGCGGGAATGGCGGTGCCGTGTTTTCTTGGTCAATTGATGACACGCCCTAACGGTAGCCTTGTTTCAGCACAAAACCTTTCGAGCGCATACAATAGCCCACCAGCTTCTCCGCCTGCGCTTTGGCAAGCCTGTCCGCGCCCACGTCCTGACGGCAAAAGCCCAACACATCACGGGTTTTCGCCTGACTCACGCCCTGCTTTTCCCAAAAATAATACGGTTCGGAAGCGCATGCCGCCAAACACCCAAGCGCCAGCCATGTGAACATTCTTGTTTTCTTGAAAAATACATTCATTGAAATTCCTTTACTGCATAAAAATGAAAGCATATTCTGCGCCCCAAACGGCGGCAGCCCTTATTTGTCCGCCGAATTGTTCAGATTGACTTTGTTCACCGGACTCAAGTTGATGATGATGCCGCCTTTGTTGTCTTGGCTGCCCTTGCTTTTGGCGGCGGGCGCATCGTTGTGGTGGTCGGTACACTGGTATTCGCGTATGTGCTGCCACACCACGCACACGCCTTTGGGGTGGCGGTCGATGCAGGTGCGCGTGTTGCCGCCAAACGATTCCGCGCCCGTATAGCCCCACACTTTGCAACGGTGGTAGGCAACGTTTTGTGCTTGTTTTTCATTGCGCGACAACCTTTGTTTGAAATGCTGTTCGTATGCCACGCGCACAATGCCGTCCGCACGGCTGCCGCCGATGGCTTGCCAATCGGTCGGTTCGGGCGTGGAGGCAGTCAGCATCAAAGCGGTCGGCACAAATAAAAAGCCGTATTTTTTCCATTTCATCACACATATCCTTTATTCACACAATCGGTTTGGGAAAAAGCAAGAAACCATGCTTGCCACAGAAAAACAATTTATCTGCAAGCATAGCCATTGCCGCAAAAAAGCACCAGAGACAAACTGTCCCCCTTACCCGCCCAAAATGTCCCTATGATGAAAATGAAAATCAAGTGCGGCAAACGGCGTTTGGACATTCCGCGTTTGCAACAGATTGCCGCCGTGTTCGGCATGGACGCGGCGGATTTGATGACGGTGGACACGGGTGCGGTGCTGTTGGCACGGAACAACCGCTTGAAAGACGTCAAACAAAGCGTGGTGTGCCTGATGAATAAGGACAGCCCCAGCCACCATACTTATTACAACGGCGCAGAAGCCCTGTTGCACGAAATCGAAACGCTGAAGCTGCAATTGGCGCACCAAGGCGAAATCATGCGGCAGCAACAGCAGCAGTGCGAAGCCTTGACGGCGGCACAGCAGCGCGAAATCGATTTGCTGCGCGGTTTGCTGGCATCGCTGCAAGCACAATAAGGCGCGTGAAAAGCCGTGCCGCGCCACCGTTCTGCGGCGCGGTTTTTTGTTGCCCGTCATTCGCGTTTGCGGCGGGGATTTGTTAAAATCATCGGGTTTGGATAACGCTTTTTGACCGTAAAACCATGTTCCGATTTGCCCTTGCCGATGATGCCCCTCCCCTGCGCCGCGCCGTCACCGCCGCCTACCGCCGCGATGAAGCGCAAGCCCTTGCCGAACTGCTGGAAACGGCGGCGCTGCCGCCCGAAGACGAACAGGCGGCACGCAACCACGCCCACACACTGATGCGCGAAATCCGCGCCACACGCAGCAAGGCAAACGGCGTCGATGCGCTGATGCACGAATTTGCCCTGTCGGGCGAAGAAGGCATCGCACTGATGTGCCTTGCCGAAGCCTTGTTGCGCATTCCCGATGCCGCCACCCGCGACCTGCTGATTCGCGACAAACTTTCCGGCGGCGACTGGGCGGCGCATTTGGGCAACAGCCCGTCCCTGTTTGTGAACGCCGCATCGTGGGGCTTGCTGCTCACCGGCAAACTCACCGCCGCCCCCGCCGCCGACACGCTTTCAGGCAGCCTGAACCGTTTGCTCGGCAAAGGCGGCATGCCCTTGATACGCAAAGCGGTGGACTACGCCATGCGCTTGCTCGGCAAACAATTCGTAAGCGGCGAAACCATTGATGCTGCTTTGAAAAACGGCAAAGCTGCCGAACAGCGCGGCTACCGTTTCTCGTTTGACATGCTCGGCGAGGCGGCGATGAACCAAGCCGATGCCGAACGCTATTATCAAGACTACATCAACGCCGTTCACGCCGTCGGCACAGACGCTGCCGGCGCGGGCGTGTATGCGGGCAACGGCATTTCCGTCAAACTCTCCGCCATTCACCCGCGCTACGTCCGCGCCCAACACCAACGCGTGTTGGACGAACTCTATCCGCGCCTGAAACAACTGTTTGTTTTGGCAAAAACCTACAACATCGGTTTAAACATCGATGCCGAAGAAGCCAACCGCTTGGAACTGTCGCTGGATTTGATGGAAAAACTGTTGTCCGACCCCGACTTGGCGGGCTTTGACGGCATCGGCTTCGTGGTGCAGGCGTATCAGAAACGCGCCCCCTTTGTGATTGATTACTTGGTGGACTTGGCGCGGCACAACGGGCGCAAACTGATGATTCGCCTCGTCAAAGGCGCGTATTGGGACAGCGAAATCAAATGGGCGCAAACAGACGGTTTGGACGGCTATCCCGTTTACACCCGCAAGGCGCACACCGATGTGTCGTATTTGGCGTGCGCCCGCAAGCTCTTGGACGCGCAAGACGCGGTTTATCCGCAGTTTGCCACCCACAACGCGCTGACTTTGGCAACGGTGGCGCAAATGGGCAAAGGCAAACATTTTGAATTTCAATGCCTGTACGGCATGGGCGAAACCCTTTATGACCAAGTGGTCGATGCCGACACCTGCCGCGTGCGCGTCTACGCCCCTGTCGGCACGCACGAAACGCTGCTGGCGTATTTGGTGCGCCGACTGCTGGAAAACGGCGCAAACTCATCTTTCGTCAATCAGATTGTGGACGAGCGAACCGATTTGGACACGCTGCTGCGTTCGCCGGTGGAAGCGGCGCGGGCAACGGGCGGCGCCATGCACGCTGCCGTGCCGCTTCCCCGCGATTTATACGGCGCAGCACGACAAAATTCGCAAGGCTTTGATTTCAGCAACGAAGCGGATTTACACGCCCTGCAAACGGCGTTGAACCAAGCCGTGCAAACCCGCGTTGCCGCCAAGCCTTTGGTGTCGCCGCGCCTGAAAAAAGCCGATGTCGCCGCGCCGCACGATGTGTTGAATCCTGCCAACCATGACGATGTGGTCGGCACGGCGGCGTTTTTGACGGCGGACGCGGTGGCGGCGGTGGTCGGTTCGGCGTGTGCCGCGCAAAAAAATTGGGCGCAAACTTCCGCCGCCGAGCGTGCCGAATGTTTGCGCCGTTTTGCCGACTTGCTGGAACGGCACGCGCCCGAACTGATGATGTTGGCGGTGCGCGAAGCGGGCAAAACCCTGCCGAATGCGGTGGCGGAAGTGCGCGAAGCGGTGGATTTTTGCCGTTACTACGCCGCCGAAGCGGAAAACACTTGCGCCGGACGCGCCCCCATCGGCACGGTGGCGGCGGTCAGCCCGTGGAATTTCCCGTTGGCGATTTTTGTCGGCGAAGTGGTGGCGGCGTTGGCGGCGGGCAACACCGTGGTTGCCAAACCTGCCGAACAAAGCTGCCTGATTGCCTACCGCGCCGTGCAACTGCTGCACGAAGCGGGCATTCCCGCCAAAGCCCTGCAACTGGTACTCGGCGCGGGCGACGTGGGCGCGGCGCTCACGCAGGATTCGCGCATCAACGGCGTGATTTTCACCGGCTCCACCGAAGTGGCGCGGCTGATTAACCAAAGTTTGGCGCAACGCGATGATTTGCCGGTACTGATTGCGGAAACGGGCGGACAAAACGCGCTGATTGCCGACAGCAGCGCGTTGGCGGAGCAGGTGTGCGCCGACGTGCTGAACTCGGCTTTTGACAGCGCGGGGCAACGCTGTTCCGCGCTGCGGGTGTTGTGCGTGCAGGAGGAAGCCGCCGACCGCCTGATTGCCATGATTAAGGGCGCGATGAACGAGTTGCGCGTGGGCGACCCGCGCCGTTTGGACACCGACATCGGGCCGGTGATTGATGCGGAAGCACAAGCCAATTTGTTGGCGCATATTGATAAAATGAAAGGCGTGGCGAAGTCGTTCCACGAAATCAGGCTGCCCGAACACGCCGCCAAAGGCACGTTTGTCGCGCCCGTGTTGTTTGAGTTGGACAATCTGGACCAACTGCAACGCGAAGTGTTCGGGCCGGTGCTGCACGTGGTGCGTTACCGCCGCGAACACCTGCCGCAGCTTATCCGCCAAATCAACGCCAAAGGCTACGCGCTCACGGGCGGGGTGCACAGCCGTATTGATGAAACGGTGGCGTTTGTGCGCGACAGTCTGGCGGCGGGCAATCTGTATGTGAACCGCAATATTGTCGGCGCGGTGGTGGGCGTGCAGCCTTTCGGCGGACACGGCTTGTCCGGCACCGGCCCGAAAGCGGGCGGGCCGTTTTACCTGCAACGCTTGAGCAAAGGCGCGTGGCAGATGCCGGCGCTCACCCGCCACGGTGAAGCAGACACCCGCGCCGCCACCGTGTTGGAACGCTTGCTCGCCCGCCAAGACTTCGACCAAGCGGCACGTTTGCGGCTCGGCGCGGTGCTGGGGCAAGCGCGTTTGCACACCCTGCGCCACGCCCAATCCCTGTTGCCCGGCCCCACCGGTGAGGAAAACATCTTGTCGTGGCACGCGCCCGCACGGGTGTATCTGGCGGACGGCGCGGGCGAACGCGCATGGGAAGCCTTGATTTGGCTGGCACTTTCCGGCATGCAAACGGTGGTGGACATCAACCACCCGCTCGCCCGCTTCGCCCCCGATGCGGACGGGCTGCTTGCCACCGACCCGCATTCCGCACACACCGCCGCCTGCGTGCTGACACTGGACGGCTTGCCGCCCGAGCGCAAAATCGAATTTGCCGCCCGCGAAGGCGCATTGCTGCGGCTTGCGGACGCGCAAAACGGCGTGGACGTGCTGCCCCTGTTTTACGAACACAGCACCAGCACCAACACCGCCGCCGCAGGCGGCAACGCCCGCCTGATGGCGATGTCGGAAGACGGCGTTTGCGCCTGATTGCCCGCACCATCATGACAGGCTGCCCGCACGGGCAGCTTTTTTGCGCCCGCACGCACGCTTGCCAATCCGATTGTTCACACGCCGCAAATTGCGCTACCATACGCGCCTTTCACCGCCATTGACGGCGCGGTTCAAACCGAAAAGGAATTGTGATGAATACCGCCCCCATGCTCGCCTCCGTTGATTTGGGCTCCAACAGCTTCCGTCTGCAAATCTGCCAAATTCGGGACGGACAAATCCAGATTATTGAAAACATTAAAAACATGGTGCGTTTCGCCGCCGGTTTGGACGAACAGAAATACCTCGACCAAGCCTCGCAAGCCCGTGCGCTGGAATGCTTGGCACAGTTTGGCGAACGGCTGCGCGGTTTTGACCCCGCCTGCGTCCGCGCCGTTGCCACCAACACCTTCCGCGTGGCGAAAAACATCGCCGGTTTTCTGCCGCAGGCGGAAGCCGCTTTGGGTTTTCCGATTGAAGTGATTGCCGGACGCGAGGAAGCGCGGCTGATTTACACCGGCGTGGTGCACACCTATCCCGCCGAAGGGCGCAAAATGCTGGTGGTGGACATCGGCGGCGGCAGCACCGAATTCGTCATCGGCAGCAGCCTGCAACCCGTTTTGACCGAAAGCCTGCCGCTCGGCTGCGTCAGCTACTCCGTGCGCTTTTTCGCCGACAAAACCAACCGCAAAACCTTTCAGGCAGCCGTGAACGCCGCCCGCAGCGAAATCCAACGCATCGCCAAATTCTACAAACGCGAAGGTTGGGACATCACGCTCGGCACTTCCGGCACGGCAAAATCCATCGCTGCCGTGATTGCCGCCGAAGGCTTGGGCAACCGCATCACGGCGGGCGCAATGCGCGTGCTGGCGGAACGCATCATCGCGGCGGGCGGCGTAAAAAAAGCCAAATTGGACGGCTTGAAACCCGAGCGCGTGGACGTGTTTGCGGGCGGGCTGGCCGTATTGACGGCGGTGTTTGAAGAACTGGACATTGCCGAAATGGGCTTTACCGAAGCCGCCTTGCGGGACGGCGTGTTTTACGACCTGATTGGGCGCAAACCCGACACCGACATGCGCGAACAAACCGTGCGCCAATTCCAAAGCCGTTACCACGTCAGCAGCAAACAGGCGGCGCGGGTGGCGGATTTGGCGGCGCGTTTGTTCGGCGAAACCAACCATTACCTGCGTTGGGCGGCGATGCTGCATGAAATCGGCTTGGACATCGCCCACACCGCCTACCACAAACATTCCGCCTATATTTTGGAACAGGCGGATATGCCCGGATTTTCCCGACCCGAACAGCAATTATTGGCAAAACTGGCATTGGGACAGCGCGGCGACTTGAAAAAAATGGCGGATTTGCTCGGCAATGACGACAAATTGTGGCGGGCGGTGCTGGCATTGCGCTTGGCGGTACTGTTCTGCCGTGCCCGTCTGCCCGATGCGCTGCCGCCCGATGCCCGTCTGCACTGCGAAAACGGCGCATGCGTGCTGCATCTGAACGGCGCGTGGCTGGACGGCAACCCGCTTACCTCGTCCGCGCTGCACGCCGAACGCGAGCAATGGCGCAAATTGGGGCGCGAATGGGTGTTGGAAGCGGTGTGAACGGGTTTCAGGCAGCTTGAAAACGTGCGGGCTGCCTGTAAAGTTGATATTTTATGAATGAAAGGTAAAAAAACATGGATACAAAACAAAAAGCAGAAAGTATTTTTCAAAAAGCTTATGAATTGTATGAACAAAATAAAATCAATGAAGCGATTGAAGCTTGGCAAAGCATTCGGCGCGAAGATGATGCTGAAGTTTATGTTTTAGCGCAAACCTTTTTGGGGATATGTTTTGAAGAACTCAATCAATTAAGTAAAGCCCAAAAAGCCTATCAAAATATTCAATATACAGATTCGCCTAAATATTATGCTAGGGCACAATTCCATCTTGGGATTTTATTTGGTAATCAAAATCAAGCGGACAAAGCCCAAAAAGCTTGGGAAAACGTTAAGCGCGAAGATGAGCCTGAACAATATACTAATGCACAATTTCATCTCGGTTTACTATTTATGGGGAAAGAACAATTTGATGATGCCCGTCAGGCTTGGAGCAACATAGAGCGAGCTTATTTATCTGTAGAATTCGGTTTTATCTATGAAGGGATAGGGAGAGTTCTCCATTCAGAAAAAACTGCTGATTTATTAAAAATTTTTTGGATTATTCAGGATATTTTAGAAAATTTGCGTGTGGGTCAAAACAGCTCGGAAATCGAACGCCAATTCTCCCATTACACCCGTCCTTCCACCGCGCATTCGTTACTTATGGGAGAATCGGCATTCCGTTTAAACACCGTTGCCAACGTCAATGACCCCACCGAAGGCAAAATTCTTCATCGTTATTTAAACAACCCTTTTGCAGAACACGGCAATCATGCCGTATTTATCAGTTGCTTTACTTTCAATCACGACAGCTTGAACCAGTTCCGCCTATACGGAAAAGAGGGCGGCAAAGAAGCGACAGGTTGCAGCATGGTGTTGGATAAGGCATTTTTTAACCAAAGTCCATTGAATTTTGCTTCTATCAATCTCAATACGCATCAAAGCATGGCTTTGTCTGCCGATATGAACAAACCGGATAAACCAGCCGAAGCCAAACCCGCCCCATCAGGCATCGGCTTGCTGCCTTTATACCGTTGTATTTATATTGATGAAAAAAGCGGCTATGTGCGCTTGGCTTGTCGCGATGAGGTAACGTTTTATCGGGAATACGGACAAGAGGCAACGGACAAATGGTTAGCGTATCAAAAAATGATTGAAGATAAACAAAAGATTGTTGCGGAAAAATTGAACCATATCCAAACCATTTTAGCGGGATTAAAAGAGTATAAAGACGATGAAAAATTGTCAGAAGCCATTGATTTTATTTTATTGCCATTGAAATATCTGGTTAAACACGCCGCATTTCAGGAAGAGCAGGAGTGCCGCGTTTTTTATATTGCCGATTGGGGCGATGAATATATTCAAACCGATTTTAAGAATAATTGGTTGTATGTAAATTATGACGAGCCGCCGCTTGCCCATTTGCGTAAAATTTATTTGTCGCCTGGCGCGATGCCGTATCAGCATTTCTTTGAAAAATTGATATTTGAGCGCAATCAAAAAGAACCGGAAAAAGCCAAATTGTGCATTTCCCACAATCCTTTCCGTAATGCCTAACGCTGCCTGAAAGCCCGCCATGTCCCAACGCATCGAATGCCCCCACTGCCGCACCCCGTTCACGCTGGACGAAAACGACTACAACCACATCGCCGCGCAAGTACGCAGCCACGAATTCCAAACCGAACTGGAACAACGCCTGACCCAAGAGCGCGACAAACACCGCCGCGATTTGCAGCTTTCCGCCGAGCGTTTGCAGCACCACGCCGAACAGCAACTGGCGGCGAAAGAACGCGAATTGGCGGTGTCGGCGCAGCACATCGCCCAGCTTTCCCAACAAGCCGAGCATTTGCGCCAAGCGCAGCAGTTTGCCGTGCAGCAGGCGGTGAACGAGAAAGAAAAAGAAATCCTGCAATTACACAGCCGTCTGACCCAAGCGGACGCGGAAAAAGAACAGGTGCGGCAGCAGGAACAACAGCGCTTGTCGGAGCAAATGCACGCGCAACAACGGCAAATCGCCGAATTGCAGGCGCAGCAAAAATTGCTGCTGTCTGAAAAACAACAGGAATTGGCGCAAGCGGTGTGGACGGCGCAGCAGGAGCGGGCGCAGTTGGAAAGCCGTTTGCGCGAGCAGCAGAGCCGTTACGAGCTGGACAAACACCATCTGAACGAGCAGCACCGCCGCACGCTGGAACAAAAAGATGAAATGATTGAATACTATCGGGATTTCAAAGCGCGGCAGTCCACCAAAATGCTGGGCGAAAGTCTGGAGCAGCATTGCGAAACCGAGTTCAACCGCATCCGCACCGCCGCCTTTCCGCAGGCGCAGTTCGGCAAGGACAACGATGCCAAAAGCGGCAGCAAGGGCGATTATATTTACCGCGAATCGGACGAAGACGGCACGGAAATCGTTTCCATTATGTTTGAAATGAAAAATGAGGGGGACGAAACCGCCACCAAAAAGAAAAACGAGCATTTTTTCAAGGAATTGGACAAAGACCGCCGCGAAAAAGGCTGCGAATACGCCGTATTGGTGTCGCTGTTGGAAGCGGATAACGAGTTGTATAATAACGGAATTGTGGACGTTTCCTATGCCTATCCGCGTATGTATGTGATTCGTCCGCAGTTTTTTATTCCGATAATCAGCCTGTTACGCAATGCCGCGTTGCACGCGCTGCCCTACAAACGCGAAGTGCAGCAAATCCGCAATCAAAACATTGATATTACGAATTTTGAGCGGGATTTGGACAACTTCAAAAGCGCGTTCGGGCGCAATTACCGCATCGCCAGCGAGAAATTCAAAACGGCGATTGAGGAAATTGACAAGACCATCAGCCACTTGGAAAAAACCAAAGCCGCGCTGCTGTCGTCCGAAAACAATTTGCGCCTTGCCAACGATAAGGCGGAAGATTTGACGGTGAAAAAGTTGGTGCGGAAAAATCCGACCATGAAAGCGCAGTTTGAAGCCTTGAAACAAAATGGTTTGTTGGACGGGGTTGAAGACTAGGGCGTGTCATCAATTGACCGAAAAACCTTTGCACCGTCATTCCCGCGTAGGCGGGAATCCAAATCAAAGCACGACAAACCTTGATGAAACATCGCGTTCCAAACATCGCGCAATGGATTCCCGCATTCGCGGGAATGACGGTATTTTTGTATTGTGCCGGTTTGCAGCAGGTGTAGCTTGGGTTGGAGCGAAGCGCAAACCCAACAACATCCATAAATTTTCGGAAATTCGACCTAAGCTACGCTTGCTTCACAAACATCAGGCAGTGGATTCCCGCATTCGCGGGAATGACGGCGTTTTTATATTGTGCCGGTTTGCAGTGGACACGTCCTAGTGGGGCAGATGCAGGCGTTTTGCCAGTTTTTCCGCCGTTTCGCTGCGGGTGAGGCGGGCTTGGGCGGACGGTGTGCCGTTCAGGGACGACCATTTGGGGTGTTGCCGCGCTTGGTTTAATTCGGGCGGCAGTTTGTCGGGTTGCCAAGGGGCAAGGGCGGCTTGGGCGGTGATGCCGTCTTGGGCGGCGTGTCCGCGTGTTTGCAGGACGGCGAGCAAATCCAATGCCCGCGCCGCCAATACGGTCAGGCTGTCGGCGTCAAGGCGTACGTTGTCCACGCCTTTTATTTTGTCCGACAAGGTGTTGAAGTTGGGAAACAGGCCGCCGATGATGCCGCCCAGTGCCGTCCCCACGCCCAATGATGCGCCCAGTGTGAGCGCGTCGATGCCGAAACCGATGAGCGCACCCGCCGCCGCGCCGCGTGTGGTGCGGATACCGTAGTGTTTGAGCTGGCTGCTGTCAAACGGGTCGTGGCGTTGCAGTTGCAGGGCATGTGCGCCCGCCGCCACTTCGCTGTGGTAGAAGCGGTAGCGGGCGAGTGTTTGTTGTTGGAAGTCGCGCTCCAAACGGCGCACGGCTTCGTGCAGCTCGTTTTGAATGTCGGGCAAGGCGGCGGCATCGGCAAGCGGGCGCACGCAGGCGGCGGCATCGAGCAGAAAATGCGCCGCGTCCAAACGCGATTGTGCGTCCAATTGCGCCCATTCGCGGCGGCGGGCGGCGGTGAGCCGTTCGGGTATGTCCCGTTGCGGCAACATGGTTGCCAAATTGTTCCACAGGCGCATTTCCCCTTCAAAATCAAACGCCACAGTGTCGAAGCTGCTGACAACGTGCAGGTTGCGCCGCGCCAGCATGGTTTGCCATGCCGTCAAGTCGCGCCCCTGCGTGAAGTTGAACACGGGCATCACCGGCTTGGCGCACCACGACAATACCGTCAGTTCGTCTTTGTATTTGGGCAACACGGGTTCGCGCGCGTCCACCACATACAGGGCGACGTCGCTGTGCAGAAGCTGGCGCAACACTTTGGCTTCTTGGGAAAATTCGTTTTGCGCGGCAGGGCTTTGCAGGAAAATCCGCAAGCGTTCGATGCCGTCCCGATGCGCGGAGGTTTCGCTTTCCAGCCAGTCCAAAATCCCGCCCGCGTCTTCCAGCCCCGGCGTGTCGTACAGGCGCACCAAGGGCGTGCCGCCATCGGCAATCACAGCTTCTTCAACGTGGCGGGTGGTGGCGGCGGCGTTGCGTACTTCGCCAAACGCGGCATCGCGCAGCAATGTGCGCATCAGCGAGGTTTTGCCGGTGTTGGTGTGGCCGACCACCGCAAGGGCAAGGGCTTCGGACATAAGGGGCTTCCTATAAAATTTGATGTGTGCCGCCCGTCTGCGGGCAAGACAAACATTATACCTTTGCCCGAGACAGGCGCAAAATCACACCGCCAAACCCGCGCAGACGTGTTACAATCCGCCCGCCGCTTCACGCAGCAACGCAACATGCGCCTGAAACCCTAACCGCGCCCATTGGCAACAGTGTGCGCCGTTAGTGTTTCAGGCAAGACAAACAATTGATTCAGGAAAACGATATGTTTCAAAAATTCAAAAAATCCTTTCAATACGGCGACCACACCGTAAGCTTTGAAACCGGCGAAATCGCCCGCCAAGCCGCCGCCGCCGTCAAAGTGTCGATGGGCGACACTGTGGTGCTGGTGGCGGTTACCGCCAACAAAGAAGTGAAAGCCGGACAAGACTTTTTCCCGCTCACCGTAGATTACTTCGAGCGCACCTACGCCGCAGGCAAAATCCCCGGCGGCTTTTTCAAACGCGAAGGCAAACAAAGCGAAAAAGAAATCCTCACCAGCCGCCTGATTGACCGCCCCATCCGCCCCCTGTTCCCCGAAGGTTTTTACCACGACATTCAAATCGTTGCCACCGTATTGTCCGTTGACCCCGAAATCGATTCCGACATTCCCGCCATGCTGGGCGCGTCTGCCGCGCTGGTGTTGAGCGGCGTACCGTTCGCCGGCCCGATTGGTGCGGCGCGGGTGGGCTATGTGAATGATACTTATGTATTAAATCCCACCAAAGCCCAGTTGAACCGTTCCCGCTTGGATTTGGTGGTGGCGGGCACGGCGCAAGCGGTGCTGATGGTGGAATCCGAAGCCGATATTTTGTCGGAAGACATCATGCTCGGCGCGGTGGTGTACGGTCATGAACAAATGCAAACCGTCATCAACGCCATCAACGAATTGGCAGACGAAGTCAATCCCGCCGTTTGGGATTGGCAAGCGCCCGTTGCTGATGCGGAACTCGTTGCCAAAGTGAAAGAAATTGCCGGCGACACCGTTCAGGCAGCCTTCCAAATCCGCGAAAAACAAGCGCGTGGCGCGAAAATCGCCGAAGCGTGGTCAGCCGTGGAAACCGCGCTTATCACCGAAGACACCGACACCCTGAAAGCCAACGAAATCAAAGGCATTTTCAAACAACTGGAAGCCGATGTGGTGCGCGGTCAGATTTTGGAAGGCAAGCCGCGCATTGACGGCCGCGACACCCGCACCGTGCGCCCGATTGACATTCAAACCAATGTGTTGCCGCGCACGCACGGCTCCGCCCTGTTCACACGCGGCGAAACGCAGGCACTTGCCGTTGCCACGCTCGGCACGTCCCGCGACGAGCAAATCATCGATGCCTTGAGCGGCGAATACAGCGACCGCTTTATGCTGCACTACAACTTCCCGCCCTATTCCACCGGCGAAGTCGGCCGCGTGGGCCCGCCCAAACGCCGCGAAATCGGACACGGCCGTTTGGCAAAACGCGCCCTGCTTGCCGTGCTGCCGCCTGCCGAAGAGTTCAGCTACACCATGCGCGTGGTGTCGGAAATCACCGAATCCAACGGCTCTTCTTCCATGGCGAGCGTGTGCGGCGGCTGCTTGAGCCTGTTGTCGGCGGGCGTGCCGCTCAAAGCGCATGTGGCGGGCGTGGCGATGGGCTTGATTTTGGAAGGCAACAAATTCGCCGTGCTGACCGATATTCTCGGCGATGAGGACCACTTGGGCGACATGGATTTCAAAGTGGCGGGCACGACCGAAGGCGTTACCGCGCTGCAAATGGACATTAAAATCCAAGGCATTACCAAAGAAATCATGCAAATCGCATTGGCACAGGCGCAGGAAGCGCGTTTGCACATTCTGAAACAGATGCAAAACGCGGTGGCAGGCCCGCAAGCCCTGTCGCAACACGCGCCGCGCCTGTTTACCATGAAAATCAACCCCGACAAAATCCGCGAAGTCATCGGCAAGGGCGGCGAAACCATTCGCGGCATCACCGCCGAAACCGGCACGGAAATCAACATCGCCGATGACGGTACGGTAACCATCGCCGCCACCACTTCCGAAGCGGGCGAAGCGGCGAAAAAACGCATCGAGCAAATCACCGCCGAAGTGGAAGTGGGCAAGGTGTATCAAGGCACGGTGGTGAAACTGCTGGACAACAATGTCGGCGCGATTGTGTCGGTGATGCCCGGCAAGGACGGTTTGGTGCACATCAGCCAAATCGCCCACGAGCGCGTGAAAAACGTGTCGGATTATCTGCAAGTGGGGCAAACGGTGAACGTGAAGGCTTTGGAAGTGGACGAGCGCGGCCGCGTGCGTCTGTCCATCAAGGCTTTGATTGAACCGGCCGCACCTGCTGCGGAATAAGGTTCCGTAAAAATAAGGGCTTGCCCGTACATTTCTTCCGTACGGGCAAGCCTTTTTGCGCGATGGCGATGTGTTTTCGTGTTAAAATGGGCATGCTTGAAACCCGTTTTGCAGGAAAGCGCGTCGTGAATATTTTTAAAAAAGCCCTGTACCGCTATGTGCTGTATTTGGTGCAGATTTATGTCGTGTTGTTTGCTTTGGTTTTGCTGACGGTGCCGGTGGCGATGCTGCAATGGCACGGGCAGCAGTGTATGCCCCACGCTTGCGGTAATCGGGATATGCTGCAATATGTGTTTGATTTTGTGCCTTATGTGCTGATGCACGATAAGGTGGTCGGCTATTGGACATATTTTCCGCATTTGTGTGCGGTGGCTTTGTTGCTGAACCGTTGGTTTCAGCGTTTGTTGGCGGATTAGGGCGTGCCATTATTTAAATTTTCAAAATTAAATCAATTAAATATAAAAATACGCCGTCATGCCCGCGCACGCGAAAATCCAAAACAAGTTCAAACAAACCTTGATACAATCTTGCTTGCAGCTCATCGGACAATGAATTCCCGTCTGCGCGGGCATGACGGTGCAAAGGTTTTTCGGTCAATTGGTGGCACGGCGGTGTATAATACGTGTTTTTGCTCTATTGCTGATGCGCCGGGGCGGGCAGTGGATTCGCGCATTCACGGGAATGATCGCATTTCCGATAACAAGTTGATTTTATTAAAAATTTAAACATCAGCACACCCTAAACGTTTTATTTTCAAAGGATTGCCATGTCTTTTGCATTCTTTTTTCCCGGACAAGGCTCGCAAAGCCTGAACATGATGAACGGTTTTGACGGCAACGCCGTGGTCAAAACCACCTTTGACGAAGCCGCCGCCGCGCTCGGCGAAGATTTGTGGGCGATGATGAACGGCAGCGATGCCGAGCTTATCGCGCAAACGGTGAACACGCAGCCTTTGATGCTGGCGGCGGGCGTGGCGACCTACCGCGCTTATCTGGCGGCGGGCGGCGCGAAACCGCACAGCGTGGCGGGACACAGCTTGGGCGAATACAGCGCATTGGTGGCGGCGGGCGTGTTGGACTTTGCCGATGCCGTGCGCTTGGTTCGCAAACGCGCCGAACTGATGCAAAACGCCGTCCCCGCCGGCGAGGGCGCAATGGCGGCGATTTTGGGTTTGGACGATGACGCCGTGCGCCAAATCTGCGCCGATGCCGAACAGGGCGGCGTGGCGGAAGCGGTCAATTTCAATTCGCCCGGACAAGTCGTGATTGCGGGCGATGCCGCCGCCGTTGCCCGCGCCGCCGATGCCGCCAAAGCCGCCGGTGCGAAACGCGCCCTGCCTCTGCCCGTGTCCGTGCCATCGCATTGCCGCCTGATGCGCCCCGCCGCCGCCGAACTTGCCGATTATTTAAACGGTATCCATTTCAGGCAGCCTGAAATCCGCGTCTTGCACAATGCCGACGTTGCCGCCCACGCCGACCCCGCCGCCGTCAAAGACACGCTCGTGCGCCAACTCTACTCCCCCGTGCGCTGGACGGAAACCGTTGCCCTGCTGGTGCGCGAAGGCATCGCCGAATCCGCCGAATGCGGACCGGGCAAAGTCTTGGCAGGTTTGGCAAAACGCATTGACAAAACCGCCGCTTGCACCGCGCTGACTTCGCAGGAAAGCGTAGACGCTTTCGCCGCCGCCCACCCCCAATAGGGCGCGTCATCAATTAAATTTTCTACTGAAAATCAGTGCAATAAAAAATATCGTCATTCCCGCGAATGCGGGAATCCACTGCACGATGTTTTGGAAAACGATGTTTTATCAAAGTTTGTTTCAATTTGCTTTAGATTCCCGTCTGCACGGGAATGACGGCACTGTGTTTTCTCGGTCAATTAACGACACACCCCAACCCCGAAAGGATACCCCATGACCCACCATTTAAACGGAAAAATCGCGCTGGTAACCGGCGCATCACGCGGCATCGGTGCCGCCGTTGCCGACACGCTGGCACAAGCGGGCGCAACCGTTATCGGCACTGCCACCACCGCAAACGGCGCAGCCGCCATCAGCGAGCGTTTGGCAGCACACCAAGGCACGGGGCGCGTGCTGGACATCGGCGAAGCGCAATCCGTAGAAAACCTGATTGCCGAAGTGGAAAAACAATACAGCAAAATCGACATTTTGGTAAACAACGCGGGTATCACCCGCGACAACCTGCTGATGCGGATGAAAGAAGAAGACTGGGACGCGGTCATGGACGTGAACCTGAAATCCGTATTCCGCGCCGCCAAAGCCGTATTGCGCGGCATGATGAAACAACGTGCGGGACGGATTATCACCATCACTTCCGTGGTCGGCACGATGGGCAACGCGGGGCAATGCAACTACGCGGCGGCAAAAGCGGCGTTGGCGGGCTTTTCCAAATCGCTGGCGCGGGAAGCGGGCAGTCGCGGCATCACCGTAAACTGCGTGGCGCCCGGCTTTATCGACACCGACATGACCCGCGTGCTGCCCGAAGAAACCCGCAAAATGTTTGAAGCGCAAACCGCGCTGGGACACTTCGGCGAAGCGCAGGACATCGCCGATGCCGTGTGTTTTCTCGCTTCCGACCAAGCGCGTTACATCACGGGGCAAACCCTGCACGTCAACGGCGGCATGCTGATGCCCTAAAGCGCATCATCATTTAAACTTTCATAGCAAAATCAGCACAATATAAAAAAACGCCGTCATTCCCGTGCGGGCGGGCATGACGGCGCTGTGTTTTTCCGGTTCATTGATGACACGCCCCACCGATTGAATCGCGCCCCGCTTCTGCTACAATCTCCCGCTTCCGCCTTTTTTCCGCCCCCGCCATGTTTGCTTCTTTCCGCAGCCTCACCCCCGCCGAAACGCAGTTGGCACGCCATGTGTTCGGCAACAGCATGGATTACGCCCGTGTGCGCGTGCATCGCGGGCGTTTGATTCCCCTGTTGCAGCACGAACGCATCGCCATGAGTCCGTTCGGCACGATGCACTTTCCGCCGCCGATTTACCGCGATGATTTCGCCGCCGCCGACATCGGTGCGCGACATTTGTTTATTCACGAGATGGCGCACGTTTGGCAACACGCGCTGGGGCTGAAGTTGTGGCTGGACGGCAGTATTTTGGCGTGCAAGGGCGGCTACCGCAACCATTCCTGCTACCGTTACCGCGATTGGCTCGGGCAGTGCGATGCGCTGAACCAATTCAATATGGAGCAGCAGGCAGACATCATTGCCGATTTTTTCGTGTTCCGCCACACCCGCGACGACGCACACGTCCGCCGCATCATCGCCGCGTTCCGCGACAATCCCGCCGATGTGCGTTTGCTGCCGCGCCACACCGATTTCATCACCCCCGCCGCCGGCGCACGCACCCGATGAAGTCCTTTCCGTTTACCGCTTCGCATTTCGCCGCCGCCGTAGCGGCTTTGTTGGTGTCTTACGGCAGCAGCGCGGTGATTATTTTTCAGGCAGCGCAAACATTCGGCGCCACGCAAACGCAAATCGCTTCGTGGTTTACCGTTATCGGTTTGGTGTGCGGGGTGCAGACACTGTATTTGAGCGTGCGCCACAAAGCGCCCGTAATGATGGCGTGGTGCACACCCGGTGCGGCGATGATGGTGGGCTTGGAAGGCGTGTCGCTGGCGCAGGCGGTGGGGGCGTTTGTGTTTGCGGGGGCGTTGATGTGGGCGGTGTCGGCGGCGGGGCTGTTTGACCGTTTGGTGCGCCACATTCCGCCCACGCTGGCGGCAGCGATGTTGGCGGGGATTTTGATTAACTTCGGCAGCCGCGTGTTTGTGTCCATGCAAACGCAAACCGTGCTGGTGGGCTTGATGTTGGCGGTGTATCTGTTGGGGAAAATCCGTTTTCCGCGTTACGGCATTTTGCTGATGTTGGCGGCAGGCTGCGGCTACGCCCTGCTCGGCGGACTGGCGGACATCAGCCAAATCCGCGCCGCGCCGCCCGTATTGGAATGGGTGTCGCCGCAATTTGAATGGGACAAAATCATCGGCGTGGGCATTCCGCTTTTTATCGCATCGCTCGCCACGCAAAACGTTCCGGGCATGGCGATTCTCCGCGCCTACGGCTACGCCACGCCCGCCAAACCTTTGATGACGCATTCGGCGGCGGCAACGGTGTTGTTTGCGCCGTTCGGCGCGTTTATGGTGAACTTGGCGGCGATTAGTTCCGCCATCTGCATGGGCGGCGATGTGGACAAAGACCCGCAACGGCGTTATTTGGCGAATGTGTTGCTCGGCGGGCTGTATTTGCTGCTGGGAGCGGCGGGGGGCATGGTGGTGTCGCTGTTTGCCGCGCTGCCGCCGGAATTGTTGGCGGCGTTGGCGGGGATTGCGGTGTTTGCCACTTTGCAAAACAACCTGTCCGCCGCGTGGCAGGACGAAGCCACCCGCGAGGCTTCGCTGATGACGCTGCTGGCGAGCGCATCGGGCATGAATTTGCTCGGCATCAGCAGCGCGTTTTGGGGTTTGTTGTTGGGCTTGGCGGTGTATTATTTGAACCGCAGCACCGCCCGCGCCAAAGCGTGAAGATAAGGACGTGTTTTAATCCAAATGCCCGTCTTCCGCATATTTGCGCCCCAAAGAAATCAGGCTCACCCAAGCAGGAAAGATGAATACCGCATAAAACATAGTGCTTGTAAAAATAAACTTTTCCATTGCCGTCATGTCTTCAGACGTGGAACACGCCCGCCCCCCTACGCCCGTGCAATCCCATTCCGGTCCGAACAGAAACGCCACCAGCAGCACCGCCAACCAAATCATAATCGGCTTTTTATACGCCCGCCAACGCTCCTGCCAGATTTCCGCCGTGGTCATCGTATCAACATCATCGTCCCAATCCGTTCTCATCACACACTCCGTGCATCGCATCACACCGTTTTACCCTACCATGTTCACATTGTCTTGGCAAGATTTACCCAACAGACAAAATGCCTTGCCGATGCGCCGTGCAGACTGCCCAAGCCCGTCCCCAATCCCCGTCCAATCCCTGCTATAATGCGCCCGTTTCACGCTACAAAATATTACAAGGAGCAAAATCATGGCACTCGTATCCATGCGCCAACTGCTTGACCACGCCGCCGAACACGGCTACGGCCTGCCCGCGTTCAACGTCAATAATCTGGAACAAATGCGCGCCATTATGGAAGCCGCCAACGAAGTCGATTCGCCCGTGATTGTGCAGGCATCGGCAGGCGCGCGCAAATACGCGGGCGCACCTTTCCTGCGCCACCTGATTTTGGCGGCGGTGGAAGAATTTCCGCACATTCCTGTGGTGATGCACCAAGACCACGGCACTTCCCCCGATGTATGCCAACGCGCCATTCAGCTCGGCTTCAGCTCGGTGATGATGGACGGCTCGCTGATGGAAGACGGCAAAACCCCCGCCGATTACGAATATAATGTGGACGTTACCCGCCGCACCGTTGCCTTTTCCCATGCCTGCGGCGTGTCGGTGGAAGGCGAAATCGGCGTGTTGGGCAATCTGGAAACCGGCGAAGCGGGCGAGGAAGACGGCATCGGCGCGGTCGGCAAACTCAGCCACGACCAAATGCTTACCAGCGTGGAAGACGCAGTGCGCTTCGTGCAGGATACCGGCGTGGACGCGCTGGCGATTGCCATCGGCACCAGCCACGGCGCATACAAATTCAGCCGCAAGCCCACCGGCGACGTTTTGCGGATTGACCGCATCAAGGAAATCCACACCGCCCTGCCGAACACGCATATCGTGATGCACGGCTCCAGCTCCGTGCCGCAGGAATGGTTGGAAATCATCAACGAATTCGGCGGCAACATCGGCGAAACCTACGGCGTTCCCGTAGAAGAAATCATCGAGGGCATCAAACACGGCGTGCGCAAAGTCAATATCGACACCGATTTGCGCCTCGCTTCAACAGGCGCCATACGCCGCTATATGGCGCAGCACCCCGCCGAGTTTGACCCGCGCAAATACTTGGGCGAAAGCGTGAAAGCCATGAAGCAAATCTGTCTTGACCGTTACCGCGCATTCGGCTGCGAGGGCATGGCGGGCAAAATCAAGCCCGTGTCGCTGGACAAAATGGCGGCGAAATACGCTGCGGGCGAGTTGGCGCAACAAATCGTCCGCTAAACGCCATGCAAATCGACAGCCTGCCCACCCCGTCCGCGCCCGCACTCGTTCCCGAATTATTGGTGTGCGAATTGTCCGCCAGCTTGGATTTTTACTGCTGCCTGTGCGGTTTTCACATTCTCTACCAACGTGCGGACGGGCATTTTGCCTATCTTCAGCGCGACAGTGCCGAACTGATGCTGGAGCAGGCGGGCGTTGCGCCCGATGTTGCGGCGGGCAAGCCGGATTATCCTTTCGGGCGCGGCATCAGTTTGCAAATCAGCGTGCGCGACATCGACACGCTGTATGCCCGTTTTGCCGCGCACCCTGCCCTGTTTTTGCCGATGGAAGAAAAATGGCATGCCACCGGCAACAACCAAACCGGCGTCAAACAATTTGTGGCACAAGACCCGGACGGCTACCTGCTGCGCTTTTCGCAAAGGCTCGGCATCCGCCCCGCCTGAAAACGGCAAAATCAAAACACCGCCATCGGGCGGTGTTTTTTTGTTGGCGGCGCATCACGCATCATCTTTTGAAATTTGTTTTGGATTTCCGCCGGCGCGGGAATGACGGTGCAGCATTTTTTCGGTTAATTGATGACACGCCCTACGGTTTGCGTTTCGCCCAATAATTCTTAACGATTTCATACGCCATCGGCAGCACCGACACCACAATAATCCCCAACACCACTTTGCCGAAATTGTCCTTAACAAACGGCAGGTTGCCGAAGCCGTAGCCGATATAGGTCAAACCCAGCACCCACGCCAACGCGCCGATGATGTTGTAGCGGATAAATTGCGCGTAATCCATCTTGCCCATGCCCGCCACAAACGGCGCAAACGTACGCACAATCGGCACAAACCGCGCCAAAATAATGGTTTTGCCGCCGTATTTTTCGTAAAAGGCATGGGTTTTGTGCAAATATTCGCGTTTGAAGATTTTGGAATCGGGCTTGGCAAACAGTTTTTCGCCGAAATATTTGCCGATGGCGAAATTCACCGCATCGCCGACAATCGCCGCCACCAGCAGCACCGCCACGATGATGTGGACGTTTAAGGCGCCGCCCGATGCCGCCGCCACCGCGCCCGCCGCAAACAGCAGCGAATCACCGGGCAGAAACGGCGTAACCACCAGCCCCGTTTCGCAAAACACAATGACAAACAAAATCACATACAGCCACACGCCGTATTGTGCCGACAGTGCCGCCAAGTGTTTGTCGATGTGCAGGATAAAATCCATCAGTTCGGCTATCATGTTGTTCCTTATTTTATTGGGTTTTGCGCCGCATCATCGGCTGCGGGTCGCGCCATAAATCGGCGATGTCGTGTTCAAAAATATCCAGATAGTCAAAATGTTCCTGCCGAAGCAGTAAGTCGCCCAAGCCGAAAAAGCTGTGTGCCAATGCAGCATAGGGAAAACCGATGGCGCAAACGCTTAAAAAATAAGCCGCCAATCCCATGCCTACTTCGCCGGTCTGCATCACCGCCACACCCGCCACCGCCAAAGGCAGCAACAACAACGCCAGCAGCCATTGGCGCGAGTTGAGCCAATACAGCATCGCCCACCCCACGCCGAACATTACAAGCGGCAAAACAATCCATTCAAACATGGTTTTCTTTCAGGCAGCCTGAAAATCAAACGCCCTGCTTCAAGCTGGCTTCAATAAAGCCGTCTAAATCGCCGTCCAACACGGCTTTGGTGTTGCCTACTTCGTAGCCGGTACGCAGGTCTTTAATCCGTGAAGAATCCAAGACATAGGAACGGATTTGGTGTCCCCAGCCCACATCGGACTTGCCGTCTTCCAAAGCCTGTTTTTCTTCGTTGCGCTTGCGCATTTCCAATTCAAACAGCTTGGATTTGAGCATGTCCATGGCGGCGGCGCGGTTTTCGTGTTGGGAACGGCTGTTTTGGCATTGCACCACGATGCCGGTTGGCTCGTGGGTGATGCGCACGGCGGAATCGGTTTTGTTGATGTGCTGTCCGCCCGCACCCGATGCGCGGTAGGTGTCGGTACGCAAATCGGCGGGGTTGATGGTGATTTCAAAGCTGTCGTCCACTTCGGGATAGACGAACACCGAGGCAAACGAAGTGTGGCGTTTGTTATTGGAATCAAAGGGCGAATGGCGCACCAAACGGTGAATGCCGGTTTCGGTACGCAGCAGCCCGTAGGCGTATTCGCCTTCCAGTTTGACGGTGGCGCGGTTGATGCCGGCGATTTCGCCTTCGTCTTCTTCCAAAATTTCTACTTTGAAGCCTTTGGCATCGGCATAACGCGAATACATGCGCAACAGCATGCCCGCCCAGTCTTCCGCTTCCGTGCCGCCCGCGCCGGCGGTGATGTCGATAAAGCAGTTGTTGCCGTCCGCAGGCTGGTTGAACATGCGTTTGAATTCCAAATCCGCCATTTTCGCTTCCAAATCCGCCACATCTGCCTGAATCGCGGCGAAGCCTTCGGCATCGTTTTCTTCCACCACCATTTCAATCAGTTCGCGGTTGTCGGCGATGCCGTTTTCAATCGCGTCCAGCGTCAGCACCACGCCTTCGAGCATTTTGCGTTCTTTGCCGATTTCTTGGGCGCGTTTGGGGTCGTTCCAGAGTTCGGGGTCTTCGGAAAGCCCGACCACTTCTTCCAAACGCTCTTTTTTGCCCTGATAATCCAGATAGTTGCGAATTTCTTGATTGCGTTGTGCCAAATCGTTCAAGGTGTTGTGTAATTGATTGACGATTTCGGTTTCCATAATTGCCGTGTTCATCAAAATTCCTTTTGCGGTAAAATCAGCTTTTATTCGGGCAGGACGTAACCCTGTCCCGAATCAGGACGACACATGGCATTGAGCTTTATGTGCAACCCTGTGTGTTGAAACAAAGAACAGGATTGTAGCGGATTTCAGGCAGCCTGAACACCGCAAAAAACCCGCCACAGGGCGGGTTGTCGGTGGGGCAAACGCGCTTTACTCGCCCGCTTGCTGCTCCACTTTGGTAACGAAGCCGATTTTCGCCAGCTTTGCGTCCCGTGCCGCATCCAGCACCTGCGCGACAAAATCGTAAGGCACTTCTTTGTCGGCGGAAATGGCGACAATGGTATCGGGTTTGTCTTTCGCCACTTCCATCAGGCTGCGCTTGACCGTGTCCAAGTCCACCGCATCTTGCGATTCCGCGCCCACGCGGTAGGCGCCGTCTTTGTCGATGGCGATGGTCAGGGGTTTGACGTCCTGCTTGGGCGGTTCGTCTTTTTTCTGCGAAGTAACGGGCAGTTCCAAAGGAATGGAATGCGTCAGCACGGGCATGGTAATCATAAACACAATCAGCAACACCAGCATCACGTCCACCAAGGGGGTTACGTTGATGTCTGCCATCGGGGTGTCTTCATCGCCGCCGTTTGTCGAAAACGCCATATCGCCTCCTTATTTTTTGTTTTTGCTGTTTTGCTGCTGTGCCTGACTTTTGTCGTTGAGCAGGTACAGGTGCATGTCGTGGGCAAAGCCGTGCATGTAGCGCGAGAAGGTTTTGTTGGCACGGGTGAAGTAGTTGTAACCCAACACGGCGGGAATCGCCACAAACAAGCCGAATGCCGTTGCCACCAACGCTTCGCCGATGGGCCCTGCTACGGCGGCAATGCTCATTTGTCCGCTTGCGGTGATGTTAATCAGGGCGTGGTAGATGCCCCACACGGTGCCGAGCAGCCCGATAAACGGGGCGGTTGCGCCCACCGATGCCAACACGCTCAAACCGCCGTCATAGCGGTTGAGGATTTTGCTCAGGCTGTGGCTGATTTCGCGTTCCAAAAATTGGTTTTTCGGCAGGCTGGCGGAAAGCATGGTTTGCTGGCTTTCGGCATAGCGGCGGTTGGCGGCAACGGCATCGACCACCAGTTCGCTGATGGGCGAGTCGTATTGTTTGGCATAGCTTTCCGCCAAATCGAGCGATTCGGCGCGGCGCACGGCTTCATAAGCCACGCGGCTGCTTTTGCGGGCATGGTGCATTTTGACGAAACGCCATGCAATCAAAACCCATGTGGCGGTGCTCATCAGCACCAGCAGCACCGATACGCCGATTAAAACGGGGTCGCCGCTTTTGAACATCAAACCTAAATTCATCACAATTCCTTTTATAAAAACAAAAATCTAAAAAACCCAACGGCATCACAGGGTGAAGTTGCAGGTGGTGTTGAACACGGTGCGCTGCGGTGCGCCGCCTTCGCTGTTGGGGCGGTAGCCGCCGCTTTTGACGGCGCGTTTGCATTCGCGCACCAAGCTGGGGTCGCGGGTGCTGCCGCCGATGACGTCCACATCGCTGACTTTGCCGCTTGCTTCCACTACAAATTTGACTTTCACCGAGCCTTCGATGCCTTCTGCTTCGGCTTGGGCGGGGTAGTTGAGCTTGGGCGGGCGGGTGTAGCCGCCGTTTACCGTGCCGCCGGAGGGCTTGCTGCCGGTATTGTTGGGGTTGCCTGCGGGTTTTTCGGGGTCGCCGCCGCGCTTGCCCGCACCGTTGCCGGGGGCTTTGCTGTTGGGGTCGCTGCCGCCGCCGCCGTCCGTGCGCCCTTGTCCGCCCGCGCTGCTGCGTCCGGCACCGGCTTCTTTGCCGCTTTTGCCTTGCGAACCGGCTTTGCCTTCGCCCACATCATCGCTGCGGCGCGGCGGGGCTTTGAGCCCTGCGGGCTTGTCGTCTGCGGCTTTGGCTTCAGGCTTTTGCTCCGGCTCGGCTTTTTTCGGCTCGGGCTTGGTTTCGGGGGCTTTTTTCTCCGGCTCGCTCGGTTTGGGTTTGGGCGGGTCGGGTTTGCGTTCGGGCTTTTTCGGGGGTTCGGTGTCGGGCTGGCGCAAATCGGCTTTCGCCTGTGCTTTTTCAACCGCTTTGATTTTCGGCTGTTCGACAGGTTTGGGCTTGGGTTCGGGCTTTTTCGGGGGGTCGGGTTTGCGCTCGGGCGGTTTGGGTTTGGGCGGAGGCGGCGGCGCGGCGGGGGGCGGGGCGGCATCGGCGGCGGCAGGTGCGCCGTCCGCGCCGTCGGCAAAGCCCGGCGCCGCGTCCAAATCCACAAAGGTCAGTTGTTCGGCTTCAACCGGCTTTTTCGGCGGCGCGGGCGACCACATCAGCGCGAGCAAGCCCGCATGCAGTGCGCCCACCGTCAAAACAATGCCGATTTTGATGGGGCGTTCGTGTCTCATGCGGACAATATAATGCAAACCATTACTATTTGCAAACTTTATCTTTCCCCCCGAATATGCCGTTTCCGGTTAAACTGTTTAAATTTTTGAAAATTCATCGGGCAAACCGGCGCGAAAAATGCCTTGTGCGTTTACAATTCTTTTCAAACGGCGCGCACGCTGCTATAGTTCGCCGCACGGCACACTTGTTCAAGGAGAAAAATCATGACCCTGATTCTGCCCCGCCCCGAAGTCGATGCGGACGGTTTGCTGGAATATTCGGTGGTGTACACCGACCGCGCCCTCAACCACATGTCGCACAAATTCCGCCACGCGCTCGCCGCCGTTTCGTCCGCGCTCAAATCGCTCTACCGCGCCGACTACTGCGCCGCCGTGCCGGGCAGCGGCACTTCGGGCATGGAAGCCGTTGCCCGCCAGTTGGCACGCGGACAAAAATGCCTGATTGTCCGCAACGGCTTGTTCAGCTTCCGTTGGACGCAGATTCTGGAACAGGGCAAGCTCGCCGCCGAAACCCGCGTGTGTGCCGCCCGCCCCGTTCACAACGGTGCAAACGCCCCGTTCGCCCCCGCCCCGATTGACGAAGTTTGCGCCCAAATCGCCGACTTCCGCCCCGCGCTCGTGTTTGCCCCGCATGTGGAAACCGCATCGGGCATGATGCTCCCCGACGACTACATCCGCCGTTTGGCAGACGCTGCCCACGCAGTCGGCGCACTGCTGGTCATCGATGCCATCGCTTCCGGCTGCATGTGGCTCGATATGCGCGGTTCGGGCATCGACATTTTGCTCTCCGCCCCGCAAAAAGGCTTGAGCGCCCCGCCCTGCTGCGGCTTGGTTCTGCTCAACGAAACGGCATACCAACGCGTTCAACACACCGATTCCGACAGCTTCGCCCTCGATTTGAAAAAATGGCTGGCGATTATGGCGGCGTTTGAAAACGGCGCACACGCCTACCACGCCACCCCGCCCACCGATGCACTCTACCGTTTGCATTTGGCACTGGAAGAAGCCGCACACACCGGCTTCGACACCCTGAAAGCCCGCCAAGCCGAATTGGGCGCGCGCGTCCGCGCCCTGTTGGCGCAACACGGCTTCGACAGCGTGGCGGCGGCGGGCTTTGAAGCACCGGGCGTGGTCGTTGCCTACACGGGCGGACGCGCCGACCTGCACAACGGCAGTGCCTTTGCCGCGCACGGCGTGCAAATTGCGGCGGGCGTTCCCCTGCAATGCGGCGAAAACGCAAATTTCCAAACCTTCCGCATCGGCTTGTTCGGCTTGGACAAACTGCACGACGTGGACGCTGCATACAACCGCTTCGCCGCCGCCCTTACCCAACTGTAACCGATTAAATTGAGGAGCCAGCATGCACACCATTCGCGCATTAAGCATCGTATTCGGCTTTTTGGCAATTGGCGAAGCGATTGTTTACTTTAGCGGATTGAAATTTCCGGGCAGCATCATCGGCATGTTTTTCCTGTTTGGCGCATTGCAGGCGGGCTGGGTGAAAGCGGCGTGGCTGATGCAGCTTGTGGACGTGCTGATGGCGAATCTTGCCCTGTTTCTCGTGCCGCCGTGCGTGGCGGTAATGAGTTATCTGGACTTGGTGGCGAAAGATTTGTTGTCCATCGCCGTTGCCACGCTCATCAGCACCTTTGCCGTGATGTTCGTTACCGGCAAAACCCACGAATGGTTGCGGAAACGTTGATATGGACATGCTCAAACACCCCGTTGTTTTGCTGTGGCTCACGATTACCGTGTATTGGGCGGCAAACCTGCTGCGCGTGCGCACGGGCAGCGTGCTGTTTAATCCCGTTGTGGTCAGCACCATTGCCGTCATCAGCTACTTAAAAGCCTGCGGCATTGATTATCCCGTTTACCACGAAACGGCGGAGCTGATTGATTTTTGGTTAAAACCTGCCGTAGTCGGCTTGGCGGTACCGCTTTATCTGAACTGGGAAAAAATCCGCAAACAATGGCTGCCGATTGTATTGTCGCAGGGCGCGGGCAGCATCACCGGCATCGTAACTGCCGTGTGGATTGCCAAACTGATGGGCGCGGAACGCGAAGTGGTGTTGAGTTTGGCGGCGAAATCCGTTACCAACCCGATTGCGATTGAGATTACCAAATCCATCGGCGGCATTCCCGCGATTACCGCCGCCACCGTCATTGCGGCGGGCATGGTCGGGCAGATGGTCGGCTACCGCATGATGACGATGAGTACCGTGCGCAAACCGATGTCGCAAGGCATGTCTATGGGCTCGGCATCGCACGCGATGGGGATTGCCGCTTCGCTGGAAAAAAGCAAAAAATTCGCCGCCTATGCCAGCTTGGGTTTGATTTTTAACGGCGTTTTGACGGCGATGCTGGTTCCCGTGTTGTTGCCTTTGATGGGGATTTGAAACGAACATGCCGTCATTTTCACACCATTCTTTACGATTTCTATCGCATAGGATTCAAAGGGATATAGCGGTGATGAAATTTATCTACATGAAAAGTTATTTCATTAAAAGCATTTTGTATCCCCACTTTGTGAATAGGATGACTATATTGATACACCTTTACCCCATGATGATGATTTTGAAAGAAACGTCCTTCAGGGTCAATCATAAGATATGATTGTGTCATTTCGTCATTATTTTCCGAACTAATAATTGACCTAAACGCTTGGTGATTGAGTAAAAAAGTTTCAAACTGTTGATTACTTACACTTAAATTATTTGTTATGATGGGCAACATCTTAAAAATCTTCCATTTTTGTGGATTTGCCTTGTGAATAAAATCATTCATATCCTCTTGAAAATTATATTCATTAACCACTGTATTAATTTTTATACCAATATTCGGCGCATAAGTACGAATTGCATTAATATATTGAAGAATCATACTTGCTTTAAATACCTCCCGATTTGAACCACGACCAATTGCCACATTGGTTTGTTCATGGATAGAATCTACACTAAATCCTATTTGCACAAATGACTCTGATATGATATTGACCCAGTCTTGATTTAGTAAACTACCATTTGTAATTAACGACAATAATAAACCGCTTTGACGTGCACAATGAATAATTTCCCTTATGGCTTCGGGATATAACAAGGGTTCACCACCCACCAAATTTAAACGTATATATTTAAAACAAGTTCCGAAATTCTCATTCAATATTTCCAATAATTTTGGAATCTCTCTTATAAGAATCCCAATATTCAAAGGGTTGTGAATTAATTCGCGTTCATTACCCTCCCATTTTGCAAAACAGTAACGGCAATTATAATTACATGCTTCTGTAATATGCCAATTAACCACCAGTTCATCCATTGTCAATTCCTTATTTAAAATCTTTTTATAATTTGGGTTTATACGACAACCCAATCTATACTTGCCAGACATACGATATCTGCATTAGGATATTCCATCTTGTTCCTACTTCACTTTACAAGCTGATAACCATTTATGCTTTAAGAATATTGCACAAACAATAATGGCAATATCACGATATGTCTTTGATTAAAACGTTCAATGAAAAACGTAGATTCGTACCCCATTCTTTTAAATTGAACTTTATAAGTCCAAATATCTCATTAAAAGATATGTAAGTCAAGACAGAGATGCGACAAGATGCAGGTTTTGCCAACTGTTTTCAAATAACGCTTATGCCGGACTTTTCTATCATCAACCGCCAAATCGGAAAAAGCATTGCCAAACGCCGCCAGCAAGCAGGCTTCACGCAAGAGCAAGTTGCTGAAAAACTTGGCATCGGCTATGTGGCAGTGTCGCGCATGGAACGTGGTTTGGTGATGCCTACCGTTGCCCGTTTGTATCAGCTTGCCGAACTGTTTGGCTGTTCCAGTGCCGATTTATTGGATGAAAACAGCCCGCTTGCAGATGACCAAGCCCGCCGCTTATGCCATTTATTCAATCAATTGCAAGAACACGACCGCAAACTGCTTGGCGATATTTTTCAGATTTTGAGCGAGCGTTTGCGCGAACCATAAAAAAATCTGCTTGAAACGCGGCTTGTTTCAAGCAGATTTTTTGATTAATTAAAGGTGAAAAATCATATTCGCCAATTGCCACGCCGCCCATGCCGCCACCGTCAGCCCTGCTGCCAAGCGCACGCCGCTCCGTTGCAATACGCCGCGCAGTTGTGCCGCAAACACACCCGCCGCCAGCAGGTTGGGCAGCGTACCCAAGCCGAATGCCAGCAGATATGCCGCGCCCGTTCCCGCCGAGCCGCTTCCCAAGGCGTACAGCGCGGCGTTGTACACCAAGCCGCAGGGCAGCCAGCCCCACAACAGCCCCACCGCCACACAACCCGCCGCCGAACGGACGGGCAGCAGACGGTTCAACACGGGATTGAGCCGCCGCCACACCGGTTTGCCGATGCCTTCCAGCCGCGCCGCAAGCTGCGACACGCCCGCCAGATACAAACCCGTCAATAACAGCAAGCCGTTGGCAAGCAGCATCAACAGCGTTTGCACGCGGCGGGTGTCGTCCAGCAGCATGCCCGCTTGCGACACCGCGCCGATGGCGGCACCCGCGCCAACATAGCTGACAATTCTGCCAAAATTCAACAGAATAATCAGCCTGATGCGTCCGACATTTGGCGGCAGTTGCAGGGCAAACGCACTGCTCAAACCGCCGCACATGCCGATGCAGTGCGTTCCGCCGAAAAAACCCAGCAGAAACAAGGTCAGCAGCGTGATTTCACCGTGCATCAGTGTTGGCTGTCCAGCCAGCGTTCCGCGTCCAAAGCGGCTTGGCAGCCCGATGCCGCGCTGGTGATGGCTTGGCGGTAAACATGGTCTTTCACATCGCCCGCCGCCCACACGCCGTCAATATTGGTCGCGCCCACATCCGCACCCGTGCCGCCGCGCGTTTTCAGGTAGCCCGTTTCGTCCATCTCCAGTTGTCCTTGAAAAATATCGGTATTCGGTTTATGACCGATGGCGATAAACACGCCCTGCACCGCCAATTCTTCGCGGCCGCCGTCCGCCAACTTCAGGCGCACGGCGTTTACACCCGCATCGTCGCCCAAAATTTCGTCCACTTCGGCATTGAGTTTTAAGGCGATTTTGCCTTCTTCCACGCGGCGCATCAGTTTGTCCACCATGATTTTTTCGGCGCGGAAAGTGTCGCGGCGGTGGATTAAGGTAACTTTGGCGGCGATGTTGGCGAGATACAGGGCTTCCTCCACCGCCGTGTTGCCGCCGCCGACCACGGCAACTTCTTGATTTTTATAAAAGAAGCCATCGCAAGTGGCACAGGCGGACACGCCGCGCCCCGCAAACGCCTCTTCGCTGGGCAAACCCAAATATTTCGCCGATGCGCCCGTTGCCACAATCAGCGCATCGCAGGTGTATTCGCCCGCATCGCCCGTGAGCGCAAACGGGCGCTTGTGCAAATCCACTGTGTGAATTTCATCAAAAATCAGCTCCGTACCAAAACGCTCGGCGTGCGCCTGAAAACGCGCCATCAGCTCGGGGCCTTGCACGCCGTCGGCATCGGCGGGCCAATTTTCCACATCGGTGGTGGACATCAACTGCCCACCCTGCGCCAAGCCGGTAATCAGCGCGGGTTGCAGATTGGCACGGGCGGCGTAAACGGCGGCGGTATAACCGGCGGGGCCCGAACCCAGAATAATCAATTTGTGGTGGCTCATGCCAACAGCCTTTCATGGCAAAACAAAACGGCTAGTATAACAAAAAACCGCCCGAAAGTTCGGGCGGCGCGACCGTGTCAAACCGTCAAAATCAAAGCTGCTGCAAAGCGGCGATGCGGTTGTCCAAGCTCGGGTGGGTGCTCCAAATCGAATCCTTTTCCGCCGCAGAAATGCCCATCGCCGCCATCTCGTTAGGCAAATCGCTGCCATGCCCCTGCAAACGCTGCAAAGCCGCAATCATCTTCGGCGCACCGACCAGCTTCGCCGCACCCGCATCGGCACGGTACTCGCGCTGACGGCTGAACCACATCGTAATCAGGCTTGCCAAAAAGCCGAACAAAATCTGCAACACGATGTTTACCGCAAAATACACCAAGCCCCCGCCCTGCGCCTGCTCCTCGCCCTCATCACTCTGATTCAAAAAGCCCGACACGAACTGCGCGATAATCTGCGCGAAAAACACCACAAACGTATTGACCACGCCCTGAATCAAGGTCAGCGTAACCATATCGCCGTTGCCGATGTGCGCCATCTCGTGCGCCAGCACCGCTTCCACCTCATCGCGGGTCATGCCCGACAGCAAGCCCGTACTCACCGCCACCAAAGAATTGTTTTTGCTTGCGCCTGTGGCAAAAGCGTTCATTTCGGGCGAATCGTAAATCGCCACTTCGGGCGTTTTCAGATTCCATTGCCGCGCCTGATTTTCCACCGTTTGCACCAACCATGCTTCGGTTTCGTTGGCGGGCTGCTCGATGACTTGCGCGTCCACCGATTTTTTCGCCAACCACTTGGACATCAGCAGCGACATAATCGAACCGGTAAAGCCGATGACCGCCGCCCCCGCCAACACCCCGCCCAGCGAAGTGGCCTTATTCAGCCCGAAAATGTTGAAAATGATGGTGATGACCGCCAAAACGGCAATATTGGTTGCCAAAAATAAGAAAATACGTTTCACTCGTTATCCCCTGTGATTTGTGTTAAACAAAAAACGTCCTTGCGGACAGGGGCGATTATCGCAAAAAATCCGCGAAAGAAAAGGCTTTCAACCGCAAACTTATGCAAATGCGCCCGCACCCGTCCGCTTCTTTTCCTTTGCGCGGCGCGGCACGGGCTTGTACAATCGCGCTTTTGCTCAAAACTTCCGGAACGGGACGATGTTGATTGTGCGTAATTTGGCGTATTGGCTGATTTTGTCGGTCAGCGCGATACTGATGTTTGTCTGTGTGGTGCCTGCCATGCTGTTTCCGCAAGGCCCGAACAAGGTCGGGCGCGGTTGGGCTTTGCTGCTGATGTGGTCGCTCAAGCACATCATCGGGCTGAAATACGAGGTGCAGGGGCGCGAACACATTCCCAAACAGGCGGCGATTATCTGTGCCAAGCACCAAAGCGGCTGGGAAACGCTGGCATTGCAGGAAATTTTCCCCCTGCAAATTTATGTGGCAAAAAAGGAGTTGTTTAAAATTCCGTTTTTCGGCTGGGGCTTGAAGCTGGCAAAAACCATCGGCATCGACCGCAAAGCGGGCGCGAAAGCCACCACGCAGTTGATGGAACAGGGCTTGGCACGCAAGCGGGAGGGCTTTTGGATTACCATTTTTCCCGAAGGCACGCGGGTAAAGGCGGGTGAGCGCGGCAAATACAAATTGGGCGCGGCAAAGATGGCAAAGCTGTTGGAAATGGATTTGGTGCCGGTCGCCCACAACAGTGGCGAGTATTGGCCGCGCAATTCGTTTTTGAAATATCCGGGTACGGTACGGGTGGTCATCGGCGAACCCGTGCCGCACACGGCGGGCAATGAGGCGGAGCTGATGCGCCGTTGCGAAGAGTGGATTGAGGCGCGTCAGGCGGAAATCGGCGGGGTCGGGCCGTGCTATTCCGCACCCGCGCCGCGTGATGCCGCATAGGGTGTTTTCCACTATAATGTCCGCACTCTCCCCCATTTCCGTTTCAGAAAGCGCGATACTATGGACAAATTGAAAATCACCGGCAACGGCGCACTCTACGGCGACATCACCGTTTCCGGCGCGAAAAACGCCGCCCTGCCCCTGATGTGTGCGGGACTGCTCACCGCCGACACCCTGCGTTTGAGCAACGTCCCCATGCTCGCCGATGTCAAAACCACCCACAAACTGCTGGAGGGCATGGGCGCAAGCGTGTCCACAGACGGCGTCAGCACCTTTGACATCAACGGCAGCAGCATCAACAACACCTGCGCCCCCTACGAATTGGTACGCACCATGCGCGCGTCCATTTTGGTGCTGGGCCCCACGCTGGCGCGTTTCGGCGAAGCGCAAGTGAGTTTGCCGGGCGGTTGCGCCATCGGTGCGCGGCCGGTTGAGCAGCACCTGAAAGGCTTGGAAGCGATGGGCGCGGTGATTACGCAGGAACACGGCTATGTGAAAGCCACCGGCAAACTCAAGGGCGCGCGCGTGATTATGGACATGGTTACGGTGGGCGGCACGGAAAACCTGCTGATGGCGGCGACTTTAGCGGAAGGCACCACCGTGTTGGAAAACTGCGCCGTTGAGCCGGAAGTGGTGGATTTGGCGGAATGCTTGGTGAAAATGGGCGCAAAAATTGACGGCATCGGCACGGCCACCATGACCATCGAGGGCGTGGACAAACTGCACGGCTGCGAACACAGCGTGGTTCCCGACCGCATTGAAGCGGGAACGTTTTTGTGCGCGGTGGCAATGGCGGGCGGCAAAGTTACCCTGCACCGCGCCGCACCGCACACCATGGAAGCCGTGTTGGACAAACTGCGCGAAGCGGGCGCGAACATTCACGCCGAAGCCGACCGCATCACCATTGAAATGACGCGCCGCCCCAAAGCCGTCAATCTGCGCACCGTGCCGCACCCCGGTTTTCCCACCGACATGCAGGCGCAATTCGTTGCCCTGAACGCGGTGGCGGAGGGCAACAGCAAAGTGGTTGAAACCATTTTTGAAAACCGCTTTATGCACGTTCCCGAGCTGAACCGCATGGGTGCGGATATTTCCGCCGAAGGCAATACCGCCGTGATTTGCGGCGTGGAAAAATTGTCGGGCGCAACGGTGATGGCAACCGATTTACGCGCTTCCGCCAGCTTGGTGATTGCGGGCTTGGTGGCGGACGGCATCACCACCGTAGAGCAGATTTACCACCTTGACCGTGGCTACGAACACATCGAGAAAAAACTCGGCGGCGTGGGCGCGAAAATTGAACGTGTTTCAGAATAGGAAAACAATCATGACCTTGATTATTGAAGATTTGACTGTCGGCGATGGCGCGGAAGCCGTGAAAGGCAAGGACATCACCGTTCACTACACGGGCTGGCTGACGGACGGCACGAAATTTGATTCCAGCCTCGACCGCCGCCAACCGCTCACCATCACGCTGGGCGCGGGGCAGGTGATTCGCGGTTGGGACGAGGGCTTTGCGGGCATGAAAGCGGGCGGCAAACGCAAGCTGACCATTCCGCCCGAAATGGGCTACGGCGCACGCGGCGCGGGCGGGGTGATTCCGCCGAATGCCACGCTGGTGTTTGAAGTGGAATTGCTGCGCGTTTCCGAATAAACAACAAGGGTTTGCCGTTTTGTGCAAACCCTTTTTCCGCTTCAATGGCAGCCCAAATTCCGCGCCACCGCATCAAAGCTGCGGTTCAAATCGGTGCAGGCAGCTTCATCGGGCTGCTCGTGCGCCAATTCTTCCCGCGCCTCGTCCAACATTGCCAGCAGCGCATCGCGGTTTTCGTTTTGCGAAAAACACTGCTCGGCACGGCGGAAATAACGCTCGCAAGCGGGCGCAAGCGCAGGCAATGCCAAATTGTTTTCCGCATCAACGGACAAAGCTGCGGACGCTGCCGATGCCGCCGCCGCCACTTCCGATGCGCTCACCTCCGCCATCGCCTGACGGCTGCTGGACAAAATGTCCTGCTCCTGCGGGCTGTTGAAAATCTGCGCCGCAATCGGCGATGAAGCGGCGGCGGCGGCAAAATCTTCGCCCGATGCGCGGCTTGGCGCGGCAGAAGCAAGCTGCTCGGACGTTTCGGAAGAACACGCCGCCAACAAACCCACCGCCAACGGCACAAACCATTTTATCTGTTTCATAAACCATTTCCCTTTATCATCAACGATAAAGAGCCTGTATCAGAACAAAGCGCGTACCGCCGCGCCAATATCGGGCGCACGCATCAGCGTTTCGCCAATCAAAAAAGTATGCACGCCATGCCCGCGCATCAACGCCACATCATCACGACAGGCAATGCCGCTTTCGGTGATGACGATGTGGTCGCGCAGATGGGGCAACAGCTTGACGGTTTGCTGCAAATCCACTTGAAACGTCCGCAAATTGCGGTTGTTCACCCCGCGCAGGGGCGTGTGCAGCGCCGCACAGCGTTCCGCTTCCGCCTCATCGTGCAGCTCCAACAGCACCGCCATGCCCAAATCGTGCGCCACCTGCTCGAAACGGCGCAATTGTGCCGTGTCCAGCGCCGCCGCAATCAGCAAAACCGCGTCCGCGCCCCACGCCCGCGCCTGAAAAAGCTGATATTCGTCAATGATAAAGTCCTTGCGCAACACGGGCAAGGCACACGCCGCACGCGCCTGCTGCAAATATTCGGGCGCACCTTGAAAAAACGGCGCATCGGTCAGCACCGACAAACACGCCGCGCCCGCCGCTTCGTATTCACGCGCATGCTCGGCAGGCGCAAAATTCGCCCGAATCAGCCCTTTGGACGGACTGGCTTTTTTGATTTCGGCAATCAGCGCGGCATCACCACGCGCATGTTTGGCACGGACGGCGGCAATAAAATCACGCGGCGGTGCGGCGGCTTCGGCTTGGCGGCGCAGCGCATCCAAAGGCAAAACCGCTTTGGCGGCAGCCACTTCCCGTGCTTTTTCGGCAAGGATTTTTTGCAGAATATCGGACATATCAACCCATTGATTTAAAAGTAAGGCTGCCTGAAAAATCAGGCAGCCCGTTGAGACAATGCTGCGTGTCAGTCGCCCTGACGGCGCAACATGGCAGGGATTTCAAAATCGTCCAGCACCGACTGGCTGGAGAAGTCAGCCGCCACCAGATTCACGCTGCGGGTGTTGCGGCCGGAACGAATCACGCCTTCCATACCGGGCAGCATGTCCGCCACGCTGTTGGACGCTTGCGATGCGGCGGCACGTTCGCGGTTGCTGCCGCCCGCACCGCGCAAACCGCCGCCGCCGCGATGGGTCAGCACATCGGCACTGCGCTCGGAATTTTCGCGCAAACCGGTGGCGATAATGGTCACGCGAATGGCTTCTTCGGGCATGTTCATGTCTTCCGCCGTACCGAATTTCAGCTCGGCATCGGGCGAGGCATATTCGCCCACCACAGACATAATTTCTTGATATTCGTCCAAAATCAGGCAATCGGGCGCGGTGGTAATGTTCACCAGCACGCCTTTGGCACCGCTCAGGCTGATGTCGTCCAGCAAAGGGCTGGAAATCGCCTGTTCCACTGCGATGCGGGCGCGGTCGGAGCCTTTGGATTCGCCGATGCCCATCATCGCCATGCCGATGATGCTCATCATGTTTTTTACGTCCGCAAAGTCCAGATTGATGAAGCCAGGGCAGGTAACGATTTCGGAAATGCCCGCCACGCCGTTACGCAACACATTGTTGGCGGCGCGGAAGGCTTCGCGCACGGTTGTGCCTTTACCCAATGCTGCCAAGAGTTTATCATTCGGCACGACAATCAGCGAATCCACGTGGTTTTTCAACTGCTCGATGCCTTGCTGCGCCACCACGCCGCGTTTGCCTTCGTGTTTGAACGGGCGGGTAACCACGGCAACGGTGAGAATGCCGAGTTCTTTGGCAATTTCGGCGATGACGGGGGCTGCGCCCGTGCCGGTGCCGCCGCCCATGCCGGTGGTGATGAACAGCATGTCCGCGCCGCTAATGGCTTTGACAATCGCTTCGCGGTCTTCCATCGCCGCCGCACGACCCACTTCGGGGTTCGCGCCCGCGCCCAAGCCGCGTGTGAGGCTTGCGCCCAATTGGATTTTGTTCGGCGCCATATTGTCCATCAACGATTGGGCATCGGTGTTGGCACTGATGTATTCTACACCCTGAATCGGGTTTTCAATCATATTGTTAATTGCATTACAGCCACCGCCGCCTACGCCGATAACTTTAATGACTGCCGGGCCGGTGGGGGCTTCGACAAAGTTATAAATCGGTTTTTCCATTTCAGTAAAAACTCCTCATACCCTCGGCGGGGCATGTAAAGACAAATTTAAAATTAAAAATATGCGCTAATTATAAAGAAGTCTCGGCATATTGGCAAAAAGACTTCTGCCTGACCCCGTACGGCGTGGTGTTTCACAACAGTTTGCCGCAAACGGTTTACAGGGTGCGGTTAATCCATTCTTTGATGCGGGCAAACAGGCTCGGCTGCGGCTGTTCGTAGCGGTCTTGCTGGTAGCGCGGCGGGCTGACGGGCGGTTCGGGGTCGAACAGGGGGTCGCCGGTAACGGGCTTGGGCGCGGGAATCGGTTTGCGGGTGGACACCACCGAACGCACGCGCGGATTGCGTTCGTGCTGCTCTTTGGCTGCCTGAAGCAGACCGATGACGGTGGAATAGCGCGGATTGCGCACGCGCTCCGACAAGCCCGGCATTTCCGGCGGCACGCCGATGCGCACGGGCAGGTTGAACACGTCTTCCGCCAGCTCCACCATGCCGCGCAGCAGCGATGCGCCGCCGGTCAGCACGATGCCGGAAGTGAGCACTTCTTCGGGGAAGCCGGAACGGCGCAATTCGTTGAGCGTGAGCTCCAAAATTTCTTCCACACGCGGCTGAATCACGCTGGCGAGTACGCGGCGGGAAATTTGGCGCGAGCGGCGGTCGCCCACGCTGGGCACTTCCACCATATCGTCCAAGCCTTCGATGTTTGCCAGTGCCACGCCGTAATGCACTTTGATGTATTCGGCGGAGCTGGACGGGGTACGCAGCGCGTGTGCCAAATCGCGGGTAATCAAGTCGCCCGCCACGGGAATCACGGCGGTATGGCGGATTGCGCCGTTGGTATACACGGCGATGTCGGTGGTGCCGCCGCCGATGTCCACCACGCACACGCCCAATTCTTTTTCGTCTTCGGTCAGCACCGCATCGGCACTTGCCAAGGGCTGAAGCATGATGTCGTCCACCACCAGCCCGCAACGCTGCACGCATTTTTGAATGTTTTGCATGGCGGTAACCGCGCCCGTGATGATGTGGACGCGGGTGTCCAGACGGATGCCGCTCATACCGATGGGCTCGCGCACACCGGGCTGGTTGTCGATGATGTACTCCTGCACCACCGTGTGCAAAACCTGATGGTCGGGCGGAATATTGACGGCTTTGGACGTTTCTTTGGCGCGGTCGATGTCGGCTTGGGTAACTTCGCCGTCTTTAATCCGCACCACGCCTTGCGAATTGAGGCTGCGGATGTGGTTGCCGGCAATGCCGGTAATTAAGCCGGTTACTTTGCAATCGGCCATGTGTTCTGCTTCCGACATCGCCTGTTTGATGGCCTGTGCGGTGGCATCGATATTGGTTACCATGCCCGCTTTCAGGCCGCGCGAGGGGGCTTGTCCGATGCCGACAATATGGATTTCGTCGTCTATCAACTCGCCGATTAGGGCGATTACCTTAGACGTGCCGATATCCAGCGCACTGATATATTGTTTGCTTTCAGCCATTTTTATTCATCTCGGTTAATTGGGTAAATCATCTGAATCCGGTTTGGGAGCTTCCTCTCCGGCCCTGTCGGCAGCCAAAGCCATTTCAAGCGCTTCGGTCGCATTGCTGGCGGTACGCGAACGGTTGCGCGTGGCAAAACCGTCGGGATAGCGCATGTCCACATAATCCAACTGCAAAGCCTTTTCCCGCAAAGAATGCTGCCATGCGCTGACAAAGCGGTTCATGCGGGTATTGACTTCCTGTTTGCCCAAACGCAGCTCGATGCCGTTGTCGAGCATCATCGACCACGATGAGCGCGGGGTATATTGTAAACGCAGAATCTGCAAACGCAAAGGCTTTAACTCGTTTGAAAAACTTTTATATTGGGAAACCATCTGCGGCTGGTCTTCGGCGGCGCCGTCAAATTCGGGCAGTGGCGCATCGTAATCTGCCTGAAAAATTTGTCCGTCCGCATCGACCAAGCCTGCCGGCTGACCCTGCCGCATCCACCGCGCCACAGGTTCGTGTTCTTTCACGGTAACGGTGATGGTGTTGGAGGCGGTGCGCTCGATTTTGACATCGCTCACCCATGTAAAATGCCGCGCCGCTTCCTGTGCCGCGTCCAAGTCCACATAGAACGAGCTGCCACTCAAATGCGGTTTGACCGCGTCAAACAGTTTTTGTTTGTCCACATATTTGAGCGGTTCGCCCTGATGCACGCTGACCAAATCGATGGTGGCGATGTGAAAATAGCTGTGGTGGGTAATCCAGCGCACGCCCGCACCCACCAAAAACACCCCCACCAAGCCGTAGAGTGCTTTGAGCATGATGCTGCCTGCCGAATTTTCCTGATTATTCATCAACATTCCTTTTCGGTGCGCCCTGTGCCGCGTTTACCGGCATCACGGTGTCCGCCCGCCAAGCGGTCGGGACGACACGTCCGCTTGCGCCCGATGTGCGGCTTTTTAATTTGAAACGTAAGCGGTTTGTAAAATTTTAACACATAAATCGGCAAAACCGATGCCGCATTGCGCGGCGGCTTTGGGAATCAGGCTGTGGCTTGTCATGCCGGGCAGGGTGTTGGCTTCCAAAACGTACAACGCGCCGTCCGCGCCGCGCAAAAAGTCCACGCGCCCGCAGTTGCCGCCGCCGCCAATTGCCGCAAACGCCCGCAATGCCAACGCCCGCATGTGCGCTTCCTGTTCGGGCGGCAAATCGGACGGGCATTGGTAGACGGTGTCATCGCGCAAATATTTGGCTTCGTAGTCGTAAAACTCGGTTTGCGGAATGATTTTCACGCTCGGCAGCGCTTCGCCCGCCAACACGCCGCAGGTGTATTCGCCGCCGGAAACAAATTGTTCCGCCAAAATTTCGCCGTGCAGTTTTTCATCGCGCAACTGTTTGTAAATTTGTGCCAATTCGCCCGCCTGTTTGACTTTGTGCACGCCCACGCTGCTGCCTTCGGCGGCGGGTTTGACAAACAGGGGCAAGCCCAATTGCGCTTCTACGGCGGCAAAATCGCTGTCGTCATGCAGCACGGCATACGGCGGCACGGGCAGACCGAGCGCCTGCCAAATCAGTTTGCAACGGTATTTGTCCATGCCCAGCGCGGAGGCGAGTACGCCGCAACCGGTGTAGCGCACGCCCAGCGCGTCCAAGGCGCCTTGTACCGTGCCGTCTTCGCCGTAGGTGCCGTGCAAAATATTAAACGCAATATCAAATCCTTGCGTTTTCAGTTCGCCCAAATCGCGCTCGGCGGGGTCAAACAGGCGTGCGTCGATGCCTTTGCTTTTGAGTGCGTCCAACACCGCCGCGCCGCTTGCCAGCGACACTTCGCGCTCGGCGGAAAATCCGCCCGCCAACACCGCTACTTTGCCAAAGTTTTGCATGATAATGTTTTCTTTCAAAATATTTCTCAGGCAGCCTGCGCCGCCAAATCCGCCAATGCCTGTGCGGTGCGGTTGATGCTGCCCGCGCCCATCGTCAGCACCACGTCGCCGTCTTGCAACACGTTCAGCAGCACGGCGGGCAGTTCGTTCACGTCTTCGCAGTAAATCGGTTCGACCTTGCCCGACACGCGCAGGGCGCGCGCCAAGGCGCGGCTGTCGGCGGCGACAATCGGTTCTTCGCCCGCCGAATAGACTTCGGTCAGCACCACGCTGTCGGCGCCGCCCAATACCTGCACGAAATCTTCAAACAAATCACGGGTGCGCGTGTAGCGGTGCGGCTGGAACGCCAGCACCAGGCGGTTGTCGGGATACGCGCCGCGCGCGGCGGCAAGCGTGGCGGCCATTTCTACGGGGTGGTGTCCGTAATCGTCAATAATCAGGGCTTTGCCGCCTTCAGGCAGCCTGATTTCGCCGTAGCTTTGGAAACGCCGTCCCACGCCGCCGAAGTTCGCCAAACCTTCCTGCACCGCCGCCACGCTGGCGCCGCATTCCAAGGCGATGCCGATGCTCGCCAGCGCGTTGAGGACGTTGTGGCGGCCGGGCAGGTTCAGGCGCACGGGAAATTCGTGTACGCCGTGTTTGTGGCGGGCGCGCACGTCAAAAGTCATTTGTGCGCCGTCCGTTTGCAGATTGCTGGCGGAAAGGTCGGCGCTGTCGTCATCAATATTGTAGGTGGCGAAGGGTTTTTTGATTTTCGGCACGACGGCGCGGACGTGTTCGCTGTCGGTACACAAAAACGCCTTGCCGTAGAAAGGCATACGGTGGACAAAATCCACAAACGCCTGATGCAGTTTGTCGATGCTGTGGCCGTAGGTGTCCATGTGGTCGGTGTCGATATTGGTAATCACCGACATCACCGGCGACAAATACAGAAAAGACGCATCGCTTTCATCGGCTTCGGCAACGATGTATTGCCCTTTGCCCAGCTTGGCGTTGGTGCCGGCGGCGGTGAGTTTGCCGCCAATCACGAAAGTCGGGTCAAGCCCTGCCGCGCCGAGAATGGACGCGGTCAGGCTGGTGGTGGTGGTTTTGCCGTGCGTACCGGCGATGGCGATGCCGTCCCGAAAACGCATCAGTTCCGCCAACATCATGGCGCGGGGAATCACGGGAATGTGTTGCGCCAACGCCGCTTCCACTTCGGGATTGTCGGGCTTGACGGCGGTGGAAGTAACCACCACGTCTGCGCCGTTGACATGTTCGGCGGTGTGGCCGGGAAACACGCGCACGCCCAAAGCGTCCAAATGACGGGTTACCGCGCTTTGCGCTTGGTCGGAACCGGAAACCTGAAAACCGAGCGTGTGCAGCACTTCGGCAATGCCGCACATGCCCGAACCGCCGATGCCGACAAAATGGATGTTGTTTACTCTGTTTTTCATGGGTTTGCTACTTTTTCGCGTTCAGGCAGCCTGTTTGCGCCAAAAAGCCGATATTTTAAAGGGCTTACGCCGCTTGCGCCATGCTTTTTTATCACTATTTTGCCGATGCCTGTTTTTATGCGGTTTTCACGGGGGCGGGCTTGGCGTTAAAATGACGGTTTGGATTGTTTTTCAGGCAGCCTGAACATGTTGGTACTCGGCATTGAATCTTCCTGCGATGAAACCGGCATCGCGCTCTACTGCACGCGGCGCGGCCTGCTCGCCCACGCCCTGCACACGCAAATGGCGATGCACGCCGAATACGGCGGCGTCGTTCCCGAGCTGGCAAGCCGCGACCACATCCGCCGCCTTGTTCCGCTCACGCAAAGCTGCCTGAAAGACGCGGGCGCGGATTTTGCCGACATCGACGCCGTTGCCTACACGCAAGGGCCCGGCTTGGGCGGCGCTCTGCTGGCGGGCGCGTCCTACGCCAACGCGCTGGCGTTTGCGCTGGACAAACCCGTGTTGCCGCTTCACCACTTGGAAGGACATCTGCTCTCGCCCCTGCTGACGGACGAAGGCGTGGATTTTCCCTTTGTCGCACTGCTGGTTTCGGGCGGACACACGCAATTTATGGCGGTGCACGGCGTGGGCGACTATGTCCTGCTCGGCGAAACGGTGGACGATGCGGCGGGCGAAGCCTTTGACAAAACGGCAAAACTGCTCGGGCTGCCCTATCCGGGCGGCGCGAAACTGTCGGAACTGGCGGAACTCGGCACACCCGATGCCTACCGTTTCCCGCGCCCCATGCTGCATTCGGGCGACCTGAACATGAGTTTTTCCGGACTGAAAACCGCCGTTTTGACGGCGGTGGAAAAAGCCCGTGCCGAACACGGCGGCAGCCTGCCCGAATCCGTCCGCAACGACATCTGCCGCGCCTTTCAAGATGCGGTGGCGGACGTACTCGCCGCCAAAGCCGCAGCCGCGTTGCGGCAAACGGGCTTGCGCACGCTGGTGGTGGCGGGCGGCGTGGGCGCGAACCGGCAGCTCCGCCAACGCCTGTGTGCGCTGACCATCGGCAAAGAAGCCGTGCAAACCTTTTTCCCGCCGCCCGCGCTCTGCACCGACAACGGCGCGATGATGGCGTTTGCGGGGGCGATGCGTTTGCGGCACGGCGTTCAGGCAGCCGCGCCTGCGGGGGCGTTTACCGTGCGCCCGCGTTGGCCGCTCGCCCAATTGTCGCCATAAACCCCACCGACACCGCCCCATCGGGGCGGTTTTTTTGCGACTGCCCCGTTTCCGCCACAAACGATGCCCCCGCCCGCACCGGCATGCGGCAACAGAAAAAATTTATGATAAAATCAAACAAGTTGCACCCCGAAAACCTGTCCCGCCCTTTGGCAGCGCAGATGTTCCGTGCCGCACAGGTTTGCCCTTTCACATTTTTAAAGGAAAGCACCATGTTTCAACGCACAGGACTGCACATCAAGCACAGCCCGATGCCTTGCCCCGATGGTTCGGACGGAATAACGCCCCGCCCGAATGAAGCTGATTTTACCGCCGCCAACGGCGGGGTTTCACACCGAAAAGGAATCTTGATGAACATACGACAAACCCTGTTGTTTGGGGCATTGCTGCTCGGCATCGGCGCTTGCGGCAGCGACAATATGCCCTTAAGCAGCGACACCTACCCCGCCCACCAAGTCAATAGCAACGGCGGTAAAAAACCAAGCACCGCATCATCAAATGCGGGCAACAACGGTTCGCAACCCAACAATCCGCCAAACACGGGCAGCAACAACGGTTCACAGCCCAACAATCCCCC
>NZ_KE386799.1:0-5441 GCF_000428785.1 Conchiformibius kuhniae DSM 17694 | reverse complement strand
CAACAACGGTTCACAGCCCAACAATCCCCCAAGCACGGGCAGCAACACGCCGTCCGAGTTTCAGGTAAATCCGCCGAGCGCCGCCCACAAAGCCGAGCTGGACAAGGCGCTTGCCAATACCAACAAGCTGCGTCAGGACAAAGGTTTGCCGCCCCTGAAATACGACCCCGCGCTTGCCGCCTACGCGCAAAAGCGTGCCGAAGAAATCGTCCAATTGTATGAACACCAGCGCCCCAACGGTCAATCTTGGAAAGACGGGGTGAAAAACGGGGCGGCTGCGGAAAACATCACTGCCGGCTACGGCAGTGCCGACAAAGCCGTTCTCGAGCAGTGGCGCAACAGTGCAGGTCATTACAAAAACATGACCAATGCTGCCTACACCCGCATCGGCATCGGTTTGGTACACGTTCCCAACAGCCCGCACGGTTATTATTGGGTGCAGATTTTCGGCGACGACAACACCACCACCGATTACCGTTTCAACAACGGCACATCGTCCCGTGCGGTGTTGTTCCGTGCGGTGGCGGCGTCGCCCGCGCCCGATGTGCTGTATCTTGACGGCGAAGCCGTTCCCCTGCTGCCGCAAGGCAAACGCGATTGGCACGCCATTGATGCGGCAAACCACACGGGTGTGTTTGGCGGCAACACGCAATACAGCCGCTACGGCATCGTCAAACGCCACGACGACGACCGTTACCGCGCTTTCAGTCAGGGCTTGCCCACGCCTTTGGCGCAGATGCCGCAAAGCGGTTCGGTGCGTTATCTCGGACAAGGCGTGGCGGCATCGGGCATGGAGCGGCAGTATTTCCACGCCGATTTGCGCGCCGATTTCGACCGCAAAGCCCTGCACGGCACGCTGTCGGGCGCACACGGACGTTTGGACGTGAACGCGCTGATTCGCGGCAATACGTTTGCTACGCCCGACCATGCGGAGGTATGCGCCAAAGGCGGTTTCTACGGCACGCACGCGAGCGAGTTGTCCGGCACGTTTGACGTACGCGCAGACGGGCGCACGGGCGCGTTCGGGGCGGTGCGCCAAGGCGATTAGGCGTGTCATCAATTGATTTTTATTGAAAATCAGTTCAATACAAATGCCGTCATGCCCAAGAATGCGGGAAACCATTGTCCGATGCTTGTGCTTCGATATTGGGTTTCCGCCGGCGCGGGCATGACGGCACCGTGTTTTTCCGGTCAATGAACGACACGCTCTTGAAACGGCGCGTTGTTGCACGGCAGGTGGCAAACCGCCGGCTTTAAAGCTACAATCGCCGCTTTTTGCCGCCGCCGTGCCATGCGCCTGACCCACATCAAACTCTCCGGCTTCAAATCCTTTGCCGAAACCACCGTGATTGCCGTACCCGGCCGCCGCGTTGCCGTGGTCGGGCCCAACGGCTGCGGCAAATCCAATGTGATTGACGCGGTGCGCTGGGTGCTGGGCGAAAGCTCCGCCAAACAGTTGCGCGGCGAACACATGCAAGACGTGATTTTCAACGGCGCGTCAGGACGGCGGGCGGCGGCGCGGGCGTGGGTCGAGCTGGTGTTCGACAACAGCGCGGGGCTGCTTGGCGGCGCGTGGGGACAATACGCCGAAATCAGCATCAAACGCCAATTGTCGCGGCAAGGCGAATCGCTGTATTTCATCAACGGGCAAACCGTGCGCCGCCGCGACATCACCGAGCTGTTTCTCGGAACGGGCGTGGGCGTACGCGGCTATGCCGTTATCGAACAAGGCATGATTACCCGCATCATCGACGCCCGCCCCGATGAATTGCGCGGCTATCTGGAAGAAGCCGCAGGCGTGTCCAAATACAAAGAACGCCGCCGCGAAACCGAATCGCGCTTGGCAGACACCCGCGCCCATTTGCAGCGTTTGGCGGATTTGCGCGGCGAATTGGCGCAGCAAACCGAAAAACTGCGCGTGCAGGCCGCCGCCGCCGAACGCCATCAGGCACTGGAAGCCGAACTTGCCAGCGTGTGCGACTTGGCAGATTTTATCCAATGGCAGCAATCGCTTGCCGATGCCGACCGCGCAGACGCGCACCGCCGCGCCGCCCAAGCGCAATTGGACGAAACCGAAGCACAAATCACCGCATACGACAACGAATGCGCCCGTCTTGCCGGCCAAGAACAGCAACAACAACAGCAACGCCACCAACTTGCCCGCGAACACGCCCTGCTGCGCGAACAAACCGCCCGCTTGGAAGAACAACTGCACGCCCAACGCCGCCACCAAGCACAGCGCACCCAACAGCGCGCCGCAGCCGAAGCCGCCCTGCACAAACTCGCACAAGAACGCGACACCCTGCTGCGCGACAGCGCCCTTGCCGAACACGCCGCACAACAACAAAGCGAATTGGCACAAACCCTTGCCGAAGCAGCAGAACAAGCACAAAACACCTTGGACGAAGCACAGGCACACGCCGACCGTTGCGACCGCGATGCCCGCCAAGCCGACAATCACGCCCGCCACGCCGCCCATCAGGCACAACTGCAACACCAGCAATGGCAGCACGCGGCACAAATGCTGCAACGCCAACAAACCCAATTGGCGGCACTTGCCGAACACAGCGACACAGCAGACCACACCGCACAAACGGCAGCACTCGAACAACGCTTGGCGGCACAACTGGCACAATACCGCACAGACGAAACCCGTTTGCGCGAACACGAAACCGAACTGGCACAACTTCAGGCACAAACCGCCGAAGCCGAAGCCGCCTACCGCACCCTGCACCACCGTCAAACCCGACTGCAAGCCGCCGAACACGCCCTTGCCCGATGGACAGACACACCGGAACACCCCGACTTTTGGCAACAACTGCCCGAAGCGCCGGTCGGCACACGCAGCCTGTGGCAAGACATCACCATCGAAGACGAATGGCGTCAAGCCGCATACGCACTGCTGGCGGTGCGCCTGAACGCCCGTTGCGCCGCCGAACACTTCAGCCCGGGCGAACCCCTGCCTCAGGGCGAAGCGGCATGGTTTTACCCCCTTGCCCTGCCCGACCGCCCCCCGCCCGCCGACGCCCTGCAACACCGCATCACCCTTGCCGCCGACTCCCCCTTTGCGGGCGCACTGGCGTGGTGTACGGACGGTGTGCGTTGCGCCCCGTCGCTGCAACAGGCATTGTCGCGCCGGCACGAATTGCGCGGACACGAAATCTGGCTCACCCCCGAAGGACACCGCATCGACCGTGCCGGCGCGTGCTTGCACGGCACAGGCGCACCCGCACACAGCGCATTGGCAGAACAAGCCCGTTTGCGCGAACACCTGCGGCAGCTCGCCCCCCAAACCGACCAAGCCCACGCCCATTGGCAAACACAACAACAAGCCTGCACCGACACACACACCCGCATCAGCGCACTCAACGCACAACTGCGCCGCCACCAAGAAGCCCTACAGCAAACCCGTCAGGATTGGGCGCACCACACGGCGCGTTGCGAACAACAACAAGCACAACAGCGCCACACCCGAACCCTGCGCGAAGCCGCCGAACAAGAATGCCTGATGCTTGCCGAAACCGAACACACCCGCGCCCAAGCCTGCGCCGAACAGCAAGACCGCGCCAATGCCGCCCAAGCCGCCGCCGATGCCGTCCGCCACAACCGCGATGCCGCACAACACGCCTTGGCACACGCCCGCCACCACCTGCAACATTGCCGGCAAACCTGCCTCGATGCCCGCGAACGCGCCGCCGCCCTGCAACAACACCTGCAACAACTGGCACAATCCCTGCAACACAACGCCGAACAACAACGCCACTGGCAACAACAACAGCAAGACCAAGCAGACGGCGCGTGGCCCGATTACGAAGAACAAATCGTCCGCCTCGACAGCCTGAACGAACTGTGCGCCCAAACCGAAGACGCCCTCACCGAGTGCGGACAACAACTGCAACACACCCAAACCCTTGCCCGCCAAACCGAACAGCAACGCCGCGAATGCCACGCCCGTCTGCCGCAACACCAAGACACCGTGCGCGACCAACTGCTGCTCCAGCAAGAAGCCCTGCTTGCCGCCAAACACCACTACGAAACCCTGTCGGCACGGCACGGCGGCGAACCCGACTGCCCCGAAACCGCATGGGCGCACCTGAAAACCGCCGCACAACACGCCCCCAGCCCCCGCGCCCTTGCCCGCCAAGCCGAAACCCTGCGCCACAACATCAAGCAACTGGGCGCGGTCAATCTTGCCGCCCTGCACGAGCTGGAACAAGCCGCCGAGCGCGAACAGTACTACCAAAACCAACACCACGACTTACAAAACGCCGTTGCCCTGCTGCAAGAAGCCATCGCCCAAATCGACCGCGACACCGAAGCCCGCTTCCGCGCCACCTTCGATGCCGCCAACGCCCACATGCAAAACTACTTTCCCACCCTGTTCGGCGGCGGCAGCGCCCAATTAACACTGGTCGGCGACACCCTGCTCGATGCGGGCGTGGCGATTACCGCCCGTCCGCCCGGCAAAAAAAACAGCAGCATCAAGCTGCTTTCCGGCGGCGAAAAAGCCCTGACGGCAATGAGTCTGGTCTTTGCCCTGTTCAGCCTCAACCCCGCGCCCTTCTGCCTGCTGGACGAAGTGGACGCGCCTTTGGACGATGCCAACACCGCCCGTTTTTGCCGCCTGCTGGAACAAATGTCCGCACAAACCCAGTTTCTCTACATCTCGCACAACCGCCTGACCATGGAAAGTGCCGAACAGCTTGTCGGCGTAACCATGCAGGAACAGGGCGTTTCGCGGGTGGTGGCGGTGGACGTGCGCCAAGACCCGACAGCGCCGCAAACGTAATCTCAAGTAATTGACAAATAAGCACTTTAACCATATCATCACACAATGAACAGCCGTTTCCGCCCTGCCGCCGCCGCACTGCTGCTGTGCGCCGCCACGCCCGCCCACAGCACGACAACCGTGTGGAAAATCCATGGCAAAAGCGCGTATGCCGACACGCCGCCCCATTTGCGCCTGCACAACATACAGATTTTTTATCCGCGCACGGGCAAATTATCGGCGGTTATCCGCGCCAAGCCGCGCAAGCCCGTCAAAAAAAATGCTGACGCCGAAACGGCATATGCCCCTTCTTGGCACATGTCCGCCCCACCCGATGACGCTGCCGCACCGCCCGGGCAAGCCGCCCGTGCCGTTGCCGAAGCAGAACCCGTCTCCCCCGCCGAACAGCAAAGGCGCGACATGTGCCAAGCCGCACAAGACGCATGGCAGAAAGCCGCCGCTGCCCAAAGCGGCGAAGCGGCGCAATACGAAGCCGAAGTGGTGCGCCACTGCATCGCCGCCTGATTTTTTTCACTTGTCTAGGGCGTGTCATCATTTAAATTTTTATACTGAAAATTCAGTGCAATATAAAAAAATCCGTCATTCCCGCGAATGCGGGAATCCACCTCCCGATGCTTGGCAAGCCGTGTTTTATCAAGGTTTCTCGTGCTTC
>NZ_KE386798.1:60402-126226 GCF_000428785.1 Conchiformibius kuhniae DSM 17694 | reverse complement strand
ACTCGCCGGCAGAGAAGCAAGCTCCTCCCCGCTGCCGTCCGACTTGCATGTGTAAAGCATGCCGCCAGCGTTCAATCTGAGCCAGGATCAAACTCTTATGTTCAATCTGACTAATTTATTCTGGTCTGCTCAAAAGAAAGACGAAATCAAACGGGAAACAAGTCCCATTCGTCTGTCTGTCTTGGCAGTGCGGGAATACACCCGCACTTATCGGTAATCTGTTTGTTAAAGAGCAAAAACAAAAAATCAAAACATAAAAAATTCACTACCGCAACAAGAAACTTCTGCGCCGCAGCAGCGAAAAACCGAACTATACGCACATGAACAAACTTTGTCAAAGGATTTGATGGGAAATTTGGAAGAAAATAGGATAGCGATTGTTTTTATTATAAATTTTGTTTGATGTTTTGTGGAGTTTTCCGCCGCATAGGGTGTTTGGGGTGCGGCGGAAAACGGTTTTTCAAGGTTGCCAACGGAAGGGATAGGGCGGAAAAGTGATGTCGCCGATGTGTACTTGCAGACGGTAGTCGCCAAAGGGGTCGTTTGCGCCGAAGTGCCAGCAGGTGTGGTATTGTCCGGTGGCGTTGGGGGTTTTGCGGGTGGTGATGGTGTGGCTGCTGCGGTCGGGGTTGCTGACGACGCGGGTGTTTTCGGTTTCGGGAATATCGGTTTGCGGGGGGGTTTGGATGTGTTCGACAACGGTTTGTGCGGCGGTGCTGCCGATGTTTTCGGCAACCCAGCACAGGGACTGACGGCGCGAGGCGTGGTAGCTGCCTTCGTTCAGTTCCAGTTGTTGTTCGCCCGACGGGTTGGTGTGGACGCTGCCGTAGGCGATGCGCGGGGGCGGCGGGGTTTGGGCTAGGGCGGGGGAGAGTGTGCCGGTCAGGGCAAACAGGCAAAGCCATTTGCTCGGGTGCATGGTGCTTCCTTTGGTTTGTGGTTGAACAGGAAAAACGCACCAATTGTACGGCAATGGTGCGTGTGTGGGAATGATGGCGACTCAGCAGCAGCGTCCGCCGCCCGCTCCGCAACGGCGTTTGCTGCAATAGTCCTGAAACTGCTGCTCGCTCATCACGGGCGCGTTGGGATTGTGGCGGCGTTGGCGGGCAACGTAGCTTTCGTAATCGGGCATGCCCGCCATCAGGTCGGCGGTGCGCCGCGCGCTGTTCAGCCAGCGTTTGACGTGTTGCCAAACGTTCATGACTGCTGCTCCGTGCGGAATGCGGCGGGAACTTCTTTGGCGGTCGGCCACGCCACTTTACGCGCTTTCAATGCCACGCGCAGCCCATAGCCCGCCACAATCACCACCACCGCCATAAACAACACGGTCAAACCGGAGTTCACATAATCGTTGAACACGATGCGCGACATCTCGGCGGCGTTTTTGGCGGGGGCAAGTACTTCGCCTTTGGCCGCCGCATCGCCGTATTTGGCGGCGTGGCTCAAAAAGCTGATACGCGCTTCGGGGTGGAACAGTTTTTGCAAACCGGCAAAGCAGGTTACGAACAACACACACAAGGCGGGAACGAGGGTAACCCACACATAGCGTTCGCGCTTCATTTTCACCAGCACCACCGAACACATAATCAAGGCCACGCCCGCGAGCATTTGGTTGGCGATGCCGAACAAAGGCCACAGCGAGTTGATGCCGCCCAAAGGGTCGGTAACGCCCGTGTACAGGAAATAACCCCACAATGCCACCGCCATCAGCGTGGCAACCAAGTTGGCGGGCAGGCTGTCGGTGTTGCCGAAAGGTTTGTAAAACACGCCGCCCAAGTCCTGAATCATAAACCGCGCCACCCGCGTGCCCGCGTCCACCGCCGTCAAAATAAACAGGGCTTCAAACAGCAGCGCGAAATGGTACCAAAACGCCATGCTCAAAGACGAAACCAGTTGGCTCATGATGTTCGCCATGCCCACCGCCAAAGTCGGCGCACCGCCCGCGCGGGACAAGATGGTGTTTTCGCCCACGTTTTTCGCCATGTCCAGCAGCGCGGCTTCGGTAACGGGGAAGCCGATTTTGTCGGTAATCACTTGCGCGGCGTTGGCGGCGTCCGTGCCAATCAGGGCGGCGGGGCTGTTCATGGCGAAGTACACGCCGGGGTCAAGCGAAGCCGCCGCCGCCAAAGCCATAATCGCCACAAAACTTTCCATAATCATGCCGCCGTAGCCAATCATGCGGACATGGGTTTCGTTTTCCAGCATTTTCGGCGTGGTGCCGGACGAAATCAGCGCGTGGAAACCCGACACCGCGCCGCAAGCGATGGTAATAAACAAAAACGGAAACAGGCTGCCTGAAAACACGGGGCCCGAACCGTCAATAAACTTCGTTACCGCCGGCATTTGCAAAGCGGGGTTCACCACCACAATGCCGATGGCGAGCGCGACAATCGTGCCGATTTTCAAAAACGTGGACAGATAATCGCGCGGTGTCAGCAGCAACCACACCGGCAGCACGGCGGCGACAAAACCGTAAATCATAATCGCCCAAGTTAGTTGCACGCCGTCCAAATCAAATAGTTGTCCGAAGCTGCCTTGTGCCACTTTCTCGCCGAACACAATCGCCGCCATCAGCAGCACGAAGCCGACAATGGAAATCTCGCCGATTTTGCCCGGACGGATGTAGCGCGTGTACAGTCCCATAAACAGCGCAATCGGAATGGTGGCGGCGATGGTGAACGTCCCCCACGGGCTGTGTACCAGAGCTTTCACCACAATCAACGCCAGCACCGCCATAATGATGACCATAATCATCAAAATACCGATGGAGGCAATCACGCCCGGCACGGTGCCGAGTTCCTGTTTCACGATGTCGCCCAAAGACTTGCCGTCCCGCCGCATGGACACGAACAGCACCATCATGTCCTGCACCGCGCCCGCAAACACCACGCCGAAAATAATCCACAGCGTGCCGGGCAGATAGCCCATCTGCGCCGCCAATACCGGCCCCACCAAAGGCCCCGCGCCCGCAATCGCGGCAAAGTGGTGTCCGAACAACACGCCTTTGTGGGTCGGCACATAGTCCAAACCGTCATTATGGCGTTCGGCGGGCGTGAGGCGGTTCGGGTCGAGCTGCATCACGTTTTTGGCGATGTAAAGGCTGTAGTAGCGGTAGGCGACGCAGTACACCGACACCGCCGCCGATACCATCCAAATCGCGCTGACCTGTTCGCCACGGTGCAATGCCAGCGTGGTAAACGAAGCCACCCCCACCAGCACCACCAAGCCCCAAATCAGCAAATCTTTGAGCTTGTTCATAATCATTATCCGAAAAAGAAACGTAAAAACGGTGTTTCAAACCGATTGAAACACCGTTAAGCATAATCCATTTTTGCACAAATTAACAGACAATCCGTGCCGGAATTGGCGCGAAATCAAATTTTGGGGCGCGTCATCATTTAAATTTTTGTACCTAGAAAATCAGTGCAATATAACAAACACCGTCATTCCCGCGCAGGCGGAAATCCACTGCCCGATGCTTGGCAAGCGATGTTGCATCAAGGTTTGTCGCGCTTCGGCTTGGATTCCCGCATTCGCGGGCATGACGGTGCGGCGTTTTTTCGGCTAATTGATGACACGCCCTACGCCGCCGTGTCTTCCACCTCAAAACTGTGGCTGATTTCCGCCGCCTTGCCCAACATAATGGACGCGGAACAGTATTTTTCCGCCGACAGTTTTACCGCCCGTTCCACCGCTTCCGCCTTGATGCCCGCGCCCGCCACTTTGAAATGAATGTGGATTTTGGTAAACACTTTCGGCACGCTGTCGGCACGTTCCGCGCTGACGGCGGCGGTGCAGGCACGAATATCCTGACGCTGTTTTTGCAAAATTTCCACCACGTCAATCCCCGAACAGCCCGCAATGCCCATCAGCAGCAGCTCCATCGGGCTGGGGGCGCGTTTGCCCTCGCCCGCCGCCGCGCCGTCGCTCAAAATGCTGTGTCCGCTTTCGTTGGTGGCGGCAAAGCAGCGTCCGCTCACCCATTCGCTGGTAATTTTCATGGTTGTTCCCATTTCGGGTCAAAAAACACAGTGTAACACGCGCCTTGCCGCTCGGGTATCAAAAAACCGCACCGCCCGCTATAATCCCGCGCTTTGATACCGACACCGACTGCCATGACGTGCCACGACCCTTTTGCCGCTTTGGAAAATCTGCACGACCCCGCCACCCGTGATTTTGCCCGCGCCGCCCATGCCGAAACTTTGGCACGCTTTGCCGCAGACACCGCGTTTGACGACATCAAAAACGACGTTGCCGCACTGCTGCGCGATGAACGGCAAATTCCGTTTTGCCAAGAACACCGCGCCAAAATGTACCACTTCCACCAAAGCGCGGAACACCCCAAAGGCGTGTACCGCGTCTGTTCGTCCGCGTCCTACCGTGCGGGCATACCCGATTGGCAGGTACTGTTTGCGGTGGCGGATTTTGACGCGCTGCTGAACGATGACGTGTATCTGGACGGCGTGTCGCATTATGTGGAACGTCCGGAACGGGTGCTGTTGAGCCTGAGCGCGGGCGGGGGCGACGCCGCTTATACTTTGGAATTTGATTTGGCATCGGGCAAACTGGTGGAACAGGGTTTCCACTTTCCCGCCGCCAAAAGCCACATTGCCTGGCGCGATGAAAACAGCCTGTGGGTCTGCCCCGCTTGGGACGCGGAACAATTGACCGCTTCGGGCTACCCCCGCGAAGTGTGGCTGATGCGGCGCGGACAAACCTTTGAACAAGCGCAGTTGGTGTACCGCATGGACACGGACGGGGTAATGGTACACGCATGGCGTTATCTGGACGGTCAGGGTGCGCCGGTGGATTTGCTGGAAGCGGCAACGGGCTTTTTCCGCAAAAGCTATTTCCGCATCGCGGCAGATGGCAGCACGCACAAGCTGAATCTGCCCGAAGATGCGGAAATCTGCGGCTATTTGGCGGGGCAGTTGCTGGTGCGTTTGAAAGGCGCGTGGCAACGCGCCAACAGGCATTATCCTGCGGGCGCGTTGTTGGCGGTGAAGCTGGACAAATACGGCACGGGCGCGGCGCACACCCTGTTTGTGCCGAACGAACGTCAGGCACTGGAAAGTGTGGAAACCACCAAGCGTTTTGTGGTGGCGTGCGTGTCGGACAATGTGGCGGGAACGCTGCGCGGCTGGCGTTGGCAGGACGGGCAGTGGCAGACGCAGGATTTGCCCGCGCTGCCCGGCGGGGCGGTGGAAATCACCGACCAGCCTTGGGGGGGCGATGTGCTGTATTTGGCGGCAAGCGGTTTTCTCACGCCTTTGACGCTGTATGCGCTGGATTTGAATGTGATGGAATTGTGCGTGATGCGCCGCCAGCCCGCGCAGTTCGACCCGCAGGGCATGGACGTGGTGCAGCACCACGCCGTTTCCGCAGACGGCACGCGCATTCCGTATTATCGGGTCGGGCGCAATGATGACGGTGCCGACACGCCCACCGTCATTTATGCCTACGGCGGGTTTGACGTGGCGGAGCTGCCGCATTATTTGGGCAGCATCGGCAGGCATTGGCTGGCAAACGGCGGGGCGTTTGTGTTGGCAAACATTCGCGGCGGCGGCGAGTTTGCCGGTTGGCACGAAGCGGCGGTGCGCGAACACAAACACAAAAGTGCGGACGATTTGCTGGCGGTGGCGGAAGATGTGTACGCACGGGGGTTGGCAACGCCCGAGCGCACCGCATTTCAGGGCGGCAGCAACGGCGGCTTGGTGTGCGCGGCGGCAACGGTACGCGCCCCGCAACGCATCGGCGCACTGGTGTGCGAAGTGCCGCTTACCGACATGCTGCGTTATCACCGCCTGTCGGCGGGCGCAAGCTGGCTGGAAGAATACGGCAACCCCGACAACGAACACGACCGCCCCCATTTGGCACGCTTGTCGCCCTACCACAACCTTGACGGACAAACCGCTTACCCGCCCGTATTGCTGACCACCAGCTTGAGCGACGACCGCGTCCACCCCGCCCACGCGCTCAAATTTTATGCCAAGCTGCGCCAAACGCCCTGCGCCCGCGTGTGGCTGTACGCGCCCGAACACGGCGGACACACGGGCAACGCCACCCAAGAGCACAGCGCCGCCGAATTTGCCTGCATTTTGCGCTTTTTGCACGGACACATCGCATCATGATTCCCGAAAGCTTCATTGACGAACTGCTGGCAAAAACCGATATCGTAGACATCATCGACAGCTACCTTCCGCTCAAAAAAAGCGGCGCGAACTACATGGCGTGCTGTCCGTTCCACAAAGAAAAATCGGCATCGTTTTCCGTGAGTCCGTCCAAACAGTTTTACCACTGCTTCGGCTGCGGGGCGCACGGTTCCGCCATCGGCTTTGTGATGGAATATCAGGGCTTGGGCTTTGTCGATGCGGTGCAGTTTCTCGCCGACCGCATCGGCTTGACCGTCCCCCGCGCCGCCACGCCCGAACAGCAGACGCAACGGCAGATGCGCCGCGAAAAACAACACACTTTGGCGCAACTGACGGCAAACGCCGCCCGCTTCTACCGCGACCAGCTCGGCAAATGGCCGCAGGCACGGGCATATCTGGCACAGCGCGGACTCGACCCCGCCGTGTGCGAACGCTACGGCTTGGGCTACGCCCCCGATGCGTGGCAGCCCTTGGCACAAATATTTGCCGACTACACCGACCCCGCCCTTGCCGAAAGCGGCATGGTCATCGACCACGAAGACGGCAAACGCCGTTACGACCGCTTCCGCAACCGCATCATGTTTCCGATTCGCAACGCCGGCGGACAAGTCATCGGCTTTGGCGGGCGCGTGCTGGGCGATGCCAAACCCAAATACCTCAACTCCCCCGACACCCCCCTGTTTGAAAAAGGCAAACACCTGTACGGGCTGTACGAAGCCCGCCACGCCGTGCGCGAAGCCAAACGGATTGTGGTGGTCGAAGGCTATATGGACGTGGTGGCACTGGCACAAGCGGGCATCGGCTACGCCGTTGCCGCCCTCGGCACCGCCACCACCGCCGACCACATCAAAATCCTGATGCGCCAATGCGACGACATCTACTTCTGCTTTGACGGCGACAGCGCCGGACGCGCCGCCGCATGGCGCGCATTGGAAAACGCCCTGCCCCAACTGCAAGACGGCAAATCCCTGCATTTTCTGCTGCTGCCCGACCCGCACGACCCCGACAGCTACGTGCGCGAATACGGCGCCACCGCCTTTGAAGACGCCCTGCTGCACCAAAGCCAAGCCCTTTCCGCCTACTTTTGGGACGCCCTCACCGAACACACCGACCTGAACACCCAAGAAGGCAAAGCCGACCTCGTCAAACGCACCGCCCCCCTGCTTGCCAAAACCGCCGCGCCCACCTTGGCATTTCTGCTCCAGCAAGAACTCGGGCAACGGGTCGGCATCGACCCCGCCAACTTGGCACAACTGCTCGGACGCGCCCAACCGCCCCGCCCCGACCCCGCCAAACGCTACACCCTGCCCCCGCCGCAACCGCAACGCCAAACACCCGTTTTATCACTCGTGCAAAAACAAATCCGCGACCTGCTGTTTTGCCCGACATGGGCGCAACACGCCGCCCTGCCCGACTACCTGAGCGCCGAACACGACCTCGCCTGCCTGAACGCCCTTTCCGCCTTCTGCCGCACCCGCCCCGCCAGCAGCCCCGCCCAAATTTTGGAACACTTCCGCGACAGCCCGTTTGCCCCCCTGCTGCACCACCTGCTGCAACACGCCCCGCCCGACCACACCGACACCCCCACCGCCGAACAAGAACAAGCCTTCCGCGAAGGCATGACCCGACTGCTGGGCGAACTGAAAAACACCCAAATCAACCGCCTGAAACAAAAACACGGCGAACAAGGGCTGAATGCCGAAGAAAAACAGCTTCTGCTGTATCTGCTGACCGCCAAAAGCTAGGGCGTGTCACCAATTAAATTTTCTACCATAAAATCAGTATTCAGTATAATACCAAAACGCCGTCATTTCCGCGAATGCGGGAATCCACTGCCTGATGTTTGTGAAGCAAGCGTAGCTTGGGTTGAAACGAAGTGAAAACCCAACATTTTTCCAAAAATTTATGGATTTTGTTGGGTTTGCGCTTAGCGCCAACCCAAGCTACACCTGCGCGGAAATGACGGTGCAGACGGGAAGTCGAGTCAAAGCAAAAACATTGCCTACAGGTCATCGGGCAGTGGATTCCCGCATTCGCGGGAATGACGGCAGTTTTTATATCACACTAATTTTTAATTATAAAAATTCAAACAATAACACACCCTACGCTGTTTGTGTGAGAATCTGTTTTTCCAGCATTAAGGAATGATAACGATGATTAACCTGTTTGCCCGTTTGGGCGTGCGCCCCGATGCCGATGCCGCAGAAATCCAAAAAGCGATTACCCGCGCCGCCCAAAGACAAAGCGTGCCTTTGGAAGAACTGCAAAAATGCAAAGAATGGCTGCTGAATCCCAAAACCCGCGCGCAATATACGCAAAGACTCTATGCGGAAAATCCCGAAGTGCTGACCGGTTTGATAACCGAAATCGCCCGCGAAGTCGCCACCCAAGCGGTTGCGGAAGCATTGGCACAGCCAAACCAAGTTGAAACGGGTGCATCACGCCGCAGCACCCGCCGCAAAAACAAGCTCTCTGATGATTTGTACTGTGGTTTCCGATTGAAAAAACTGATTATTTTGGGGTTGTCGCTGATTGGTGCCTTGTCTATTTTTCTGCCGTGGTACAGCATGCCGATTGTCGGCAGCTTAAATGGTTCACAAAACAAGCAGGCGTGGTTTTCTTTCGTTGCATTTGCATCAATCGCGCTATCCATGTTTCTTACCCGCGCATCTGCCTTTGACGGACGCACCAAAACCGGCATGGCTGTTTTGGCTTTGTCAAGTTTGGGCGGCAATATTGCGGTGCGCCAAAAAATTTACAGCAAATTTAACGAACACACCGGTTTGGCGGATTTGGGCAATTTGGCTTCCGCGATACTGAAAACCGAATTCGGTTTTTATCTGAATGTCGGCGCGGGCATGGTTATGCTGTTGGTTTTATTTCTGATGAAAGAAGATTGATTTTTTGTTGTCCACCCGAACCACAAGCGTTGTGATAAAAAATACCGTCATTCCCGCGCAGGCGGGAATCCACGTTGAAACCACACAAACATTGTCGGAACACACGCTTGCTGATAAACAGTGATGGATTCCCGCCTGCGCGGGAATGACGGACGGCGGTTTTGCAATCAAGTGATAATATGTTTCAATCAGGCTTGGTCTGCTCCAACTCCGCCGCCGCCGCCAACAGCGACAACCGCGCCAACACGCCGTAAACATACAAACGGTTGCCGATGCTGTCGGGATTTTCCGGGTCGGGGCGCGGAATGCCCATCTCGTCCCATTGCGCGAACACGCGTTGGCAGGCAGCCTGCGTTTCCGCATCGGTGGCGCTGCCCGCCGAAGGAATGCTCTCGTTGAGCGGCACAAAGGTCATGCCGCCCGCGTTCAGGTTTTCATCGTTGCCGCGCCCCTCGTGTACGCGGAAAAATCCGCCGATGACAAACCTGTCCATCATATACACCACCGGTTCGCACACCGCACCGTTTAAAGTTTCGTGGCTGTAAATCCCTTCCTGAACAATCACTTCACTGACTTCCAAACCTTCTTTGACTTTCGCCATTTTATTGCGGTTTTTGCGGTTCAGCCCGCGCACCTCATCGGCGGATTTCACGCTCATCACGCCCATGCCGTAAGTGCCGGCATCGGCTTTGACAATCACAAATGGTTGGTCGCTAATGCCTTTTTCATCGTATTTGGCTTGGATTTTCGCCAACACGCGCCCAACGGCTTCCGCCAGCGCGTCTTCGCCCGCACGCTCGTGGAAATCCAGCCCGGCAATGCGTTCAAAATAAGGATTGATGTCCCACACGTCCACGCCGATGAGTTCGGCAAACTCGGCGGCCACGCCGTCATAAGCGGCAAAATGCGCGGTTTTGCGGCGGGTCGTCCAACCGCCGTGCAGGGGCGGCAGCACGGTTTGGGCGATGCCTTGCAGCATTTCCGGCACGCCGCCCGACAAGTCGTTGTTCAGCAAAACCAAACACGGTGAAAATCCGTCCGCCAGATGCACGCGGTCGCGGGTGCGGCGCACGGGTTCCAGCGTAACGGTGTCGCCCAAAGCGGTGGTCAGTTCGGTCGGTGCGCTGATTTCGGGGTTGAGCGTGCCGATGCGCACGGCAAAACCGGCGTTTTGCAAAATGCCCGCCAAAGCGTGAACATTCTGCAAATAGAAGGTGTTGCGGGTGTGGTTTTCGGGAATCAGCAGCACGGAACGGGCGTTTTCGCAGGCGCGTTCCACCGCGTCTTGGGCGGCGATGGCGGCGAGCGGGATAAAGTTGGGATTGAGGTTGTTGAAGCCGCCCGGAAACAAATTCATGTCAATCGAGGCGAGTTTGTAGCCCGCGTTGCGGATGTCCACCGAGCCGTAAAACGGCGGGCGGTGCGCGTGCCACTTGCGGCGGAACCACGATTCGATTTTGACTTGGTTTTCCAGAACAGTTTGTTCAAAACGGCGCAGTGCGGCGGCGCGTTCGGGGGCGATGTCGGGGAGAATCACGGCGTTTCCTTTCGGGTCGGCAGAAAAGGGCGATTATAGGGCAAATGGGGACGGCGTGGTTTTGATTTGTTAAAACAGTTTGTTATTTGCGATATGACGCTTTGTCGCACTGCGGGGGCAAAAAACGCTGGCATTCGGCTGTTATCTGTTGCAATATTGCCGTTTTGTTCAGCCATCTGGGGCGCGTTATCAATTAACCGAACAACCTTTGCACCGTTATTCCCGCACAATCGGGAAGCCAACGACAAATTGAAACAAACCTTGATAAACCATTGTTTGTCGGTCATTGTGCGGTGGATTCCCGCATTTGCGGGAATGGCGGTATGCTCAATTGATGACACGCTCCAAACCGAATCCCGCCATGACGACACACACCATCTTTATTGACGGCGCGGCCGGCACCACCGGTTTGCGGATTGAAGAACGCTTGGGTGCGGCAGACGACATCACCCTGCTGCGTCTGCCCGAAGCGCGGCGCAAAGACCCCGCCGCCCGCGCCGAAATGATGGCGCAAGCTGATTTGACCTTTTTGTGCCTGCCCGATGCCGCCGCCCGCGAAGCCGTGTCGCTTGCGCCCGCATCGGCACGGATTTGCGACACCTCCACCGCCCACCGCACCGCGCCCGATTGGGTGTACGGCTTCCCCGAACTGCACGGTCGGCGCGAAAAAATCCGTTCCGCCAAGCGCTTGGCAGTACCCGGCTGCCACGCAAGCGGGATTATCGCCCTGTTGAAACCCTTGCGCGAATGCGGTTTGTTGCCCGACACCGCGCAACCCGTCTGCCATTCGCTCACCGGCTATTCGGGCGGCGGCAAAACCATGATTGCCGACTACGCCGCGCCCGACCGCCCCGAAGCCTTGTCCGCGCCGCGCATCTACGGATTATCCTTGCAACACAAACATTTGCCCGAAATCCAAGCGCAATGCGGCTTGTCCGCACCGCCCGTGTTTACGCCCGTTGTGGCGGATTACTATTGCGGCATGTTGGTGAGCATTCCGTTTGCCGTCAAAGATTTGAACGGTGCAAACGGCGAAGCGGCGGCGAAACTGTTTGCCGATTATTACGCGGGCGAAGCAATGGTGCGCGTGCACCCGTTCAACACCGCGCAAGCGGACGGCATGCTCGCCGCCAACGCCCGCGCGGGCGAAGACGGCATGGAAATTTTTGTGTCGGGCAACGATGAACAGGTGCTGCTGTGCGCCCGTTTTGACAATCTCGGCAAGGGCGCATCGGGCGCGGCGGTGCAGTGTATGAATTTGATGCTGGGGCGCGAGGAAACGGCGGAGCTGGTGGTTCAGGCAGCGTGAACTTCTTCCGTCATTCCCGCGCAGGCGGGAATCCAAGTTTGAACCATCAAAACCATTTTTGCCATTGATTGAAATGGATTCCCGCCTGCGCGGGAATGACGACCTGATTAAGGAAAAACATGCTTTCCATATTAACCACTTACACCGCCACCGTGCTGCTGTTTCTGATTATCCCCGGCCCCGTCAATCTGGCGGTGGTGGACGCAGCATCGCGGCGCGGTTTGAAAGGCGCGTTGTGCGCGGTGGCGGGAACGAATGCCGCTTCGCTGTGCCTGATTGCGGCGGCGGGCGCGATGTTGGCGGGCATCGGCAGCGCGAATGCGCGGTTTTTGGATTATTTGGCGTTGGTGGGCAGTATTTATTTGATTTATTACGGTTTCCAACTGTGGCGCACCCGCCGCGACCACCACGCCGCCGCCCGCGCCGCACAGCCCGCACAATACGGTAAAATCTTTGCCAACGCCTTTGCGGTGGGGATTTCCAATCCGAAAGACGTTTTGTTTTTTATGACCTTTTTCCCGCCGTTTGTGAGCCGTTTGCAGATGGATTTGCTGCCTGCGATGCTGGTGCTAACGGCATTGTGGTGCGTGCTGGATTACGCGGTGCTGACCGCCTACGGTTTGGGCATCGCCAAGCTGATGACCCCGCCGCGCCAAACCGCCGTGCAAAGCCTGTGCGCCCTGTTGTTCGGCGGTTTCGGCGCGTATGCGCTGTGGCGCACGTCTGCCACTTTATTTATTGTTTAAAAAGGAAAAACCATGACCCACACCCCCATCAACGGCGGCGTTTGCGCCCCGCAAGGTTTCCGTGCCGCCGGCATTCATTGCGGTATCCGTAAAAATAAAAACAAACGCGATTTGGCTTTGATTGTCAGCGATTGCGCCGCCGCCACCGCCGCCGTTTACACCCGCAACAAAGTTCAGGGCGCACCGCTTGCCTTGACGCGCCGTCATTTGGCGGACGGTTTCAGCCGCGCCGTGCTGTGCAATAGCGGCAATGCCAACACCTGCAATCCCGATGGTTTGCAGATTGCCGAGCAATGTTGCGAACTGGCGGCGCGGGCGTTGGGCGTGCTGCCTGAAGAAATTGTGATTGCCTCAACGGGCGTGATTGGTCAGCCTTTGCCGCTTGCGCCATTTGAACAGGGCATTCCCGCCGCCGTGTCGGTATTGTCGGCAGACGGCGGCGCAGACGCTGCCGAAGCGGTGATGACCACCGACACCCGTCCGAAAAGCCACGCCCTTGCCTTTGATTTGGACGGCACGCCCTGCCGCATCGGCATCATCACCAAAGGAAGCGGCATGATTAACCCGAATATGGCGACCATGCTCACCTTTATCACCACCGATGCCGCCATCACCCCCGCCCTGCTGCAACGCGCCCTGTCCGCCACGGTGGACGATACTCTGAACCAAATCAATATTGACGGCGACACCTCCACCAACGACATGGCGGTGATTCAGGCCAACGGCATGGCGGGCAATGCCGAAATCAACGATGAAAACAGCGCCGCTTATGCCGCGTTTTGCGCCGCTTTGCACGCTGCCTGCGTGTGGGCGTGCCGCGAAATCGCCGCAGACGGCGAAGGCGCCACCAAGCTGCTGGAATGCACCGTGCAGGGCGCGCCCGATGCCCGCAGCGCCCGCGCCGTTGCCAAAAGCATTATTTCCAGCGACCTGCTGAAAGCGGCGATGTTCGGCGAAGATGCCAACTGGGGGCGCGTGTTGTGCGCCATCGGTTACACCGAAGGCGATTTTGCCGCCGACAAAGTGTCTTTAACGCTTGCCAGCGACAAGGGCAGCGTGAAAGTGTGTGAAAACTCGGCGTATTTTCCGTTTAGCGAAGACGAAGCCGCCGAAGTGCTGTCCGCCGCCGAAATCCGCATCAACGTGGATTTGCATGACGGCACGGCATCAGCACAGGCGTGGGGCTGCGATTTGAGCTATGATTATGTGAAGATTAACGGCGACTACCGCAGCTAGTTAATAAATTTAATAAACAAATCATCAAGATGCAACCAAACACCGTTATTCCTGCGCAAACGGAAATCCATTACCGCTTGTCAAAAACCAACGTGGATTCCCACCTGCGCGGGAATGACGGCATTGTTATTGAATGCAAACCCGAAACGCCCCGTTTCCCCCACCCACAGGACAAACACCATGCACCAATCCCAAATCCACGCCCTTGCCCGCGCCATGGGCGAAGCCGCGCCCTACATCAAAAAATACCAAAACCGCACCATCGTGGTGAAATACGGCGGCAACGCCATGATTAACGAAGAACTCAAACAAGCCGTGATGCAGGATTTGCTGCTGCTGAACCAAATCGGCATCCGCGTGGTGCTGGTGCACGGCGGCGGGCCGGAAATCGCGCAAGGCTTGAAACTGATTGGCAAAGAAAGCGTGTTTATTGACGGCTTGCGCGTTACCGACCGCGAAACCATGGACGTGGTGCAGCAGATGTTGGCGGGCAAAGTCAATAAAAGTCTGGTCGCGCTGCTGAAAGGGCGCGGCATCGGTTTGTGCGGCATTGACGGCGGCATGCTGCTGTGCGAAAAACGCACGGGCGCGGCGGATTGGGGCTTTGTGGGCGACATTGTGCGCGTGGACACACATTTGATTGAATTTTCACTGGATTCGGGTTTTATTCCCGTGATTGCCACCATCGGCGCGGACGAACACGGCACGCCCTACAACATCAACGCCGACACCGCCGCCGGACAAATCGCCGTTGCCCTGAACGCCGCCAAACTGGTGAGCATGACCGACACCGCCGGACTGCTGCGCGACCGCCACGATGAAAACACGCTGATGGAGCGCGTGTCGGTAAACGACATCGCCGCGCTCACCGAACAGGGCATTATCGCGGGCGGCATGATTCCGAAAGTGGAATGCTGTGCGGACGCGGTACGCGGCGGCGTGGACGAAGCGGCGATTATTGACGGGCGCGTGGCGCATTCCATTTTGCTGGAAATGTTCAGCCACAAGGGAAGCGGCACGTTGTTTTGCCGTTAAACGGCATTTCGGGCAGCCTGAAACGTCCGCACCGTCATGCCCGCCAATGCGGAAATCCAAAACAAACTCAAGCAAACGCCGCTTAAAACACCGCTTACCAAACATCGGGCAGTGGACTTTCGCATTCGCGGGCATAACGGCATTTTTTATATTTCATGAGCAAAACATACACACCGAAAAGGAATCCCGATGAACTTTGTTTATTATGAACAAGCCACACCGAAAATGATTGAAAAATACCGAATGTATGAAGAAAGGGAGATGACAATAAGCGGAGGTTATTTGTATGGTATTCGTACGGGTTTTACACGCAAATTTGCATTTGGTATCAGGGTGGGTTTCCGCGATATTTTTTTAGATGATGAAGCAGAATGTTATTTCAGAATAGGTTCGGTGCCCGGATATATGGGTGGCAAACACGTTCATAGCTTTTTGTTATATGTTGATGGCAGAAAAATCTTGTTTACCATTCATCAGGAAAATGATGAAGGAGAATATGATGAAGAAAATATTAAATTGGTCTGGATTTGGGACAAAGGGAAAAAAAAGATTGAGGAAATGACTGCTGTTTTGCCGGTAATCAAAGAGGCTGTTCAGGCTTATTTTTTACACGAATGGCTAGAACCAATTAATCTTACTTTTGATTTTTAAATAAGGATTTGTATTATGGAAAATTTAGACGCACGGTCTGCCCGAAACAAACCGAAAAGGAATCCCGATGAACTTTGTTTATTATGAACAAGCCACACCGGAAATGATTGAAAAATACCGAATGTATGAAGAAATGGAGATGAAGAAAAACGGAGGTTATTTGTATGGTGTTTATGTGTTTGGGTATTTTAATAAATTTTTTTCGTTTGGCAGTAGGGGAGGATTTCAAGATATTTTTTTAGATGATGAAGCAGAGTGTTATTTAAGAATGGGCTCTTATCCTGGATACATAGGTGGCAAACACGCCCATAGCTTTTTATTATATGTTGATGGCAGAAAAATCTTGTTTACCATTCATCAAGAAAACGATGACGGGGAATATGATAGGGAAAATATTAAATTGGTCTGGATTTGGGACAAAGGGAGAAAAAAGATTGAGGAAATGACAGCTGTTTTGCCGGTTATCAAAGAGGCTGTTCGTGCTTATTTTTTACACGAATGGCAAGGGCAAATTAATCCAACTTTTGATTTTTAAATAAGGACTCGTGTTATGGAAAATTTAGACGCACGGTCTGCCCGAAACAAACCGAAAAGGAACAAAATGAAAAAAAGTATTTTAACGGCCGTCCTGCTGTTGGCGGCTGCCCTGCCCGCTTGGGCGCACACCGTGCGGGAAACCCTTGCCAACGGCATGACCGTTGTCGTGCGCGAAGACAAACGCGCCCCCGTTGCCACCGTCCAGTTGTGGTACAAAGTCGGCTCGATTGACGAACACGCGGGCAAAAGCGGCTTGAGCCACGCGCTCGAACACATGATGTTCAAAGGCACGCCCGCCGTGCCTTCGGGCGAATTTGCCCGCCGCATCTCGGCAATGGGCGGCAACAACAACGCCTATACCGCCAACGGCGAAACCGTTTACCACCAAACCGTTGCCAAACAACACCTGCCCGAAGTGCTGCGTTTGGAAGCCGACCGCATGCGTAACCTCAACTTCAGCGATACCGAATTTACCAACGAAATGAAAGTAATACGCGAAGAACGCCGTGAACGCATCGACGACAACCCAATGGGCAGCCTCTACGAACAACTGCAATTGCGCGCCTTCGACAAACCCGCCAACCGCACCACCGTCATCGGCACGATGGCAGACCTGCACACCCTCACCGCCAACGACCTGCGCCGTTGGTACGCGCAATGGTATGCGCCCAACAACGCCCTGCTGGTGATTGTCGGCGATGTGGACGCGCACAGCACCATCGCCGAAGTCAAACGGCATTTTGCCGGCATCGCCCCGCGCCCGCTTCCCGCCCGTCATCAATTGGACGAAGCCCAAATCCGCCAAGCCACTTCCGCCCGCACCACCGGCAACACCAAACAGCCCATGTTCATGCTCGGCTACCGCGTCCCCCACTTGCACCAACTGGACGACAAACTGCCCTATGCCCTGAGCATGCTGACCGACATTCTGGACGGACACACCGCCGCCCGCTTCGACAAACACCTGATTCGCGGGCAACAACTGGCATTGGAAATCGCCACATCGTATTCCGTGTTCGGACGGCAACCACAACTGCTGACCATCGCCGCCATGCCTTCCGAACGCGCCACCGTTACCCGACTGCGCCAAGCCATTGAAGCGCAAATCGCCGACATCGCCGCCAACGGCGTGGGAGAAGACGAACTGCAAAGAGCGCGGATTCGCGAAGAATCTGCCGCCGTTTACGCCCGCGACAGCATCGAAGGGCAAGCAGGCTTAATCGCCACCCTCGAACATCACGGCTTCAACCACGCAGACGAACACGAAATCCGCCAACGCATCGCGGCGGTAACTTCCGCCGACATTCAAGCCGCCGCCAAGCTGCTCACCGACCCACGCCGGCAAGTGTTCGTCCGGCTTGACCCGCGCCCCGCCCCCAAAACCAAAAAACGCTAGGGCGTGCCATCAATTAAACTTTTCTACTATAAATCAGCACAATACCAAAACGCCGTCATTTCCGCGAATGCGGGAATCTACTGCCTGATGTTTGTGAAGCAAGCGTAGCTTGGGTTGAAACGAAGTGAAAACCCAACATTTTTCCGAAAATTTATGGATTTTATTGGGTTTGTGCTTCGCGCCAACCCAAGCTACACCTGCGCGGGAATGACGGTGCAGAGGTTTTCCGGTCAATTGACGACACGCCCTAAAGCCCTAAAAAAACACACCATCTGCTTTCAAACAGATGGTGTGCTGATGCAGAACCCCGCAGATGCCGATTCGGCTGAGTCCGCTTGAACCTTGTAAACAAGGCGGTCGTCTCGGGCAGCTTCGGGTACATTCCGCAAGCGGAACGCGCGCACCTGCTGCAGCTCCCGACAACCTGAAGCAAACTTTATTGGTTCAAAGGAATGTATGCCTTCACGAACACCGCAGGGAAAAACTTATTTGAGCGCACTGTCGCACAACTCAATCAGGGCGTCTATTTTACCGCCGATTTGCGTTTCTGCCAACGATTTATTTTCGTTAATCTGCTTGAGCAAATCGTGGGTGAGGTTCAGCGCCGCCATAATCACCACCTTATCGGTTTCCATATTGCGCCCTGCGGTTTGAATCGCCGTGATTTTCTGATTGAGCAAATCCACCGCCTGCAGCAAGGTGCCGCGCTCCGCTTCGGGCGTGCCGATGGTAAAACGGCGGTTCAAAATGGAAACGTTGATTTGTTCGATGTTCATGGCTCACTCCCTTCCGACACGTCGTCTTGCACGGGCAGACGCGCCAGCAACTTGCGGATGTCGCCCGCACTTTGCAAAAGCAGGCTGCGGTATTCCTGATTTTGGGTATTGAGTTTGAGCATTTGCGTTTGCAAAGCGGTTTTTTCGTTTTTAATCTGCTCGTTCAGGCTGCCGATTTGGCGGCTCAGGGTTTGGCTGACCGTGTTCATTTCCTGCTCGTGGCGTTCTTTAAGCTGCGCGGTTTCGCGCTTGTGCCGCTCGGACTGCTCCGCCAAACGCTCGTTCAAACGCGCCTGCTGGTGCTGTGCCTCGTCCAAACGGCGCTGCGTTTTTTCTTCGTGCAATTGCAGCTCGTTTTCTTTTTCTGCCAACTCTTTACGCAGATTGTCCATTTGCTCGCCGTTGCGGTTGAGTTTTTCCGCCCACGCCGTTTCGGTGTCTTTCGCCGCCTGTTGCGCCGCTTTGAGCTCATCGCGCAGCGCCGTCATTTGTTTGTCTGCCGCATCTTTGCTGTCTTGCAGGCGGAAACCGAATTCCTTGCGTTCGTGTTCCAGCAAGTCCTGCGTTTCGAGCAAGTCGTTTTGCAGTTCTTTGACTTTATTTTGCAGCTCTTTGATGTGGCGGTCGGCGGCTTTTTCGGCAACATAAAGCTTGGCTTCAAATTCCTGCGATTCTTTTTCGGCGGTGTGCAGCTTGTCCGCCCATTCTTTGCGCTGCGTTTCCGCTTCGTCGCGGGCGGTTTGCAGCTTGTGTGCCAAATCGCCGATTTCGTGTTCGGCGCGGCTTTCGGTTTCGGAAAGCTGAAGCTGCAGGGATTTCACCCGCTCGTCCGCGTGCTTTTGTGTGGCTTGTAATTGTTTGTGCAGGCGTTCGTTTTCATCGGCGGCATGGTTTTCCACCGTTTTGATTTTTTCGTGCCATTCGCGCAGTTGTTTTTCGGCACGGCGTTCGGCGGCGCGAAGGGCGTCTTCCAATTCGCGGTAGCGGCGTTCGGCTGCCGACTGGCTTTCCGACAGGCGCTCCTGCCACTCGCGTTCCCTGCCTTGCGCGTTCAGGTCGCGCTCGTGTGCCAGTGCTTCCCAGTGCGCTTCTTTTTCCTGAAGCAATTGGGCACTTTCGCGGCAACGGTCGTCCAGTTGTTGGCGTTTGTCTTCCCACGCGCTTTGGGCGTTGTCGAATTTTTGCTGCCAATCTTGTTCGCATTTGTGCAGGTTGTTTTGCAAAAAGGTGATTTGGTCGCGCAAATTGACGCGCTCTTTTTCCAATAATTCAATCTGCTGTTCGTGAAAGGCGAGTTTGTCTTCCAGCTCGCCGATGAATTTTTGGGCGGCGGCGTCGCCCGGTTTTTTCTTGCGCTCGGCTTCCAGTTCGGCAGCTTGTGCCGCCAATTCGCCGTGCAGCCGTCCGACTTCTTCTTGTGCTTGGCGGCGCGATTCGTCCAATTCGCTCGCCAAACGGTCGCAGTCGGCCTGTTTGGTGCCGATTGTGCCAATCAGCTCGCGCAGTTTGTTTTCAAGTTGTTCTAAGTTGCGGTTCATAGTGGCTTTATTTCTCTGAAATTTGTGCGGGGGCGCGGGTGTGTTCGCCGGTGGGTTCGCGCCGCATCAGGCGGGCGGCGATGTCGGCGGCGGCGGTGCGTCCTTCAAACAGGTCAAACAGGGCTTGGCTGACGGGCATGTCGATTCGGTAGTGCCGTGCGGCGCGGCACACTTCGGCAACGGCAGGCACGCCTTCGGCAACGTGTCTGAGCGCGGCAAGCGCCTGCGGCAGGGTTTGCCCTTGTGCCAGCGCCAAGCCCACTTGACGGTTGCGCGAGAGTGCGCCGGTGCAGGTGAGCAGCAAATCGCCCATGCCCGACAAACCCATCATGGTGGTTTCCTGTGCGCCCATCGCCACCGCCAAGCGGTTCATTTCCGCCAAACCGCGCGTCATCAGGGCGGCACGGGCGTTCATGCCCAAGCCCAAGCCGTCGCTCAAGCCGGCGGCAATCGCCATCACGTTTTTGACCGCGCCGCCGACACACACGCCGACAACGTCTTCATTGGCATACAGGCGCATCACGGCGGTATTCAGTTCGGCAGACAGGGCGCGTATCCACGCCGCATCGTTGCCTGCCAAACACACGGCACAAGGCAGTTGCCGCGCCAATTCCTGCGCGAAGCTCGGGCCGGAGAGCACGCCGGTTTTGCCGTTGTCGGGCAACACCTGCGCCAGCACCTGAAACGGCAGCAAACCGCTTTGCGGCTCAAAGCCCTTGCACGCCGCCAGCACGGGAATACCCGCCCCGCCCGCACCGCGTACCGCTTCCATGCAGCCGCGCAACGCCGCCACCGGCACGACCGCCAACAACAATTCGCAACCGCGCAACGCGTCTGCCAACTCGCTGTGCGGCGACAATTGCGCCGGCAGCGCGACATCGGGCAGATAGCGGCGGTTTTCACGGTGCAGACGCATTTGGGCGGCATGCTCGGGATTGCGCGTCCACAAAGCCGTGCGATGACCGTGTACGGCAAAATGCACCGCCAGCGCCGTTCCCCACGCGCCCGCCCCCAAAACGGTGATATTCATGCAGACTCCTTCACGCCGCCGCCCCTTACGGACGGCAAGACGGCAATTCTAACACAACACTTACAAAATGCTAAAAAATATCCGTTTGCACACGCCTTAAGCCGCAAGCTGCGCCACCGCACGGAACGCCTGTTCCACCGCGTCCTGCAAATACGGCTTCCACGCCACGTCCGTCCCCGCCATCACGATATTGCCCACACGCTTTTGCATTTGCGCGGTGGCGCGTGCGGCGGCTTCGTCAGAGTCCCACAACGGCACCTGCTCATAGCTGTAGCCGTGCGACCAACGGTTGAAGGTGATGCCCGCCAGCACATCGTCCAAAGACTCACCCGCCAAACGGTACAGCCCCGCCAACTGCCCGCGCAATTCCGCTTCCAAAGCCGCCAAGTCCTGCCCCGCCAAACGCGCCCGTCCGCCGCGATACATGGCGCGCGCGTCCGCGCCGTCAAAAGCGGTGGCGATGCGGACGGCGTGCAGCACGATGGGTTCGTCCGGCGTGGCGGCGTGGCGGTAGCTGCCGATGTTTACGGGGTCGTCCAGTTGCAGCAAACAATACGGCGCATCGGGCGCATACAGCGAATACACGCCCAATTTTTTGAACGCACGGGCGTTTTTCAGCGCCACTTTGGCATACACCATCGGAATTTTCACATTGCTTTTCATCGCGTTTTGCTGCGCTTGCGGCATTTGCGGCACAATCCGCGCCGCCAAAGCAGCGTGTCCGGCAAACACGCACTGCCGCGCCGACACCCGTTTGAGTGCGCCGTCCTTGCCGACATACAGCGCCGCCACCGCGCCATCGCGGTTTTCCAAATGCACGGCGGTGCTGTTCAAGCGCAAACGGACACGATGCTCGGGCTTGTCCAATTGCGCGTAGTCAAACGGCGCGGTAACGATGTCTTCCATCGTGCTGCCCGAAGCGGCGGCGGGAATCAGCTTGCGTACCAGCAAACGGGCAATCGAAGCATTGCCGTCCGGAAAATGGTAGATGTAGGGTTCTTTCGCTGCTTTTTCCACAGGCAACGCCAGTTTTTGCGTTCCCGGATAGCCGTTTTCCGCCGCTTCGCCCACAGAAACGGCGTTAATGGCATGTCCCCAGTATTCGGAACTGATGTTGGCAAGAAAGCGTAAGGCATGGTGCGGCAGCTTCACCGTGTCGCGCAAAAAAGCATAATAATCGGTTTTTTCGGCAAAATATTGCCTTTGCTTGCGTGATTTGCCGCGCAAATAGTCTTTGGGGCGCGTGTACAGTTCGGTGAGCGCGGCGCGGTCGGCTTCGGGAAGCGGAAAACGCGCAATCGCGGCGGCGGCGGTTGTCGGGTCGTTCAGATCGCCCGCCACCACCATATCTTGCCCGAACGATGCCGCGCCAAACAACACGCCTTTGCTCAAGCCCCATTGTTTCGCATACAAATCTTTTTGAAAATATTGATGAAATTTTCGGTAGTCCACGCCCAATTCTTTCAGCAGCGCGTGGGCGTTTTTGGAAAAGCTGCTTTCGGGCGCGTCCAGCGACTCGCTGCCGCCGTAGGTAATCAGGGTTTTGCCGTCCACCACAAATTCGTTGCGCTTGGCATGGCCGCCGAAATCGTCGTGGTTGTCGAGAATCAGGATTTGGGCATCGGGTTTGGCTTTGCGGTAGAGATAGGCGGCGGTCAGCCCACTGATGCCCGCGCCCACCACCAGCAAATCGCATTGTTCGCCCCCATCTTCGGGCAAAGCATGGCGTTTGCCGCCCAAAGCAACGCCGTGTGCGGCGTGTTGGCTGCCGTCGTGGTCGCCGCGCAAGCCCGACAAAGACGGCGGATAATACGGCAAAGCGGAAGCATCGCTTTCGGGCAAGCGGTAAGCGGCGGGGTTGGTGCAAGACGCCGCCAGCAACGCGGCACTGCCGCCCAAAAAACGGCGGCGGGTAAAACGGACACTCATAAAGTACAACAAAACAACAACTGCAAACACCAAATTATAGACCAAGCCGCCGCCGCCCTGCCGCCAAAACACCACCAAACAAACGGTTTTGTGGCATAATCGCCCCACTCCGCGCCCCGTATTGCCGCGAAAAACCCGATAAATTTCAAACCGCAGCGCATCATTTGCCGTTGCCCCGCAACCCGACACCGCAAGGAAACAGCATGACCGCCACCCCCAAACGCAAAATCCTCGTAACCTCCGCCCTGCCCTACGCCAACGGTTCCATTCACTTGGGACACATGGTCGAGCATATCCAAACCGATATTTGGGTGCGCTTTCAAAAACTGCGCGGCCACACCTGCCACTACTGCTGCGCCGACGACGCGCACGGCACGCCCGTGATGCTCGCCGCCGAAAAACAAGGCATCGCCCCCGAAGACATGATTGCCCGCGTGCGCGAAGAACACTTGGCGGACTTCACCGGCTTCCACATCGGCTACGACAATTATTACAGCACCCACTCCCCTGAAAACAAACAGTTTTCCGAACAGATTTACCGCGCCCTCAAAGCCAACGGCAAAATTGAAAGCCGCGTGATTGAACAACTGTTTGACCCCGAAAAACAAATGTTCCTGCCCGACCGTTTCGTCAAAGGCGAATGCCCCAAATGCCGCGCCCAAGACCAATACGGCGACAACTGCGAAGCCTGCGGCGCGACTTACACCCCCGCCGAACTGATTAACCCCTATTCCGCCGTCTCCGGCGCGAAACCCGAACTGCGCGAATCCGAACATTTCTTTTTCAAATTAGGCGAATGCGCCGACTACCTGCGCGAATGGACGGCAGGCAGCACCACGCTGGCAAACGGGCGCGTGCAAGCCCACCTCCAGCCCGAAGCCCTGAACAAAATGAAAGAATGGTTGGGCGAAAACGGCGACAACACCTTGTCGGATTGGGATATTTCCCGCGATGCGCCCTATTTCGGCTTTGAAATTCCCGATGCGCCCGGCAAATACTTTTATGTGTGGCTGGACGCGCCCGTAGGCTATATGGCTTCGTTTCAAAATCTGTGCGAACGCATCGGCTTGAATTTTGACGATTATTTCCGCGCCGACAGCGATGCGGAAATGTATCATTTCATCGGCAAAGACATTTTGTATTTCCACGCCCTGTTTTGGCCGGCGATGCTGAAATTTAGCGGCCACCGCGCGCCCACCGCCGTGTTTGCACACGGATTTTTGACGGTGGACGGCGCGAAAATGTCCAAATCGCGCGGCACGTTTATCACCGCAAAATCGTATTTGGAACAAGGTCTGAATCCCGAATGGATGCGCTACTACATCGCCGCCAAGCTCAACAGCAAAATTGAAGACATTGATTTGAATTTAAACGATTTTATCGGTCGCGTAAACAGCGATTTGGTCGGCAAATACGTCAATATCGCGGCGCGGGCGGCGGGCTTTGTCGCCAAACGTTTTGACGGGCGTTTGCGGGACGTTTCAGGCAGCCCGTTGATTAATCAACTGGTTGAACAATCGGAACAAATCGCCGCCGATTACGAAAACCGCGAATACGCCAAAGCCATGCGCGACATCATGACGCTGGCGGACGCGGTGAACGAATACACCGATGCCAACAAGCCTTGGGAGCTGGCGAAGCAGCCCGAACAGGCGGCGCGTTTGCACGAGGTGTGCAGCGAATTGATTAACGCTTTTAAAATCTTGTCGGTGTATTTGTCGCCCGTGCTGCCGAAAGTGGCACAACAGGCCGCCGCGTTTTTGAATGTGGACACGCTGACGTGGCAGGATAGCACGCGCACGCTGTCTGAAAACCACATCATCAATCCCTACAAACACTTAATGCACAGAATCGAGGAAAAACAAGTGAACGATTTGATTGAAGCCAACAAAGCCGCCGCGCCCGCGCCCGAACAAAACGAAGCCCAATCATCGGCTTACGAGCCGGTTGCCGCGCAATGTTCGTTTGACGACTTTTTGAAGGTGGATATGCGCGTGGCAAAGGTGCTGAACTGCGAAGCGGTGGAAGGCAGCAGCAAGTTGTTGAAATTCAGCTTGGATTTCGGTTTTGAACAGCGCACGATTTTTTCGGGCATCGCCGCCAGCTATCCCGAACCTGCGGTTTTGATTGGCAAAACGGTGATTGCGGTGGCGAATTTCGCGCCGCGTAAAATGGCGAAATTCGGCGTGTCGGAGGGCATGATTTTGTCGGCGGCGGGCGCGGACGGCAAGTTGCATTTGCTGGAAGCGCACGCGGGGGCGCAGGCGGGCGATAAGGTCGGCTAGGCGTGTCATCATTCAAATTCTTACTGAAAATCAGTGCAATATAAAAATACGCCGTTATGCCCGCGTAGGCGGGAATCCACTGTGCAATGCTTGGCAAGCGATGTTTTATCAAGGTTTGTCGTGCTTTGACTCGGATTCCCGCGCAGGTGGAAATGACAGCACAGCGTTTTTTCAGTCAATTGATGATATATAGTTGATAAAAATAAAAACGAGACAAGGCGGCAACGCCCGCCGTGTACGGGTAGTACATAAGGGCGTTGGCAACGCCGTATCGTTACGATTTTAATCAACTATAGTTGAAATGATTGATTTTTCAGACAAGGCGGCAAGCCGCAGACAGTATGGATAATACGGCAAGGCAAGCCAACGCCGTATGGAAAACCATACGACCCAAGCGCGATGATTCGGGCAGCTTGTGCAGGTGTGCGCGGGCTGCCCGAATTTTTTTGCTACAAGGGCTTGCGCTGCCACCATTTGCGGGGGTGCGCCACACGCCCGATGCCGTCCGCACCAAACACCAGCACCGCCGCGCCGTCGTGGTCGGTACGCAGCAGTTCGATTTGCCGTGCTTCAAGTCTGGCAACCACTTCGGGGTGGGGGTGGCGGAAGGCGTTGGCAAAGCCGTTGGCGGCGATGGCGGTTTCCGGCTCGACCGTGTCCAAAAATGCTTCGGCTGTCGAGGTTTTGCTGCCGTGATGCCCCAACACCAGCACGTTGCTGTAGAGTGCGCTGCCGTATTTTGCCATTATGGCGCGTTCGCCCGCCACGCCCAAGTCGCCGGTAATCAAGATGGCGCGTCCGTTGGCAATCACGCGCAGTACGCAGCTTTTTTCGTTGTCTTTGGCGTTGGCGGCGGGCGGCGGGGTGAGAAATTCAAAGACGGTGCCGCCGCTTTGCCAACGGGTGCCGTCCGCGCAATGCTGCGCCCGCGCTTGGGGATAGTGTTCGGGCTGACCTGCCCACAGTTTTTTGATTTTCAGGGCTTTGGCAAGGGCGGGATAGCCGCCGTCGTGGTCGTCGTCGTGGTGCGACAATATCAGGGCATCGAGTTTACCGATGCCCAAGGCGCGCAGGTTGGGCAGCAGTGCCATTTCGGCGGCGGCGGGCGTGCCGGTGTCGAACAGGACGTTTTGGGACGGGGTTTGCAGCAGTACCGACAGGCCTTGTCCCACGTCCCACACGCGCACGGTCAAAGGGGCTTGCGGTGCGGGCGGGCGGTAGAGCAAAAACACGGCGATGGCACAACACGCCAACGGCCGCCATCTTCCGCCCTGCGGCAGCAGCAGCAAAAATGCGCCCGCCAATGCCGTCAGCAATACCGGCGCAGGTGCTTGTGCCAGTGCCATGTCGGGCAAACGCGCCCCCAGCCACAGCAATGCCGTGCTGACCCATTCGCCCAACACCGCCGCCCAGTCGCGCACAAAATCAAACGGCGACACCGACGACAACAACGCCACCGGCACCAGCACCCACGAAAACAAGGGAATCGCCACCGCGTTCACGGGCAGGCTGAACACGGGCAAAGTGCCGAAAAAATGCGCCGCACCGATACCCCCCACCAAAGTCGCCGCCCATTGTCCGCGCACCGCCTGCCACCATTTGTGTTCGGGCAAGCGGTTTGCCAATGTCCACAACAGCGTTGCCACCAAGCCGAACGACAACCAAAAGCCCGCCGTCAGTACCGCCGCAGGTTGCAGCAGCAGCACGCCCGCCAACGCCGTCCACCACACCTGCCACGCCGTTTGCGTGCCGCGCCGCGCCCATGCCCATGCAAACACGCACAGCATCAACAGGCTGCGCAGGGCGGGAATCTCAAAGCCCGCCAAACCCGTGTACACTGCCGCCGCCGCCACGCCCGCGCCCAACTGCCACAAACGCGGTCGCGCCGGCACGCGCCGCAGCCGCCGCATCAGCCAACGGCACAGCAAACCCGCCATCACCGCCACCATCGAAATGTGCAAACCCGAAATGCTCACCAAATGGTTCAAGCCCAAAGGACGGAACGCCGCCCACACATCGTGCGGCAAGCCCGAACGGTCGCCCACCGACAACGCCCGCATCAAACCCGCCCCGTTGGACACGCCCGCACCGGTGCGCCGCCACGCCGCCGCGATTTTCGCCCGCCAATGCCCGATGTCTGCCCACGCCCACGCACCGGAGGGCAACGCCGTACGCTCCTTTCCCAACGATGCCAAACCGTCAATGCCGTTTGCCAATGCCCACGCTTCGCGGTCAAATCCCGCCGGATTACGCATGCCCAAAGGCGCACGCACCCTTGCCCGCACCCGCCAACGCTCGCCCGTTTGCCACACCCGCCCCGAATAATCGTAAAACAACAAACGGTATTCGCGCCCGTCTTCCGTCCGCGCATCGGCAACAAAACGGCTGCTTTTGTCGGCACGCTCGGGCAAACCGCGCACCCGAATATCCAATTGCACCGACTGCGGCGACTGCGCCACCGCCCATTGCGCGTCCAAAGCAAGCTGCGTGCGCCACAAAGCATACACCATGCCCGACACCGCACAAAACAGCCCCAACATCACCGCCAAACCCGTCCGCCGCCCCGCGTAAAACGCCCATGCCGAACCCGCCGCCGCCGCAAACCACAACCCCGCCCACACCGTCCAACTGCCGCGCACGGGCAGAAAAAACGCCGCCACCGCGCCCGCACAAAATGCCGGCAACACACATCTGCGCCACATATCCGCACCACCTTGTCATCATCAAGCCGCAAAACCGAAAGCAGGTCGGGCAAACACACCCGACCTGCCGTTACAAGCCAACCTTCACATCATGCTTTAGGGCGTGTCGTCATTTACTTATGCGGCGGTATTTTCAGCTAAAATCCGCACCTGCCGTGTTGAAAATCCCTGCAAGGTGTCCGACCTTGCGCGGATTTTCGCCTTGCATCTGCGGATTTTTGCTTGAAAAACCGCTTTGCAAAGCAATTGATGACACGCCCTAAACGTGCGCCGCAAACGACACAATCACCCCGCAGCCCTCTGCCGCCGCATCACGGTAAAAAGCGCACAACTTGCCGAACCAGTCCCGCATTTCCGCCACACGCTCCGGCGCATCGCAAGCTTCAAATTCTTCGCTGCCCTGCAAACGGAAGGCTTCGTCAAACGCCGCCAAATCGCTTTCCGATACCCCTTCCGCCGACTGCTTGAGCGATTGGGCAAACACCTGCCAACGGCTGTCGAAATCCACCTGCGCCAACACACGGGCAATGTCTGCCGTGTCTGCCGCACCGATGTACGCCGCGCCCATGTCGCTCCAGCCGTCCAAATATTCCACGCCGTCTATCGCGGCAATCAGCTTATCGTTGTCGGGCGTGTCGGCACCGGTAAACACCGCTTGCAACACGCGCCAAAGCTGCGGCACTTTCAAATGGCGGCGGCTGCCCTCATCGGGCAGACCGAAACGGTGCAACACATCGTCCTTGCTGCCGCGCCGGCCGTTGAGCGTATCGGCGATTTCGCGCAAATCGGCTTCGGGATAAGCGGTATAAACAAGATTCGTCATGTATTTTCCCCTTCTCTCAAACGGAACGGCACAAGTGTAAACCACAACGCCTGTCAAGTCCATCCATATCAGATTGAAATTAATCAATACTTAAATATATAGTTAAATTTAAAAATTTCTAACTTTCTAGTAATTAAAAGTCCCCATACTGGTAAATATAGGGACTTTTAAAAAACTTAAATATTCATTTATGGCACAGATAACTGCTAATTTCTCAACAACTCTTATTCCGTCCGCAAGTAAAAATTTCTATAGGACTATTACCCCCATACTTTTCTTCTAACTGACTAAGAGATAAATTTCTATGACAATCTATAACACTACCTTTATCAGGATAAATATAAAGTGTTAATCCTGCGCCATCATAATCCATAAAATTAAAAATAACCTTGCCACCCGATTTGTTTTCTCCACTCAATGTTTTTAAATAACTACCCCACTTAATTTTAAATTTAACTTCATTATTTTTTGGTTCAAATGCACAAGAAATAATGCCACTTTGATTTGTTTGACGGTAGCTCTTTGCTCCAGCAGGTGCAACACAAGCAAAAACCCATACTGCCGCCAACAATGCACGGTTAAATTGCTTCAATTTTTTCATAATCATCTCCATGTATTTACGAAATTTTTCGAAAATTTACCCCCCCTGCATCCTTGTCAAGATTTTTTTAAAGAAAAATTTTAAATATATGATTTATTTATAAATAAAAATCAAGAAACACATAACTCAATACCTTTGTTAAAATTAAGTATTCACACAAAATTTATAAAATAATTTAAATGAAATACAAAGATTTACGAGAATTTATCGCCCAATTGGAACAACAGGGCGAACTCAAACGCATCGCCGCGCCCGTTTCCCCGCATTTGCAGATGACCGAAATCGCCGACCGCGTATTGCGGCAGGGCGACGCGGCGTTGTTGTTTGAAAACGCGGTGCGGCAAGACGGCACGCGCTACGAATTTCCCGTCCTCGCCAACCTGTTCGGCACGACCGCGCGGGTGGCGGCGGGCATGGGCGCGGACAGCCCCGCCAAACTGCGCGAAATCGGTCAAACGCTCGCCTACCTGAAAGAACCCGAACCGCCCAAAGGCATCAAAGACGCGTTTGCCAAACTGCCTTTGCTGAAGGACATTTGGAGCATGTCGCCGAACATCGTCAAAAACGCGCCTTGCCAACAAATTGTTTGGGAAGGGGAAAACGTGGATTTGACCCGCCTGCCGATTCAACATTGCTGGGCGGGCGACGTTGCGCCTTTGATTACTTGGGGTTTGACCGTTACGCGCGGCCCGCACAAAAAACGTCAAAATTTAGGTATTTACCGCCAACAGCTTATCGGCAAAAATAAATTGATTATGCGCTGGCTGGCGCATCGCGGCGGCGCATTGGATTTTCAGGCGCACAAGAAATTGCACCCCGACACGCCTTATCCCGTTGCGGTGGTGTTGGGCTGCGACCCTGCCACCATTCTCGGCGCGGTAACGCCCGTTCCCGACACTTTGAGCGAATACCAGTTTGCGGGCTTGCTGCGCGGGGCGCGGACGGAGTTGGTAAAGTGCATCGGCAACGATTTGCACGTTCCCGCCCGCGCCGAAATCGTGTTGGAAGGCGTGATTCACCCCGATGAAACCGCGCTGGAAGGGCCCTACGGCGACCACACCGGCTATTACAACGAGCAAGACCGTTTCCCCGTGCTGACGGTGGAACGCATCACCATGCGCGAAAATCCGATTTACCACAGCACCTACACCGGCAAACCGCCTGACGAACCGGCGGTGTTGGGCGTGGCGTTAAACGAAGTGTTTGTGCCTTTGCTGCAAAAACAGTTTCCCGAAATTGTGGATTTTTACCTGCCGCCCGAAGGCTGTTCCTACCGCATGGCGGTGGTTTCCATTAAAAAACAGTATGCGGGACACGCCAAACGGGTGATGATGGGCTGTTGGTCGTTTTTGCGCCAGTTTATGTACACCAAATTCATCATTGTGGTGGACGATGATATTGACTGCCGCGACTGGAAAGAAGTGATTTGGGCGGTAACCACGCGCATGGATCCCGTGCGCGACACGGTTTTGATGGAAAACACGCCGATTGATTATTTGGATTTTGCCAGTCCCGTGAGCGGTTTGGGCGGAAAAATGGGCTTGGACGCGACCCACAAATGGGCGGGCGAAACGCAGCGCGAATGGGGGCGCGTGATTGAGCGCGATGCGGCAACGGTGAAGCAGGTTGATGAAATGTGGGATAAATTGGGATTGTGAACGCAGCACCATAAAGCACCGTCATTCCTGCGTTTGCGGGAATAACGGTGTTTTGCATACTAGGCGTGTCATCAATTGACTGAAAAAACACCACACCGTCGTTCCCGCGCAGGCGGGAATCCAAGTCGAAGCACGACAAACCTTGATACAACATGGCTTGCCAAGCATCGGGCATTGGATTCCCGCCTGCGCGGGAATGACGGTATTTTTGTATTATGTTGATTTTCAGTAGAAAACGCGCTCTGCCTACTTGCCCGCTTTCAAGCCCTGCCACAGCTTGGTTTGCAGCTTAATCGCTTCGGGCGATTTGGGCAGAATCACAAAGCTGTTGGCACGGGTTTGCTCGCTGGGGAAGATGGACGGGTCTTGCGAAAATTCGGGCTTCATCAGTTCGCGTGCCTGTTTGGCGCCGGGCGCGTAGGTAACAAAATCGCCGTTTTGCGCCGCCACTTTGGGGTTCAGGGTGTGGTTGATGTATTTGTGCGCGTTGGCAACGTTTTTCGCGTCTTTGGGAATCATGAACGAGTCAATCCATACGCCCACGCCGGTTTTCGGGGTGAGTACGGCGATGTCGATGTTGCCGCCCGATTCTTTGGCACGGCGTTTGGCGATGTTCAGGTCGCCGCCGTAGCCGATGGCAACGCACAATTCGCCTTTGGCGATGTTGTCAATGTAGCCGGACGAGCTGAAGCGTTTGATGTCGCCGCGCACGGTTTTCATCAGTGCGGCCGCCGCTTCCAAGTCTTCGGGCTTTTCGCTGTTGGGGTCTTTGCCCAAGTATTTGAGCGCGAGCGGAAATTGCTCTACGGGGCTGTCGATGAAGCTGATGCCGCAGCTTTTGAGTTTGGAGGTGTATTCGGGTTTGAATACCAAGTCCCATTCGTTTTCGGGCAGTTGGTCGCTGCCCAGTGCTTTTGCCACTTGGGCGGTGTTGATGGCAAGGGTGTTGATGCCCCAGAAATACGGTACGGCGTATTTGTTGCCGGGGTCGACCTGCTCCATCATTTTCAGCATTTCGGGGTCGAGGTTGTTGTAGTTGGGGATTTGGCTTTTGTCGATGGGCTGGTATGCGCCCGCTTTGATTTGGCGGCCGACGTTGGAAATGGACGGGGCAACCAAGTCAAAGCCCGATTTGCCGGTCAGGATTTTGGCTTCCAATACTTCGTTGCTGTCGTAAAAGGCTTCATTGACTTTCACGCCGTTTTCTTTGCCGAAGGCGGCAACGGTGGCGGGGTCTACGTAGTCCGACCAGTTGTAGATGTTCAGTTCGGCGGTGGCGGGCAGGGCGGCGGGTGCGGGGCTGCTGCCGGAAGCGGCGGGCGTTTGGGCTTCGCCGCTTTGTTGTTGTCCGCCACCGCCGCAAGCGGCAGCAAACAGGGCGGCAAGGGTGCAGGCAAGCAGATTTTTTGTGTTCATTGAATCACTTCCTTTTATTGTTCAAACAAGATACCTGATTTGCCGTTCGGAACACACCGAGTCCCAAAACACGCTTGGACGGCAGGCGCGATTAAACGAAAAATCCGCCGCCGATGCAAGACCGAAGCCGCGATTTCTTAACGAAAAAAGTGTAAAGTTTTTCAAACCGCGCCCAAGCTGCCACGTTGCGGCAAATTGTGTTAAAGTCTGCCCCGCAAAATGTAAACGCGCCTGCCGCACCACCATTCACCACAAGGAAACCCCATGATGCAAACTTGGCAGCTTCCCGAACACATCGCCGACATTCTGCCCCGCCGCGCCCGCCATCTCGAAGAGCGCAAACAAAGCATATTGGCACTGTTCCGTCTGCACGGCTACGAGCCTGTTTATCCGCCGCTTTTGGAATACGGCGATGCGCTGCTGACCCATATCGACCAAGGTTTGTCGTTAAAAACCATACGCCTGCTCGACCCGATTAGCGGCAGGCAGTTGGGCATTCGCGCCGACATCACCCCGCAGGTTGCCCGCATCGACGCCCACCTGCTCGCCGCCAATCAGGGCATCAACCGCCTGTGTTACGCCGCGCCCGTGCTGCACGCCAAGCCCGACGGTTTCCTCACCACCCGCGAGCCGTTTCAAACAGGCGCGGAGCTGTACGGCTGCGCGGATTTGGCTGCCGACATCGAGCTGATTGATTTGATGTTGAAATCATTGGCATTGGTGTGCCACGAACCGGTGATGCTGGCATTGGGACACATCGGCATTTTCCGCGCCCTTGCCCGCGCCGCCGCGCTCGACCAAGCCCAAAGCCACAGCCTGTTGGCGCAATTGCAAAACAAAGACCGCGCCGCCGTTGCCGCGCTTGCCGCCGAATGGCGTTTGGACAACATTTGGGCGCAAGCCTTTGCCGCACTGACGGAATTGTACGGCGGACGCGACGTGCCGCGCCACGCCCGCCAACGTTTGCCGCAACTGGCAGCCGTCTCCCAAGCCATTGACGAGCTGGAACAAATCTGCCAATCCTTCCCCGAGCAAGACCTGCACATCGATTTGGCGGAAGTGCGCGTGGACCACTACCACACGGGTTTGCTCTACGCCGCCTACACCCGCGAACACCACGATGCGGTGGCGCGGGGCGGACGCTATGACGGCTTGGGCGCGTATTTCGGACGGGCGCGTCCGGCAACGGGCTTCAGCTTCGATTTGCGCCGTTTTGCCGGCGAATTGTCGGACGGCACACCGCAAACCGTTGCCGTTGCCCACACCGACCTTGCCGCCGCCCGCCGCGAAATCGAACGTTTGCGCGGCGAAGGCGTGTGCGTGGTGGTGGACTACGGGCTGCCCGACAACGGCGGCGCAAGGCAGGGGCGTTTGCGGTGCGAAAACGGCGAATGGGTGGTGCGGGCAGACTGAAGACTTTATCAATCCAAACAAGGAAACAAAACATGAGCATTTACCGTTGCCCCCATTGCAAACACTTGGGCGAACATACCGCGCCCGCCGGTGCGGGACATTGCGCCCGATGCGGCGGCGAAACCAAACTTTACGATGCCGTCCACTTCATCAACCAGATTCTCGCCCGCTACACCGCCGCCCTGCGCGAGCTGGACGTGCTGCGCGAAGCGTCTGCAGACGGCGTACCCCCCCGAAAAATTGCAATAACCCATTGAACAACATAAAATTTTCAAACACCGACACCCTCACCACCGCCGCGCAGCACCAAGCCTTGAAAACATGGTTTGCCCAAAAAACATCCGCGCCGAATTTGACTACGGCGCGGTGGACATGAGCGGCTATTATGACGAAGCCGCCGCCGCCATCGGCAAACACCACGACCTGTTTCAAGACATCATCGGCAAAATTGCTTGGGCATACCACAACAAACATAGCGGCGTGAATTTTGATTTGAAAAAATACAGCCAAAAAGACGCGCAAAACCTCAACCGCATCTGCCGCGAGTTTTACAGCCACACCCTGTTTTCCGGCTACCGCTACCAAAAAACCGACAAACTGCTGCATCTGAAACTGCAAAACGCCGCGCCCGTACGCCAGTTTTTCCAAGGCGGCTGGCTGGAATGGTTTGCTTTGGGCGTGCTGCTGGAACACGCCGCCAAGCGCGGCAAACAATACGGCTTTTCCTGCGCCCGTTCCGTCAAAATCCGTTTCCACAACCAAGATTTGCACGAATTGGACGTGGTGTTTCTGGCGGCGGGGCGCGAACCGCTCGTGATTGAATGCAAAAGCGGCGAATACCGCCGCGAACTGGACAAATATTTGAATTTGCGCAAACGTTTGGGCATCGCCGCCGACCGTTTTCTGCTGCTGGTTACCGACATTGACGAAAACCAAGCCAAATCGCTGCGGGCGATGTATGGCTTGGTTTTCGTTACGCCGCAAACGCTGGCAGCGTATTTGCGGGACGTGATTTGATGCCCTTCACTTTCCAGAATGTGTCATCTAATTAAACTTTTCTACTGACGGCACGCCCCGACTTGGGGCAAACGCGCCGCGCCCGTGTTCCGTCCATTCGCTGTGCTGCGGGCGCAGGGACTGCTCGAGTATGCGCCGCGCCGCGTGCAGGCGCAGTTGCCCGCACACAAACACATCGGCAGCCGCAAAGCCGTGTTCGGGCCAAGTATGAATGCTGATGTGCGATTCCGCCAGCAGCAATACGCCGGTTACGCCGCCCGCGCCGCCAAAGGTGTGAAAGTGCGCCCACAGGACGGTTGCGCCCGCCGCTTGCGCCGCCGTTTGCAAGACGGTTTGCAGGGCGGAAGCATCGCGCAGCAGGTCGGGCGGACAGCCGTAGGCGTCCAACAAGCCGTGCCGGTTCACTTGTGTCCGCCGCCGAAGCCGCCGCCGATAAACGCGCCACCACCGCCATGGCTGCGCGAACCGCCGTCATCATCGTCCACCAGCAGACCATAGTTAAACAGCGTCCCCAAGGCGATGGCAAAGACGGCAATACACAAATAAACGGCTTTATGCATGATGATGTTCCTTTGTTTGACGGGATTTTACAGCGAATCCAGCACCGCGTCTGCCGCCCGCACCCCCCAATACGCCGCTTCTTCAAACACCGAATAGCCGCTCAAATCGCTGTGGGCAAACACGATGCGCGAGCGGTGCGCCCGCAGCGCGGTCAAATCGGCACGGTGCAGATACCCCGGCTGCGGCACGGTCATGGCGTGGGCGCGGACGGTCAAATCGATGTGCGAAACGCATTGCCAAAAGGCTTTGCCGTATACGGTCAGCAAATCGGCGGCGGCGGGTTCAATCAGGGCTTGGGCATCGGCATCGAGCAGACGGCGGCGCATGTTTGCGGGGGTATCACCGTTCATGGCGCGGTAGGCGGTAAACACGGTGTGCGCGGGCTTGGCGGCGCGGATAAGCTGATGTGTGGCAACCACATAGCCCAAGCCGGACGAGCCGTGTACCACATTGTCCCATGCCAGTTCGCTTTTGCCCGCTTCCTGCGGGAAACGGTGCAGCACGAAATTGCCCACCAGCCAAGGCGCGTATTCGGGCAGGGTGCCGCCAAAGCCGTAGCGCGGCGCACCGGCGATGATGCGGGCGGCCATCAGAAGCGGCATGGCGCACACCACCCGTTCCGCTTCCACCGCCACCGTCTGCCCCGATGCGGTGTGGCGCAGTGTTACCGTTACCCCGCGTTCGTGTTCGCGCACGGCAAGGGCAACGGCGGCGCACGCGGCGGGCGGGTTGCCGTGCCAATGCGTGCCTGCGGGAAAATGCGGCAGCTCGCGTAAACCGATGCGGCGGCGCAGCTTTTCGGCAAGGTGGTTCAAGCCGTCCTGCCAAGTGAGTACCGCATCGTTGGGGTTGGCGCGGGCGGCGAAGTAGTGCAAGCCCGCAAATGCGGACACTCGGGCAATGCCCTGACCGTAGTCGTCGCGGCAGCAGTAGTCCAAATAATGCAGCAAATCGGGGTGCTTGAAGCGGTTGCGCCCGAGCCATGCGGCAAAGGTGTCGGTGTCCAAACGCCGCCACGCCTCATCGGCAGACGATTCGACAATCGGTATGGCAAAGGCTTTGCGCCCGTCTGCGCCACGCGCCTGTTTGAGCTTGGCAACCAAGCGCAGAAAACGGCGCGAATCGGGGTTGTCGGGCAGCAAGCCGTCGTGCCATTGTCCGCGATACCACAGGCGTTCGGCGGGGGCGTGTACCAAATCGGTGTCGCGGTAGCGCGGCTGTGCGCCGTTTTGTGCCATGATGCCCAAGTCGGCGAGCATATCGCGCACGGCGGTGCTTTCGGCAGACGGCTGGGCAAGGTAGTGTGCGCCTGTGGGGGCAGTCAAGTCCGCACCGGCATGAAAGGCGGCGGCGTTGCCGTTGCGCTCGAAGCCTTCTGCCAAAACGAAATCGCGACGGCCGCGCCGCGCCAGTTGCCAAGCGGCACTCAAGCCCGCCACGCCGCCGCCCAAAATCAATACGCGGCAACGGTGTTGCGATTGCGGGGCTTGGTGCAGTGCGCCGTCCCGCAGCAGGTGGGCGAGCGGCAAGCCGACTTTGTTCAGGCTGATGCTTGGCGGACGGTTCAGGTGGCGGTAGCCCAGCCATGCGGCGGGCACGCCCGCGCCCAATGCCAACGTGGCGGCAAGAAAATCCCTGCGTTGCATCACCCTGCTCCGACCGCTCGGGCGATGGCGGCGGCGGTGCGGTCTGCCGCACCTTGATGCGCGGCAACAAAAGCGGCGGCGTTTGCCCGCATCGGGGCGCAGCTTTCGGGATTGTCCAGCCATGCGGCGGCGGTTTGCACCAATTCCGCCGCACTGCCGATTTGCCGCGCCGCGCCCGCCGCCAGTGCCTTGTCGCAAGCGTCTTGAAAATTGTAGGTGGAAGTGCCGAACAACACCGCTTTGCCGCAAGCGAGCGGCTCGATGATGTTCTGGCAGCCCGTGTCTGCCAAGCTGCCGCCGACAAACACCACATCTGCCGCCAAATAATAGGCAAACAATTCCCCCATGCTGTCGCCCACCCACACCCGCGTGCCGGCGCACACGGGCGCATGGTCGCTGCGCCGTTGCACCGGCAAACCCAGTTGCGCTGCCGTTTCGCATACCGCGTCAAAACGCTCGGGGTGGCGCGGCACGACCACCAACAAATCCTGCGGCGCGGCATATTGCCGCCACGCCCGCAAAATTTCCGCCGCCTCGTCATAGGTTTCGGTGTGGCGCGTGCTGCCCGCCACCAGCACCCTGCGTGCGCCGATGCGTTGGCGAAAGGTTTGTGCCAACGCATACGCCGCATCGGGCGGAGCAATATCGAATTTGGTGTTGCCCGCCACCGCCGTCCGCAACACGCCGATGTCGCGCAAACGCGCCTCGTCCGCTTCGCTTTGCGCGTAACAGCCCGCCAAAGTGGCAAGGGCAGGACGCAGCAACGCCCCGATACGCGCATAACCGCGCTGCGAACGCGCCGACAAACGCGCATTCGCCAAAAAAAGCGGCACGCCCGCAGCCGCACACGCGTGCATCAGATTCGGCCACAGCTCCGTTTCCATCAAAATCCCCACACGCGGACGGTGTTCCGCCACAAAACGGCGCACCCAATCCTCACGGTCATAGGGCAGATAACGGCATTGCGCGTGCGGGAACAAGGCTTGCGCCGTTGCCCGTCCGGTCGGCGTCATCTGCGTGAGCAGCAACGGCGCATCGGGAAAATACCGCCGCAACGCCGCCGCCAAAGGCTGCGCCGCCCGCGTTTCCCCCACCGACACCGCATGAATCCACAAAGCATCACGCACAGGCTGCGGGTGCGCCGCACCGAAGCGTTCGCCCCAATGTTCCGCATAAGCGGGCGCGGCACGGGCGCGGCGGCGCAGATAACGGCGCAACAAAGGCGCGGCGGGATACCAAAGAGCATTGTACAAATGGCGAATCATCATGCCCCATTTTAACCGATTTTTTCCCGCACGCCGTTTTTGTAAAAAAACTTGACAAATCCGCACGGCGCATTACAGAATAATTTACAAAACAAAACAAAACAAAACAAAACAAAACAAAACAAAACAAAACAAAACAAAACTTCGTTTACGTTTTTTTTACCGTGTAGCCGCTTGTCGGCTGCGGGAAAACCGCTTACAGTGCGCACGCTTCGGCACACCCTTGTCCGAAAAACACAACAACCACTCCGGTACACACACATGAAAAGCCACCTCCGCGCCCTGCTGGCCGCACTCGCACTTGCCGCTTCGGCAGCTTCCGCACAACAACTCATCCCCACCAACGTCCGCCTGCACGAAGACCTTAACTGGCTTGCCAACCGCAACATCATCAAAATCAACCTCTCCACCTGGCCCTTGAGCGCCGATGAAATCCGCCACGCACTCGACAACGCCCAACCCGCCACCGTCAATGATGCGGAAATCGTCCAAAAAGTGCGCCAATACATCGATGCCGACAACAACCGCCTGAAACTGTCGGCGCACATCACCGCGCAAAACCGTGGCGAACGCCCCCTGCTGCCCATCGGCATGAACCAGCCCCGCGACCAATACGGCGTGGCGGCGGGCGGACACTTCGGCACGGAAAAATTCGACCTGAACGTCCAAGCGGCGGGCGTCGGCGGCGACACCTTGGGGCGCAACAGCCATTTGGATTTGTCCGAAACCTATGCCGGCTTGAAAATCGGCAACCAATGGTTGAGCTTGGGACAGCAATCGCGCTACTGGGGGCCCGCCCACGAAGGCAGCTTGATTTTGGGCGATTCCGCCCGCCCCTTTGTCGCCCTCAACCTGCAACGCGGCGTACAAAAACCCTTCCAAAGCAAATGGCTCTCATGGCTGGGCAAATGGAACTACCAAATGTTTGTCGGACAACAGCTCGACAAAGAAAACATGCGCTCGCCCCGCCACACCAAGCTGATGGGCATGCGCGTTACCCTGTCGCCCACCGACTATCTCGATTTGGGCTTATCGCGCACCGCACAATGGGGCGGACAAGGCCGTCCGCAAAACTGGAAAGCCTTGGGCAACGCGATTCTTGCGCGTGGCGACAATACTTACACCGCCGAAGAACGCCGCAAAGAGCCGGGCAACCAACTGGCTGGCTTTGACGTCAAACTGAAATTACAACCCTTGGTGGGTGCACCCGTATCCGTGTACGGGCAAATGATTGGCGAAGACGAAGCCAACAAAATGCCGTCCAAAAACTTCTTTTTGGCGGGGATTGACGGCAGCCACAAAGTTTCCGAACAACAAACGCTCAACTGGCATTTGGAAGGCGCGGACACCAGCACCAAATTCGGCAAGCTGGTTGGCGTAACCTACCGCCACCACCTCTATCAGGACGGCTACTACCAACAAAACCTGCCTTTGGGACACCCTTTGGGCGGCGACGTGCGCTCGGTGGTGCTGGGCATCAACTCCAGCGTGTTCCACAACGACAACAAAAAATGGTTTAAAACCCACCACTTCGGCGGCAAGCTGATGCACGCGCAAACCGTACGCAAAAACAAAGACCAACAAACATCGGTACAGGGTGCGTCTGTGGCGTGGGAGGGCGATGTCAATACCAAAAACCGCATGAACATGCGTGTGGGCGCAAACGGCTGGTATGCCAAGCCCGAACAGGGCAAGGTGCAATCGGGCGTGGGCGTAAAAACCAGCTTGTCTTTTTAAAATCAAATCAGTAAAAAGATTCCGTCATGTCCGCACAAGCAGGCATGACGACCACACTGCCATGCCGTGCCGTTTGCTGCGGGACGGCTTTTTTGCGGCTGCCCATTGCGCCGTGCCTGCGTTATAATCCCGCCGTTACCAACGCCCCACAACAAACATCATGGACACGCCCCTGCTCGACACCGTCAACCTGCCCGCCGACCTGCGCGCGCTCGCCCCCGACCAACTGCCGCAACTGGCCGCCGAACTGCGCCAATTTTTATTGGAAAGCGTGGGCAAAACGGGCGGACATTTTGCCAGCAATCTCGGCGCGGTGGAGCTGACCATTGCCCTGCATTATGTGTACGACACCCCGCGCGACCATCTGGTGTGGGACGTGGGACACCAAAGCTACCCGCACAAAATCCTCACGGGGCGCAAACACCGCATGCACACCATGCGCCAATACGGCGGCTTGGCGGGCTTTCCCAAGCGCGGCGAAAGCGAGTATGACGATTTCGGCGTGGGACACTCGTCCACCTCCATCGGCGCGGCGCTGGGCATGGCGGTGGCCGACAAACTTTCAGGCAGCCCCGCCCGCAGCGTCGCCATTATCGGCGACGGCGCCATGACCGCCGGACAAGCCTTTGAAGCTCTGAATAATGCCGGCGACATGGACATTGATTTGCTGGTGATTCTCAACGACAACGAAATGTCCATCTCCCCCAATGTCGGCGCACTGCCCAAATATCTGGCGCGGCGCGTGGTACACGGCGAAATGCGCGGCGTGCTGCACAACATCAAACACCAGTCCGCCCCCATTTTGGACAAACTGCTGCCAACCGCCGTCAAAGACTTGGCGGAAAAAGCCGAACAAAAACTCAAAACCGTTGCCAACGAAAGCGAACACGTCAAACAATCGCTGTCGCTGTTTGAAAACTTCGGCTTCGCCTACACCGGCGCGGTGGACGGCCACAACGTTACCGAACTCGTCCACATCCTGCGCGAACTCAAGCAGCGCAAAGGCCCGCAACTGCTTCATGTGATTACCAAAAAAGGACAAGGCTACAAATTGGCGGAAAATGACCCCGTCAAATACCACGCCATCGGCAAAACCCCGTCTGCCGAGCCCGCCAAGCCCGCCGCCGCACCGCGCCCCACCTACACCCAGATTTTCGGACGCTGGCTGATTGAGCAAGCCCGCGCCGACAAACGGCTGGTTGCGATTACCCCCGCCATGCGCGAAGGAAGCGGACTGGTTGAATTTGAACAACAATTCCCCGAACGCTATTTTGATGTCGGCATCGCCGAGCAACACGCGGTAACTTTTGCGGCGGGCTTGGCGTGCTGCGGCGTCAAACCTGTGGTCGCCATTTACTCCACCTTTCTGCAACGCGCCTACGACCAGCTTGTCCACGACGTTGCCCTGCAAAACCTGCCCGTGCTGTTTGCGATTGACCGTGCGGGGATTGTCGGCGCGGACGGGCCCACCCACGCGGGCGCGTATGATTTGAGCTTTTTGCGCTGCGTGCCGAATATGGTCATCGCCGCGCCGTCCGATGAAAACGAATGCCGACTTTTATTATCAACGTGTTACGCATTGGACGTGCCGACAGCCGTGCGTTATCCTCGCGGTGCGGGCAGGGGCGCGGCGGTTTCAGACAGCCTCGACACCGTACCGGTGGGCAAAGGCGTGTTGCGGCGCAAAGGCGCGGGCAACACCGCATTTGTCGCTTTCGGCAGCATGGTCGCGCCCGCATTGGCGGCGGCGGAAAATCTGGACGCAAGCGTGGCGGACATGCGTTTTGTCAAACCGTTAGACCTTGATTTATTGGCACAACTGGCGCGGGAACACGATTATCTCGTTTGCGTGGAAGAAAACGCGGCGGCGGGCGGCGCGGGCGGCGCGGTGCTGGAGGCTTTGGCGCAGATGAATATCGTCAAACCCGTATTGCTGCTGGGCATTCCCGACACCGTAACCGGACACGGCGATGCGGATAAATTGTTGGCGGAAATGGATTTGTGCGCGGCAGGCTTGGAACAACGGGTACGCGCTTGGCAGGACGTGTGAAGTAAATTGTGCAATAAAACCAAAATCATCAACAGCACAAACCCGCCGCAATGATTGGTGAACGGTGCGCTGCCGTTCGCAAATCCGGCGGGCATGCCTTTCCTTTGGGTGCGTGTCATCAATTGACTGGAAAAGTACGGTGTCGTCCTTCCCGCGCAGACGGGAATCCGACCATAACTTCAAACAAACTTGGATAAAACATGGCTTGCAGGTCATCGGGCAGTGGATTCCCGCATTCGCGGGCATGACGGAAATTTTTGTATTTCACTGATTTTCAGTGAAAAATTTAAATGACGGCACACCCCGAGCAAGGGCGTCAAAGCCGATGATGCGCCTGACGGCATCGGGCGATAAAGTCTGCCATTTTGTGCGGGCATTTGATGCCTGCCGCCGCTTCCACGCCACTGGACACGTCCACCGCCGCCGCACCGGTTTGCGCCAGTGCGGCGGTGATGTTGTGCGGATTCAGCCCGCCCGACAAAATCCAATTGCCCGCCAAATCCTGCGGCAGCAGCGACCAATCGAAACACTGCCCCGTGCCGCCGTATTCGCCGGCAACGTGCGCGTCCAGCAGCACGCCCCGCGCATCGGCGTAATCGCGCAGGGCGCGGCAAACGTCGTCTGCATGGCGCACCCGCACGGCTTTCAGATAGGGGCGGCGGAATTGGCGGCAAAATTCGGGCGTTTCGTCGCCGTGAAACTGCAAAACATCCAAAGGCACTTGCGCGAGTATGTCGCCGATGCGTTCGGCGGATTCATTGACGAACAAGCCCACCGTGCCGACAAAGGGCGGCAGCGCGGACACGATTTCGGCTGCCTGTGGCGGCAGTACGCGGCGTTTGCTGGCGTGGTAAAACACCAAACCGACCGCGTCCGCGCCAAAGCGGGCGGCGCAAACCGCGTCTTCGGGGCGGGTGATGCCGCAAATTTTGATGCGGATGTGTTGTTGCATGGCTGTTCCTTACAATGCGCCAAAGTTTTTCAAATTTTCCTGCAACACCGCCAAATCAAACCATTGCATGCCGACAAACAGCGACAGCAGCAATGCGCCGGCAAACAGGCTTGCCAGCAGGTAGGCAAGGTAGCCGAGCAGGATTTTGAACACGCCTTGTTTGCCCAAATGGTAAAAGCCGATGCACTGCACCCAAAACGTCCACGCCGACCAAAACACAAATACGGGCGCGAAACTTTCGGGCAGGTAAAAAATCAGCACGGACGGCAAAATCAGCGCTTCGGTCAGAACGCAGTAGCCGAACAGGGGCAGTTTTTCGCTGCCGAAATAATGCAGTACCGCCGACATGGTTTTTGCCAGCAAGATGCAGCGCAGCACCGACAGCAAAATAATAAACGCTGCGGTTGCATCGCCGCCGCCGAAAATCGGCACGGCACCGGGCGTTTGCACCGCACCCACCGCCACCAGCACCGCCAAACATACGGGCAAAGGATAGCGGTATTCGGCGGCGGCACGGTAGCGCAAACGCAGCACCTGCCCCGCATCGTTAAGTAATTGGCTGATGTTCATCAAAATTCCTTTACTGTGCCGTCGTTTTCGCCTGCGCGTGCATGACGGCAATTTTTATACAACACTGATTTTCAGTGAAAAAACAAAAATAATGATGCACCCTAGCGTGTCATCAATTGACCGATAAAACCCTGCCCGTGATTCGCGGGAATGACGGCATTTTTCTACCATGCTGATTTTCAATAGAAAGATTTAAATAATAACGCGCCCTAAACATCGGTTTCCACACGGTCGCCCTCCGCTTCCATCCACGCCCGCCGCGCCGCCGCTTCGCCCTTGCCCATCAGTTTCACAAACACCGCTTCGGTGTCCGCCACTTGGTCAATGTCCACCCGCAACAGGCGGCGGGTGTCGGGGTGCATGGCGGTGTCTTTGAGCTGGTCGGGGTTCATCTCGCCCAAGCCTTTGAAACGGCTGACGGAATAAGCGTTTTCTTTTACGCCCTCTTTGTGCAGTTTGGCGATGATACCGTCCAACTCAGCTTGGTCGAGCGCGTACAATTTGCGGGCGGGACGTTTCTTGCCCTGCGCGTTCACGTCCACGCGGAAAAGCGGCGGTTGCGCCACAAAAATATGCCCGTTTTCAATCAGTTTGGGGAAATGGCGGTAAAACAGCGTCAGCAGCAGCACCTGAATATGCGCCCCGTCCACATCGGCATCGGACAAAATGGCGATTTTGCCGTAGCGCAAACCGCCCAAATCGGGATTATCGTCCGCGCCGTGCGGGTCCACGCCCACCGCTACGGCAATATCGTGGATTTCCGCGTTGCCGAAAAGCTGGTCGCGGTGCACTTCAAAACTGTTCAACACTTTGCCGCGCAAGGGCAAAATGGCTTGGGTGGCTTTGTCGCGGGCGAGTTTTGCCGAGCCGCCCGCCGAGTCGCCTTCCACCAAAAACAATTCGTTTTCGCGAATATCTTCGCTTTCGCAGTCGGTGAGTTTGCCGGGCAGCACCGCCACGCCACTGCTTTTTTTCTTTTCAATTTTTTTGGCGGAACGCAGCCGCGCCTGCGCTTGGCTGATGGCGAGTTCGGCGATTTTTTTGCCGTAGGCGACGTTTTGGTTGAGCCTCAGTTCAAGCGGGTCGGCGCAGGCGGCGGACACCAGTTTCAGGGCATCGCGGCTGGTGAGTTTGTCTTTGGTTTGTCCTTGAAACTGCGGGTCGAGCAGCCGCGCCGACAGCACGAATGCGGCGCGGGCGAACACGTCTTCGCTTTGCAGTTTCACGCCGCGCGGCAGCAGCCCGTGATGTTGGACGAAGTTGGACACGGCGTGGAACGCGGCTTGGCGCAAGCCTGCTTCGTGGGTGCCGCCCAAGGGGGTGGGAATGAGATTGACGTAGCTTTCGCCCGCGCCCGCGCCGTCTTCCAGCCACGTTATCGCAAACGCCGCGCCTTCGCCGGCGTTGTCGTGCTGGCTGCCTGAAAGATAGTTTTCGGCGGCAAATACGGGGACGGCGGCTTCGGCATTGGTAAGCAAACTGTCCAAATAGCCGCGCAAACCGTCCGGATAATGCCATGTTTGCGTTTCAGGCAGCCCTTTGACGGGGCGGGTGAGCCGCACGGTCAGCCCTTGCAGCAGCACGGCTTTGGCGCGGAGCAGGCGTTCCAGTTCGGCAAGATTGTAGTTGGGGCTGTCAAAATAGCGCGGGTCGGGATAAACGCGCACTTCCGTGCCGGTGTCTTTGGCAGGACAACGCCCGATTTCGCTTAAAGGTTCAATCACTTCGCCATCGGCAAACACGATGCGCCACACTTTGCCGCCGCGCCGCACCGTAACTTCCAAACGCCGCGACAGCGCATTGGTAACCGACACGCCCACGCCGTGCAACCCGCCGGAAAAGGCATACGCGCCGCCGCCCGATTGTTTGTCAAACTTGCCGCCCGCGTGCAGACGGGTGAACACCAGCTCCACCACCGGCATATTCTCTTCGGGGTGCATGCCGACCGGAATGCCGCGCCCGTTGTCGCGCACCGACAGCGAACCATCGGCATGAATTTCCACATCAATGGTGTCGGCAAAACCGCCCAGCGCTTCATCGGCGGCGTTGTCGATGACTTCTTGGCAGATGTGGGTGGGGCTGTCGGTGCGGGTGTACATGCCCGGACGCTGTTTGACGGGTTCCAGCCCTTTGAGGACTTGAATGCTGGCTTCGGAGTAATTCGATTTCATCGGCAATGTCGGCATTTTGGCACGAAACCGCGTATTCTACGGCAAAACGGACTTGCAAGCAGCCCCGCACCGCCGCCGCGAGCCGTACCGTGCGCACAGTTGCCCGCAAAAACAAGAATCGGCAGAGAAACGGCATCTGTATTTGCGATGCCGACTCTCGGGCGCGTCATCAATGAACCGAAAAAACACCGCACCGTCATGCCCGCACAGGTGTAGCTTGCTTCACAAACATCAGGCAGTGGATTCCCGCATTCGCGGGCATGACGGCGTTTTGGTATTCTAATGATTTATAGTAGAAAATTTTAATTGATGACACGCCCTAGCCATAACGTACCAAATCCGGCTGCACCGTCAATTTTTGCTGCAAACGGTACGTTTTCCCACCGTCCGTCAGCGTGGTGCTGATTTCCGCATACGCCACTTCACGGCAAGAACCATTGTAAAACAAGGTCAGCGTATAATAACCGCCGCGCCTGAACAAACGGTATTGGGCAGCATTTTTATCCTGTGCAGACCCGCCATAGTCAAGGGCAAATTTGCTTTCTTTCAAATAAAAGCGGTAACGGTTCTTGCCCAAAGCACGAATACGCACAGGGTTGTATTTACTATGCAATGGTTTAACCTAAAAGCCTTGTTTATTGACAATAATATCGCTAACGGGAAAAAACGGCTGGTCGGGCGCACTTAATATCAAATCTTGGTATTTGTGTCGGGTGAAATTAATCTTGCGCCAATCACAGGATTGGGCGTGTGCCAGCATGGGCAAACAGATAAACAGTAAGCAGATTTTTGTTTTCATTTGCACTCCATGCATGGGAATCAAATTTCTTTGGAATGTGTATTATTTTAATGGAAATTGCTTGTGCCACAACAAGGCAATTGGAACAGTTTGTCGGTGCATGGCATGTTTCCTTATTCCGCCAACATTTTTTGCAGTTCGTTCGGGTGGTGCATATGGGCAAAAAAGCCTTCAATATCGTAGGGAATATGGTTTGGTTGGTCGATATGGCGGCGGTTTTCCGCCGCCGCATCGCGCAAAGTTTGTATCAGCAGCTTGGCACGGTCGCGACAGGCTTTGTCCCACATATCGGGCAGGGGGACGGGGCGCGGCGGCGATGCCTGCACCACAACGGGCGCATCGGCAACAATCTGCCGCGCTTGCTCAAGCAACCATGCGCGGACGGTCGGCATACCGGCGGGTGGCGAGTATGCGGGGTGAATAGTAAGCAGCTTTTCGGTTTCAAATATTTGAAACCGCATCAAATCGGCACTGCCTGTTTCGGAATAAGCCCGTTTGAGACAAGCGGGCTGGAATCCGCCGGTAATCACCACTTGAGATTGTGCTGCAAGTGGCAGTAATAATATGGAAAATAAAATTTTTTTCATATGACTCAAAGCACCTTTATCTACGATTTACGCAATCAATAAAACTCAAAATACCTTGTTAAAATCGGATAAACGGGCGATTGCTTGCTCAAATGCTGCTCAATGATAACGGGAAACACTTTTTTCGCACCAAAATACTTTTGCCTTGTGAAATTGCGCTGATACATCTGTTGCCATAAACGGATAATATGACCCAATAAAACCAAATTTTCTTGTTGTCGTACCGCCAAATCATTCACAGCTTGGTTTTTTGCTGCCCACTGCCGCAAAAAATATTCGGTTTCTTGCAAAAACTGTTCGCAGGATTGCACGTGGTGCGGATGATTGACAGTTTGAAGCATGTCGCTTGGCTGCCAATCGGGGGGTATTGCCCAATCCAAATCTTGCAGCAAATGCAACATGCGTATGGAAAACGCATCGCGTGCCGCGTATTGTGTCGGGTTTAAGGGTAAAGCACCGCATTTGGGTGTGTAATGGATTTCAGAAATCCGAATCACTTCGGCATGCACGGTGTGAATCAAACATACTATCGGAATGAATATTAATTGTTTTCTCATAATATTATTTCATAGCCGTTTTGCAACGGCTATGTCCTGAAGTTGATATTAATTACAAGAAACTATCGTTCTCGAAAGAGTCGCCCTTATTGAAATTGCGTGAGAAGTTTCCTTTGGAAATAGTCATGCTGCCATTTTTATATAAAAAAATTGATTGCTTAACAGTCTGCAAATTATTCCAAATATTTGATTCATTTAATTTCCATTGAATGGGAATATTGACAATCATGGAACTGCTATGGGGCAGATTGTTTAATCGTTGGGTATCATTTTCTCCACCGCCCACCCTATCATATTCACCAACCAAATTATGTTTATTACCGATGGTATTAACATCATGTGGTGTATGGGTAACACATTTCCCATTGACAGGTGCTGAACGGCTATGACAATGAATATCGCCTGTTTTAAAGATTCCCGAATCCTTGCTTGCAGCATCGAGTTCACGAACTGTTAAGTTGTCAAAATTAACAGTAGTAGGCAATAAAGTAACGCTCAACCCTACAACAGATACCGCTAAATCTTTGGGATGATATACCATTGGCTCTTGTGAATTTGGATAAAAACTTTGGCTGTAAGACACTCCACTGGGGGCAATAATGGAAAATGTCATGCTTTTGGTATCATGTTCGGTTTTGGCGGTTACGGTTACGCTGCCCGTTTTGTCCAAAGCGGTAATCAGGATTTTTTGGCTGTCTTGTTTGCCCACCGTTACCAAATTTGACGATACCTGCCACGTTACATCAATATTGGCAGACACGATGACTGCTTCTCCTACGCCGATGGTGGTACGGGCGCGGTTGGCGGGCAGGGTAAACACGGTTTCCGAAGTCAATTCGATTTTCGGCGGCGTGTCGTGGGTTTCGTAGTAATAGCTGTATTCCGCACCTTCGGGATTGCAATTGAAATAGTTGCATGAAGGCAGGTAGCAAACGTCTTCCGAATCCGATACCCGCGCAAAGCGTCCGCCGCCGCGTTTGGCAATCAGGTTTTCGCAGTGCTGTTTCGGGGTCATGCCCTGCAAAACGGAAAGGGGCAGCTTGTCCCGTCCGGCAGCTGAGCGTCCGCCATAGATTTCTTTCAGCTTGCCTCTGTATTTTTAGCCATAATCATGTACTCCTGTGGTTAAGGTTGGCTTGTTGTTGGAAGTAGCAATTATGGTTTTGCAGCGTGCAAACGTCAATGTAGTTTGCTGTAAATTTGGCTAAATTTCCTGTTGTTTCATATTATTTGTTGTAATGAATATTAATATTCAATTACTTGAATCGTGTCCGTTGCCGTCATCGTCTTTCACGCGCACCGCCATCAGCGTGTGCAGACGGCGGTTGTCGGCGCGGGCAACGGTAAACAGCAAACCGCCGAGCTGCACTTTGTCGCCGCGTACGGGCAAACGTCCGAGCTGCTGAATCACCAGCCCGCCGATGGTGTCGGCTTCTTCGTTGCTGAATGCCGTGCCGAAAAAGGCGTTGATATCGGCGATTTCGGTGGCGGCGTGAATGCGCCAACGCTCGGACGACACGGGGAAAATATGGTCGGCACTGTCGTCTTCGTCAAACTCGTCTTCAATTTTGCCGACAATTTGTTCAATCACGTCTTCAAAGGTTACCAAGCCGGAAACGCCGCCGTATTCGTCCACCACCACCGCCATGTGATTGCGCTGCGCCTGAAAATCTTTCAGCAATCCCGTCAAGGATTTGCCCTCCGGAACAAACACGGCGGGGCGCAACACGCCGTCCAAGCGGAAGGCTTCGGGGTTGGTGGTGAATTTGAGCAGGTCTTTGGCGTGGAGAATGCCGAGAATTTGGTCTTTGTCCTCGCCAATCACGGGGAAGCGCGAATGGGCGGTTTCGGCAACGTAGGCGATGATGCGCTCAAGGCTGTCGGTGCTTTTGACCACGTTCATTTGGGCGCGGGTCATCATGGCATCGCGCACGGCAAGCTGCTGAAAAGCCAGCAGCGATTCAATGCGTTGCAGGGTATCGCTGTCGCACAGGGCGGGATTTTGGCGCAGCAGGGCGGAAAGTTCGGCGGCGGTTTGCGGGGCGCGGCTGCCTGAAAACAGGTTTTTCAGGGCTTGGAAGCAGGTTTTAATCATGTTGCGGTTGGGTATCGGGTCTATCGGGAACGGGTTCAAGCAGTTTGCAGATGGCGGCGATGCCGAGCAGCAGGAGGGAAGCTGCCCATATCCAAGCACCGAATTGCAGGTGGGGAAGCAGGTTTTCCCTATAGATAAAGGCAATCAGAAACAACAGGCAGATGGATGCAAAATAGCAGGCGATGACGGCTTTGATTTTGGCAAACGGTTTGCCTGTGCCAAGCCATGTCATCAAGGGCAGTGCGAAAACGTTGGCATAAGGAAGCAGCAGGGCGGGGTCATTCCACGCCCAAGCCCACAACAGTACGGGCATCACCAGATGACACAGCCAACCCCACGCTCCTTCGTAATGGGGCGGTATCATCGAAAACAGCCACAGCCAGAATGCGGCGCGTGCCAAGATTCGGCTTGCCGTCCGTGTTTTGTTCGGCTTGGTCATACGGCTTCGCTTTGGTAGGGATTGGCATAGCCCATTTGCGCCAAGATTTGGATTTCCAAAGCTTCCATCGCTTCGGCTTCATCGTCTTGCACATGGTCGTGTCCCATCAGGTGCAGTGCGCCGTGTACGGCAAGGTGGGCGAAATGGGCTTCGGCGGTTTTGCCCTGTTCGGCGGCTTCGCGCAAGACGACTTGCGGACACATCACCAAATCGCCGCGCAGGATTTCGCCGCCGTCCATGTCGTCAAACCAGCTTTCCCGCGCCACTTCAAAACTCAACACGTTGGTGGCGTAGTCTTTGCCGCGATAATCGCGGTTGCAGGCGCGGGCGGCAGCTTCGTCAAACAGCATCAAAGTCAGTTCGGCGCGGCGGTAGCGGGTTTTCACCGCCTGCCACAGCCAACGGTAAAAGTCGGCTTCACACGGCGCGGCGATGCCGCTTTCGTTGGCAAAATGCAGGGTAAAGCGTTGGCGTTGCACACGCAAAAAGGGAAAATCGCGGTTACGTTTGGGGAGGGGTCGGCGGAACATTTTCAGGCTGCCTGAACGGGGAAAACGGGCATGATTGTTACAAATATTCGGGCAATCGTCTATAATCGCCGCCATTTTCCCTTTTTTTATTCAGGGCAAAGCATGGGGCTATGTTGCTTTATGTGCAGCCTCTGTGAGTTGAAATATGAACGCATCTTCCGACACGCCGCCGCGCAGTATCCGCTCTTTCGTATTGCGGCAGGGACACATGACCGCCGCCCAACAACGCGCCATTGACGAATATTGGGCGCGTTTCGGCGTGGATTACCGTGCCGAAATCATTGATTTGAATGCCGTATTCGGACGCAACGCGCCGAAAGTGCTGGAAATCGGTTTCGGCATGGGCGCGGCCACCACCGAAATCGCGCGCAGGCTGCCTGAAAGCGATTTTTTGGCGATTGACGTACACGGGCCCGGCGTGGGCAATTTGTGCAAACTGCTTGCCGAACAAGGGCTGGAAAACGTCAAAATCATGCGCCACGATGCGGTGGACGTGGTGGAAAATATGCTGGCGGACGGCAGTTTGCACGGCATTCATATTTTTTTCCCCGACCCTTGGCACAAAAAACGCCACCACAAACGCCGTCTGATTCAAGCCCCGTTTGTCGCCAAGCTGCTGCCCAAGCTGCAAAGCGGCGGCTACATCCATTTGGCGACCGATTGGGAAGAATACGCCGTGCAAATGCTGGAAGTATTGAACGGTTTTCCCGAATTGGCAAACACGGCGGACGGTTTCGCCGCCACGCCCGCCTACCGCCCCGAAACCAAGTTTGAAGCACGCGGCAAACGGCTCGGACACGGCGTGTGGGACATTATCTTTATCAAAAAATGTTTCAACGCACAGGGCTGCACATAAAGCACAGCCCTGATTCGGACGGGCTTGCGCCCCGCCCGAATAAAAAAAGATTTTACCGCCGCAAACGGCGGGGTTTCAAACCGAAAAGGCATTTTGATGAACAAATTGGCAAAAAAAGTCGGGCGTTATGCCTTATTGGGCGGGTCTGCCGCGCTGTTGGCGGGCTGTTTTTGGGGCGGGGGCGCGAGCCGTCCGCAAACGGGCGGCGGACATGTCGAGCCGCCAGTCGGGCAAACCGCACCGCTCGGACACGTGCGCCACGGCACGGGCGGCGCCGCCTACCGCGTGGTTTCCTATCACGATTTGCCCGAATGGCACAACCAGCCGTTTGCCGCGCCTTTGGACGCCTTCCGCAAAAGCTGCACCAAATTGCACAATCATCCCGAATGGCAGGGCGTGTGCCGACAAGCCGCCGCCACGCCGTCCGACCACCGCGCCGCCAAAGCCTTTTTCGAGCGTTATTTCACGCCGTGGCAGGTGAGCCAGAACGGACAGACGCAGGGCTTGTTTACCGGCTACTACGAACCCGTGCTCAACGGCGACGTGCGCCCGAGTGCGCGTTCGCGTTTCCCGATTTACGGCATACCCGCCGATTTTGTGTCCGTGCCTTTGCCCGCGCATTTGAAAGGCAGCCGCGCCACCGTCCGCATCAACCCCACCGCGCCCAATAGCGGCGCGATTGTGCCGAACGGCGCATATGTGGCGGATTTGTCGCAATTCTCGCCCGTAACCAACAGCACCCATCTGAAAGGGCGTTTTGAAGGCAACCGCTTTGTGCCGTATTACACCCGCCACCAAATCAACGGCGGCGCACTGGACGGCCGCGCCCCGATTTTGGCGTATGCCGATGACCCTGTGGAACTGTTTTTCCTGCACATTCAAGGCTCGGGGCGCGTGCGCACACCGGACGGGCGTTTTATCCGGCTGGGCTATGCCGACAAAAACGCCCATTCCTACGTTTCCATCGGCAAATACATGGCACAACGCGGCTACCTGCCGCTTGCACAAACCTCCATGCAAAACATCAAAGCGTGGCTTGCCGCCAATCCGCAGCGTTTGGCGGAAGTGTTGGGGCAAAACCCCAGCTACGTGTTTTTCCGCCCGCTTGACGGCGCACCCCACGAAGGTCCCATCGGCGCATTGGGCGTGCCTTTGAGCGGCGGCTTTTCGGCGGCGGTGGACAGACAGTTCATCACTTTGGGCGCACCGCTTTTTGTCGCCACCACCCACCCCGACAGCCGCGCCGGCTTGAACCGCCTGATTGTCGCCCAAGACACCGGCGGCGCGATTAAAGGCGCGGTGCGTGTGGACTATTTTTGGGGCTTTGGCGATGCGGCAGGGCAAACGGCAGGGAAAATGAAATACCCGGGCTATGTGTGGCAGCTCCTGCCCAACGGCGTGGTACCGCGTTAGCGCGTGCCATCATCTAAATTTTCCCACTGAAAATCATTGCAATATAAAAAGTCCCGTCATTCCCGCGAATGCGGGAATCCACTTTTCGATGACCAGTAAGCAATGTTTTTTCAAGGTTGGTTTGACTTGGTTGTCGGATTCCCGCCGGCGCGGGAATGACGGTGAAACGGTTTTGCAACCAATTGATTACGCAGCTTGGCGAAAAGCCGATTAATTATTTCAACGCACAGGGCCGGACACAAAGCGCAGCCCCATGCCTTGCCCTGATTCGGACGGGCTTACGCCCCGCCCGAACGGAATTTATAGTTGATTAAAACCGCAACGATACGGCGTTGCCAACGCCCTTGTCTCGTTTTTATTTTTATCAACCATATTTTACCGCCGTAAACGGCGGGGTTTCAAACCGAAAAGGAATTTTGATGAACATCTTGGTAACGGGCGGAACGGGCTTTATCGGCGCACATACCGTTGTGGCGCTGACGGCGGCGGGGCATACCCCCATTATTGTGGACAATTTGTCCAACTCATCGCCCAAAGTGGTGAACCGTTTGGCGGAGATTTGCGGGCGCGCGCCCGTGTTTTATCAGGGCGACATCCGCGACCGTGCTTTGTTGCGGCGCGTGTTTGCCGAACACGCCATCGATGGCGTAATGCATTTTGCCGCGCTCAAAGCGGTGGGCGAGAGCGTGCAAAAGCCGCTCGAATACTACGACAACAATGTGGGCGGCAGCCTGATTTTGCTGGAAGAAATGCAAAAAGCGGGCGTGTACGGCATCGTGTTCAGCTCGTCCGCCACCGTGTACGGCGACCCGCAGCGCGTGCCGATTGACGAATCCGCCCCCACCGGCGCAACCACCAATCCCTACGGCACCTCCAAACACACGGTTGAGCGCATCATGAGCGATTTGGCGGCGGCCGATGCGCGTTGGCGGGTGATTTTGTTGCGCTATTTCAACCCTGTGGGCGCACACGAAAGCGGACGCATCGGCGAAATGCCCAACGGCATTCCAAACAATCTGTTGCCCTACGTTTGCCAAGTGGCGGCGGGGAAATTGGCGCAATTGTCGGTGTTCGGCAGCGACTATCCCACGCCGGACGGCACGGGCGTGCGCGATTACATTCATGTGGCGGATTTGGCGCGCGGACACGTTTGCGCTTGGGAAGCGAAAGGCGCACAAGCGGGGGTGCATGTGTACAATTTGGGCACGGGGCGCGGTTATTCGGTGTTGGAGATTGTGCGGGCATTTGAAGCGGCGTCGGGACAACGTGTGCCGTACGCGCTCAAACCGCGCCGTGCGGGCGACATTGCCGCGTGCTATGCCGACCCCGCCAAAGCCGCCGCCGAAATCGGCTGGACGGCACAGCGCGGTTTGGACGAGATGATGCGCGATGCGTGGCGTTGGCAAAGCGCCAATCCGAACGGTTATGATTGACGGCAAAAACCGTCTGCCTGATTTCGGGGCAGACGGTTTTTGCCGATATGCCGTTTGGGGCGTGTCATCAATTGCACCGTCATTCCTGCGCCGGCGGGCATGACGGAATTTTTTTATATTTCACTGATTTTCAGTAGAAAAATTTAAATGATGACGCGCCCTAAGCAAACGGATGCTGAATCACAATCGTTTCTTCGCGGTCGGGGCCGGTGGACACCATCGCAACCGGCGCACCGCACACTTCCTCAATCCGCTTCAAATAACGCTTGGCGTTTTCAGGCAGCTTGTCGTAGCTTTTCACGCCGAAAGTCGGCTCTTTCCAGCCCGCCATCGTTTCGTAAACGGGCGTACAGCCCGCCACCGCGTCCGCGCCGAAAGGCAGAATGTCACTGTGCGAACCGTCCGCCAGCGTGTAGCCCGTGCAGATTTTCACTTCGTCCATGCCGTCCATCACGTCCAATTTGGTGATGCACATGCCGGTGATGCCGTTGATTTGAATGGAACGTTTCAACGCCGCCGCGTCAAACCAGCCGCAACGCCGCGCCCGTCCCGTTACCGAGCCGAACTCATGACCGCGTTCCGCCAAGCCAGCGCCGATGTCGTCAAACAATTCGGTCGGGAACGGCCCCGAACCCACGCGCGTGGTGTAGGCTTTGACGATGCCCAAAACATAATTCAGCATCTGCGGCGGCACGCCCGCGCCCGCCGATGCCGCGCCCGCCAAACAATTTGATGAAGTAACAAAGGGATAAGTGCCGTAATCAATGTCCAGCAAGGTGCCTTGTGCGCCTTCAAACAGCAGTTTTTCGCCCTTGCGGTTTTTTTCGTAAAGCGTGTTGGCGACATCGTGCAGCATCGGCAAAACGCGGTCGCGGAAGCTGCGGATTTTGTCCATCACCTCATCAAAATCAACGGTTTGTGCGCCGTGCAAATGTTTGAGCTGGACATTGTACAGGGCAAGGTTGGTTTTGACTTTTTCCGCCACTTTGTCCAAATCCGCCAAGTCGCCCGCGCGCACGGAACGCCGCGCCACTTTGTCTTCGTAGGCGGGGCCGATGCCGCGACCAGTGGTGCCGATTTTGCCTGCGCCGCGCGAGGCTTCGCGGGCTTGGTCAAGGGCGATGTGGTAGGGCAGGATAAGCGGGCAGGTGGGGGCGATTTTCAGGCGTTGTTCCACGTTTTTCACGCCGGCGGCGACCAGCTCGTCAATTTCGCCGAGCAGGGCTTCGGGGGAAACCACCACGCCCGAACCGATGTAGCAGGTGAGGTTTTCGTGCAGAATGCCGCTCGGAATCAGGCGCAAAACGGTTTTTTTGCCGCCCACCACCAGCGTGTGTCCGGCGTTGTGTCCGCCTTGGAAACGCACCACGCCGCCGGTTTGCTCGGCGAGCCAATCAACGATTTTGCCTTTGCCTTCATCGCCCCATTGCGAGCCGATGACCACGATGTTTTGTGCCATAGGGTTGTTGCCTTCAAAAATCAGGTTGGGAAATGGGCTTTATTGTAACAGGATATGCCGCGTTTCAGGCTGCCCGAGCCGCAGAAATTGCCTGTACGGTTTGACACAAGGTATCGGAAAACACAAGCCCGCAATACGTTTGCATTGTGGGGGCATCACGACAAACGCGGTGCGGGATATTTCAAGCGTGTCGTCATGTTTCAACTCACAGGGCTACACATAAAGCACAGCCCTATGCCTTGCTCTGATTCGGACGGGCTTACACCCCACCCCATTTTACCGCCGTGAACGGCGGGGTTTCAAACCGAAAAGAAACAAGATGAACCCGACACGCTTGATGACGATTGGTACATATGGTCAATGTGCCTTGCTTTTTATGCGGCAGAAAAACGATAAAAAGGCTTATTTCTTATTTCTTTTTCTTGCGCGATTTTTTGTCGGACTTGGGCGCCGCTTCTGCCTGTTGCGCCGCTTCGCCGCGAAGCCGGGATAAAACGGCACGAAGTTGTGTTTTGCGGGCATTGTTCAACCAATGCGGTTGCCGTTTTTCCAGCTTTGTCAGGGAAAAGTCCGCAGCACATTGCTGTGTTTCCGGCAAGGTGAAAACCGTACATACCCGATTCAACATAGCAATGAACGCATCAAAATCAGCTTGATGACGTTCAGCCGAGAGAATTTCCCGTTCTTTGCCAAACAAGCTGTTTTGCCATTGTTGCCATTCCGCTTCCAATTCGGTGCGCTCCAGTGCCGTGCGCTCTTCTGCGGACAATGATGCCCGAGCAGCCTGTTCGCGCGCTTTGTCTTGCTGTTCGCGCTTTTGACGGTGTATTTCCGCTACCGGCATACGGATTCTCTGCACATACGCACAATTCTTCTTCGCAAAATAGCCGTAGCCCGAAGCCGTTTTCGCGCCCATGCCTTGCTGCGCCAACATTTCGCCCAGCAGTTGCCGCGCAAATTCCGCCCACGCCGTTGCACCCTCACCCGCTTCCACCACAAAATAAAAGCTGCCTTGCGTGGCGATTTGCTGGTTCGGCACGGGGCTTTCCATTTCATCGGCTTCGGTTTTGCCGTCTTTACCCCGATAGTAGTCTTGATGATGCACAGTAACCACTTCGCCGACAAACGGTTTTTCGGACGGCACGGGAATCCACCACGCATCGTGCCACACCAGCGCACCGGCAACGCCGTCGTCGCCGTCATCACCGCCAAACAAAACCTTGCAAATGTTTTCAGGCAGCCCGACATTTTCGGCGTAATGACGCACCGCTCCTTTGACGCTTGAACCCGGCAAAAACGGCATGCCGTAGCTGTGTTGCGTGCAAATGCCGGTTTCCAATGCGCCCGCGCTGTTCAGCCCGATGTACAGCCGCCCGACAATTTCGGCACATAAAAAGGTAAAACGGTTTTCATCGGCGGTGGCGCGTACCCAGCGATTGAACGCCAGCTTGTACACTTCGGACGGCGATACGCTCGCTACCCTATCCAGCAATTTTTCTTTTGCGAGCTTCTGGTTTTCCTCTTGCTTTACCTTTCTCTGTTGTTTGTTTTCCCGTTCCTGCAAACCGCGCTGCAACAGCAAGCCCGCATGGGCATCGCGGCAGGATTTTGTCAATTCGCGCAAACTTTCGCGCATCAATTCACACATGTTTGTCCCCATCATTATCTTTTGGCAACAGGGCTTGGGTGTAACGCTTCAGCCATGAAGCGGCTTCCAAAGTGTTGCGGGTGAGCAGTTGGTATTTGTCCAAATCACATTCTAAAATGTGTTTATGGAAAGCGTCAGTCTTGTCATTATCGTTCAGCAATAAAGCATCAGTCTCGTCATTATCGTTCAGCAATTTGGTTAAATGCTTTAACAATAAAACAAAATGTGCATTTTTCTCGGATTTTTTACCATTTTCGTCATCTTCCGTGCCCTTTGCCAGCAAAAAACCCACTGCCTGACACAAGCCCGATTGCAATATCATATTGGGAAAGTTCAACGCCAAGGTACGGTAGCCTTCCGCCAATTCTTTTTTTCCCTGTTCTTTTTCAATTTTGACATTTTTAACCAAATCATAGGCTGTTAAAGCGTATTGTTGCGAACGGATGCGGCTCATGCTTGTTCTCCCGCTTGGGTGTCAGCCGCAATCAGCAGACGGCACAAGCCGCGCCCCACCGTGTGTTTGCCGCCGATTTGAATGGCGGTTTCGCCCGCAGGGATTTTGGCGGACAAGCCGGCAGCACTTTGTTTTTGTTTGCTTTTGTCGCGGGCGTTGCCGATGCCCATCACGCCCCACAGCACGCTTTCGGCGGGCAGGTTTTCTTCCGACCACAATGCGCCTCTTTCTTTATCTACCATGCGGGTTTCGCGGTTAATGCGGATACGCATGCGGATTTCGGTGGCGGTGTCTGCCAAAAAGGAAAATACATTGTCGGGTAGCAACACCAAGCGTTGTTTCAGTTGTTCGCGCCATGCTTCGGCATCTTCGCAGGTGTCGGGATAGAGTTGCGCGGCAAGGGTGTCGCCCCACGCGTTCATTTCATCGCATTCCTTGGCTTGCAAATCCAAATCTTCCAGTGCGATTTTTTCGCCGCTCACTTTTAATTTACTGTTTTTGCACAATAGTGCTTCGGCTTCGGTATCGGGAACGGCGTGCTTGGCGGCGGTGTCGCGGGCATAACGGCGCAGCACAAAAGGGCAAGTGGCATACGCCACCGTTCCGGCAAAGGAACGCACGGGCAGCAGCAGCAAATGGGCATCGCCGAATGCGATTGCGCCTGCGTGCGGGTTTTCCTGCTGGCTTTCCGCGCCGAACAGGACGTTGATGTCGTCTTTCAAACCCCATTGTTTTTTGGCTTCATCGCGCAACACGCCTTTGAGTGCGGAACCCGGAATCAGGGGCAGGTTGGTGGCGCGGGAACGGGCAATCGGCAAATCCACCGTGCCGACACCCTGACCGGTGCCGATGTGCAGGGCGGAAAGGGCTTGCAAATGAAAAATGCGGGTGTTCATGTTTTTGTCCTTTGAAACAAATCGGAAATATTTTCAGGCAGCCTGCGGCGGCGTCCATGCGGCAAGGGCGGCGATGCCGAAACCGTCCAAACGGTCTTGCGGGTGGTCGGACAGGGCTTTGCCGGCCGCATCTGCCAACGCCGCCGCCCCGCCCGTTTCGCATTCCAGCCAATACACCGAACCGGCAGGCACAGCTTTGCGCATGGCTTTGGGTTGGTGCCGGTGCAAATCCCAGCCCGACACCGGCTGCCAGCGTTCCAAAGCGGCGGCGCGGAGCTTGACGCGCACATCGGTGTGCGGAAACGTGCCGCACAAAGTTTTTTCGTCCAACCAACCGGGCAGCCAGCCGTTTTTGAAAATCGCAGGTGTGAGCAAAGTCAGGCGCACACCCGCCGCATCAGACGGTGCGGCAAACGCCGCGCCCGCATCTTGCGCCAAAGCGTGCAGGCGCGACAAACGCCCCTCGCCGCCAAAGCACACCAAACCTTCCGCCAAATCCTGTTCCGTGCGAATCACAAAACCATAACGGTGCGGCTGCCAGCCGCCGCCCTCTTGCCGTTTTTTTGCAGCAGGGGAAAAATCGTAGGCGGTGGTTTGGAACAACTGCGCGTCTTTTGCCGCGCCGCTTTGCGCGTCCACCGCCGTGTGCGTGCGCGTTTCGGTGGGCAAATCGTTGGCACCGTTTTGTTTCACGGTGTCAAAACTCAAGGCTGCGCCGTTTTGCCATTTGGCAAAATCTTCCGCACACCAATACTTTGCGCCGCTTTGCGGTTTGCCGTTCAAATGTTCGTGTTCGGCAGACATGCGCACGGGCAGCAGTCCTGCGGGCAAATCGCTGCCGCAATCCGCGTCCGCCGCGCGTGGCGACAGGCGCACCAACAAGGTTTCCTGCGTGTCGGGGTGGCGCAGGTAGAGCGCGTCTGCGGGCTTGGGCAGCAGCAAAACGGTTTCGCCGTCTGCCCGTTGCCGCGCCAAAAACAAACCGTGCGCGGCGATGCGGTTCAATTGCGCCGATTGTTCGTTGCTCAAATCGTGCCAACCGTTTTGCCGCATCACGCAGGTACGCACCAAGCCCGCTGCCGCAGACGGCAGGGGAAAGGCAATATCGTGCGTGTCCGACTGCGCCCCAAACGGCTTGCCGCTCCGAAACACCAACGGCGACAAGGCATCAATCCAATAATTCCGCATTATTCGTCCCCTTTCCAAGCCAAATCGCGCTGCGTTTTGGCGCTCAGCCAGCGTGCCACAATCAGTTCGGTGGCCATTTTCTGCAAATCGTTCACCTGTTCAAAGCGTTGCAGCAAACGTTCTTTTAAACCCGCATCCAGCTCGCCGCCGTTCGGAGAACGGGCTTTTTCCAACATCCGTTTGAATTCGGCGGCACGGATTTTTTTCAAATCCTCATTGTTTTTTTTCAAATCCGCATCGCTTGGCGGGCTGTCTGAAAGCATGGGAAAATCGGTGTGGATAAAAATCTGGCGGCAATCGTAGGCAATGCGGCTGCTCAAAATGCCCTTGCCGTAATCTTCCACCCACCGCGTGATAGCGTCCAACGACGCATCTTGGTCGTCCCAACGCGCCCGCCAATCCAGCGTGCTGCCGGAACGCACCGCCAGCGTGATGCCCAAAGCGTTGCGTTGCACATTTTCGGCGCAATCATCGCCTTTGGCGGTTTTTTCGGCGCGTTTGGCAAGGGCGCGGACGTTGCCCAAAGGCGTTTGAATATGGCAGATTGCCAAGCCCACCGATAAAGACGGAGATTTGTCTGCTGCCACGCCCAAATTTTCTGCCACGCCCGCCAGTTTTTCAGCAAACGCATCTTTCAACACTTCGGCGCATTTCACCGCATCGCGCAAAGACAGCAAACCCAGCACGTCATCGCCGCCCGCGTAAATGCAATGCCCGTGATGTTCGCGCAAGGTTTCCGGCACGCTGCCGGCAAATTCCGACAGCTTTTCCGTGATTTCTTGGTGTTGCGCCATGGTTTCGGCTTTGTCCAGCAACGCGCCCATGCGGTCGCCGTCCGCCAGCAGCATCACCCAATAGGGGCAGGGTTCGCCGTGCGTTTCCCAAACGGTTTTGACGGTTTTTTCAAAGCTCTGTAAATCTGCCCGCTCGCTTGCAAAATCCTGTTTTTCAGCAGCATCATCGCTGCTTTTCTCGCCTTTTTTGGCGTTGGCGATGGCAGCGTCCAAACGGGAACGGTATAAAAATTGTCCGTCATAGGGAAAATCTTGATACACGCCTTGATTGCCGCGCACCCGCGTTGCCAAACCGTTTGCCACCAAAGGTTCGTAGGCTTCGCGCAAAGTTTTCAACACATCTTTGGGTAATTCGCGCAACCAACTGTCCGCCGCCACGCGGGTAATCGGGGTAAATTGTTCGCTGTCGCCGCCCATGCGTTTGACCACACCCGCGCAATCAAGCTGTTCGGAAAATTTCAAGCCCAGTTTCTGCCGCAGACTTCTGCTGATTTGTTTTTCTTTGGGCAATGTGGTTTGTTTTTCTTTGAGCAAGACGGTTTCGCGGGCGCCGTCCAAAGAGGATTTGGGCAGCATATACCGTTCATCATCGGCACTGCGGGCAAACGCGGGCGCAAAATCACGCGTGGCTTTGCGCCCCACCAGCAGACGGGCGGCTTTTTGACAGGCTTCGCGGTAATCGCCGTTTTCCCGCGCCCACGCGAATTGCACTTCCACATAATCGTCAAGCTGTTGCGCCCAAAGCTCCGAACGCAGTTTGTCGGCGTCTTTACCCAGTTTTTTCAGCGCATCGGCGGCAAGGTTGCGGAAACGCCGTTTGGCGGCTGCGGCAGCCGCATTGCCCAGCGCGGTAACGGCATCGCCATCGGCGCATTCGCAGCGCACTTGGATTTTGTTGCCCACCGAAAAGTCCGAACCTTCGTTCAGGCAGCCCGCATCATGGCTGACGGACGGAAAAATCATTTCCGCGCCCGCATCTTGCAAATGTTTGGCGGCGGCTTTGGCGATTTCCGACAGCAGCCACGAACCGCACCACAAATCGCGGCTGCGGCGGGCGGCGGCGATAAAGCCCTGCACAGGTCCCACCGACAGAATTAAAATATATTGATTCACGGATTAACCTTTTTGAAAAAAATTCAAAAAAACCGATAAGGGGTCGCCGGGGTCGCCGGGGTTGCCGCCGCCGTTTTCCCGCAAGGGGCGGATGTCGGCATCTTTACCGTTTTGCCAAATGTCCACAGTATGGCTGCCGCATAGTTCGCCGCCTTTGACTTCCGCTTTCATGCTCAACAGGTGCTTGTACGGCAGCAGCAATGCGCCCGCCTGCCACTGTCCGTCCGCATTTCTCATCGGGCGGATAATCAAGGGGCTGGACATGCGTTCTTTCGCCGGCGATTTCGGGTCGGGCTTTGGCAGCAACTGGATATTTTTGCCGGGGTCGCCCGCATCTTTAAACGTGATGATAATCGGCATACCAAACAAACCGCGCGGAAACAGATTGCCCGCCGTATGTTCGGGCTCGTGCCAATGACCGGGTTCTTTGCTAAATTCCCCGCTCAAGCGGCGCAAGGCATCAGGTTCCGGCCAACGGCTGCGTCCCGGAATAGGCGGGTTGTCTCCCTTATTGCGCCCGATTTCTTCTGCCTGACGGAAATCACGCAATTTCGCCACCGCTTTTTTCCAGCTTTCCACCGGTTTGGAAGACGTATCCGCTTGCCGCACCAAACGGCAGCCCGCCGCTTCTACATCTTTTTCTGTCAAGGGCTTGATGATTTCGTCAAGGCTGCATTCGCTTGCTTCAAACGCCCCGCAGCCGCGCCGCGTCCGTGCGCCGATACCGCCGAAATTCGCCCACCAGCGCAAAGTTTCGTGGACTTGGTGTTTTTGTTCGTCCGTAATACGGGTTTCGTCAAAACGCCATTGCAGCGTCCATTGCGAACCTTCGTCAATTAACTTGGTCTTTTCCTCTTCATCCACATTATCCATTGCAAACAGAACATAAGAACACGCGGATAATTTGTCATTTTTGTTCTGATGTTTAATACGCTCACTCTTATTTTTACGCCATTCCTTAAAATATGAAATAACTTTTGGGGAAGTAACGTCCGACACTTTTAAAAACACCAACCCCGCCTGACCGTTGCCGTCCATGCCACCCCAAAGCGCAAATTCCGCTTTGCGCAAGGCTTTTTCCTGTTCCTGTTCCTGTTCCTGTTCCTGTAATTTCCATTTGTATTTCGCCAACAAACGCCACCAAAAACGCAGTTGCCCGCGTATCGCCGCCGCACGGACGGGCATTGCGGTGTCCGGCTCGGCGGATTTCGTGCCGCCGCCGTACATCGGCGTAACCAAACGGCAGCGCATACTCTGCCATTTTGTTTTTTCTTGGATTTTTGATTTCCACTCGTCCCAAACGGGTGCGGATTCTGTGATTTCTCGTAATGCCATATTCTTTTCCTTTTTTCGGATTATGGTGTGCCGCCAATTGAACTTTTTCACTGAAAATCAGTGCAGGATAAAAAATGCCGTCATTCCCGCACATGCGGGAATACACTGCCCGATGCTTGGCAAGCGATGTTGCATCAAAGCTTGTTGTGCTTCGACTGGGATTCCCGTTTGCACGGGAATGACGGTGCAGAGCTTTTCCAGTCAATTGATGACATGCATTAGTCGGGCTGCCATTGCCCAATCGTGCGAACGGCATCGCTTAATTCGCGGCGGAGTGTTTCGGAATCTTTTAAGGCTGCCTGAACGCGCCGGTTATTGCGTCCCGGTTGCGTACCGTGTGCCAGCGCATTGCGGATATGGTTCAAGCAATCGAAATCCGCTTTTTGTGCGGCAGACATTTTTGCCGTGAAATGGTTTTCTGCCTGCTCGCGGTCATGATAATTTGCCATATCGCCTTTATAGGCGTAAGTCATTTTGGACAGCCACGCTTCATACGCCAACACCGTTGCCCGCAAATAATCGCCTTTGTCCAAATGCAGCTTGGCGTTTTCCAACTGGCGGCGGGCGTAATCATTGTGCTTTGCCCACCCCGTACGTTTGTCCAATTCAGGTTTGAACAGTCCGATTAAAGGATTGTCAGGCAAAACCAAATGGTGAAAGCTGTCCAATTTGCCACGCGCCTGATGGATTTGGTTGGTGTTTTCATAAAACGCGGCGTTTTCCAAACATTCCGCAGCTTCGCTTGCCTGTTCGCGGCGGAACAGCCCGGCAAATTCGTGGTAGCTGCCGTTGTGGTTGTACACTGCCAGCGCGTCCACCCAATCCAGCATTTTCAACATGCCCGACAATTCAATTACGGGATTGCCGTCCGGCATATTCAATGCGCCGTAGCAAATATGGCGGGTGGCAATGTTTTTGACTTTGCCCAAAAAGCGCGATGCCACCAGCGCCAGCATCGGCAGATGACGGAAAGAATGGGTTACATCAATGGAAATGCTGTCGTTTTCGTTCAGCTCATCGGCAATGCGCTGAAGCAGGCTGATTTGCTCGGCTTCGGTGCGGGCGTATTCAATGATGATGAACTTGACTTCGCAGCCGAATTTTTCCCGCATTTTGGGTAGGCAGGGCTGCAACAATGCTTCCGTTACCGCTTTCTTTTCTACGGCATCCATCAATGCCGTAATATCTTTGTCATTGGCAACATCTTGCAACAGCACGTCCCACATACTGCCTGCCGTGCCAACCAGCAGCAATTGCTGCGGCTGCAATATCTGCGTCAAACCGGCGCCGATAAACTTCGTTTTAAATTTTTCACCGTTAAAGTCATATTCCGTTTCCACATAACCTTTTTGTGCAAAACCCAAAAAACTAATCAAAGTGTGCATCGCGTTCTCCCAAAAACAATCACTATACGGCGCGGCGAAATCATACGCCATAGGGGGGGTAAATCAAGATGATTAATCAAAATAATCAACGTCCATGCCGCGCATCATACCCCGCGCCGCGCCAAACGGCAGCAAGCACAAATTTGTGGTGCGTTTTTCAGGCTGCCCGAATGCGGTACGCCCCCAAGCCGAACACGGTTTCCTTGCCGATGTGCAGCCATTGCCCCAAATCCAACAACGCCGCCCATTGCGGCGGCACGTTTTCCAAGTGCCATTGCCCCATCAGCCCGCCCAAAGGCACGGCGCGTTGCTGGCGGTTGGAATAGCGTTTGAAATCACGCCAATGCAGTTGCGGCACGCTGCGAATGGCGGCGGCATCGCCCATCAAGCCGTGATAGTCGGCGGCAAAATCCTGCGGCCAATACAGCGCCGACACCCCGCGCACCCGCCGAAACAGTTGCCGCAACAAAACATCGCGGTCGAGCGCGGCGGCACGAAGCGGCTTGCCGTTGCGGACAACGCGCAGGGGCGTTATCAAATCCAAAGTCAGGTTTTTCGGATAATCGTTTTTCAGAACAAAACGTTGCTGATGCGGCGGCAGCGTACCCGACACGGGCAGGCTCTGCCAAACGCCGTTTTGCCACACCGCCAAATCAAACAGGCTACCTGAAACCGCCGCCGCGCCCACGCCTTTGGCAAACGCCCGCCGCCACGCCGCCGTTACCATCGGCAGCAACAAACGCGCCTGTCCGAACAGGCGGATTTCAAAAGAAAAAAGCCCGTCCGCAGGACAAATTTCCTTGCGGACGGGGGCAAACAAAACATAGGGTTGCGGCGGCGTTTGCTGCTGGCTTTTGTTCAGCCGCGCATCGGCGGGCGCTTCAAACAGGCTGCGGTAGGGGCAATCGGGCGCGTGAACGGCGCGATTGGGCGGGCAGGTACACGCCAATTCCAGCAGTGCATGACCGAACACGCCGCGCAAGCAAGAACCCGCCGGCACGGGCGGACGCCAAGCGCGGTGCAGGCGGAAAGTATAACGGTAACGCGCCAAAGGCAGCGTATCAGAAAGATTTAAGTGATTGAATTTCATTCATTATCCCCTAATGATGGGGCGGGGTTTTCGGCAAACGATTGAATTACGCAGCCGCCCGATTAGGCGTCTTAATCCCCTAATGACGGGGCGGGGTTTCCGGCATGTATACTC
>NZ_KE386798.1:18305-59451 GCF_000428785.1 Conchiformibius kuhniae DSM 17694 | reverse complement strand
GTTTTTCCGTTTCCAATCAATTTATTATTTGTAGCGATTTTGTAAATTTGAATCTTAACAAACATAAACAATTTTTAACAGATTAAAGACCAAAGAAATGTGGCCGGAAGCACATCTTCCGCAGCTTGAACCAAAGCGTTTATCATATCACGCAACCATGTCATTTGACAAGATGTCTTCTTCGTATCCCGTCAAAAAAATATCTTCAGGCAGCGCGGTGCGTCCCAGCGCAATAATGCGTCCGTTGGTGGGAAGCGGATACAGGCGCAGGTCGTCTTCGCGCGGATTGAGCTGTGCGGCGAGTTCCTTATGCAGTTGCTCGGCCTGCTCTTGACCGCCGCGAAACAGAAAGACGCTTTTTTGTAATGCCAAAGCGCGGCCGCTCAGCAGTTTGTGGGTGCGTTGCAGGCGGCGGCGGTCGGCGATGTCGTAGGCAATCAGCCAGCGTCGGGGTTGTCCCATAGTTGCAGTTCTCCCAGTGCGAGTTCGGGTTGGCAGGTGCTTTGGCAAAGGTGGTTGAGCAGGCGGCGGCAGGCTTGGTGGATGTGGGTGCGCCATGTTTTGGCATGTTCTTCGTAGGCGCGGTAGTAGCGCAGTCTGCCGCTTTTTTTCAGGCGGCAGCCTTGCGGGGTGTCGCTGAAGTCTTGTGCTTGCAGGGTGTGTTGGCGGAACAGGTCTATCGCCCATTGGTCGTATTGGGGGCGCAGGGGTTCGAGCAGGTCGCAGGCGAGCGATTCGCGTCCGTGTTGCAGGTTGTGGTAAAAGCCGATGCAGGGGTCGAGTCCGCACAGGTGAAGGTGGCGGACGATTTCAAAATGCAGCAGGGTGTAGCCCAGTGATAAGATGCTGTTGAGCGGGTCGCGGGGCGGGCGGCGGTTGCGGCCCTGAAAGTTGAGTGAGGCGGGCAGGAAGCTTTGCCATGCTTGAAAATAGCAGGCCGCCGCCGCGCCTTCCAAGCCGCGCAGGCTGTCTGAATCCGGTGCGGCGGCAACGGCTTGGACGAGTGCTTGGATTTGTTCGGCAGGGCGGTGGAGGCGGTGGGCGTGTTGCAGGGCGGTTTGTCCGATGCGGCGCAGCAGTTGCGCTTGGCGTTCGGTTTTTTCGGCAATCAGGTTTTTGGCAATCCGCAAGGCGGCTTCGGGGTCTTGGGCTTGGGTGTGTTGCAGGGTGCGGCGGCGGGCGTCCAGTTTGGTGTTTGGCATCATCAGTGCGGCTTGCTGCTGTTTACCGCTTAAAACCAATACGCCGATGCCGTGTTCGCCCAGTTTGCCCAACACGGAGGCGTTCAGTTGCAGGCTGCCCTTGATGCAGATGCGTTCGATAATGTGAAGCGGGACGGTGGCGGTGCGCGTGTCGTTTTCATAAAATACGGCGGCTTGGTTTTCCACCGTCAGGCGCAGATTTTTGCGGTCAATATAGAGCGTGGTCATCATGGTTTATCCGATAATCAAAGCATGGCAGGGCATGGGCGCGGCAACGCCGGACAATAAAGCAGGGTGTTTGCCCAAGCTGATGATGTGAAACGTGTCTTCAGGTTTGAGCAGGTGCGAAAGGCGCAGGTGCAGGTGGGCGTATTCGGGCGGGCTCAACAGGCATTCAAACACCGATTTTTGCCTTCCGACCGCATAGGTTTGCAAGATGCGGCGCACTTGCGCCTGCCGTTTCGGGCAGGAAATGTCGTAGGCAAGCAAATAGGCTTGACGGGCGGGCATCAGTGTGGCTCCGGCCGCCAAGCGGGAAGATAGGGCAAATCCGCATCAAGCGGGGTGGGTTCGGGGTGGCATTTGCCGCAGGGAATAAAGCCCAGTTCTTCCAATACGCCCGCATCACAGCCGCCCACGCCGCTTTTTTGTGCGCTTTGGTAGTAGTACAGCAGCAGGGCATCGCGCATCGGATTTTTGAAGGTGCGGGCGAATTCGTCCAGCAAATCCGTGAGCCGTTGCGGTGCGACATGGTCGGCACGCAAGCCGCGCTGTCTGCAACGGCGTTTGTGGGCGCGTAATGCCTGTTGTTCGGCAAAGGGCAGCGTGTCCTGCCAAACTTGGTATTTTGCCAGCAGGGTTTGAATGGTTTGCGCCAGCTCCGCCAAGTTGAAATGGTAGAACGGGTGCGTGCCGCTATTGCGGCGGCGCACGGCTTCGCGCACCGCGCTTTCCCATTGCACACGCGGCCAGAGGGCTTGCACTTTGGTTAAAAAGCGTTGTTCGTGGTCGGGCAGCAGTTCGCGGTGGACGGCGAACCAGTCGCGGAAACGTTCCACGCCTTGAATGCCGTAAGTTTCTTTAAAACCAACGGGCAGCACCAAATCCACAAAATCACTTTTCACGCAGGCGCAGCCGGCGCGGTGGTAGCGCGGCTGTTGCGGACGGGCGGCGCGGGTGTAGTTGTCTTGCGGGGTGGCGACATACAGCCAGCGTTGTCCGATGATGCGGTCAAACAGGGGGTGGCTGTGTTCCAGCAGCAGGATTTTGCAAAAATACAGCCGCGCCGCTTCCAGATTGTTAAACCAATCGATGCAGCATTCGGAATACAATGCCCCGTCATGACCGTCCATCTCCAGCTTGTGCTGCGGGCTGGCGAGCAGTCTGCCGAAATTGTATTTGGTGATGTAAACCGTCATGATGGTTGGGCGGGTTGGTGAATGATGGGGCGGATTATGCGGCGGCGGCGTTTTTCAGGCAGCCTGCACAAATTTGTGATGACGGTGTTTGACGGACTTTCGCGTATGATGGGCGTTTTTTCAAACGGAGAACAATGATGACGGTTTGGTTTGTATCGCGGCACGAGGGCGCGTTGGCTTGGATTGAGGGGCAGACGCAATGGCGCATCGACCGTTTCGTGCCGCATTTGGACGTGGCGCAGGTGGCGGCGGGCGATGTGGTGTTGGGCACGCTGCCCGTGCATTTGGCGGCGCAGGTGTGTGCAAAAGGCGCGGCATTTTATTTTTTGCAGATGCCGCAACAGCCGGAACAGCGCGGCTCGGAATACTCGGCGGAAGAAATGACGCGGGCGGGCGCGTGTTTGCGGCGTTTTGACGTGCGCCTGTTGGAAGACGGGGAAAAGCAGTGAAAAAGAAAATCTTGGTGGCGGTTACCGGCATGTCGCCGCAGATTGTTACCGAAACGGTGTATGCCCTGCACCGTTATCACGGCTGGCTGCCTGAAAAAATCATCGTGCTGACCACTTTGACGGGACGCGCACAAATTGTGGCGAAACTGCTGGGCGATGACGGTCATTTCGCCCGCTTGCGCCGCGATTACGGTTTGCCGCCGATTGCGTTCGGCAGCGACACCATCCGCGTGATTCACGAAAACGGCCGCGAGCTGGACGACATCCGCACCCCCGAACAAAACCAAGCCGCCGCCGATTTGATTGTGCGCGAAATCGGCAGCCTGTGCCGCGATGCCGACACCGAACTGCACGTTTCCATTGCCGGCGGGCGCAAATCCATGGGGTTTTACATCGGCTACGCGCTGTCGCTGTTCGGACGGGTGCAGGACAAATTGTCGCACGTTTTGGTGGAAGAGCCGTTTGAGCAATGCCCCGATTTTTTCTACCCCGCGCCTGAATCACGCCTGTTGCGCTTGCGGGACGGCAGTTGTGTCGATGCCGCGCACGCCAAAGTGATGTTGGCGGAAATTCCGTTTGTGCGGATGGCAGACAACCCCACACCGTTGCTGGCAGACGCGCAACACACTTTCTCCCAAGCCGTGCAATTGGCACAGCATGTGGTCGGCGGTCGGGCGCGGGTGCGGATTGATGCTGCCGAACGTGCGGTTTACATCGGGGGTTATTGCCGTATCGGCGATTTGAATCCCATGCAGTTTGCCTTGTATCTGGCAATGGCGCAGTTCCGAAAAGCGGGGTTTGACATTCACATCGCCGACGTGTCGCACCGCCAACGCTTGTCGGAGCGGTATTTTCATCATTATTGCCGCTATGGGGAGGGTTTGCAGGGCAGCCACAAAGCCGCCGCCGACCGCCGCCGTGCCGTGTGGGACGATTTGCAGCACGATGACGGCGCGGAAATCGTGCGGATTTTGCGGGAACACCGTTCGCGGATAAACAAAATTTTGAAAAAGCATTTGGGGCAATACGGCAAACGGTTCGGCATTGAAAGCGGCGGGGCGAACAACCGCAAATTTTACCGTCTGCAAGTGTCTGCCGAACAAATTGACATCACCGGTTTGCCGCCGTGCGTGTCAGGGCAGTAAAAAACACCGCCAACGGACATTGGCGGTGCGGCTCATCGGATTGGCACGGGACAAAACGAATGCGGTTGGCTTGTTTTTCCAACACACCAAGCCCCGCGCCATCGACATCAATAGTATTTCGGCGGCAACTGGTGGCTGCGCAAGCGTTTTTGCAAACGTTTTACCGCAGCCGCTTTTTTGCGTTTGCGGGCGGTGGTGGGTTTTTCGTAGGCTTCGCGGGCGCGAAGTTCGGTCAGCAAACCGGTTTTTTCAATGGCGCGTTTGAAACGGCGCATCGCCACTTCAAACGGCTCGTTTTCTTTTACGCGAACAGAAGGCATGTTATTTCCTTATAAAACAAAATGATGAAAAACGCATCGTTTTTGCCGCAATGCCGGCGGGGCAGATGCCGCCCGATGATGACACATCACCTCCCAACCGAAACCGCACTTGGCGGAAAAACGGGCATTGCCATACGAATGCGCCGAAAAATAAACCGATTATTTTCGCCAAAAAGCCTTGTCGTGTCAATCAAAATATTCAGCGCCGCCATTCTTCGTTCAACGCCCGCAAATTGGCTTCGCGGTCGCGCACCGTGTGTTCCCAACGCTGCGCGGCGGCGGCATCGCCGCGTTTGCGGGCTGCCTGAAGCTGTTTTTGCGCGGCGGCCAGCGCGGTTTGTTCGCGGCGGATGTCGTTTTCCAAAATTTGACGGCGGCTCGGCGGCTTGGGCGGCGGCGCGATGCCGGCGGGGCGCGGCGCAACCGTTTTTTTCGGCGGCACAACGGTGGCGGCGGGCGGCGGTTTCGGCGCGGGCGGCAAAATCGGCGTGTCGTCAAAACGCCCGTATTCGGCGCGTTTCCAAATGCGGGCGATGTCGTCTTCGCCGGTGTCGGCGGCGGGCGCGGACGCGGCGGCGTTCGGCAGGGCAACGGCGGCGGACACGGTGGGCGGCGGCGCGAAGTGGGCGGACGCGCTTTCGGCGATGCCGTCCATTTGCGAACGCACGCACTGCGGCTGCACGCGCACGCTGGTAAACACGGGTTTGCCGTCAATCACGCAAATATAGGTGTCGGCGCGGGCGGGCAACGCTGCCAAAAATATGCAAAAAAACAAGGTTTGACGCATTTTCAGGCTGCCTGAAGCCGCTCGATGCCCTGCGGCGGCAGTTCGGCGGCGATGTCGGCGATGCGGCGGCCGTTGATGCGGTAATCGGGGGCGATGTCGGCAAGCGGATACATCACAAACGCCCGTTCGCAGGCGCGCGGGTGCGGCAGGGTGAGCGTGTCGCTTGCCAGCATTTCGCCGTTAAAGTCAATGATGTCCAAGTCCAAAGTGCGCGGCGCGTTGCGGAAACTGCGTTCGCGCCCGAATGCCCGCTCGATGCCCTGCAAGGCCAGCAGCAGCGCGGGCGCGTCCAGCGTGGTTTCCACCAGCGCGGCGGCGTTGATAAAATCGGGCTGGTCGGCGTAACCCACCGGCGCGGTGCGGTAAAGCGGCGACACTGCCAGCACGCGCACGCCCTCCAACGCGGACACGGCAGACACGGCACGGCGGACTTGGTTTTCGGGGTCGGCAAGGTTGCTGCCGAAAGCAATCAGCGCATTCATTTCAGGCTGCCTGAATTAGCGGGCGTTTTTCATCAAACGCTGTTTTTCGCGTTTCCAATCGGCTTCTTTGGCAGACTCGCGCTTGTCGTGCTGTTTCTTGCCCTTTGCCAAACCGATTTGCACCTTGATGCGCCCGCGATGCAGGTGCATATTGAGCGGCACGATGGTGTAACCCGCCCGTTCGGTTTTGCCAATCAGCTTGTTGATTTCCCGTTGGTTCAGCAGCAATTTGCGCGGACGCACGGGGTCGGGCTTGACGTGGGTGGACGCGGTGGGCAGCGCGGTGATGTGGCAGCCCACCAAGTAAAACGCACCGTTGCGCCAATAAATATAGCTTTCTTTCAACTGCACCCGCGCCGCACGAATGGCTTTGACTTCCCAGCCCTCCAGCACGATGCCTGCCTGAATCTGCTCTTCAATAAAATAATCATGAAAAGCCTTGCGGTTGTTGGCGATGCTCATATCGTTTCGCAAAATCAAATGGTTTGAACGGCTGCGATTGTAGCAGAATTTGTTTCGGGTATACTGCGCGTTTTGTATTTTTCAGGCAGCCTGAAAATGATGAACGTTTTGAAAAAACTTTTGTGTTTGGCACTTTGTTTCGTCAGCCTGACGGCGGCGGCGCAGGAATGGGATTTTACGCTGGTTGCGGGGCGCGAGCATGAGGGCAACCTCTTACTCCCGAATTGGCAAACCGTCAAAGTGCAAGCACCCGCGCCTGAAGCACCGTCCGTCCAATCGTTTTTTGTGGTTGGTGAAACGTGGCTGACGGAAAAAGATGTGGCGACAATAAAAAGCCATCGGCAAGACAACAATATCTTTACCACACTTATGTTTACCCCACAGGGCGCACGCACATTTAAGCGTTTAACCACACAGCATCGCGGAAAAGTCATCTTGCTGACCGATGGGCGTGAACAATATTCTCTTGCTGCCGCGCTCATTACCCACCCCATTGATAATAATCTGCAACTGATTACCAGCGTACACCCCGACATCGCAGACAGCCGCGATATTATCCGCCTGCTGCGCGAAAACGGCTTGCGCGTTTATCTGACCCACCCCGAGCACGGACGCAAACTGATGTTGCAAGAAATGCCCAAACAGCCCATTCTCACTTGGGAAATAGACCCCGACCGCCGCTTTACCGCCGATGATTTCAATAATATCCGCATTGAAGCCGAAAAATGGAATGTCGGCGAGAGCATCAATGAAAATTCGTTTACCATGCGTTACCGCATTGTCGCCACGCCCACCGCCGCCGCCCGTCAGCGCATGAGTCAGCCTAGATTCCCTTTTTTGTTTATGTGGCTACTGCTGGACGGCGGACAACCGCCCGCTTTGCTGAACACGCTGAGTGATGATTTCCTGCATGATGCAAACGGCGATGTGGCTTTACACGGATTTTTTCTCAATGAAGCAGACGCACGCAAAGCCTTGGCCAAACTGCGCCGCACCCCGCCAGATGACAAAACCCCGCCCAAACAGTAAAATCCCCACCTTTTACCCGCAGCAAAACCATGCTAACTTTTCAAGACATTATCTTCAAACTGCAAAGCTACTGGGCGGCAAAAGGCTGCGCGGTTCTGCAACCCTTTGATTTGGAAGTGGGTGCCGGCACGTCCCACCCCGCCACCTGCTTACGCGCACTCGGCCCCGAGCCGTGGTTTGCCGCCTACGTCCAGCCCAGCCGCCGCCCCAAAGACGGACGGTATGGCGACAATCCCAACCGTCTGCAACATTATTACCAATTCCAAGTCGCGCTTAAGCCCGCGCCCGCCGACATTCAGGACTTGTATCTGGATTCCCTGCGCGAATTGGGCATCGACCCCACCGTTCACGACATCCGTTTTGTGGAAGACGACTGGGAAAATCCCACGCTCGGCGCATGGGGTTTGGGCTGGGAAGTGTGGCTCAACGGCATGGAAATCACCCAGTTTACCTATTTCCAACAAGTCGGCGGCATTGATTGCACCCCCGTACTCGGCGAAATCACCTACGGCATCGAGCGTTTGGCAATGTATCTGCAAGGCGTGGAAAACGTTTATGATTTGGTGTGGACGCGCACGCCGGACGGACAGGTTTTGACTTACGGCGACGTGTATCATCAAAACGAGGTAGAACAATCCGCCTACAATTTTGAACACAGCGATGCCGACTGGCTGCTGGCACAATTCAACGGCTACGAAGCACAGGCGCAACGTCTGCTCGCCGAAGAAAACGCGCAGCTTGCCCTGCCCGCTTACGAATTGGTGCTGAAAGCGGGACACACCTTCAATCTGCTGGACGCGCGCGGGGCGATTTCCGTTACCGAACGGGCGACTTACATCGGGCGCATCCGCAATTTGAGCCGCGTGGCGGCGCAGAAATTTGTCGCGAGCAGGGAGGCTTTGGGCTTTCCCTTGTTGAAACAATAATTTTTCAGGCAGCCTGAAACATGATTACACTCTACGCTTTGGAACAATCCCGCGCCGTGCGCATCGCGTGGCTGTTGGAAAAGCTGAAGCTCGATTACCAAGTGGAACGCTTCGCCCGCAACGCCGACACCCTGCTTGCGCCCGATGCCTTGCGCCAAATCCACCCGCTCGGCAAATCGCCGCTTGTGCGCGATGGCGACAGCGTGTTGGCGGAAAGCGGCGCGATTGCGGAATATCTGCTCGCCCGTTACGACCGCGACCACACGCTGCACCCCGCCGCCGATGCGCCCGATTTTGACAAGCATTTGTATTGGCTGCATTATACCGAAGGTTCGCTGATGCCTTTATTGGTGATGTCGCTGGTGTTCCGCCGCATTGGCGCGCAAAAAATGCCGTTTTTCGCCAAACCCGTTGCCCGCAAAATCACGGACGGCGTGCGCCAATCCTTTCTTTCGCCACAGTTAAACCTGCATTTAAATTATGTGAATCAGGCGTTGGCAGACAAAACGTGGCTGCTCGGCGACACCTTAAGCGGCGCGGACATCATGATGGGCTTTCCGCTTCAGGCAGCCTTGTCGCGCGGCGGCGGCAGTTGGGAAAATATTGAACACTATGTGCGCCGCATGGAAGCCGATGCCGATTACCAACGCGCGGCGGAGCGCACCGGCTGTTTGGAAACTTTGTGATGCCGCACTACCGCCGTCCGCACAGCCGCCGCGCCCTGCGCCGCCTAAACGCCCGCCAACGCAAAAAATACCATTTGGGCGAATACCAAAACCTGATTTTTTGCGTGCAAGGCTGCCTGAAAAGCGAATACCAAACCTTTGCCGCGTTTGAGCAATTTTGCGGAAAACTGTTGTCGTTTATCGCTGCAAACGGCATCTGCATGACAAGCTGCGGCGGTGCGGCGGATTTTCAAATCATCTTTGACACCGCCCGCCGCAGCGTTCCCGCGCTGACCGCCGCACAACGGCAAACGGTTTTGGAAATGCTGTTGTCGCTGCCCGAATTGGCGCATTTGCGGGCGGGCAATCTGATAGACGGTTTTTACGCCGATGAAACCGCATACGAAACCTATCCCGAAATACTGAAATAAATCATTGAGAACCATCACATGTCCCCCACCCTACTGATTGAATTGCTCACCGAAGAACTCCCCCCCAAAGCCCTGAACACTTTGGGCAACGCCTTTGCCGCCGCCATTGCCGAAGGCTTGGAAAAAGCACAACTGCTTGACGGCACGCCCGATTTCACCGCCTACGCCGCCCCGCGCCGTTTGGCGGTGCAGGTGCGCGGCGTGAAAGCGGTACAAACCGACCGCCAAGTGCTGAAAAAAGGCCCTGCCGTTGCCAACGCGCTCAAAGACGGCGTGCCGACCAAAGCTCTGGAAGGTTTTGCCCGCTCCTGCGGCGCGGCGGTGGCGGATTTAAGCATTGTCCACGATGGCAAACAAGACGTTTACGCCTACGAATTTACCCAAAAAGGTCAAAGCCTTGCCGATTTACTGGGCGAGATTTTGGCGCAAGCGGTGAAAAAATTGCCGATTCCGAAAGTGATGCGCTGGGGCAGCAGCACGCACACCTTTGTGCGTCCCGTTCACGCTTTAACGGTGTTGCACGGCGAAAACGTGTTGCCCGTCAGCGTGTTGGGTTTGGAAGCGGGCAGAAGTTCGCGCGGACACCGCTTTTTGTCGCAAGGCGAAATCGTGTTCGCACAAGCCGATGATTATGCGGAACAAATTCGCGAGCAAGGTAAGGTGGTGGCTTCGTTTGGCGAGCGCAAAGCCGCGATTCAGGCAGCCTTGAACGAACGCGCCGCCGCTTTGGGCGCGAGCGTGGCCGCCGATGATGCCTTATTGGACGAAGTAACGGCGTTGGTGGAATATCCCAATGTTTTGGAAGCGGGTTTTGAAGCGCATTTCCTTGCCGTGCCGCAGGAATGCCTGATTTTGACCATGCAGCAAAACCAAAAATACTTCCCGCTTTTGGACGCGCAGGGCAAGCTGATGAACCGCTTTTTGCTGGTTGCCAACATCGCGCCCGACAATCCGGAACACATTGTTCACGGCAACGAGCGCGTGTTGCGGGCGCGTTTGAGCGATGCGGCGTTTTTTTACAAGCAAGACCAAAAAGCCAAATTGGACAGCCGTTTGCCGAAACTGGCGAATGTGGTGTACCACAACAAACTCGGTTCGCAAGCGGAACGGGTGGCGCGTTTGCAGGCTTTGGCGGCGCACATCGGCGCGGCTTTGGGCGCGGACGCGGCGGCGGTAGCGCGGGCGGCGCAGTTGGCAAAGGCGGATTTGCTGACGGAAATGGTGGGCGAATTTCCCGAATTGCAAGGCGTGATGGGGCGTTACTATGCTTTGCATGACGGCGAAACGGCGGAAGTGGCGGACGCGCTGGCGCAGCATTACCGCCCGCGTTTTGCCGGCGATGCGCTGCCGCAAGGGGCGGTGGCGGTGGCGGTGTCGCTGACGGACAAATTGGAAACGCTGGTGGGAATTTGGGGCATCGGCTTGATTCCCACCGGCGACAAAGACCCGTATGCGCTGCGCCGCGCGGCTTTGGGCGTGTTGCGGATGTTGTTGGAAAATAATTTGTCTATCAATGATTTGTTGCAAACGGCTTACGACACCTTCCCCGCAGGCTACCTGAACGCGGACACAGTGGCGCAGGTGGCGGAATTTATGCAGGGGCGTTTGGCGGTGCTGCTGCACAACGATTATCCGCACGATGTGGTGGCGGCGGTATTGGCGCAACGTCCCGACCGTTTGAACGATTTGGTGGCGAAATTGCAGGCGGTTCAGCAGTTTAAGCAGCTTCCCGAAGCGGCGGCATTGGCGGCGGCCAACAAGCGCGTGCAAAATCTGTTGAAAAAAGCGGACGGCAGTTTGGGCGCGGTGGACGAAAATCTGTTGCAGCAGGACGAGGAACGCGCTTTGTTTGCGGCGGCGCAAGATTTGCAACCCGTTGTTGCCAAGGCGTTGGCGGAACAGGATTTTCAGGCGGCGTTGGCGGCATTGGCGGGCATCAAGCCGCAGGTGGACGCGTTTTTTGACAAGGTAATGGTGATGGCGGACGATGAGGCCGTGAAGCGCAACCGTTTGAGTTTGCTGAAGCAGTTGGCGGAACTGCTGAATGCCGTGGCGGATATTGCCGAGTTGGAAAATTGATGCCCGCACCAAACGCCCGTTGAAAACGCTGGACAACGGCAACAAATCGCGGTACAAAACCGTTTTCATGCAATTTTAAGGAACGATGATGAGCAACATCAAACGCTTGGGTGGCAATGCCCGTTTGTCGGAAGCCGTGATTGCCAACGGTTTCGTGTTTTTGTCGGGCATGGTGCCGGAAAATCCCGAAGCGGACATCACCGCGCAAACCGCCGATGTGTTGCGCCAAATCGATGATTGGCTGGCAAAATGCGGCAGCGACAAAAGCCGTATTGTGGAAGCCACTGTTTTTCTGCCCGATTTGGCAGACTATGCGGGCATGAATGCGGCGTGGGACGCTTGGGTCGCGCCCGAAGCCGCACCCGCCCGCGCCTGTGTACAGGCAAAGCTCGCCGATGCGGCGTGGAAAGTGGAAATCAAGGTTTCGGCAGTGCAGAGCTAGGGCGTGCCATCAATTGACTGAAAAAACGCCGCGCCGTCATTCCCGCGAATGCGGGAATCCAAGTTAAAGCACAACAAACCTTGATAAAACAACGCTTGCCAAACATCGAGCGGTAGATTCCCGCCTGCGCGGGAATGACGGCGTTTTTGTATTATGCTGATTTTCAGCATAAAAGTTTAATTGATGACACGTCCTAGGGCGTGTCATCAATTGCTTTGCGAAGGGTTTTGCAAGCAAAAATCCGCACAAGGTCAGACACCTTGCGCGGATTTTCAACACGGAAACGGCGGTTGTGCCTTTATCCGTCCGCCTGGTCGTCATCGGGATTGCTGCGAATCACCAGCAGGGGCAGGCAGGTTTGACGCATCACCGTTTCGGTAAAGCTGCCCATCAGCAGGTGCATCAGCCCCGTGCGCCCGTGCGTGCCCAACACCAGCAAATCCGCGCCTTCTTGGTCGGCATAGTTGATTAATTCGTTTGCCATTTCTTTTGCACCGCGTGTGGACACCAGCAAATGCCAAACGGGTTTGTCCACCCCTGCGGCTTCGGCGCGGCGCACGGCTTCGCCCAATACGGTTTGACCGTGTTCGCGCGCGGCTTCTTCGTAGCTGCTTTGCTGCGCCAATTCGGGGGCAACCGCCATAAATTCGGCGGGGTTGGCAACGTGAACCAGCGTGAGTTTGGCTGCGGACGACACCGCCAAACGGCAGGCGTGGTCGAGTGCGTTGAGCGATGTGTCGCTGCCGTCTACGGCAACCACCAAATGTTGGTACATAGTCGTCTCCTTGATAAGCGGTTTGCGCCATTATAACGCTGCCGCCCTTGTTGTTTCAAACCGAAAAATACGGTTTTTGTGGGATTTTGCCATGTTTGAAGTATCCGACCGGTCGCGCCGTTTCGGCGGCATCGCCCGACTGTACGGCACAGGTGTTGCCGATGCGCTCGCCCGCGCCCATGTGTGTCTTGTCGGCATCGGCGGCGTGGGGTCGTGGGCGGCGGAAGCTTTGGCACGCTCGGGCATCGGCGCACTGACGCTGATTGACCCCGACAATGTCGCCGTTTCCAACACCAACCGCCAAATTCACGCCCTCACCCCCACTTTCGGGCAGGCAAAAACCGCCGCCATGCGCGAACGCATCGCCGCCATCAATCCCGACTGCCGCGTTTGTGAAGTGGAAGATTTTGCCGATGAACAAAATCTGCCCGAATTGTTGTCGCCACCGTTTGATTTTGTGATTGACGCAATCGACCAAGTGCGGGTGAAAGCGGCATTGGCGGCGCACTGCGTACGCACGGGCAAGCCCTTGGCGGTGAGCGGCGGCGCGGGCGGACAACGCCACCCGTCCCTGATTCGGAGCGGCGATTTGGCATCGGTTACCCACGACCGTTTGCTGGCAAACATGCGCTACCTGCTGCGCCGTCATCACGGCTTTGCCCGCGCAGGTGCGGGCAAAATGGGCGTGTGGTGCGTGTATTCGTCCGAAAACGTTGTCGCCCCGCAAACCGAAAGCTGCGATGCCGCCCCGCAAGGTCTGTCGTGCGCGGGCTACGGCGCGAGCATGCTGGTTACCGCCGCATTCGGGCTGCATCTGGCACACGCGGCGGTGGAACACATCGCCACCACAGCATGAGTACCGTTGTTGCCAAAGTATTCGGGCAAACCCTGACCGACCTGCCCGCCGACCTGTTCATTCCGCCCGATGCCCTGCAAGTGGTGCTGCACGCCTTTGAAGGCCCTTTGGATTTGCTGCTCTACCTGATTCGCAAGCAAAACATCGACGTGCTGAACATTCCGATGGCAACCGTTACCGAGCAATACCTTGCCTACATCGCCGCTTTGGAGCACACCCATTTCGACTTGGCGGCGGAATACTTGCTGATGGCAGCCGTATTGGTGGAAATCAAATCGCGCCTGCTGCTGCCGCAACCGCCCGCCGAAGCCGACACCGAAGACGCCGCCGACCCCCGTGCCGAACTAGTGCGCCGTCTGCTCGAATACGAACAAATCAAAGCCGCCGCCCACCGCTTGGACGCCCTGCCCCGCGCCGGACGCGATTTCGCATGGGCGTATCTGCCCGTAGAATTGGCGGCACACGCCCGTTTGCCCAAAGCCGCCACCGCCGACCTCACCCGCGCATGGCTGGGCATACTCGCCCGCGCATCGCACCACCAACGCCACCAAATCACCCGCGAACCCCTGTCAGTGCGCGGTATGATGGCAAAAATCCTGCAACACCTGCACCAAAACGGCGGCACATGCGCCTTCAGCCAACTGTTCGCCCCACCCTACACCGCCGCCGAATGGGTTACCGGCTTCATCGCCCTGCTCGAGCTGGTCAAAGAAAGCACCGTGCGCGTGGCACAAGAACAGCCCTTCGGCGAAATCCGCGTCCTGACCGCCAAACAAACCACCGTCCTGCCCGCGTAGAGCGTGTCATCAATTGACCGGGAAAACACAGCACCGTCATTCCCGCGCTTGAAAAATCATCGGACAAAAAACAGGCTGCTTGAACCCAACCAAGCAGCCTGTTTCACATGCACACGCTTTTTAGAAACGGTAGTTCACACCCAAGCGCACTTCACGACCCGGATTGGGCGGCGTGGACGCCAACAGGCGTTGGCTGTGGCTCTTATACAGCTTGTTGCCGACATTGTTTACCGCCACATTCACATTCATCGCATCGTTGTTCAAAGGCTTCCAGTTGGCATACAGGTCGTGCACGCCATAACCTTTACGGTGTCTTGCGTTGCCTTCACGTCTGTTGGCAGCAATAAAATCTTTGCTTTCGGCAAAACGTCCGCGCCAGCCCACTTCCAAATTGGGCTTGTCAAAGCGGTAGGTGAGCGATGTGCGCCATTGGCGACCCTGCGGAATAATGTCCAAGGGGTCATCGGCAAAATCCACTTCTAAAGCCTTGCCGTTGGCATCTTTAAAGTCGGCTTTCGGGTTGGCGTACGCCATGCTGGCGCGTGCCGTCAAGCCTTTCCACTGATAAGACGCGCCCAGTTCGTAGCCGTTGGTTTTCAGCGTGCCGCGATTGGCAACCGGGCTGCTGTTCAATTCGGTGTAGTAATTTTTTACCTGTTGTTGGAACAGCGTTCCGTTTACGTTCAGGTCTTTATGCGTCCAATTAAAGCCGACTTCCGCCAAACGCGCTTGTTCGGGTTTCAATTTGTCGGCAACATCGCGCCAGCCACGCGCTTTGTTTTCGCCACGGTTGTCGGTCAGGGTGTAGGCTGATGCCAGATTGGGGCTGCGGCTGGCATAGTTCAGTTTGGCATGCAGTGCCAAATCGGGCATCACGTCCCAAATCACGCCCACGCTCGGGTTGATTGCGCCTACCGATGCTTTTTTCGCGGCGTTGGAATTGTATTTGCCTACGGTGTTCAATTCAAAATGGTCGTAGCGCAAGCCTGTGGTCAGGGTTACGGGGTCGAGCGACCAGATGCCTTCGGCATAAATGCCCACTTCGTTTTTGCGTTCGCCGTTTACGCTGTTGTCGCCCGCCCGACCTTTGGTGTGTTCGTTGCGCCAGTTCAAGCCGTATTTGATGGTGTGTTTGCCAAGCAGGCTGCTGGCGGCGTTCAGGTTTGCGCCTGTGGTAAAGGTTTGGGAATGCCGTCCCTTGCCGGCGTTGTAGGTTTCTTCTACCTTTTTGCCATTTTTTTCGACTTCGCGGCGTTGCCAGTTTTCGCGTTCGTCATCGCCTTTGATGTGGAAGACGTTGGCATCAAGGCTGTTGATAAAGCCCAAGTTTTTGCCGGCGTATCGGGCATTGACGGTTTGCTGGGTGGTGGCGACGTTGCCTCGGTCTGCGTAGGAAGCAAATTCGGGACGTTCGGAACTGTCGCCGTAGAAATGCTCGCGGCGGTAGCTGATGCCGATTTTGTGGTCGGGGTGGATTTCATAGCCGAATTTGGCAAGGTAGTTGGCTTGTTTGCGGGCGGTGTTGTCGGCAATCACGCTTTTGTTTTCCTTGTCTCTGTCCCTGCCCGCTTTGTAGTTGCGGGCGTTGTGCCAACTGCCCAGCAGCAGGGCATCGAAGCCGTGTGTGTTGGCGTACACGGCGGCGCTGCCGCTGATGCTTTTGTTGCTGTTGTATTGGGTGGAAATGCGTGCGCCAAAGGGTTTGCCGTCCAAAATCAAATCTTTGGCATCAAGGGTTTGCGAACGAATCGCGCCACTGGTCATGCCGATGCCCGCGCTTGCCGAACCTGCGCCTTTGTCCACGCCAATCACGCGAACCATGTCGGGGTCGAGCTGGAAGCGCCCTTGGTGGTACCAAAGCTGGGTGGCGGTGGCGGTGCCGTCCACCACCATGTCGATGCGGTTTTGCCCCGCCGCGCGGATGGACAGGTATTGCGCCGATGCGTTGCCGCCGCCGGCGTTGATGTCGGCACGGTCGGCAAGCAGGTCGCGCATGCTGCTGATGTTGCGCTCGGAATTGGTTTTCCAGTTGTTGGTAATCGGGCGTTTGCCGGTGGCGGAGATGGCGGGCAGGTCTTTGCCGTTTTCTGCGGCGTGCGCCAAGCTGACGCCGGACAGGGCAAGTGCCAGCATGCTCATGCGGAAAAAAGAGATGTGTGCAGACATAACGTTGTTTATCCTTACAAACAGACAAAATTCGGGCGTCAAACGCCCTGTTGCGTATTGAAAACTGTGAATAAAAATGGTTATCAGAACCAATTTTACCCAATTTGACGGTTTTGTCCAGTATATTAACTTTTGTCAAACCGCCGTCCGCATTCGGGCAAAATCCGTGCCGCCGCAGGGCAAATTGGGTTACAATGTCTGCCGTTTTACAGCAATTTTGGAAAATACGGTATGCAACAATCTGTTTGGCAACAAAAATGGGTGGTCGGCAATTGGAAAATGAACGGCCGCACCGAGTCCAACCGCGCCCTGCTCGGCGACATCGCCGCCCTGCCCGCCGCCGAACGTGTCTGCATCGGCATCGCCCCGCCCCTGCCCTATCTTGCCCAAGCGCGCGCCGCCACCGCCCAAGCGGGCAACCGCATTCACCTTGCCGCTCAGGAAGTCAGCCGTTTTGCCGACAACGGCGCGTACACGGGCGAAGTTTCGGCGCACATGCTTGCCGATGCGGGCGCGGATTTGGTATTGGTCGGGCATTCCGAGCGCAGCCTGTATTTTGCCGAAACCCATGCCGAGCGCCGTCAGAAACTGGAAAACGTGTTGGCGGCGGGCTTGCAGCCTTTGCTGTGTGTCGGCGAAACCCTTGCCCAGCGCGAAGCCGGACAGGAGCAAAACACCGTTGCCGCCCAGCTTGACGTATTGGCAAACCTGAACAGCCGCCACATTGCTGTTGCCTACGAGCCGGTTTGGGCCATCGGCACGGGCAAAGTCGCCACCACCGCGCAAATTGCCCAAATGCACGAATTTATTTACCGCCACATCTTGTCATTGTGCGGCAGTGATGTTAATATCCGCATTCTTTACGGCGGAAGTGTGAACGAACAAAACGCCGCAGATATTTTCAGCGTCGCCCATGTGGACGGCGCACTTGTCGGCGGTGCATCGTTAAAAGGCGGGTCGTTTGCCGCCATTATCCGAGCCGCCGAAGAAACCGCATAATCATCATGGAAGCCTTAAAAACCGTTATTTGGATTGTCAATATCTTTTCCTCGCTCGCCATTATCGCCTTGGTGCTGATGCAGCACGGCAGGGGTGCGGACGCGGGTGCGAGTTTTGGCGGTTCGGGCAGCGCACAAGGCGTGTTCGGCTCTGGCGGCAACGCCAATTTTTTGAGCCGCATGACCGGCATGGCCGCCACGGTCTTTTTCGCTTCCTGCCTGTTGCTCGGCTACATTCACAGCCAACAAAGCAACAAGGGTTTGGATTTCAGCACCGTGCAACAAAGCAGTATCGCACCTGCCGCCACACCCGCCGCCGATGAGCAAGGCAGCACCTTAAATCCCGTTGCCGCCCATGCAAGCGCAGAAGCATCTGCCGCCGCAGCAAGCGGCGAAGCCAAAGCAACAAATGATGATAAGGGTTCGGCATTGGCTGCTGCCGCCGCAGGCGCAACCGCAGGTGCGGCCGCCGCCAAATTGGCAGACACCAAAAAAGCCGAAACCGACAAAAAAAATAACAAAAATAACGATGATGCCAAAAAAGACGCAAAAGCACCGGCAGGAAAAAGCAAAAAGCCAACCAAAGCCGATGCCGACAAAAACAAGAAAAAATCATCGTCCAAAACCAAACAATAAACTTTATGCCGACATGGTGGAATTGGTAGACACGCTATCTTGAGGGGGTAGTGACCGCAGGTCGTTCGAGTTCAAGTCTCGATGTCGGCACCAAACTGAAAAAAGCAGCCCGAAAACGGGCTGCTTTTTGATTTCCCATTGCACGGCTTGATTTGTACCCGCCTTGTATGCAAAACAAATCACATCAACGCCAACAATCAAAGTATTTCAACCGGCACACACATTGTGGCTCATGTACCGCAGAAAGTACGGTAGGGTTCGTCCTGTGCGGGAACGTGCTGATAGACACGGCAGGTTTCATCGCCATGGCGGAACGGCTGTTGCAGCACCGCCAGCAAATCATGAAACGGCTGCATGTCGCCTTGTTCTGCCGCCGCCAACGCCGTTTCCACATGGGCGTTACGCGGAATCACGGCGGGGTTGGCGGTACGCATGCGTTCGGCAACGGTGTCGGGCGGGCAGCCCTGCAAAGCCTGCTGCCACGCCTGATGCCATGCGGCAAAATCATCCGCCGCAAACAGTGCGTCCGTTCCGTCCAGCCTTGTGTTGCGGTTGCCGCTTTGCGCCAACGTCAGGCGGGCGAAGGTGTTGGTGTAATCGGCGCGGTGGCGCATCATCAGGTGCAACAGGCATTCAACCAAATGCCAATGTGCTTGCTCGTTGTCGGCAAAGCCCAGTCTTTGTGCCATTTTGGTGCGGTAGTGCTGTTCAAACGCGGGCATAAAGCCGTTTACGGCGGCGTATGCTTGTGCCAAAGCGCGGTGTTCGTCCGCATCAAGCAGGGGCAGCAGGGTTTCCGCCAAACGCGCCATGTTCCATTGTGCCATCGGGGCTTGGTTGGCATAGCGGTAGCGTCCGTGGTGGTCGATGCTGCTGAACACGGTGTCGGGGTGGTAGTTGTCCAAAAAGGCGCACGGGCCGTAGTCCAGCGTTTCGCCGGATATGGCGCTGTTGTCGGTGTTCATCACGCCGTGTACGAAGCCCGCCCATTGCCACAGTGCCGTCAATCGGGCTTGACGGGCGACAACGGCGTGCAGCAGGGCGCAATAGGGTGATGCTTGCGCTTCGGGTGTCAGGTCGGGAAAGTGGCGGGCAAGGGTGTAATCCGCCAAGGCGCGGACATCGGACACTTCGCCGCCCAGCGCGGCAAACTGGAAGGTGCCGACACGGATGTGGCTTTGGGCGGTGCGCACCAAAACCGCGCCGTCCGGCCAGTGCGGACGGTACACCCGTTCGCCCGTCCGCACCACTGCCAAGCTGCGGGTGGTCGGAATGCCCAAAGCGTGCATGGCTTCGCTAATCAGGTATTCGCGCAACATGGGTGCGAGTGCCGCTTTGCCGTCTCCGCGCCGCGAATAGGGGGTGCGCCCGTTGCCTTTGAGTTGGACGTCTGCCAATGTGCCGTTTGGGGTGCGCTGTTCGCCAATCAGGGTGGCGCGTCCGTCTCCCAGCACGGCGAAATGACCGAATTGGTGTCCCGCATAGGCTTGGGCGATGGCATGCGCTTGTGCGGGAAAACGGTTGCCGCACAAAACATCGGCATGGGTTTGCGGGTCGAAGTCCGCACCGTCTGCCAACAAGCCCAATTCGTGTGCCAAAGGCGTGTTGAACACCAGCACGTGCGGATTGGGAAAACCGGCACACACGGCAGAGGCGTAAAAACGGGGCGGGAGGGTACGGTAGCTGTGGGCAAATTGCCAATCAAGTTCGGACATGGGCGAAAAAACGGTGGCGGGTGGATAAAACGGTCAATCCTGTATAATGGCGCAATGTGGAAAACGATGACCTTGTTTGTGCTGACCGCGCTGGCGGAAATTGTCGGGTGCTGGCTGCCGTATTTGTGGCTGCGGCAGGGCAAAAGCGCGTGGCTGCTGCTGCCTGCGGCGGGGGCTTTGTCGCTGTTTGCGTGGCTGCTTACCCTGCACCCTGCCGCAAGCGGGCGCGTGTACGCCGCCTACGGCGGCGTGTACATCAGCGTGGCACTGCTGTGGCTGCGCTTTGCCGACCAAGTGCGCCCGCTTTGGAGCGACTGGCTCGGCGTTGCCCTGTGCCTGTGCGGGGCGGCGGTGATTGCTTGGGGCGGACGTTGATTATTCCCGTCTGTCCGCCACATCGTCCGCACCGTCTGCCGCCGTCTGCGCCACCGCCGTTTCCAAGCCCTTCCACTTGCGCCAACCATAGCGCACATAGCCCGACAAGCTGTACATCAGAAAAAATGCAAACAACACCAATGCCGGCTCAAGCGCCACCACCATCACCGCCAACACCAGCAAAATCATTCCGAAAAACGGCACCTTGCGCTTCACATGCACCTCTTTGAAGCTCCAAAACGGAATTTGCGCCACCATCGACAGCCCCGCAAACAGCGTCATCAGCAACGCCCATGCGCCACCGCCCGCCAAGCCGCCATAACTTTGGTCGAGCCACACCAAACCCGCCATCAGTGCCGCCGCCGTCGGGCTGGGAATACCGATAAACCACTTCTTATCGATTTTGCCAATCAGCGTGTTAAACAGAGCCAAACGCAGCGCCGCACAGGCACAATACACAAACGCAATCCCGTAACCGAGCTTGCCAAACTGGTACAACTGCCAATTGTACACAATCAGCGCAGGCGCCACCCCGAAGCTCACCATGTCTGCCAAACTGTCGAGCTGCTCGCCGAATGCGCTTTGGCTGTTCGTCCACCGCGCCACCCGCCCGTCCATACCGTCCAGCAGCATCGACACGAACACCGCCGCCGCCGCCGTACCGAAGCGGTCGTGCATCGATTCGGTAATCGCATAAAACGCACAAAACAAAGCGGCAATGGTAAACGAATTGGGCAGCAGATAAATACTGTTCTGCTTCAGATTATTGATTTTGTTTCTTGATTTTGTGGCGGACATAAGCCTGTCCCAAAGATTCGGCAACACGCGGATAATAGCACGATTCTGCCAAAACCAAAAACAGCCCGTTTTTCAACGGGCTGTTTGCTTCATTGGGGAATGGTCGTGGTTTGTGTCTTATTGTGCCCCAAGTTGCAGATAAGCGGGCAAACCCAGTTTGCCAATCAGTTCCTGCTGGTTGCCCAGCCAGTCCAGATGCTCCTCGTTTTCCGCTTTCTGTTCTTCCAAAAGCTGACGGGAAACATAATCCTGCTGCGCTTCGCACACGGCAATCGCTTCCACCAAAGCCGCATGTTTTTCCTGCTCTTTTGCCAAATCGCAGGCGATGATTTCTTCCGCGCTTTCGCCAATCAGCAGTTTGCCCAATTCTTGCAAATTCGGCAGACCTTCCAACAGCAAAATGCGTTCAATCAGCGCGTCTGCCGCTTTCATTTCCACAATGGATTGTTTGTAAAAATGCTGTCCCAGCGCTTCCAAACCCCAGTTTTTCAAAATGCGGGCGTGCAGAAAATACTGGTTGATGGTAACGAGCAGCAGCCCCAAATTTTTGTTCAGTTCGCGGATAACCGCGCGGTCGCCTTGCATGGTGCGTCCTTTTTAGTGGCTGTGGGCGGCGGCTTCGCCGATTTGGCTTTGCAGGTAGTTTTGCTCGCCAATCATGTCCATCAGGCGCAGTTGCTGTTCCAACCAGTGCGCGTGGTCTTCTTCGGTGTCTTTCAGTTGCTCGACCAAAAGCTGGCGGGTAACGTAATCCTGTTTCTCTTCGCAGAGTTTGATGCCTTTTTTCAGATTGCCCTGCACTTCCAATTCGGTGTCCAAATCCAGTTGCAGCATTTCGCGCACGGTTTTGCCCACTTTCAGCGCGGCGGGAACGCACACCGGCGTGCCGCCCAATGCCAGAATGCGGCGGATAAAGCCTTCGGCGTGCAGGGTTTCGTCTTCCATTTCATGACCGATGCGGGCAAACAATTTGCTCAAGCCCCACTCGTCATACATACGGGAATGAATGAAATATTGGTCGCGCGCCATCAGCTCGCCCGCGAGCAGGAAGTTCAAATAATCGATGATTTCTTTATCGCCTTGCATTTTTTTGTCCTTTTACGGTGTGTTGGTTCAAAACGGAGCGAATGATAGCGCGGCTGCCTGAACAATGCAAATTCGGTTTTAAATACAAACAATTATCAAGATTGAAAAAACCGCGCAAACCGTTTTGATAGCCATTCCGATTGCCGCTTTTTCATTGATAAATCATATTGATATTTTGAGATTGATTGTTAATTGTTATTTTGCGCGGACGCGGCGGGCGGGTGTTTTTTACCTTTCTTTACGTTTTCAGGCTGCCTGAACGCGCTTTTTCACGGGTTTTCGGCAAAAACGGTTATAATAATCGGTTTTGAGATTGAAACCCCCGAGATGAAAAATATCCGCAACATCGCCATTATCGCCCACGTCGACCATGGCAAAACCACGCTGGTGGACCAGCTTTTGCGCCAATCCGGTACGTTCCGCGCCAATCAGCAGGTGGACGAGCGCGTGATGGACAGCAACGATTTGGAAAAAGAACGCGGCATCACCATTCTCGCCAAAAACACCGCCATCGAATACGAAGGCTGCCACATCAACATCGTCGACACGCCCGGACACGCCGATTTCGGCGGCGAAGTGGAGCGCGTGTTGGGCATGGTCGATTGCGTGGTGCTGCTGGTGGACGCGCAGGAAGGCCCGATGCCGCAAACCCGTTTTGTTACCAAAAAAGCGCTGGCATTGGGCTTGAAACCGATTGTGGTGATTAACAAAATTGACAAACCGTCCGCCCGCCCGTCTTGGGTGGTGGACCAAACCTTTGAACTGTTTGACAAACTGGGCGCAACAGACGAACAACTGGATTTCCCCATCGTCTACGCATCGGGCTTGAGCGGCTTTGCCAAGCTGGACGAAAACGACGACAGCAGCGATATGCGCCCCCTGTTTGAAACCATCTTGAGCCACACGCCCCCGCCTTCAGGCAGCGCGGACGAAACCCTGCAACTGCAAATCTCGCAACTGGACTACGACAACTACACCGGCCGCTTGGGCATCGGGCGCATTCTCAACGGCCGCATCAAGCCCGGACAAGTGGTTGCCGTGATGAACCACGAACAGCAGGTCGCGCAAGGGCGCATCAACCAGCTTTTGGGCTTCAAAGGCTTGGAGCGCGTGCCTTTGGAACAGGCGGAAGCGGGCGACATCGTGATTATTTCCGGCATTGACGACATCGGCATCGGCGTAACCGTTTCCGAAAAAGACAATCCCAAAGGCTTGCCCATGCTCAGCGTGGACGAACCCACGCTGACGATGGATTTTATGGTGAACACCTCGCCTTTGGCAGGCACGGAAGGCAAATTCGTTACTTCGCGCCAAATCCGCGACCGTTTGCAAAAAGAACTGCTCACCAACGTGGCTTTGCGCGTGGAAGATACGGACGATGCAGACGTGTTCCGCGTATCGGGGCGCGGCGAACTGCATTTAACCATCTTGCTGGAAAATATGCGCCGCGAAGGTTACGAATTGGCGGTCGGCAAACCGCGCGTGGTGTACCGCAACATTGACGGACAAAAATGCGAACCCTACGAAAACCTGACGGTGGACGTGGAAGACAGCGTGCAAGGCGCGGTGATGGAAGAGCTGGGACGCAGACGCGGCGAACTCACCAATATGGAAAGCGACGGCAACGGGCGCACCCGTTTGGAATACCACATTCCCGCGCGCGGACTGATTGGTTTTCAAGGCGAATTTTTAACCATGACGCGCGGCACGGGCTTGATGAGCCATGTGTTTGATGACTACGCGCCCGTCAAACCCGATATGCCGGGACGGCACAACGGCGTGTTGGTGTCGCAGGAGCAGGGCGAAGCGGTGGCGTATGCCTTGTGGAATTTGGAAGACCGTGGGCGCATGTTCGTATCGCCGGGCGACAAGCTCTACGAAGGCATGATTATCGGCATTCACAGCCGCGACAACGATTTGGTGGTCAATCCGCTCAAAGGCAAAAAACTCACCAACGTCCGCGCAAGCGGTACGGACGAAGCCGTGCGCCTGACTACGCCGATTAAGCTGACGCTGGAAAGCGCGGTGGAGTTTATTGACGATGACGAATTGGTGGAAATTACGCCGAAATCCATTCGTTTGCGTAAACGTTATTTGACCGAGAACGAGCGGCGCAAGCATTTTAAAAAGGATTGATTTTAAAAACGGCGCGGGCTGCCTGAACAGGGTTTCAGGCAGCCCGCTTTGATGCCCCCCACCCTTACCCTCCCCCGCAAGCGGGGGAATGTTACTGTGATTGCGGCAATACTTTATTTTTCCCGCAACAAAACGCGCTGTAATCCCACGCCCGCCAAACAACTCAAACCGACTTGCCAATAAAACATATCTTTGTCCGGAAACAGATAATCAAATCCCAACGCAATCAGCAAAGACGCGCCGAAAGCCAAGCATATGGTCAAAATACACCGTTTCATCAGGATTTGTTTTTCAAAAACCGCAATACGTCTTGATTTTGAAACGATTGCGGTGCGTGCGCGAAACTTGAATACAAATAATAGCCATACAATACCGCCGCATCAATCAACACCATCATGCCCGCCTGACTGTGCCAAAACACCGCCGTTAAAACCGCTTGGCGGCGGTAATGATGCTTGAGCAAATAGCGTTGCTTGACCTGCTTCGCCAGCACATTGCCCGCATACGCCGCCGCCAGCAATACCGCCAAATCAATCAGATGGCTTAACCCTTCAAACATTTGCGAAACCTTTTTGTGATGTGGAAAACGGTGCGGATTATACGGCGGGAAAACGGTCGGGCAGCGTGGTTTTACCGCATTTCACACAAGTCGCGGCATATTTTGACTATGTTTTTTCAGGCGAAACCAAAAACACCCTCCCCTGCAAGCGGGGGAGGGAATGCCGTGCAGTACGGCAGCGCGGGGTTTAATAACCTTTTGATTTTAAGATTTGCAGGTTTTCCTTGGCGGTTTCATCACCTTGAGCGGCGGCTTTTTCCCACCATTGACGGGCAAGTGCGTAATTTTGCGTTACGCCATGCCCGTTGGCATACAGCACGCCAAGATTGAATTGTGCAATGGCATCGCCTTGGGTAGCGGCTTTTTCGAACCATTGTTTGGCAAACGCGTAATTTTGTGTTACGCCTTTGCCATTGAGATACAGTGTGCCAAGATTGGTTTGTGCATCGACATTGCCTTGAGCGGCAGCTTTTTCGTACCATTGACGGGCAAGCGAGTAATCTTGCGCTACGCCGCGCCCATCGTTGTATAACGCGCCGAGATTGTATTGTGCTCCAGCATCGCCTTGAGCGGCGGCTTTTTCAAGCCATTGTTTTGCAAGCGCGTAATTTTGCGTTACGCCTTGTCCGTTGTAATACAGTACGCCCAGATTGTATTGTGCATCGGTTTTGCCTTGTTTAGCGGCTTTTTCATACCATTGTTTGGCAAGTGCGTAATTTTGCGCTACGCCGCGCCCGTTGGCATACAGAATGCCGAGATTGTATTGTGCTTTAGCCATGCCTTGAGCAGCAGCTTTTTCATACCATCGTCTGGCAAGTGCGTAATTTTGTGCCACGCCATGTCCTTTTTCATACAGTACACCGAGATTGTATTGTGCATCTGCATCGCCTTGGGTGGCGGCTTTTTCATACCATTGGCGAGCCAGTGTGTAATTTTGTTTCACACCTTTTCCTTCAACATACATCGCGCCGAGCATGGTTTGTATTTGGCTATTACCTTGTTGTGCCAAAGGCAGCCACAAACGATGTGCTTCGGCGTAATTGCCTTTTTTAAAGGCAGTCATGCCGTCTTCTAACGCACCCGCCATCACGGGCGCAGCCGTCAGCAAACCCAGCGCGGCAATCGCCGCTACCAAAACTTTATTCAAATTGCGGCATGGCAGTTTTTTCATGCTTAATCCTTTGTCTTGAATTTAAAAAGCGCGTATTGGCGCGGGCGCGATTGTAGCACGATGTAGCGGTTTTGTCATCTAAAATTTTACGGCAACCCGTTTGGTTTCGCGCTTGGCATGCGTGTTAAAATTTGCTTATTTGGACAACAAGCATGCAATTATCGGATTTTGATTTTGACCTGCCCGAACACCTGATTGCCCAACACCCGCCCGCCGAGCGCGGCGGCAGCCGTCTGCTGGCGGCCTTGCCAAACAGCCCTTTGCGCGACTGCACGTTTGCCGATTTGCCCGAATTTGTGTCGGCGGGCGATTTGCTGGTGTTCAACAACACCAAAGTGATGAAAGCGCGTTTGTTCGGACAAAAAGCGAGCGGCGGGCGCGTGGAGGCTTTGGTGGAACGCGTGTTGGACGCGCACACGGTGTTGGCGCACGTGCGCGCGTCCAAATCGCCGAAAGCGGGCGCGGAACTGCGGTTTGACGGCGGTATTGATGCGATAATGGAAGCTCGGGAAAACGAATTGTTCCGCCTGCGTTTTTCAGGCAGCCTGAACGTGTACGAATTGCTGGAGCGGCACGGCAAACTGCCGCTTCCGCCCTACATCGTCCGTGCGGCGGACGATGATGACGATGCCCGTTACCAAACCGTTTACGCCAAACATCAGGGCGCGGTGGCGGCACCGACTGCGGGTTTGCATTTTACCGATGAGTTGCTGGACGCGCTGCGCGGCAAAGGCGTGCAAACGGCGGAACTGACTTTGCACGTGGGCGCGGGGACGTTCCAACCCGTGCGCGGCGACAACATCGCCGACCACAAAATGCACAGCGAATGGTTTGAAATCCCGCCGCAAACCGCCGAAGCGGTGGCACAAACGCGGGCGCGGGGCGGCAAAGTGTGGGCGGTCGGCACCACTTCGCTGAGGGCATTGGAATCGGCGGCGCGTTCGGGCAGCCTGCACGCGGGCTCAGGCGACACCGATATTTTCATCACGCCGAGCTACCGTTTTCAGGTGGTTGACCGCCTGATTACCAATTTCCACCTGCCCAAATCCACCTTGCTGATGCTGGTGTCGGCGCTGGCGGGAACGGCGCATATCCGCGAGGTTTACCGCCACGCCGTAGAACGCGAATACCGTTTTTTCAGCTACGGCGATGCCATGCTGCTGGGGCGGATTTGACGGCTTGCATTTGCGGCGGTTTGCCGTATAATCGCCGTTTTGCTTGCGGACGTGGCGAAATTGGTAGACGCACCGGATTTAGGTTCCGGCGCAGTGATGTGTGAGAGTTCGAGTCTCTCCGTCCGCACCACACTCACAAAAAAGCAGCCTTTCGGGGCTGTTTTTTTACGTCCAACACCGTAAACCAAATATTTTTAACAATAAGGTTTAAATGCTATTTTCCCGCCCATTTTTTCCTGCTTGTATCGTCTAATCCCGTCTAATCCCGCCCAATTGAAACAACCGCCCGATGAGGGTATATTTGAGGATACCTTGAAATACTCCCGAAAAAATATCCCCAAATAACCGCCACCAAAGCACAAAAATCATTCCAATGACGTCCGGCTGTACCGGACAAGCTCTATAGCATACGATTACAACGTTTTCTACAGAGTCGGTTGTGGGGTAGTGTCGTATTTCCGTTTTATCGGGGTGTTGTTCGGTTTTATTCCCGCCAAAAATGCGGCGAAATTGAATCCGATTGATGCGTTGGCGCATGATTGAGGTGTTTCAGGTAGCCTGAAAATGATAAACAACTATTTTTAAAATGAAATAAAATGGATTTTAAAAATCAAAAGAAACAAGCTGTTTTTATGTTGGTGTATAGTGAATTGATTTTTCGTCAGTTGAATTTCAGTCATAAGGAAATTATCAGAAATGCTCTAAATCTTTGCTGGAAATGGATTGCAAATCAAGATATTTCAGCAGACACAATTTATTCAACTTTAGATGATGGTACTGATTTTGGCGGCATTTGCATACTAATGCAACTAGATAAAAATGAAGAGAATATTTTAAAATTAGATAATATTGTTTATGCAATTTCCTACATTTCATTATTAGCATATCAAAAAGAAAATAGTAACGGTTATTTGCCACCTATTTTAGAAAATATAGATGAGAATACAATAGTTTTGTTTATGGAAAATCTATCTAAAATGAATTTATTGCATATAAATTCTTATCAAGATTAACGTAGATTGGGTTGGAGCGCAGCGCAAACCCAACAATCAACGGTTTATTCGGAAATGTTGGGTTACGGCTTACGCCTAACCCAATCTACATACTTTATTCAGGCAGCCTGAAAACGCAAAAACACGCCTTCCCTGCATTGTGGATTTTTTTAAAAAACGGTTATAGAATGTAAAGCCCTTTTGTTTCAGGCAGCCTGAAACGCCCCGCCATCAGAAAAACAAGGAACCCCCGCCATGTACGAAACCCCGATTTACAATTTTTCCGCCGGCCCCGCCGTGCTGCCCGAAAGCGTGCTGCGCACCGCGCAAAGCGAAATGTTTGACTACAACGGCACCGGCTTTTCGGTGATGACCATGAGCCACCGCTCGGACGTGTTTATGAGCATTCTCTACCACGCCGAACAGGATTTGCGCCAACTCATGGACATTCCCGACAACTACAAAGTCTTGTTCCTGCAAGGCGGCGCATCGGCGCAGTTTAATCAGGTGGTGATGAATTTCGCCAACGGTTTCAAGCGCGTGGATTCGGTGGTAACGGGCAACTGGTCGGAAATCGCCCACTCGCAAATGGGCAAACTCTCCGATGCCGAAATCCACTTGGCGGCAGACGGCAAACAATACCATTACCAAAACCTGCCGCCCGTATCGTCTTGGGACATCAGCCCCGATTCGGCGTTTGTGCATTTTGTGATTAACGAAACCGTACACGGGCTGCAATACCGCGAAGTGCCCAAGCTGCCTGAAGGCATGCCGCCTTTGATTTGTGACATGTCCAGCGAGATTTTGTCGCGGCGCGTGAACGTGTCGGACTTCGGCGTGATTTACGCGGGCGCACAGAAAAACATCGGGCCTTCGGGCGCGACCATCGTGATTATCCGCGAAGATTTGCTGGAACGCTGTTCCGACCGCATTCCCGACGTGTGGAACTACAAATCCCACGTCCAACGGGACGGCATGTACAACACCCCCGCCACCTATCCGATTTATATTTCGGGACTGGTGTTCCGATGGCTGCAATCGCAAGGCGGCGTGGCGCAAATGGAAACCATCAACACCTTGAAAGCGAAAACACTTTACGATGCGATTGACAGTAGCGGCGGTTTCTACATCAACAACGTCCACCCCGGCGCGCGCTCCAAAATGAACGTGATTTTCCGCACCGGCGACACCCGTTTGGACGAACTGTTCGCACAGGAATCCACCACGCGCGGACTGCGGCTGTTGCGCGGTTACAAATCCATGGGCGGCATGCGTGCCAGCATTTACAACGCCATGCCGCTTCAGGGCGTGGAAGCCTTGATTGAGTTTATGAAAGAGTTTCAAAAGCGTTACGGCTAGAGCGTGTCATCATTTAATTTTTTATACTGAAAATTCAGTACAATATAAAAAACCGTCATTCCCGCGCAGGCGGGAATCCACCTCCCGATGCTTGGCAAACCATGTTTTATCAAGGCTTCTCGTGCTTCGACTTGGATTCCCGCCTGCGCGGGAATGACGCTGCGGCGTTTTTTCGGCTAATTGATGACACGCCCTAAAGTGCCTGAATTTCACGCATTGTTTGCCAACCGTGCCGATGTTTGAGCGGATTTCCGCATACGCGGGCGCAACGGCATACGGTGGCATTAAAAAACCAAGCGCACGAATCCATTTCGTGCGCTTGGTTTTATTCGGCAACGTTTTTCCGGTTGCGCTTCAGTTGCAGAGGTTTGCCCAAAGGCTGTCCTTTGTCCACCGCCGTGGGCGGGGGGGCTTCGGTTGTCGGGGCATCATCGCGGGTGTGGCGTTTCAGCCCGCCGCCCAATGCTTTGTACAAATCCGCCATGTTTTCCAATAAGGAAAGTTGTGTTGCCAAGACGCCGCTTTCGGCATTGTGGCTGCTGCGTTCGCCGTCCAACAAATCCAGCGAGCTTGCCGCGCCGTGTTTGTAGCGCAGCTTGACCAAGCGCAGGCGTTCGTTGTGGGCGTTGCGCTGGGCGATGTTGGACTGGTATTGGCTTTGCAGGGCGGCGCGCGCCACCAGTGCATCGGACACGTCGCGGAAGGCGGCGCGCACTGCCGCTTCGTAGGCAACAACGGTTTTTTCTTGGGCGATTTTGACTGCTTCGATATTCGCCCGATTGCGCCCCCAGTCAAAAATCGGCACGCTGACCACGCCGCCAAACGACCAGTTTTTGCCGTTGCCCTGCAACAGTTGTCCCAATTGTCCGCTTGCCAAGCCGATGCTGCCGGTCAGCCCGATGGTGGGAAACAGGGCGGCACGCGCCACGCCGATGTTGGCATTGGCTTGGCGCAATTGGTATTCTGCGGCGCGGATGTCGGGGCGGTTGAGCAAAAGCTGTGAGCTTAATCCTGCGGGCAGTTGTTTGATTTTGTATTGTTTGTCCAAAGCAAGCGGCTTGGGCAGATTGGCGGGCAGGGGCTGGGCAATCAGCAGTGCCAAGGCGTTACGCGCCTGTTCGCGCCCTTTGGCGGCGGTAGCAAGGTTGTTTTTCGCCGCTTCAATCAGGGCTTCCTGCTCGCGCAGGGGAATGGCGGACACCACGCCCGCTTTGTGTTTGAGCCGGGTCAGGCGGTAGGTTTCTTGGCGTCCGGCAAGCACCCGTTCTGCCAGTTTCAGCGAAGCATCGGCGTAGATTTCGTTGAAATGGGCTTTGGCAACGGCGGCAATCAGGCTCAAATGCGCCGCGTCTTTGGCGGCGGCGGTGGCAAAATATTGCTGCAATGCCGCATCGGAGGCGTTACGCACCCTGCCCCACAAATCCAGCTCGAAATTGCTCACGCCCAAACCGATGCTGTAATTGCTCGCCGCGCCGTAGTCGTTGCCGCGCCGTGTCGCGCTGCCGTTGGCGCCCAAGTTCGGCACTTCTGCCGTGCGGGCGATGGCGTATTGGGCGCGTACCTGCTCGACATTCAGCGCGGCGGTACGCAAATCGGTGTTGTTTTTCAACGCCAATTCAATCAGCGCGTGCAAACGCGGGTCGGCAAAATAATCCTGCCAGCCCAACGATGCCGCCTGAATGCCCTCGCCCTGCTCGGGCGTGTCGTAACGGAACGTTTCGGGAACCGCCACTTGCGGCTGCCGGTAATCGGGCGCAAGTTTCACCACCGGCTTGATGTGGCTGCACGCGCCCAACGACAGCACCGCCCACACCGATACCCATAAATATTTATTCATATCATTGTTTCCTATACGGTTAATGCGGGGGTTTGTTCAGGTTCAAGCCCGCTTCCACGGCGGCTTGCGCGGCATTGCGCGGCGGCTTGCCCGGAAACAAGCGGCGCACGAAAGCATAAAACACCGGCACCCAAAACACCGACAACACCGTTCCCACCAACATGCCCCAAAACACGGTCGTACCGATGGCGCGTTGGCTCGCCGCACTCGCACCCGATGAAAAATAAAGCGGCACCACCCCCAAAATAAACGCAAACGAAGTCATCAAAATCGGGCGGAAACGCAAATGCGCCGCCTCCACCGCCGCTTGCATAGCCGTACGCCCCTGTGCCTGCAAATCTTTGGCAAACTCGATAATCAAAATCGCGTTTTTCGCACTCAGACCGATGACCGTAATCATGCCCACCTTAAAATAAATATCATTGGCATACGCAATCGGAATGCCCACAGAATTGTTGAACGTATTGCGCAACCACACCCCCAGCACCACCCCCAAAAAGCCCAAAGGCGCAACCAGCAGCACCGCAAACGGCACCGACCAGCTTTCGTACAGCGCCGCCAACACCAAAAACACCGCCAACAGCACAAACGCGTACAACATCAACGTTTGCGCCTCGCCTTTGGCTTCCTCGCGGGACTGGCCGTCCCATTCCACACTGTAATTGCCCCCGCCGATTTCATTGACCAAACGCTGGATTTCCGCCATCGCCTGACCGCTCGAAAAGCCCGAAGCGGGCGCGGTGGACACCTTCATCGCCGGATAGCCGTTGAAACGCACGCTCTGCTCGCGCCCCTTTACCCATTTCGCCGACATAAAGGTAGACAAAGGCACGGCTTTGCCCTGATTGTTCGGCACGGTCAGCGCCAAAATCTGCTCCGGCTGCATCCGCGCACCGGCTTCCGCCTGCACCATCACCTTTTGCAAACGCCCGTTATTCGGAAAATCATTGACATACGTTCCGCCCAACGCCGATGCCAACACCCCGCGTACCGCCGAAAAATTCACCCCCTGCGCGGCAACCGTTTCACGGTCGATGTGCAGCTTGAGCTGCGGCGCGTCTTCCAAACCCGCAGCGCGGGTGTCGCGCGGGCTGAACATCGGATTGGTACGGATTTTGCCAATCAGCTCATTGCGTTTTGCCAACAAAGCCTCATGCCCCGCACCGTTGCGGTCTTGCAGGTAAAACTCCACCCCGCCGTTGCCCAGCTCCCGAATCGGCGGCGGATTGGCGGCAATCGCCATGCCGTCCGACACCGCGCCTTCCATCAGCTTTTTCATCATCAGTTGCGACACGATGGACGCATCGGAAATCAAGCCCGGACGCTCGTCCCAGTCCTTCAAAATCACAAAGCCCATCGCCATATTCTGCCCGCTTCCAAAAAAGCTGAAGCCGGAAATGGTGATGATTTCTTTTACTTCTTTAAAGTCGAGCGCAACTTTTTCCACTTCCGCCAGCACTTTGTCGGTGCGCTCTTTGGTCGCCCCTGCGGGCAGTTGCACGCTCACCATCAGGTTGCCCGAATCTTCGGCGGGCAAAAACGAAGTCGGCAGCTTGGTAAACACATAGCCCGCCCCCAGCAGCAACGCCAGCCACACCACCATCATGCTGCCGGTGCGGCGCAGCAATTTCACCACCCAGCCTTCATAACGCTTGTTGCCCGCATTGAATTTGCGGTTGAACCAGCCGAAAAAGCCGCGTTTTTCATGATGATGCCCCGCACGCACCGGCTTGAGCATGGTGGCGCACAAAGCGGGGGTCAGCGTCAGTGCCAAAAACGCCGAAAAACCGATTGCCAATGCCATGGTCGCGGCAAACTGGCGGAAAATATTGCCCACCGCCCCGTTCAACATCGCCATCGGCACAAACACCGACACCAGCACCGCCGTAATGCCGATGACCGCGCCGGAAATCTGCCCCATTGCCTTTTTGGTGGCTTCACGCGGCGGCAAGCCCTCTTCCGCCATAATCCGCTCCACATTTTCCACCACCACGATGGCATCGTCCACCACAATGCCAATCACCAACACCATCGCAAACATGGTCAGCACGTTGATGGACATGCTCAAATAATAAATGCCCGCAAACGCGCCCAGCAGCGAAATCGGCACCACGATTGCCGGAATCAGCGTGTAGCGCAGGTTTTGCAAAAACAGGAACATCACCAAAAACACCAGCACCATCGCTTCAATCAGCGTATTCACCACTTTTTCGATGGAAATATCGACAAATTTGGAGGTGTCGTAGGGTGCGCTCCATGTGATGTCGTCGGGGAAATAGGTTTGCAACTGCGCCATGCGCTCGCGCACGAAACGGGCGGTGGCGGTGGCGTTGCCGCTGTTGGACAGCATCACGGCAATGCCCACCGAAGGCGTGCCGTTCAGGCGGGTGCTGGCACCGTAGGCTTCCGAACCCAGCTCGATTCGCGCCACGTCTTTCAAACGCACGTTGGCACCGTTTTCAGCACTGCGCAGCATGATGTTGCCGAATTGTTCGGGCGTGGCAAGCTGGCCTTCGGCGGTGATGGTGGCGGTGATGTTCTGCCCCGCTTTGGCGGGCAAGGCGCCCAATGCGCCGGCGGAAATCTGCGCGTTTTGTGCGGAGATGGCGGCGGAAACGTCGGCAAACGACAGGTTGAAGTTTTGCAGTTTGTTCGGGTCAATCCACACGCGCATGGCACGTTGGGCGGCAAACATGCGCACCGCGCCCACGCCTTCCAAGCGCTGCAATTCGGGAACGACGTTGCGCTGGGCAAAATCCGCCATGTCTTCCAAGCTGTGTTTTTGCGATTTGAGCGTCAGCACCATCAGGAAGTTGGAGCGCGATTTGGACACGTTCACGCCGTATTGCTGTACGGTGGCAGGCAGCAGTGCCTGCACTTCCGAGAGCTTGTTCTGCACGTTCATCTGCGCCAAATCTTCGTTGGTGTCGGGCGTGAAGGTGAGCGACACCGAGCCGGAACCGCTCGAGTTGGCGGAAGTGGACATGTAGTCCAAGCCTTCGATGCCGTTCATGCCGCGTTCAATCACCGCCAGCACGCTGTCTTCCATCACCTGTGCGGACGCGCCCGGATAGGTGGCGGTCAGGGTGATGGTGGGCGCGGCAACGGACGGGTATTGCGACACGGGCAGTTGCCTGATGGCGATGATGCCCGCAATCATGATGAAAATGGAAATCACCCATGCAAAAATCGGGCGGTCGATAAAAAACTTGGCCATACGCGAAATTCCTTCTATTCTGCTGCGGAGGCGTCTTCACCCGAAAGGGTTTCCACCGCTTGCGGCGCGTCTTCGCCGTCTGCGGCATCGGAAGCGGCGGGGGGCGCGGGCGGGGCATACAGTGCTTCCTGACCTGCGGGCGGCTGCCATTCTTTGGTTTCCACCGTTTCGGCGTTGCGCATGCCCACCAGCATCGCGCCTTCCATAACCACTTTGTCGCCGGGGTTCAAGCCTTCGGTAATCACCCAATTGCCGCTTTTTTCACCGCCGATTTTCACGGTGCGCGGCTCGAGTTTGCCTTCGGGGGTAACGATGGTTACCGTATCCGTTTCGCCACGGCTGACCGCGCCCTGCGGCACCAAAAACGCGTTTAAAATGCCCGCCAAAGGCAGTTTGACGCGCACATAAAGCCCGCTCATCAGCAATAAGTCGGGATTGGGAATTTGCGCCCGCACCGTCATTTGTCCCGTTGCCTTGTCCACGCTGGATTCGGCAAACAGCAAGCGTCCTTTGTGCGGGTATTCGGTGCCGTCTTCCAGCACGATGCCCACTTCCACCACGCTGTTGCGGACTTTTTCGCCGCTCATCAGTTGTTGTTTGAGCTTGATGAAGTCGGCGGCGGATTGGGTGATGTTCACATAAAGCGGGTCGTTTTGGCGGATGGTTGCCAATTTGGTGGTGTTGGCATTAACCAAAGCGCCTTCCGCCACCAACGATTGACCGATTTCGCCAGAAATCGGCGCCACAATCCGGCTGTGGCGCACGTTTACCTGCGCCGCATGAATCGCCGCTTCGGCGGATTTGATTTGCGCCTGTGCGGAACGCTCCGCCGCCACCGCCGCGTCCCATTCCTGCTTGCTGATGGCGTCTGCTTCCACCAAGGGGCGAAAACGCGCCACATCTGCCTGCGCCTTCGCCAATGCTGCCTGCGCCGTCATCAGTGCCGCTTCGGCACTTTGCAGATTGGCGCTGTAGGAAGCATCGTCAATTTGGTAAAGCGGCTGCCCCGCCTGCACAAACGCCCCTTCTTCAAACAAACGGCGCAACACGATGCCGGTAATCTGCGGCACCACATCGGTGCTGCGAACCGACTCCAACCTGCCGGATAAATCGTTTTCCAACAAAACATTGGCAGGATAAACGGTCAATACCGACACAGTGGGTTTGCTTGCCGCCATTTGCGCCATCGCCTCTTTCTGACGCTTCTCGTTTTTGTTTTCACAAGCACCCAACACCAAACACGCCGCCACTGCCGCAGCCGTCAAGCGCCACACGCGCCGTTGCGGTTTCATCGCTGTCATCATCAATGTTTCCTGAAAGTTTTATTTACTTGAAATACAAAGGGGAAATCGGGCTTCCAAGCAAATGCCCGAACACCCGTTTGTTTTTAAAACCATTTGTTTCCGCCAATTATACCGATATTCCCCCATCTTGTTTGTAAAACTTTGCGAAAACACGCCCGCGCCGCCGCAATGCGGCATTTGCACCGTCATGCCAAGCCCTTACTTGACGGCGTGTGCCCGTTTGCGCTAAAATGGCAAAATTATCTTGGTGCTTGCCGTTTTCTGCCGCAAGCTGCAACCCGAACATGCCGACAGGCTTTCTGTACTTCCCCGCCCCGCCGCATCCCCACCCTAAATTAAATTCATGCACCCTATTGCACCCTTTTGATTATGCACGTTTCCGAACTCCAAACCCAACACATCACCCAACTGATTGAACACGCCGAAAGCATCGGCATTGAAAACGCCAACCGATTGAGAAAACAGGATTTGGTGTTTGCCATCGTGCGCCAGATGATGAAAGACGGCGTGGACTTTTCCTGTTCCGGCACGTTGGAAATCCTGCCGGACGGCTACGGCTTTTTACGCAGCCCCAACACTTCTTATTTGGCGTGTCCCGACGATATTTACGTTTCGCCCAACCAAATCCGCCGCTTCAATCTGCACACCGGCGACACCATTGAAGGCACGGTGCGCGTTCCCAAAAACGACGAACGCTATTTCGCCCTTGTGCGCTTGGACAGCATCAACGGCGACCACCCCGAAAAATGCCGTCATAAAGTCCTGTTTGAAAACCTCACCCCGCTTTTCCCCACCCGCCAGCTCAAACTCGAGCGCGACATCAAGGCGGAAGAAAACATCACCGGCCGCGTGATTGACCTGATTTCCCCCATCGGCTTGGGACAACGCGCCCTGCTGGTCGCCCCGCCCAAATCCGGCAAAACCGTGATGCTGCAAAACATCGCCCACGCCATCACCGCCAACGCCCCCGAAGTGGAACTCATCGTCCTGCTGATTGACGAACGCCCCGAAGAAGTAACCGAAATGACCCGCAGCGTGCGCGGCGAAGTGGTCGCGTCCACCTTTGACGAACCCGCATCGCGCCATGTGCAAGTCGCCGAAATGGTGATTGAAAAAGCCAAGCGCATGGTGGAACACAAAAAAGACGTGGTGATTTTGCTGGACAGCATCACCCGTTTGGCGCGGGCGTACAACACCGTTGTTCCCGCATCGGGCAAGATTCTCACCGGCGGCGTGGACGCCAATGCCCTGCACCGCCCCAAACGCTTTTTCGGCGCGGCGCGGAACGTGGAAGAAGGCGGTTCGCTCACCATCATCGCCACCGCTCTGGTGGACACCGGCAGCCGCATGGACGATGTGATTTTTGAAGAGTTTAAAGGCACGGGCAATATGGAGTTGAATTTGGAACGCAGGCTGGCTGAAAAGCGCGTGTTCCCCGCCATCAACATCAACAAATCCGGCACACGCCGCGAAGAACTGCTTGTTTCCAAAGACCAGCTCCAGCGCATGTGGCTGTTGCGTAAAGTATTGCACCCGATGGACGACATTGAAGCGGCAGAGTTTCTGCTGGACAAAATCCGCAAAACCAAAAACAACGATGAGTTTTTTGACTCGATGAAAAAATAAACCCGCACGCCCCCAACCAAGCGGCACAGCTTTTTTCAACCTTAACAGCGCGGTTCGCAATCCTCCCGCGTCATCAAAACTAGGCACACCATGAGAAACCATCAAGAACTGCACGGCTTGACCCTGCTCGGGCAGCGCGAAACCGAATACCGTTCGGATTACGCGCCCGAAGTGCTGGAAGCCTTTGACAACAAACATCAAGACAATGATTATTTTGTCAAATTTGTTTGTCCCGAATTTACCAGCTTATGCCCGATGACGGGTCAACCCGATTTTGCCACCATCACCATCCGCTACATTCCCGATGTAAAAATGGTGGAAAGCAAGTCTTTGAAACTGTATCTGTTCAGCTTCCGCAACCATGGCGATTTTCACGAAGACTGCGTGAACGTCATCATGAAAGACCTGATTGCGCTGATGAATCCCAAATATATTGAAGTATTTGGTGAATTCACCCCGCGCGGCGGCATTGCCATTCACCCGTTTGCCAATTATGGCCGTCCCGACACGCCGTTTGCGGACATGGCGCGGGAACGTCTGCTGCGCCACGATATGCGCTGATTTTTCCCTTTTATTTTTAAAATCCTACGCCGTCATTCCCGCGAATGCAGGAATGACGGCACAAGGGTTTGCGCGTCTTCAGCCAGCCTGCAAACGCTGCCCCCGTTTGACTTTGAGAAACACCATGACACACTACGCCTTCTCACCCGCCCAACAAAGCAACGCCCTGTTTTGGCTGATTTTGTTCCACATCACCATCATCGCCGCCAGCAATTATCTGGTGCAATTCCCGTTTACCGTTACCCTGCCCAAGGGCTACGAAGTGCATTCCACTTGGGGCGCGTTCAGCTTTCCGTTTATTTTTCTCGCCACCGATTTGACGGTGCGGATTTTCGGCAAGCCTTTAGCGCGTAAAATTATTTTTTGGGTGATGCTGCCTGCGCTGCTGTTGTCTTACGTCTTGTCGGTGCTGTTCCACAACGGCGCGTGGACGGGCTGGGCTTCGTTGGCGGCGTTTAATTTGTTTGTGTTCCGCATCGCGCTGGCGAGTTTCACGGCTTATGCGGTCGGACAACTGCTGGATATTGCCGTATTTGACCGTTTGCGCCGTTTGAAAACGTGGTGGGTTGCGCCCGCCGCATCCACTTTTGTCGGCAACGGCGCGGACACGCTGCTGTTTTTCGCGGTGGCGTTTCACGGTGGCAGCGACCCGTTTATGGCGGCGAACTGGGGACACATCGCTTGGGTGGATTATCTGTTTAAGCTGTTGATTGGCATGGCATTGTTCCTGCCCGCCTACGGCGTGCTGCTGAACGTGCTGACGCGCAGGCTCACCGCCCTGCCCCCGCGCCGCGCTCTTGAAATGTAAAGTTAGACAAAGGTCTGTGTTTTTTCTTTACAATATGCGCCGTTTGCCAAAACCAAAAGAAAACAAATTATGTATAACAAAGACTTGCCCTGTGGCCAACAAGCAGATTTTTGGGACGGCGTGCATTGTTCGGTCAATGCGCTCAGCAGCCCGCTTTGGGACGCTTTGGTGTGGATTTTATTGGGCGTGGGGCTGTTTTTCACGCTGGCAACGGGTTTTGTGCAAATCCGTTTGTTCGGGCAAAGCATCGCCGAGATGAAGGGCAGCCGCCGCAATCCCAAGCAGGCGGGCAGCATCACGGCTTTTCAGGCTTTTGTAACGGACTTGGCAAGCCGTGTCGGTACGGGCAACATCGCCGGTGTTGCCATCGCCATCACGGCGGGTGGGCCCGGTGCGGTGTTTTGGATGTGGCTGACCGCGCTGATTGGCATGAGTTCGGCTTTTGCCGAGTCTTCTTTGGCGCAGTTGTTCAAAGTCCGCGACGGTGCGGGCGGTTTTCGCGGCGGGCCGGCTTACTACATCACGCAGGGCTTGGGCAAAAAATGGCTGGGCATGCTGTTTGCCGTGAGCCTGATTAGCTGCTTCGGCTTCGTGTTCAATGCGATTCAGGCAAACACCATTGTGTCGTCCCTACAGGCGGCGGCGGGCTTTACCGGCGAAGCGGCGCAAGCGCAATGGCGCGATTATGCGCTGATGCTCGGCGCAGTGCTGGTGATTTTGTCCGCGCCCGTGATTTTCGGTGGCATCAAGCGCATTTCACGGGTGGCGGAGCTGGTCGTTCCCCTGATGGCGGGGCTGTATCTGCTGCTGGCACTGTTTGTGATTGTAACCAATCTGAACCTGCTGCCCCAAATGTTCGGCATGATTTTCGCCGACGCCTTTAGCGGCAAAGCGGCGGCGGGCGGGCTGCTCGGCGCGATGATTTCGCAAGCGATGATGCTGGGCATCAAACGCGGGCTGTTTTCCAACGAAGCGGGCATGGGTTCCGCGCCCAATGCCGCCGCCGCCGCCGATGTGCAACACCCCGTTTCGCAAGGCATGATTCAAATGCTCGGCGTGTTTGTCGATACCATGATTGTCTGCTCCTGCACCGCCTTCATCATTTTGTTGTCGGACATGTCTGCCACAGCCGGTTTGAGCGGCGTCCAGCTCACCCAAGCCGCGCTCACCCAACACGTCGGCACATGGGCGCAATACTTTTTGGCGGCCGTCTTGTTCCTGTTCTGTTTCTCGTCCATCTTGGGCAACTACGCCTATGCCGAATCCAATATGCAGTTTATCCGCGACAACACCACCGTCATGACCGTCTTCCGCATGCTGGTATTGGGCTTCGTGTATTTTGGCGCGGTCAGCGAATCCGCACTGGTGTGGGACATGGGCGACCTGACCATGGGCATCATGGCACTGATTAACCTGATTGCCATCGCCCTGCTGCACAAACTGGTGCTGCTGCTGCTCAAAGACTACACCGTCAAACGCAAGCTTGGCAAAGAACCCGTTTTCAAACTTGCCGAACACCCCGTGTTGAAACGCAAAATCAAAACCGATATTTGGTAACGCCATCATACACAACGCAAAGGGTCGGATAAATAGAAAACAACAATCAAAATGTGAATGTGGTTTTACAAAATTTATCCACCCCTTAAACGCACCGCGCCCCGAATCTGCTATCATGCCGCTTTTCACACACCCACCCGCAATCTCATCAAGGAAAACAAAATGTTGAAATCCAAATCTGTTTACACCGCTCTGTTTGCCGCACTTGCGTTCGGTGCTGCCGCACCGTCTTTTGCCGATGACGACGACCGCCACTACCGCCAACACCGCGCCAAATACATCAGCCACCAAAAAGCCGCACAAAAAGCCGTTGCCCACGTTGGCGGCGGCACGGCAAAAAGCGTGGATTTCGAATACAGCACCCGCAAAGGCGCGTATTTCGATGTGGAAGTTCGCACCCGCAACGGTCGCGAATACGATGTCAAAGTCGATGCCAAAACCGGCAAAATCCGCTCCGCCCGCTTGGACGACTAAAACGCACCGTCCCAATTAAATCAAACCGTTATTTCCGCGCCGTTGGGAATAGCGGTTTTTTGCCCGTGCCGCCTGCGAAAAGCAAACCGATGCCCCGCGTTTTTCCGCACACACCTTGCCCGAAAGCAGAAATTGTGTTAGTCTTGGCGGATTGTTTTCTGCTGCGTGCGGCATGCTTCCGACCGTGCCGGTTTGGTCTTTAATTTGTCAAAAATTGTTTATCTTTGTTAAGATTTGAATTTACAAATCTTAACCTACAGGGAATTGATTTTTAACAGAAAAACAAGACTCCGCAGTCGGAAAACCCGCCCCATCATTAGGGGATTAAGAC
>NZ_KE386798.1:0-16449 GCF_000428785.1 Conchiformibius kuhniae DSM 17694 | reverse complement strand
GTTTGCGGGGTCGGAAAACCCGCCCCATTATTAGGGTCGCGTTATCGATTGACCAATAAAACCCTGTACCGTCATTCCCGCGCAGGCGGGAATCCACATCAAAGCACGACAAACCTTTATTTATCATAAAACATCGCTTGTGCCGAGCATCGTTCAGTGGATTCCCGCATTCGCGGGAATGACGGCATTTTTTATATCACACTGATTTTCAGCCTTGCCACACAAAAGCCCTGCCCGATTAAAGGCAGGGTTTTTGCATGGTTGCGGCACGCCCTATCCCGTGTTGCGCAAGCCTTGTGCCACGCCGTTGATGGTGGCATGCACCAGATTCAGTAGGTCGCTTTGCTCGGGCTCGCCGCGCAGTTGGTGCAGCAGGGCAACCTGAATGCCGCCCAGTGCATTCAGATAGGGCATGCGCAGTGCCAGCGAACGCGCCAAGCTGCGGTTGCCGCGCAGCAGGGCATCGGTTTGCAAGATGTCTTGCAGGGCTTGCAGGCTCAGGCGGTATTCTTCGCCGATGCGGGCGAAGATGGCTTTTCCGCGTTCGCGGTCGCGGCTCAATTCGGCGTAGTGGCGGGCAAGGGTGATGTCGGTCTTTGCCATCACTTGTTCCATGTTGGAAAGCATGGTTTGGAAAAACAGGTTGCTGCGGGCGTGTTCGCGCAGTTGCTCAAGGTGTTCGGGGTTGTCGCGGCACAGTTCGGCAACGGCGCTGCCGAAGCCGTACCACGCCGGCAGCATCAGGCGGTTTTGCGCCCATGCGAACACCCATGGAATGGCACGCAAATCCTGTATGCGCGACAAGGTTTTGCGGCTGGCGGGGCGGCTGCCGAGATTGAGGGTGGCGATTTCGTGAATGGGGCTGGTTTGCAGGAAGTAGTCGATGAAGCCTTCGCCGTTGATGAGTTCGCGGTAGTGGCGGAAGGCGGCGGCAGACAGGGCGTCCATCAGTGCGGCATCGGGCGGGCTGACCGGCGGGAGCAAGACGGCTTCGAGCGTGGCGGCAATCAATGTTTCCAGATTGCGTGCGGCGTTGTCGGGGTTGGCGTATTTGTTGGTGATGACTTCGCCCTGCTCGGTGATGCGGATTTGCCCTGCCACGCTGCCGGCAGGTTGTGCCAACACGGCTTGGTAGGACGGCCCGCCGCCGCGCCCGACACTGCCGCCGCGTCCGTGAAACAGGCGCATCTGCACGCCGTAGCGGGCAAACACGTCCACCAATGCGGACTCTGCCTGATACAGCCCCCACGTGCTGCTGACATAGCCGCCGTCTTTGTTGCTGTCGGAATAGCCGAGCATGATTTCCTGCGTGTTGCCGCGCCCTGCCAATACGTCCCGATACCACGACAATTCAAACATTTGCGCCATTACCTCTGCCGATGATGCCAATGCGCCGATGGTTTCAAACAGGGGGACGATGTTGATGCGGCTGTGCGGTTTGCCGCCGCGCCACACCAGCAAACCGGTTTCTTTCAACAGCAGCGCCAGTGCCAACATGTCGCTGGGCTGTTCGCAGTTGGAAATGATGCTTTGACACACTGCCTGTTCGCCAAATTCGGCTTTGATGCGCCGCGCTTCGTGAAACACGTCCAATTCGCTGCGCGTCAGGTCGCCGTAGGCAAGATAGGGGCTGTAGAGCGGGCGCGAATGGCGCAGTTCGCGCAGCAAAACGTTTTGTTTGCCCGCTTCGTCAAGGGCGTGATAGTCTTCCAAGCCCGCACGGGCAAACAGTTCGGCAACCACTTGGGCGTGCTTGTCGGCGTGTTGGCGCAAGTCCAAGCTCATCAGGTGGAAGCCGCACACCGAAGCGGTGCGGATGATGTCTGCCAAACGCCCTTCCGCCAATGCCGCGCTGCCGTGCGCCCGCAACGAATCGCGCACGGTGTGCAGGTCTGCCAGAAATTCCGCCGTGTCGGCATAAGGCTCGCCCAAGCCGTACCAGCAGCCCAAAGTCAAGCCCAGTTGGTGCGCTTTGGCAATCAGGCGCGACAAGATGTGGGCAACGGCGCGGCGGTAGGGTTCTTCTTCGCGGGCGGTTTCGCGGTCGGGGCTGTGCGATGCCAATTGCGCCAGCGCGGCACTGACCTGCACGCGCCGCACCGACAGGGGCAATTCTTGCAGCAACAGGCGCAGTTGTTCGCGGTAGTGGTGGAACACGGCATCGGCGTGGCGCACGAAGGCATGGCGCAGGGTGGACGCATCGACAAAGGGGTTGCCGTCGCGGTCGCCGCCAATCCAGCCGCCGATGTGCAGCAGGTCGGGAACGCGCACGCCCCCGCCAAACGCGCCGCGCAAGCGGTTTTGCACGCGGCGGTAGCACTGCGGCAGCGCTTGAAACAAGCTGAGCGGGAAAATATTGACGCCGTTGTTGATTTCGCCCTGCACGGTGAGCTTGAAACGGCGCGTTTCGCTGCTTTGCCACAAGGCAAGCAGGATTTGGCGCAATTCGCGGTCGATGTCTGCCAAGCCTTCGGGGTGGCGGCAGTGTTCGCGCCGCACCAGCAGCGCACGGATGCGGCGGTGGAAACCCAAAACGGTTTGACGCTGCACTTCGGTGGGGTGGGCGGTGAGAACGGCGGCAACAAAGGTGGTGTCCAACGCTGCCTGCACCTGCGCCGCCGATACGCCGTGCGCCTGCAGTTTGGCAACGGTGGCGGCGATGTCGCCGTCGTGCGTGCCGCCTTCGCTTTCGTGTGCCAAACGCAAACGTTCGTGATGCACGTCTTCGGTGATGTTCAGAATTTGCGCGAACAAGCCGCAGGCGCTAATCAGGTTTTCGGTTTGGCGGCGGCTCAAACGCGGCAGCAGCGCGGCAACGGTGCGGCTGCTGTCGTCCGCCGCCGCCAAAGCGCGTACCGCTTCGACCACAGTGGCATCGGTTTGCTCGCGCAACAAATCCAGCAGCGCATCGGTCATCAGCGCGGCATCGGCAGCCAAAGGCGCATCTTCGGGACGGTCAAACAAATTGAATCGCATGGTGTGTTTCTCCTGTTGGGGTGTAGCGTTTTTGTCGTCCCAATTCCATTTCACCGCGCCGCCGTTTGCCAGCTTGCCAAACAACAATTCGTCTGTCAATACACTGTAATTTGAATGCGGGTATCGGGAAAACGTCCAAGTGGGAGAATTGGCAATAAAAGTTTCAGGCTGCCTGAAAATATTTCAAGCAGCCTGCACGCATTAGTATGCGGTAAACTTTTGTACCCTAGTTATGTTTAACACACTGAATTGTAAATTCCATGCCATCACCTACGCTTTTCATCTGCACTTGATTATCTGGCAAAAAACTTAAACTCAATTTATATGAAAACCAACCTGCATCATCAAATTCAATACGATGGAATGAATTAGGACTGGAAGTTGGTTTTAATGTTTGAGCTGCTATCTCAAAGCTCCCTTGTTTTAAAGTTTTAACCCTTATTGTTTTCTGTTTACCGCGTTTAATTGATAAGATTGTGGGATTGTTGAGTTTATTTTGAATAAGCTCTTCTTTTTGGGAACGTACATGTTCCTCACCCATTGTTGGTCGGTCGCTACGGTAACTCATACAACGGTAATTACCCTCTTTAACCTGTGATTGAGCCTGTTGTTTTGCATGAGATACTGTTGATGCAGCAAACAGAATTGACATCAAACAGGTACTTAAAACTTTTTTATTCATGATAGAGTCCTTTGTTTATTAAAGATAAAAACCGAGACCAGTGAATTTGGAACAGGAAAATTTATTTTATTCTTTTTGCTTCATGTCCATGCGATCTCATACATATTGCAACTTGCTCTTCCCATGGCAATTCTTTTCCACCGTTTGCTTTCATGGCTTTATCTTTCAGAAAAGATAAAAAACCAGAGAGTCCACCTGTTTCACAAAATTCCAAATCTTTGGCAAACTTTTCTTGAGAGACCCCTGCTTTTTTGTAATCACCCACTCTTGCTTAGTCTTGGTGGCACAAGCACTTACCAAACCTGTTAGCATCAAAATTGAAATCAGCTTTTTCATGATGTTTCTCCAACTAAAGTTAAAAAAAGTTAATTTACGGGGTATTTTAGAAAAAAGCTGTTATGATGAACAGATTAAATTAGAGATAGTTATTATTCTAATTTGGAATAATAACTGTTAAATTTAAGGAGTTTGTGATGGATATTGGCGAAAAAGTACGAAAAGTTAGAGAACTGAAGAAGCTTTCTCAAGAAGAAATGGCGCACAAACTGCATATGACACCCAATAATTATGCCAAATTGGAACGTGGGGAAATTAAGATGCGCGTTGAGCGTTTGGAACAAATTGCCAATATTTTCAATATGGACGCTGGCGATTTGCTTTCTTTGGATAAGAAAAATTTTATTTATATTATTGATAATGATATTGGCAATTTATCTGCAAATGATATGTATAATTGGCAAGACATGACCGAAATTTTGGCGCAAAAAGATAAATTAATTGAACAGCAGGCGCAACAAATTGAGTTGTTAAGTAATATTCTGTCTTCACTGCAAAACAACAAATAAATCGCTTGCGGTACACCTTGCCGCCTACCAAATTATCGCCGTCAGCAAGCATAGGTTGGGTTGAAGCGTCAGCGTAAACCCAACACATTTAGCCGGGTTACGGCTAACGCCTAACCCAGCCTACAAAAGCTACATTTCAGGCAGCCTGAAACTCACGCCGCTTCTTTTTTCCGACTGAATTTCAACACCGTTTTTTCTTTTTCCGCGTCCCAATCCAATTTCACCGCGCCGCCGTTGGCCAGCTTGCCGAACAACAATTCGTCCGCCAACACGCTGCGAATGGTTTCGCGAATCAGCCTTTGCATCGGGCGCGCGCCCATGTGCGGGTCAAAGCCCTTTTCGGCAAGGTGGCGGCGCAACGCGGGCGCAAATGCGGCTTCCACGTTTTTCGCCAATAATTGCTGCTCCAATTCCAACAAAAATTTGTCCACCACGCGGGCAACAATCGGCGGCGTGAGCGGTGCAAACGGCACCACCGCGTCCAAACGGTTGCGGAATTCGGGGCTGAATTGTTTTTTGATGTCCGCCATTTCATCGCCGCGCCGGTGGCTGCCGGTAAAGCCGAATTGCGGTTTGCTCAAGGCTTCCGCGCCCGCGTTGGTGGTCATAATCAAAATCACGTTGCGGAAATCCGCGCTTTTGCCGTTGTTGTCGGTGAGTTTGCCGTAGTCCATTACTTGCAGCAGCACGTTGTAAATATCGCGGTGGGCTTTCTCAATTTCGTCCAGCAGCAGCACGCAATGCGGTTGTTTGTTCACGGCATCGGTGAGCAAACCCGCCTGTTCGTGTCCGACATAGCCCGGCGGCGCACCAATCAGCCGCGACACGGCGTGCGCTTCCATATATTCCGACATATCAAAGCGTTGCAGGGGAATGCCCAGCGCGTAGGCAAGCTGGCGGGCGACTTCGGTTTTGCCGACCCCTGTCGGGCCGGAAAACAGAAAACTGCCAACGGGCTTTTCAGGCAGCCCGAGACCGGAACGCGACATTTTCACCGCCGACACCAGCGCATCAATCGCCGCGTCCTGCCCGAACACCATGTTTTTCAAATCGCGGGCAAGGTGTTGCAGCACTTGTTTGTCGTCATGCGACACGTTTTTTTCGGGAATGCGGGCGATTTGCGCCACCACTTTTTCAATTTCATCGCGCCCGATGTGTGTGGCGCGCTGTTCGGGCGGCAGCAGCCGTTGCGCCGCGCCGGATTCGTCAATGATGTCAATGGCTTTGTCGGGCAAAAAGCGGTCGTTGATGTGTTTGGCGGACAATTCGGCGGCTGCCTGAAGCGCGTCTTCGGCATAGGCAACTTGGTGGTGCGCTTCAAACGCGGGTTTCAGGCCGTGCAAAATGGCAACGGTTTCCGCCACGCTCGGTTCGGCGACATCAATTTTTTGGAAACGGCGGCTTAAGGCGTGGTCTTTGCTGAACACGCTGCGGTGTTCTTCGTAGGTGGTTGCGCCGATGCAGCGCAACGCGCCTTTTGCCAAAGCGGGTTTGAGCAGGTTGGAGGCGTCCATGGTTCCGCCCTGCGTGCTGCCTGCGCCGATTAAAGTGTGGATTTCGTCAATAAATAAAACAGCATCATCTTGTTTTGCCAATTCTTTTAACACCGCTTTCACCCGCGCTTCAAAATCGCCGCGATATTTCGCGCCCGCCAGCAGTGCGCCCATGTCCAGCGCGAACACGGTGGCATTTGCCAAGATTTCGGGAACTTTTTTCTGTTCAATCAGATACGCCAAGCCTTCCGCCAGCGCGGTTTTGCCCACGCCCGCTTCGCCGACCAGAAGCGGGTTGTTTTTGCGGCGGCGGCAGAGAACTTGTATCAGGCGGCGCATTTCGTGTTCGCGCCCGATTAAGGGGTCGATGCGTCCGGCGCGGACTTCTTCGTTCAGGCAGACGGTGTAGGCTTCAAGCGGTTTGGCGGCGGCGGAAGGTTCGTCTTCATCGTTTTCAGGCAGCCTGCCGTCCGGAGCGATGCCGTGCGAGAGGTAACGCAGCAAATCATAACGGCTTACCGATTGCAGTTTCAGAAAATAGGCGGCGTAGCTGTCTTTTTCGTCCAGCACGGCTACCAAGACATCGGCGGGATACACTTCGCGTTTACCCGCGCTTTGGACGTGTATCATCGCCCGTTGCATCACGCGTTGGAAGCCGATGGTGGGTTCGGGTTCGGTGTAGCGGGCTTGTTCGGCGGGCAGCACGGGGGTGTTTTCGCGAATGCTGTCTTCAAGCTGGGCGGCGAGCAGGGCGGTGTCGGCGCCGCAGTGGGCGAGCATTCCGGACACGTCTTCGCTGTATTCAATCAGGGCGAGCAGCAGGTGTTCCAAGCCCACCATTTCATGACGTTGGCTTTGCGCCTGTTCGTACATCTGCTGCAAAATGGTTTCCAAAGATTCGGCAATCATGATAATTCCTCAAGGGTGCAAAGCAGGGGGTGTCCGGCGGCGGCGGCCAGTTGCATCACCTGCTGTCGTTTGGTTTCGGCGATGTCGCGGCTGTAAATCCCGCACAGGCCTTTGCCCTGATGGTGGACGGCCAGCATCACGGCCACCGCCTGCTGCTGCGGCATCAGGAAAATGTCGGTAAGCACGTCCACGACAAAATCCATCGGCGTGTAGTCGTCGTTGAGCAGGAACACGCCGCAGCGTTTGGGCGGCGACAGTTTGCCGCGCACAACGGCGGCATCGGAACGGGTGGCGGTCATATGGTTTCGCTTTGTTGCATTTTTTCGCTATTTTAATGAAAAAACGCGCCTTTCCCAAGCATCAGCTTGACTGTTCGCAGCAACATCGGTAAAAAGCTAACCAGTGAAACCGCTTTATGTCTCAAGGCGCAAGCCCTGTTTGGCAGCAGGCGATGTTTTACCCTTTTGTTCAATTTTTTTCAGGAAAGTAAAACTGATTATGGCAACCGGTATTGTTAAATGGTTCAACGATGCAAAAGGCTTCGGCTTCATCACCCCCGACGAAGGCGGCGAAGACCTGTTCGCCCACTTCTCGTCCATCAATATGGAAGGTTTCAAAACTTTAAAAGAAGGGCAGAAAGTTTCCTTTGATGTAACCGAAGGCCCCAAAGGCAAACAAGCAGCCAACATCGAAACGGCCTGAACGCCGCTTCCTTGACCGCATGCTTGCGCAATTTGAGCAACGGCAGCCGCACCCGCGCTGCCGTTTCATTGTATCGGGCAAAACAAATGCGCTATAATCGCGCCCTTTTCCACCCGAACACCCATCAAACACCATGTCCGAACAGCATTTTACCGCCATCTCCCGCCCGCAACGCACCTTACGCGTCCGTGCCGTCCTGCCCGCCGCCGCCCTGCTATTGTCGGGCTGCATGATGAACGCCAAGCTGGACGGCGTTGCCATCGGCGGCTGGGAACGCGACCCCAACGCCCGTTACGGCAGCTTCGTGTGCGACAACGGCTATCGGATTTCCATCAAATACCGCAGCCCCCAGCGCATCAGCTTGGCATTCAACAACAACCGCAAAGAAGCGTTTATCGACTATCTTGACGGCGGCAACCACCGCTATGCCAATGCCAAAAACACCCTGCGTTGGCAGGAAAACGGCACAAGCGGCGTTTTAACCTATCCCGACACCGACTACGCCGTCAGCAAACGTTTGCTGGAAACGCCCTGCCGCGCCCGTTAGGCTGTGCCGTTATTTGAATTTTTCTACTGAAAATCAGAGAAATAAAAAATCACCGTCATTTCCGCGCAGGCGGGAATGACGGTATGGGGCTTTATCGGTCAATTGATGACCCGCCCTACGGCAAAATTATTGCGACAACACGTCCACCCCTTTGGGCGGCACGAATTTAAACGCGCCTTTGGACAAATTGGGCTTGGTGTTCACGCCGTGAAAACGAATTGCCGTTTGGTTGCCGAAGCCGTCTTTCAGCTCCATCGCCGCCAATTGCCCGCCTTTGAAGCCGATGCGGATAAATTGGTAGCCCGCATTGTTGCGCTTGGGCGTTGCCAGCACATAATCGATGCCGCCCGCGCTGCCGTCTTCTTTGAGCGAGTAGCTGCTTTCCAATGCCGATTTGTTCGACAAAATCGCCGCCGGGCTGTCGCCGATGGTTTGGTCTTGGTCGGACTTGGTAACCTGTTTCAAATCTTGGTCATACAGCCAAATGTGTTTGCCGTCGCCGACAATGGTCTGGCGGTAGGGCTTGGTGTAGTCCCATTTGAACAAGCCCGGACGCAGGATTTTGAACGAGCCGGAGCTGGTTTGGTTTTTCTTTTTGGCTTTAACGGTTTGGGTAAAGCTGCCGCTCAAGCCGTCCGCGTCGTTGTTGAACTGTTTCAAGTCGTCAATCGCGCCCGCATGCACGGTTGCGGCAGACAGGGCAAGCACGCACGCTGCCAAACGGGTGGTGATTTTTTTCATGGTGATGTCTCCTGATACGGTTGTGATAAAGATGTTACACCGTAACATATTTGCCGTACTGCTGAAAAGCCGTTTTCGCCCGTGTAAAGGTATATTAAAACGCAAGTTTTTTATTTCAAACAATAAGCGCTCCGCAGCTTAACCGAATTTTAATCCGCCGCAGTGCAAGGGCGTGGCACGGCGGCAACGTTTACGGCTGTGCATCTTCGGCATCGTCTTCGGTTTCCGCCACGCGCTCCAAGCTCACCAGCGTTTCGCCCTCGCCCAAATTGATGAGTTTCACCCCCGCCGCCGCGCGGCCGGTTTCGCGCACTTGCGCCACTTCGGTGCGGATTAACACGCCGCCCGATGTAATCAGCATCAAATCGTCCTGTTCCGACACCAGCGCGGCGGCCACCAAATCGCCGTTGCGCTCGCCGGTGTTGATGGCGATATTGCCCTGACCGCCTTTGCCTTTTTTCGGATAATCGGCAAAGGGCGTGCGCTTGCCGTAGCCGTTGGCGGTGGCGGCCAGCACCTGTTGCGGCGTGTCGGGCGCCGCCACCAGCAGGCTGACGATGCGGCCGTTTTCCGGCAGGCGCATGCCGCGCAAACCGCCCGAACCGCGTCCGCTCGGACGCACGCCGTTGGCTTTGACGGGCGTGTCGCCGCCCTCTTCCGCCTCATCGTTCAGGCTGCCTGCATCGTGGTCTTCGTCCTCGCCGCCCGCCGATTTTTCCCAATATTCGTTAAAACGAATCGCCTTGCCCAAATTGGAAAACAGCATGATGTCGTCCCGCCCCGACGTTTTCGCCACGCCCACCAAGCTGTCGCCGTCTTTCAAACCGATGGCGCGGATACCGTCCCGCCGCACGTTTTTAAACGCGGAAAGCTGCACTTTTTTCACCATGCCCTGCGCGGTGGCGAAAAACACATATTCGTCTTCGGGAAAATCGCGCACCGCCAAAATCGCGCTGACGGTTTCGCCCTCGTCCAGATTGATGACGTTGGCAATCGGCCGCCCGCGCGACTGCCGCCCGCCTTCGGGCAGCCTGTACACCTTAATCCAATGGCAACGCCCCAAATTGGTGAAACACAACAAATAATCATGCGTGTTCGCCACAAACAAACCGGTAATGAAATCCTCGTCTTTGGTGGCGGCTGCCTGTTTGCCGCGCCCGCCGCGCCGTTGCGCCTGATAGTCGGTAACCGGCTGGGTTTTGATGTAGCCGCCGTGCGTGAGCGTAACCGCCATATCGCGCGGCGGAATCAAATCTTCATCGGCAATGTCGCCGCCGCCGAAAGGATTGATGTCGCTGCGGCGTTCGTCGCCGAACTGCGTTTTCACCGCCTCCAACTCCTCGCGCATCATCAGGCTGATGCGCTGCGGCTTCGCCAAAATGTCCGACAAATCGGCAATCACGTCCATCAGGTTTTTGTATTCGTTTAAAATTTCGTCTTGGTCAAGACCGGTCAGATTACGCAAACTCATGCGCAAAATCGCCCGCGCCTGCTCCTCGCTCAAATAATAACCGTCTGCCTGCAAGCCGCAGCTTTCCGGCAAACCGTCCGGCCGCGCCAACGCCCAATCCACATCGCTGCGCGACAGCATCTGCGCCACCAAATCCGACCGCCATGCCCGCCCCAGCAAAGCGGTACGTGCCGCATCGGCATCGGCGGAAGCCTTAATCAGCGCAATCATCTCGTCAATATTGGACAGTGCAACAGCTTTGCCTTCGGCGATATGCCCTTCGGCGCGGGCTTTTTTCAGGCGGAACAGCGTGCGGCGGGTCAAAACTTCGCGGCGGTGACGCAAAAATTCGCCGATAATCTGCTTCAAATTCAGCAAACGCGGCTGCCCGTCCGCCAACGCCACCATATTGATGCCGAAGCTGTCTTGCAGGGCGGTGAGTTTGTACAACTGGTTCAGCACCACTTCGCTGTTTTCGTTGCGTTTGAGCTCAATCACGATGCGCATGCCCGATTTGTCGGACTCGTCCCTCAGCGCGGCGATGCCGTCCACCGTTTTTTCGCGCATCAGTTCGCCGATTTTTTCCACCAGCTTGGCTTTGTTCACCTGATAGGGGATTTCGTCCACGATGATGGCTTCGCGCTCGCCGTTTTTGCCGATGGGCTCCAAATGGGTTTTGGCGCGCATCACCACGCGCCCGCGACCGGTGCGGTAGGCAGCACGCACGCCGCTCAAGCCGTAAATGGTGGCGCCGGTGGGAAAATCGGGGGCTTGGATAATGTCTATCAGGGCATCGATGTCGGCATCGGGCTCGTCCAAGAGTTTCAGGCAGGCATCAACGGTGTCGCGCAGATTGTGCGGGGGGATATTGGTGGCCATGCCGACCGCAATCCCCGCCGAGCCGTTTACCAGCAAGCCCGGAATGCGGGCGGGCAGGATAAGCGGTTCTTGTTCCGAGCCGTCATAGTTGTCGCCGAAATCCACGGTGTCTTCACCGATGTCGGCGAGCATTTCGTGGGCGATTTTCGCCATGCGGATTTCGGTGTAACGCATCGCCGCCGCGCCGTCTCCGTCCACCGAGCCGAAGTTGCCCTGCCCGTCCACCAGCATATAGCGCAACGAAAACGGCTGCGCCATGCGCACGATGGTGTCGTAAACGGCGGTGTCGCCGTGCGGGTGGTATTTACCAATCACATCGCCGACCACGCGGGCGGATTTTTTGTAGGCGGCGTTCCAATTGTTTTTGAGTTCGTGCATGGCATACAGCACGCGGCGGTGGACGGGCTTCAAACCATCGCGCACATCGGGCAGCGCGCGCCCGACAATCACGCTCATGGCATAATCCAAATAGGATTGGCGCATTTCGTCTTCTAGGCTGACGGCGATGGTTTCTTTGGCGAATTGGTGGTCGTGTGCGCTGCTCATGGCGTGGCTTCCGAAAGGGTTCAAAAAACGGGCTATTTTATCACGATTCGCCCCAACAACGGCGCAACAAAAACCGCAGCAGAAACGGATTTTCCTGCTGCGGCGGTGCCCTCAACACAAATTATTTTTTCTTGCCCACAAATGCGCCGACCGTTTGACCGTTGGCAAACACGCCGCCGATTTCCGCCGCACCGTTGCCGAAAAAGCCGCCTTGCACCGAAGTTGCCGCGCCTTTGGGCGACTCAAAACGGTTGCCCTTGATGTCGGCATTCAGCACAATGCCGTTGTTCCCTGCCGTACGTTCAATGTTCGCACTGACCTTTTTCGTGGCAAAATCTGCGGTAACATCAAGCGAACGGGTCATAAAGCTGCCTGCCGGCGAGGTGCTGACCACCCCCACATCATACACCACCCGTCCCGAAGGCAATTGTTTCACATCGGTGGGCTTGCCGTTGAAAAACGCAAAACGCTGCTTTTCGCCATTGGCAATTGCCGTGATGACCCCGGCTGTGGTGTTGTTCGAGCCAACCCACACATTAAAGGATTCCACACCTGCGGGCGGACGCTGACCTGCCATCAAGCCGTTGCCGAAAGAACGCCAGCCGTTATTGACTTGTGCGCCGTAACGCCCGTCTGTCAAATCAAATTCCACACCGTTCACATTCAGCTTGCGGATTTTCGCCGCATCGGGAAAAGCAAGCTGCTGCTTGCCGTTGGCAACGACAAAATAATTTTTACCGCTCTGCACGCGGGCAGTGGCAGGCGCAGCGCCCGAACTGCCTGTGCTGCCCGAGCTGCCTTTGGAAACACTGCTGTTGTAGGAAACGCTGCCGCCGCCACTGCTGCCGCACGCCGCCAATGCCAAAGCGCACGCAGCCGCCAAAATCATTTTCTTCATCGTCAAAAACTCCAAACAAAAACACCCATATTAACAGAAAACACGGGCGCAAAGGTCGCTAAAGCTAAAGCTAAAGCTAAAGCTAAATACATGATTTTATTTAAAAATAAATGCTAATCTTTGTTGCGTCCGTGCCAAAAATAACGCCACACGAACGCCGGAAACGCAAACACCGCATACAAACACAACACCACCGCATAAAACTCCCAATCCTGCTGATGCACCGCGCCCGCCCGCGCTTCCAACAGCCTTGCCAACGCCCCCGCCAGCAGCAAGCCCAACAACCACTCGCCCAAATGATGGGGAAAGCGTTTGCCGTTTTTCAGGGCAAATACGCCCAAAGCACGTTGGCTCAGAAACGGGAAATTGGCAAAAAACACGGTCAAAGCCAGCAAGGCATACATGGAAGCAGTCATCGGATTTCTCCACAGCAAGGCAGCGATTGTACACAGAAAACGGGTTGCCCGAAACGCTTTCGGACAACCCGCGCACGGATTCGGACGGCTTATCCGCCGATGCTCAAGCCCGTGTGTTTCACCGCCAGCTCAATCCACGTCATCAAGCGGTCGGGCGCCATGCCCCACACCAGCAGCAGCAAGGCATTTGCCGACAGCAGCAGCTTGGCGAAACCTTCGCTCTCAATCGGCGCATCATCGCTTTTCTCGTCAAAATACATGATTTTCACCACGCGCAAGTAGTAGAACGCGCCCACCAGCGACATCACTACCGCAAACACCGCCACAGGCAGCGTCCAAGCATAGGGACTGGCGGTAATCAGCGCTTTGAGTACGGCGAATTTGGCGTAAAAGCCCATCAGGGGCGGAATGCCCGCCATGCTGAACATCACCAGCAGCATCACAAAGGCATACCACGCATTGCGCTGGTTCAAGCCCGCCAGATGGCTCAACTCGGTGCATTCGTGATTGTCGCGCGACAGCAGCATCAGCACGCCGAAGCCCGCCAAAGCCATCAGCGCATACGCCAGCGCGTAGTACACGGCTGCCTGAACGCCAATCACGCTGCCCAAAAACGCCAGCAAAATAAAGCCCATATGCGACACGGTGGAAAACGCGAACATGCGCTTGATGTCGGTTTGCATAATCGCCGCCAAATTGCCCACCAGCAGCGACAACACCGCCAAAATCGCAAACATTACCTGCCAATCGCCTTTTTGCAGGGCAAAACCGGTTACCAAAATGCGGAAAGCGAACACGGTTGCCGCGATTTTCGGCACGGAACCGGCAAACGCCGCCACCGAAGTCGGCGCACCCTGATACACGTCCGGCACCCACATGTGGAACGGCACCGCACCGAATTTGAACGCCACCGCCGCCACGATAAACAACACGCCCAATTTCAGCAGCCAGCCGTTTACCGCGCCCGCTTGCGACAGGGTAATGATTTGGTCAAATTGCAGCGTGCCGGTTGCGCCGTACACCATCGAGATGCCGTAGAGCAGCAGCCCCGATGCCAACGCGCCCAACACGAAATATTTTAAGGCAGCCTCCGAAGCCACCACCGAATCGCGGCGGAAGGCAATCATGGCATACAGTGCCAGCGACAGCAGTTCCAAGCCCAAATACGCGCTCAAAAAGTGGTTGGCGCTAATCATCACGCTCATGCCGCTCACGGCGAACAATGCCAGCGTGTAAAACTCGCCTTTGTAAATGCCGCGCATTTGGTTGTAGGGTTTGGCATACACAAACAGCGCCGCCGTACCCAGATACACGGCGATTTTGGTCAGTTGCGACAAGCCGTCCGCCACATACATGCCTTCAAACGCCGACACCGCACCGTCCTGCCACACCGCCCATTGCCCGAATGCCGCACCCAGCAACACGCCGATGCTCATCCAATGGGTGATGTAGCGGTTTTTGTCGCTCGTCCACAAATCCGCCAACAATACGTAGAACAAACCCGCCAACAGCACGATTTCCGGCGCGGCAACGGTTAAATTCAGGTCAGCCCAATTCCAATTCGGATTCCAATTCATCGCTTGCACCTCAAATCTTACTTTGCGCCACTTGGGCAATCAAATGGTCGGCAGCCTGATGCACCACCGCCACAAACGGCTCGGGATACAAGCCCATGCCCAGCACCGCCGCCGCCAAAATTGCCAAAATCGCAAATTCGCGGCAGTTGATGTCTTTCATTTCGCGCACTTCGGGATTGGTGATTTCGCCGAAAATGGTGCGCTTGTACATCCACAGCGTGTAGGACGCGCCGTAAATCAGCGTCAGCGCCGCCAGTGCGCCAATCCACAAATTCACTTCCACCGCGCCCATAATCACCATAAATTCGCCGACAAAGCCGGAAGTGGCAGGCAAACCGGCGTTCGCCATGCCAAACAGCATCATAAAGGCGGCAAATTTCGGCATCACGTTCACCACGCCGCCGTAGTCGGCGATGTTGCGCGTGTGCAAACGGTCGTACATCACGCCGATGCACATAAACATCGCCGCCGACACAAAACCGTGCGAAATCATCTGCACAATCGCGCCTTTCAAGCCCCAATCGTTCAATTCGCCGAGCGGGCTGCCTGAAAACACGCCGCTAAACAGGAAAATACCCAGCGTAACGAAACCCATGTGGCTGATGGACGAATACGCCACCAGTTTTTTCATATCGGTTTGCACCAAAGCCACCATGCCGATGTAAATCACCGCAATCAGGCTCAACACAATCACCGCCGGCGCGAAAAAGCGCGAAGCATCGGGCAGCACCGGCAAAATAAAGCGCAAAAAGCCGTATGCGCCGATTTTCAGCGTAATCGCCGCCAACACCATCGAGCCGCCGGTCGGCGCTTCAACGTGCGCGTCAGGCAGCCAAGTATGCACGGGGAACATCGGCACTTTCACCGCAAACGCCATAAAGAACGCCACAAACAGCAACTGCTGCACGCCCATCGGAATTTGCCGGATATTCTGCAAATCGGCAATGGCAAAGCTGCCGCCCGCCAAATGCGACAAATACACCAAACCCACCAGCATCAGCAGCGAACCGAGCAGCGTGTACAAAAACAGCTTCACCGAAGCATACACGCGGCGCGGCCCGCCCCACATGCCGATAATCAGGTAAAGCGGAATCAGCATGCCCTCAAAAAACACATAAAACAGCAAAGCATCCTGCGCCGCAAACGCGCCGTTAATCAAGCCCGACATGATGAGGAACGCCGCCATATACTGCGCCGGACGTTTCTGAATCACTTCCCAGCCCGCCAGCACCACCATCAGCGTGATAAACGCGTTCAAAATTACAAACAACACCGAAATGCCGTCCACGCCCAAAGCGTAGTTCACATTCAGCGCCGGAATCCACGGCAGCAGCTCCACAAACTGATAACCGCCGTTGGCACGGTCAAACAGCGCAAACAAAGGCAGCGTTACCGCAAACCCTGCCAACGCGCCGATTAATGCCAAAATGCGGGCGAAACCGGCGCGTTCGTCCGAGCCGGTTGCCAAAACCAGCACCCCCGCCACAATCGGCACCCAAATTGCCAAGCTGAGTAAATGATTAAAAAACATAGTTTTTACCTGTGTTCCCTATTTTTAAAACCTGTGCGCCGTTTTCAGGCAGCCTGAAAATATTTCCGTTTTGATACTCTGTAGGTTGGGTTTAGCGAAGCGCAAACCCAACAATCCAAACTTTTTGTGCAGCGTTGGGTTACGGCTGCGCCTAACCCAACCTACGCTTGCTGTTCTAACTGGAAAGCAATTTGTTGTTGAATACTCACAGCATTTTCTGCATCTGCTTTCAGATGTTGCGTTACCACCGCCATATT
>NZ_AUAP01000003.1 GCF_000428785.1 Conchiformibius kuhniae DSM 17694 | reverse complement strand
TTATTATACTGATTTATAGTAGAAAATTTTAATTGATGACACGCTCTAGGGGCAATAGCGGGTGAGTTTGGGAATGGCGCGGCGCAGCGATGCCCAGCCCATGCCGATGCTGGCGGAACGGTTGGTTACCAGCAGTGCCAATATGTTGTTTTTCTCGGGCAGAATCATCATGAAGTGCAGGGTGTGGTCGGTGGTCATTTGCACTTCTTTGATGGCGTGGCGGGCGGAGCGTCCGCGTGTGCCGGTCAGTTTGTTTTCAATCATGCGGACGGTGCGTCCGCGAAACAAGTCTACGGCGGCGGCGGAAACCAAGTCTACGTAGTCTTGGTTGAAATGGCTGACGGTGTGGTAAACGTAAATCGGTGCGCCGATGTGCAAATCGACAACGGCTACGGCAAGTGCGCCGGGTACTTCGGTGTAGACGGTTTGACAAACTTGTTCCAAATTCATCGGTGTTCCTTGTTTTGATGTGTGCGGACGGCACGGCAAGCGGTTGCCGCGCTGCCGTGCCGGTGCGTGCAACGGTTGATGTGCTTTGCTTGTTATGCGGTGTCGGTTGCTTTGTCCGAACAACAAATCACATCAGCCATATTGTGTGTTCGGCACGGTGTTTTTTCAAGACGCACCGTGCGCAACGGGTATGGTGATGACGCGCTTATTTCGGCAGGCTTTGCCACAGCCCGAGCAGGTGTTGTTTGATGTGGTGGAGATTCCAGCCTTGCTGCAACGATGCCCACCACAGCAGGCTTGCCAGCAGTGCAAGCAACAGCAGCAGGCGGCGCAGTTTGCGGCGGGGCGGGGCAAGGTCGGCGGTGTTGTCGGCGGAGGGTTTTTTGAGCAGGGTGCTGCTGTCTACAAGGGGGGCGGGGTCGGGCTGGTCGCTGCGCTCGGCGTAAATCGCCAGCCAATTTTTGATGCCGGTGTAGCGGGCGTCGGCGGCTTCGGCGGGCATGGCTTCGGTGTCAATCAGTTGTTGCAAACGCACTTGGGCGGTGGGGTCGCCCTGCTCGCCGGCGCGGAGCAGTTGGCGGCGCACGGTTTCCATGACGGCTTGGCGGTTGCCGAGAAAGGCTTTTTTCTGTTGTTCGATTTCTTTGGTGCTTAAGCCGGCTTCTTTGAGGTCGGACAAAATCACGTAGGTGTCGTTGCTGACGGTTTCGTAATAGAGTTCGGGTGCGGCATGGGGGGCGGCAAGCAGGATGTCGGCAAGCAGTTTGGTGGCGCGCCAGTCGCCCGCATCGGCTGCCTGATGCGCCCATGCGGCGGCTTCGCACAGCGATTGCGGTACGAAACGCCCGACCGCGTACAGGTAGGCAAGGTAAACGGCGGCGGTGCTGTTGGTTTGGCTTTGGCGCATCAGTCCGTGCACGAAACGGGCGCATTGGTAGGCATCGGGCGGCGGGTCGCGCTTGAGCATTTCGGCGGCGTGGGGCAGTGCTTGGCGGTTGAGCAGGCGGTTGGCGGCGGGGTCGGCAAGCTCCATCAGGGTGGCACCGAAATCCGCCAAGCGCAAACGGGCATATTTTTCAATGCGTTCGGGAAAGGTGTTGGCTTCGCCGTTGTGCAGTTGGGCGGCGCAGGCGGCGATGTCGCTTTCGGCGGGCAGGTCTTCGGCAAAACGCGGATAGGTGCTTTGGGCGGCGGTGCGGTAGTTTTTGACCAAACGGCGGCCGAGTTTGCTGTCGGCGGCGGCGTAGGGTTCGGGAAATTGCCCCAAATCCGGCACTTCTTCGCGCAAAGGACGCACCAACTCGGGATAATCCCGCCAAAAATCAGGTTCGTCCGCCAACAGCGCGGCAAAAGCGGGGGCGGTTTCGGCGGGGACTTTCGGGTCGGCACATTCCAGCCAGTCGCGGTAGTGCTGCGTGTGCGCCCAATAACGGGCGGGCAGCAGGGTAACGGCACGGGTGCTTTCGTCAATCAGAATCGGAAACACGGGCAGGCGCAACACGCCGTCCGGCAGATGCGGCAGCCACACGAACAGGGTGGCCGTTTGCAAAGGCATGTGGCTGACCATAGACGGTATGCGGTGGAAAGGGCTGGTGCGCGGGCGCGGTGCGGCAGGGCTTGCGCCGTCCGCATCAGCCGCATCAGCCGCATCGTCCGCACCTTCTTCCGCTTCGTCATCGGCGTGTTTGAGTACCGCCAAACTCCGCGCCGCTTGGCGCAGGGTTTCCGTATCGGTACGGCCGGACGGGTCGTACACCACCTCCACCGCCGCCGAACGGGTGTTGCCCGATTCTGCCAAAGACGGCGCGGCTTCCACCGCCGCCGCCCACACCACCCTGCCCTGACGGTACAGCGTGCCCAGCGCATCAAGCTGCAAAGACAAAGGCTCGTTGGCAGAGCCGCAGGGCGCAAGCATCTGCAAATACGGCAAATGCGCCGCATCGGTGGCGGAAAGCGCGTGGCGGATACTGAAATCCAAAGACTGCGGCGGCACATCGGCGGCGGGCGTTTGCGCGGGCGCATCGGGCGGCATCAGCGCGGCGGCGGCACGCAGCACATCGGTTTCGTCCGTATTGCCGAACAACGCCCCGCACAAACTTTTGAGCGGAAAATACAGCGTGCGGCTGCCGTCATAATTGCGGAACTCCGCCAGAAAATCCGTCCACAACGCGGGCGGATACGCCGCCGCCGCTTCAGGGTCGCTGCCCGCCAGCGCGTCATACGACAGCCACACCGCCGCCTGACGGCGCGTGCGCCCCACCAACTCCCCGCAATAAAACGCCAACAGCGACAAAAAATTCTGATTCGCCATCTCGCCGAAAAAAGCATCAGCGTCCGCCACCCGCCCCGACTCGCGCAAACCGCGCAGCAAATCATCGATGCGGCACAAACTTTCGGGCGAATAATCCAAACGGCAAGCGCGCAGCTCCCGCTCGAACGCCAAACCGTCCTGCCACATTTTTTCTTGGAAAAACGTGTGCAAATACCACAAAACACGGACAGTGGACGCAGTGGGTTGATTGTGCAGCAGGAAATCGTGGGCGGACATAAGCGGGCTTTCGGTCGTATCAAACGTATCCAAATTAAGTTTGTTTCAATTCACAGGGCTGCACATAAAGCGCAGCCCCATGTGTTGCCCCGATTCGGACGGGCAGACACCCTGCCCGAATAAAGCCTGTTTTACCGCCGAAGCGGCGGGGCTTCAAACCGGAAAGGAATTTTGATTAAAAATACGGTACGGAACGGATTATAACCGATTTTCCGCCGCCATGACCGCTTCGCAAAAGGCAGGCGCTATTTTGCCAGCTCGGTGTCTATCTGCCGATACAGTTTGGCAAAATCCGGTTCGCCGACAAAGGTTTGCACAATATTGCCCTGCTTGTCGATTAACACGCTGGTCGGATACAGCTCGGTTTGCACAAAAGCGCGGGTAACGGCTTTGTCGCCGTCAAACGCCACCGCAAACGGCAAAGCGCGGCTGCGGGCATATTCGCGCACGCTTTCAATCGGGTCCACCGGCACGGCAATGCCGATGATTTGCACGTCCTTGCCGCGATAATCCTGCGCCGTTTGAATCAGCTTCGGCATCTCGCTCACACAGCCCGGACAAGACGGAAACCAAAAATTCAATAGCGTAACCTTGCCCTTTAGCTGCTCGTTGGCAAGGGTTTGCCCCGACAAATCGCTAATTTGGAAAGACGGTGCGGGATGGCGGTCGGGCGCGAGCAGCACAAAGGCAAACAAGGCGGCAAGCACCAAGCCCGCCGCCGCCAAAAAGATTTTTTTCAACATATTCAAACTTCCGAATCTCCGGCAGCCAACAATTCCGCCAGCACGCCGCGCAAGGCATCGGGCAGACGCACCACATTGCCTGCCGCATCGGTGGGCGCGATGGCGACTTCGGCTTCCGCCACCGTGTCGCTGCCGCGCCGCACCGTTTGCGTCAGGCGCAACAGACGCGATTTGACTTCGCACAAGCGGCTGTGTACCGTCAGCACGTCGTCCAACACGGCGGCACGGCGGTAGCGGATGTTGATGTGCAACACCACCAGCCGCGTTTGCCGCGCCGCCGCCGTCAGCCCGTGCTGCGCAAACCATGCCCAACGCGCCGCTTCCAAAAACTCCAGATAGCGGGCGTTATTGACATGACCGTAGCCGTCCAAATGGTAGTTGCCGACCACAATACGGTGGGCATCAGTCGGCATGCACAGGCTCAAACACATCACGCGCAAGCGCATCGCTGCTCAAGTCCATCACGATGCTCGACAGCTCCACCGCAAACCATTCGCCGAAAATATCGGGGTGCAGGTCGGGCCACTGGCTTTGGTCTTCGCACCAGTCGGCAAGCTCGGCAGCGAAAATTTCTTCAATGCGCGATTGGATTTCTTCCCATACCTGTTCGGCGTTTTCACAGGCGGGAACCAGATAGGCATTGGCATCTGCCTGCAAACCCTCCAAGGTGATGCCGTCCAACTGACTGTCGGGCAGGCTGTTGAGCCAGTTCCAAAAAGGTTGCAGGGGAATCAGCATAAAGACGCTGCGGTTTACTTCATACATGTTCCGCTCCTTCGATGGGGTGGTTGGGAAATTCGGCAGCCGCGCCGTCTGCGGGTGCGGGCTGCGGCACAACGGGGGCATCTTGCTGCGGCGTGTCGGGTGCGGCATCGGACGGCAGGGCGGTGTCGTCTGTGGACGGGGTGTCTGCCGTTGCGTCTGCGGGCGCGGCGGTTTCGCCCTGCGGTGCAGCCTCCACATCGCCCTCATCGGGCGCGACCAAATCGTCGATATCGATGTCTTCGTTGGGCAGGGCTGCGGTGTTGCCTACTTGGCGGTTACGCAAACGCATATACAAATCACGGGTATAGGCGTATTTGTCGCCCTCGATGTGGGCAAAGCCGTCCGTAAACGGCAACAGCGATTCGCGTTTGCTCACGCCGCGCAAGGCGCCCAAGCTGCCGCGCACCGCCCGCTTGGGAAACAGCACGCTTTCGGGCGAATACACTTCGACAATGGCATTGCCCAAGCTGTCGCGCACGGTGGACGGGCCGGTCAGGGGCATCACCAGATAATGGCTGTTTTTCCAGCCCCACGATGCGAAGGTGTCGCCCAAGTTGTTTTTGTTGTTGGGCATTTTGGCGGCATCGGCAATGTTGATGAGTCCGCCCAAGCCAAAGGTGGTGTTCACCGACACGCGCATGAAATCGGTGCTTGCCTTTTCCACATTGCCGCGCAGCACATTGCTGCCGAAGCTGACGATGTCGCGCAGATTGTCAAAAAAATTGCCCACCGCGCTACGTACGGGTTGGGGCGCGACTTTCTGATAAGTACGCGCCACCGGCTGCATCACATAACGGTCGGCAGCTTCGTTAAAACGGAACATGGCGCGGTTGTAACGCTCATACGGGTCGGCGGTTTCCGCAGCGTGCGCGGCAGACACCGCGCAGCACCACACCAACAATACCGCCAAACGGCGCGGCGGAATCAACGGACGGTTCATCAAATTTTCTCCGGTTCGGCGGCAGGGGGCACGCCGGCAAAATCCTGCAATTCGTACAAATGCACCAACTCGCGCAAACCGTGCGGCAAACCGCGTACGGCAAGCGGCGCCGGACAACGGCGCAACGCCGCCAACAGCAGCGCCACACAAGCGGAATCCGCCTGCTGCAAACCGCCGAAATCCACCGCCGCCACCCCGCTTCGGGCGCAGAGTGCCGCAAACTGCCGGTACGCCGAAGCGGTAACGGTATGCACCGTTGCCGTGCCGTGCAAAAACAGACACCCCTCATGCAGGCTGACGTGCATTATCTTTTACCGCCGTTGCTGCCGTTGAGCTCGGCAATCAGCGCATCAATGCCCTTTTTGTAATCCACCCCTTTGGGGCTTTTGCCCTGCTCATTGACGGTTTTTTGAAACTGGCTTTGGAACGGGCGCACAATGCTCAAGCCTTCCGCCTTGATGTCATACACACGGTAGAGCTTGCCGCTTTTGTAAGTGGCAAACACCACATCGGCTTTTTTGCCGTTGCTCAACGCCAGCGTGGTTTTCACCTCCACCTGATTGCCTTTTACCGACACGGGCTGTTCGTGTACCTGCACTTTGGCATTTTTAAACGCCATCATCGTGCCTGCATATTGCGAACGGATTTTGTGTTTGAAGCCGTCAATCAACGCCTGTTGCTGCTGCGGCGTGGCGTTTTTCCAAATCGCCGTGCCCACCGCCATCGCCGTGATGCGTTTGAAATCAAAATACGGCGTGGCATAATCTTCCGCCTGTTTGCGGATTTGCGCATCGTTTTTGCCGTTTGCCTTATTGACGATGTTGAGCATCTGCACCGCGTTTTCGCGCACTTGGGCAATGGCGGCGGGGTCGGCAAACGCCAAACCGATGCTGAGCATACCGATGCCCAAAGCATTCACAAACGGGATTTTTTTCATGTCCGTATCCTTTCTGTACAGTGTGGTTGGTAATGGTTTATTCGCCCTTGCTTTCGGCGGAAACCGCTTCGGCGGCTTTTTCGGTCATGCCCGTCATAAACTTGCCGATGAGCTTTTCCAACACCAATGCCGAATCGGTCGAAGTGATGTGTTCGCCGTCTTTGAGCATGGTTTCGTCCATGCCCTGCAACAGCCCGATGTACTGTTCGCCAAGCAAACCCGAAGTCAGGATTTGCGCGTTGGCATCGGTGCTGAACGGATATTGCGCGTCCAAATTGAGGGTAACTTTCGCCTGATAGGTTTTCGGGTCGAGCGTGATGCCGCCCACGCGCCCCACCAGCACGCCCGCCGTTTTTACCGGCGCATTCACTTTCAAACCGCCGATGTCGGAAAACTCGGCGTGGACGGCGTAGGTGGCGCGGCTGCCTGAAAAACCTTTGCCGCCCGCCACTTGAAACGACAATACGCCCAAAGCGGCAATGCCCAGCAGCACAAACAGCCCCACCCAAAATTCCAAAACGCTTTTTTTCATAAATCATTCCTTGCCAAAATCAAGCGGTAAACATAAACGCCGTCAAAATAAAATCCAAAGCCAGCACCGTCAGCGCGGACGACACCACCGTGCGCGTGCTGGCGCGTAAAATCCCTTCGGCGGTGGGCGTGCAGTGAAAACCCTGATACACGGCAATCAAAGCCACCGCCGTGCCGAAACACGCCGATTTGATTAAACCGTTCAACACATCGTAGCCGAAAGTGATGTTGTTTTGCATGTGCGACCAAAAAATACCCGCGTCCAAACCCAGCCAGCGCACGCCGATAAGATACGCGCCGTAAATCCCCGCCACATTGAAAATGCTCGCCAGCAAAGGCATGGACAGCACCCCCGCCCAAAAACGCGGCGCGACCACGCGGGCAACGGGGTCAACCGCCATCACGTTCATCGCTTCAAGCTGCTCGGTGGTTTTCATCAAACCGATTTCGCTGGTCATCGCCCCGCCCGCGCTGCTGGCAAACAAAATCGCCGCCAACACCGGCCCTAACTCGCGCAACAGCGAAGCCGCCACCATAAAGCCCAACACATCGGCGGATTTGAATTTCGCCAACTGCGTGTAGCCCTGCAAACCCAGCACCATGCCGACAAACAAACCCGACACGGCAATAATCAGCACCGACAGCACACCGGCAAAATACACCTGCCGCACGGTCAGGCGCAGGCGCAGCAGCGATTGCGGCAGCAGCGAAACAATCCGCAGCAAAAACAGCGTGTGCGCCCCCAAAATGCGGACAAAGGCAAGCGTTTTGCGGCCGGTGGTTTGGATAAAATTCATAAGGTTTTCTGTATGATAAAGTTTTTCAGGCAGCCTGCAACAAATCGTCTTTCAAAGTGGTGGCGGCGGGATAGCGGAACGCCACCGGCCCGTTCGGCAGTCCGCCGACAAACTGGCGCACCCATTCCGAATCGGTTTGGCGCATCTCATCGGGCGTGCCAGAAAACACCACTTCGCCGTGTGCCAAAAACACCACTTGGTCGACAATTTTAAGCGATTGCTCGATATCGTGCGTTACCATCAGGCTGGTGGAACGCAATGCCTTGTTTATGCGGTGGATTAAGTCGGCAATCACGCCCAGCGAAATCGGGTCGAGTCCGGTAAACGGTTCGTCAAACAGCATCAGTTCGGGGTCGAGCGCGATGGTTCGCGCCAACGCCACCCGCCGCGCCATGCCGCCGGACAGTTCGGCGGGCATCAGTTGTTCCGTGCCGCGCAAGCCCACCGCGTGCAGCTTCAGCAGCACCAAATCGCGTATCACTTCTTCAGGCAGCTTGGTCAGTTCGCGCATCGGAAAAGCGATGTTGTCGTACACCGACAAATCGGTAAACAACGCGCCGTGTTGGAACAACACCCCCATGCGGCGGCGGTGGGCGGTCAGCTCGGCGGTGGAAAACGCCGCCAAATCGCGCCCCTGCACCAACACCTGCCCCGATGTCGGGCGCAGTTGTCCCGTTATCAGGCGCAGCAGCGTGGTTTTGCCGCTCCCCGAACCGCCCATAATCGCGGCAAAACGCCCTGTTTGCACGGTGAAATTCACGTTTTGCAAAATCGGGCGGTCGGTGTAGGCAAACGCCAAGTCGCGGCATTCGATAAACGGGGCGGAAAGGTTCATGAGCAAACAGGGCAAACAAAATGCCGCCATATTAGGCGGCGGCACGGTTTTACGCAAGCGCGGCAGCAAAATTTAACCAAATCTTGCACTTGACCGAGCATCAGCGTGGTTTTAAATCCGCATCGGCATCACAATATACTTGAAATCGGGCTTGTCCGGCGCGGTAAACAGCGTGGAACGGTTGGCATCGCCAAACGCAAGCTGCATGTCCTCACTGTGGATATTGCGCAAAACGTCCATCAAATAGCTGATGTTGAACGCCGTTTCCAGCTCTCCGCCCTGATAGGCGATTTCCAACTCTTCTTGCGCCTCTTCCTGCTCGTTGTTGCTGCACGACACCCGCAAAATCCCCGGCAGCAACTGCAAACGCACCCCGCGAAACTTCTCATTGGCAAGAATCGCCGAACGCTCCAGCGCCGCCAGCAACTGCGTGCGCCCAATCAGAAAAATCTTATCGTTATCCAAAGGAATCACACGGTTGTAATCGGGAAACTTGCCATCGATGATTTTGCTGACAATCACCGTGCCGTTGCAATTGAAACGCACCTGATTGTCCAACAACTCGATTTCCACCTCATCATCGGGACGGTTGAGCAGCTTGCCCAACTCAATCACCGTTTTGCGCGGCAAAATCACTTCGGCATCGGGCAACTGCGCATCGATGTCGGTACGGCAATACGCCAAACGGTGCGCGTCTGTGGCAATCAAACGCAGCTCGCTGCCCGCCGTTTCCATCAGCAAGCCGTTGAGATAAAAACGAATGTCCTGAACCGCCATGCTGTACTGCACCTGCGAAATCATGTCCCGCAGCCGCGCCTGCGCCAAGCGGAAACGGCTGCCCACCGGTTCGGCAACATTCATGGTCGGAAACTCATCGGCAGGCAGCGTTTGCAAATTGAAACGCGACTTACCCGCCGTCAGCGTCAAACGGTTGTCGGACTGCTCCAAACGCACCAGCGCACCATCGGGCAGCGCCCGCAAAATATCGTGCAGCTTTTTGGCATTGGTGGTAATACGGAAATCGCCCGCATCGCTTTCCGGGCCGTTGGTGTGGATTTGGATTTCCAAATCGGTGGCAAACAGCATGGTTTGACCGTTGCGGCACTCAATCAAAATATTGGCAAGAATCGGCAAAGTGTGCCGGCGTTCCACAATACCGATGACCGCCTGCAAAGGCTTGAGCAGGGCATCGCGGTCGGTTTGCAAAATCAGCATGAACAAAAATTCCTTTATCAACAACTTAAAAAATACCTGACACGCCCTACCCGCCCCCGCCCTGACGGATTTTCAACTGCATGTCCTTATCAAACGCCGCCAAATCAAACTGCGTTACACTGTCGGGCACCGCCAACACCAAAGGCAGCCGCGTAATCCCGTTATTGCCCGCCGGAAACGCATAATGACGAATCGCCTGCTTGCTCAACATCAGCGAATCAAACTCCAAATGCACCACCCTGTCGGGAAAATGCTTGGGCAACTGCAACAACTCCTGAAACACCTCCCACTGCGTCTGCTGCGACTGACGTTTCAAATTGCCCAAACGGTTCTCGTCCCGCTCGCCGCGCTTGAGCAAACGCCCCAACAATCCGGGCGAATCCACCGCCGTTTGCTGATTATTGATTTGGCTGACCAAACGGCTGTGGCGCTCCATCTTTTGCGCCATCAAATCCTCGATAAACTGCAACGCCTCCTGCGAAGCCTCGTGCTGCTCGTCCCACTCGGCGGGCGTGTGCATGCGAAACACACTGTCGTGGCGTTTTTCCAAAAACAGCGTATAAGCAAGCAGCCTTCCAAACAGCATGTCTGCCTGCTCGTTCAGCAACAGCGCGGGCAGCAGCAAAAAATCCTTAAACGCGCTCAAAATATTGCCGAACAATTGGCGGATACCGATGTAAATCACCTCCTGTTCGTCATTATTGCTCACCACCTTGCGCAAAATGCGGTGAAACGGCACCAACACATTACTGGTCAAAAGCTTTTCATATTGCAACAGGCGCGAAGGCACGGCTTTGTTAAGCGGCACATCTGCGGGCATCGGCGCAAACAGCATCGGCAGCAAAGTATCTTCGTGATAATGCTCCAACTCATACAAAAACTCGAAAATCTCCGGATTCACATTGGATTCGAGCGTGATGATGTGTTCGATTTGGTGGCGGAAACGCGCTTCGTAATCGGTTTGCTGCTTGAAACGCTGCTCGTATTCGGGCGGATTTTCGGCAAGCATCGCCAAATTGATGGCAACGCCGTTAAAAATAATGCGCTCGTGCGAATACAGGGCTTCTTCCTGCAAAAAACGCCGTATGGTAAACGGGTTGTGTCCGATTTCGATGGTGGGGGCGATGGCAAACAGGTATTTGGACGTGCGCACGATTTGCAATTGGCGGGTTTTTTGTTCGCGGCACAAAAAATCGTGCATCAACGGTTCGGGCATCGCCGCCAATTGGCGGTTGCTCAAGGTTTTGAACCAGTAGCCGAGCAATTGGTATTTCAAATACACTTCGTTGATGAAGGTGATAATCATGCCCGGATTGAGGTTGCGGTGGTTTTGCGGCAACAGCAGGTTTTTTTTGTTGCGGATGATGTGTCCTGCCGCGTAAATAAACGCCGCATAAAGCCTTTGCTTGAGGACTTGCTGCCCCAAATTGTTTTCGATGTCGAGATTTTGGATTTTGTCCAACACGTTTTCCAAAAAATCGGCGATTTCTTCGATGTGTTCGTAGGTACGCAGGCTGTCCAGATGGCGCACGGCACTGACGGCAAAGGCTTTGAGGTGGCGGGCATTGGGGGGAATGTCTGCCAAAACGCTGCTCAAGTTGTCTTCGCTGCCGTCCGGATGGTAGACAAAGGCTTTTTTTTCGTTGTTCCAAAAGATTTTTTTGGGCGCAAGAAGCTGAACGGCCACGTTTTTGCGGTCGTGGTCGCGCAGGTTTTTGAAAATCTCTATCAGATAATCCTGCCAAAATACATCCAAACGCGGGTCGATTTGGTTGATTTGGGTGCGGATGGGGTACGGGATGTAGTCGTCCGGTACCGTTATCTGCGGCGTGGGTATGTCCATGCTTGTTCTCGACAATGCGGCATGCGGTGTGTGCGTTTACGGAAACGGCGGCCAAAATCGCGTTATTTTACTGAATTTGGGCATGGCGGCGGGGATTTTTTGCGGCGGGGCGGCAAAAGTGTGGTTTTTGCAAACGCCCCGATTGCCGTGCCGTAGGGGATTGTACCGTATTTTTGCCGCTACATTGCGCCGTAGTTGGGCCCGCTCGCGCCTTCGGGACACGTCCATGTGATGTTGCCGGTGGGGTCTTTGATGTCGCAGGTTTTGCAGTGAATGCAGTTGGCGGCGTTGATGTGCAGTTGTTTTTTGCCTTCTTGTTCGATGATTTCGTACACGCCCGCCGGACAATAGCGTGTTTCGGGCGAGGCGTATTCGGGGGCATTGACTTCGGTTGCCAGCAGGGGGTTGCCCAAAACAAGGTGAACGGGCTGGTTTTCTTCGTGGGCAAGGTTGGCAAGAAACACGCTGTCGCTGCGGTTGAAGGTGAGTGTGCCGTCTGCGGGGGGGTAGGCGATGGGACGGCTGTCGGCGGCTTTGTTCAGGCTGCGGGCATCGCTGCGGTGGTGGCGGAACGTCCATGGGGCGCGCCCTTTGAGCAGGTATTGCTCCAATGCGGCGTAGGCGCTGCCCAGATACAGTCCGCAACGGAAGGCGGGACGAATATTGCGTGCGGCGTGCAATTCGCGGTAGAGCCAGCTTTGTGCAAAGGCGTGCGGGTAGGTTTCGGCACGGACGCTTTGGCGCGACAGGGCTTCGCACACGGCTTCCGCCGCCAGCATGCCCGATTTGATGGCGGTGTGTGAGCCTTTGAGGCGGGACATGTTCAAAAAGCCTGCGGCATCGCCGATGAGTGCGCCGCCGTCAAAGCACAGTTGCGGCAGGCTTTGCAAACCGCCCTCGCTGATGACCCGCGCACCGTAGGCGATGCGCCGTCCGTTTTGCAGCATCGGGCGCACGGCGGGGTGGGTTTTGAAGCGCTGCATCTCTTCAAACGGCGACAAATACGGATTGCGGTAGTCCAGCCCGACAATCAGCCCGATGGCGATGCGGTTTTGTGCGGCGTGGTAGATAAAACCGCCGCCGTAGGTGCGGCTGTCGAGTGGCCAGCCCAGCGTATGCACCGCCAAACTCTCCTGATGCTGCTGTGGCGGCACTTCCCAAATTTCCTTGATGCCCAAGCCGTAAGTGGGCGGACAGGCATCGCGGTCGAGTGCGAAACGGGCAATGACCTGTTTGCTCAACGACCCGCGCGCCCCTTCGGCAAACAGGGTTTGGCGGGCGTGCAGCTCGATGCCGGGCTGGTGGTTGGCGGTGGCTTCGCCGTTTCTGCCGATGCCCATGTCGCCCGTTGCCACCCCCATCACCGCGCCTTGCGCGTCATACAGCACTTCTGTGGCGGCAAAACCCGCGTAGATTTCCACTCCCAAGCCTTCCGCCTGCTCCGCCAGCCAACGGCACAAACGCCCCAAGCTGATAATGTAATTGCCCTGATTATGAAAACCCGGCGGCACGGGCAAATTGAATTGGCGCTGCTTGCCCAAAAACCACAAACGGTCTTCGCGCACCGCGCAATCGAGCGGCGCGCCGCGTTCGCGCCAATCGGGCAACAGCTCCGTCAGCGCAATCGGGTCGAACACCGCGCCCGACAAAATGTGCGCCCCCACTTCGCTGCCCTTTTCCAAGACACAGACATTCAGGTTTTCATCAAGTTGTTTCAAGCGGATGGCGGCGGCCAAGCCCGCAGGCCCCGCCCCGACAACCACCACATCGTATTGCACAGTGTCGCGTTTTTGAGATGGATTCATGGTCTGTGTTGTGCGCTGCGCTTTGCGGCAGCTTGAGAATAAAACTGTGGATTTTAACACTATTTTTACACAACGGCACACATACGCCCCCGCAGCCTTGCCCGCACCGCCCCGTTTGGCGAAAATTATTCCGATAAAACCTTGTCGCCACGCAGCCTTACTGATAGAGTGAGACATAACCGCCGTTTGGGATTCGGGCGGTATTTTGTGCATTGAAACAATCGGGTTACCCGCATTTCAAAGCACGGGGGCGCACGCCGGCACCAACCCGCGTGCCGCCCCGATGCGGACGGGACTGCCCCGCCCGCATCCAAGTTTATCTTACCGCCGGCAATGGCGGGGTTTCAAACCGAAAAGGAATTGTTATGAAGAAGTATCTTACCGTATGCGCGTTGGCAAGCGTGTGGTTGTCTGCCTGTTCACTGCTGCCCCCCTATTCCACGCCCCCGCAAAACCCGTCCGCACGCGATGAGGCCGACGGCCGCCGCGCCGCCGACATTCTCAACAGCAACCACGCCCGCACCACCGTGTACGCCCCCCAAGTACGCTCGTCCCGAGCGTCCGCCAAAGGCAACGGCGTCCACCCCGACCACATGCCTTTGGTATTGGCTGCCGAGCGTTATGCGGTGGGCAAAGCCCGCAACGTGCTGACACAAGGGCGCGTGATGGCACTGTTTCACAAAGAAGTGGTGCGCGGCGGCTGCTGGGATTATCTGGACACCGTATTCACCCGCGCCGGCGTGCCGCGCCAAGCCCGCAAAACCGTATACAAAGGACACGCCTCGCAAGGCCCCTATGCCCACCCCGACCAATTGCGCGTGGGCGACTGGATTTACCACATCAACCACAGCTACAAAAACATCCAGCACAGTGGCATGTTTATCGGCTGGGTCGATAAAGAGCGCCGCTTGGGGCTGACCTTGAGCTACGCGGGCGAAGGGCGCAAAGACCCCGCACGCTACAAAGTGTACGATTTGAGCAGCGTCTACAACATCATGCGTGCCGAATAAACCCGTACCGGCAAGACCCTGCACCGTCAAGGTCTTGCCGTTTGTGCAACGTCTTGGCGGCGCAACAGTGCCGCATCATCGTTTTTTCCGAACGCCCGCATCAGCATTGGTTTTATCCGATACAAAACAACAATATAAAAACAAATGCTTTCCGCATCTCCTGCCGCGCCGCCGTCTGCGGGCAATTCTGCAAAAACCAAAACCATAATATAATGGCAAAAGATACAGCACGGCATGCTGTCGTCCCGCCTTTTCATCCAGCCATACCGCCGTTGCGGTATCGTTGAAGGCCCTTGATTTGCCACGATTTCGGCATGAAAGAGATTAAAAGGCATTCAGACTCGATATTCGGAGAAAATCATGCAAGAACTCATCAACGACATCAACGGCTGGGTGTGGAGCCCCGCCTTGATTTACCTGTGCTTGGGCGCGGGGCTGTTTTTTTCGGTGCTGACCCGCTTTATGCAGGTGCGCCATTTCAAGGAAATGCTGCGTCTGCTCGCCAGACCCAACACTTCGCCCGAAGGCATCAGCTCGTTTCAGGCTTTGGCGGTGGCGTTGTCGGGTCGGGTCGGCACGGGCAACATTGCGGGCGTGGCGGCGGCCATCGGTTTTGGCGGACCCGGTGCGGTGTTTTGGATGTGGGTAGTGGCGTTTTTGGGCGCGAGTACCGCCTATGTGGAATCCACGCTGGCGCAAATTTATAAAGAACGCGACCACGGCGAATATCGCGGCGGCCCCGCTTATTATTTTGAAAAATTCTTCGGCGGCACGGCGGGCAAGGCTTACGGCATCTTGCTGGCGGTGTCGCTGATTGTTTCCTGCGGGCTGTTTTTGCCGGGCGTACAGGCAAACGGTGTGGCGAACGCGGTAACCACCATTTTCGGCGAAGGCAATATGGTGCAGACCTCTTTCGGCGAAGTGGGCAGCAACAAACTGATTGCACTGCTGTTTATTTTGGTTGTTTTGGGTTTGATTATTTTCGGCGGCATCAAGCGCATCGCCAACGTTACCCAATACATCGTGCCGTTTATGGCATTGGGCTACATTATTATGTCGCTGCTGATTATTCTGATGAACATCGGTCAGTTGCCCGCGATTGTCGGCATGATTTTGAGTGATGCCTTTACCCCGCAAGCAGGCTTCGGCGCGGCAATCGGCTGGGGCGTGAAGCGCGGCGTGTACTCCAACGAAGCCGGACAAGGCACCGGCCCGCACGCCGCCGCCGCCGCCGAAGTGGAACACCCCGCACAGCAAGGCATGGTGCAGGCGTTTTCGGTGTATGTGGACACGCTGTTCGTTTGCTCCGCCACCGCGTTTATGATTTTGATTACCGGACAATACAATATTCAGGGCGCGTTGCCGGAAGGTCAATTTCTGGTGCAAAACATCGCGCCCGACACCCCCATCAGCGCACCGGCATTCACGCAGTTGGCAGTGTCCAGCATGTTTGGCAGCTTCGGGCAGGTGTTTGTGGGCATTGCGCTGTTCTTCTTTGCCTTTACCACCATTTTGGCGTATTACTACATTGCCGAAACCAATGTGGCGTATCTGACGCGCTCGTTTAAAACCACCGGCAGCCTGTTTGTGATTAAAGTGGTGATTATGCTGGCGGTGGCATACGGTGCAGTGGGCAGCGCGGGCTATATTTGGGACATCGGCGACATCGGCGTGGGCTTGACCGCGTGGCTGAACATTGTCGGCATCATCGTAATTTTCTTTATGGCGAAACCGACACTGACCGCGCTGAAAGACTACGAAGACCAGCAAAAAGCGGGCGTGAAGCATTTTACCTTCGACCCGCAAAAGCTGGGCATCAAGGGCGCGACTTTCTGGGAAGAACGTTTGCGCCAGCAGCAGCCGCAAGCCGATGCGGAAAATGGAAAATAAAGACGCATCATAGCAAACAACACCCGTGTTTCCATACGGTCGGAAACACGGGTGTTTTGTTGTCGGAAAAACAAACGGCACATCAAGCCGCAAACCGCCCCTGCAAACGGTATCGTCCCGCCGCAAACCACAGCCGCACCCGCGTTACCGCCACGCTGCCGCTCCATGTGCGCCGTTCCACCACCAAACACGGCTCGCCCCGCGCCATCGCCAATGCCGCCGCCACCGCCTTGGGCGGCAACGCCGCTTCGACAATATGCTCGCCCTCGCTGAACGGCGCTGCCGCGCTCAAATAATCGTGCGGCGTGGTGCGGGTGAAATCCTGCGCCAAATAATCGGGCGCGGCGGCGGGATTCACCCAACGGTCTTCATACTGAATCGGCACGCCGTTTTCCGAATGCGCGATGATGCTGCGGAACACCGCCGCACCCTGCGGCAGGTTCAATGCCAGCGCGGTCGGCGCATCGGCTTCGGCACGCGCCAGCAGCAGCACGCGGCAACTGTGCGTGCCGCCGCGCCGCGCGATTTCTTCGGCAATGCCGCGCACTTCAAACAAAGCCGACTGCGCTTTCGGCGGCGCGACAAACGTTCCCACGCCTTGCAAACGCACCAGCCGCCCTTCGTCCGCCAATTCGCGCACGGCACGGTTTACCGTCATGCGCGACACGCCGAATTGCGCCGTCAGTGCGTGTTCGGACGGCAAACGCTCATGCACCCGCCACGCGCCGCTTTGGATTTGCGCCAGCAGATAATGTTTCACTTGCAGATAAAGCGGTTGCGGGGTGTCGGACATGGCAGAATCAGGGGCAAAACCGAAAATTATATCCTTTCCGCAGGTGCGGGCAAAGGGGTTTTGCGGCGGCGTTATTGCCTGTTTGCCGCCATCTGCTGCCCGTCCGATGCGGGCAACGGCACTGCACGGGTCATTTTTCAACCGTGTTTCGCGATGCTGGGCAGCAAACCCTGCGGCAGCAATTCCGTCAAACGCCCTTGCGCCAACAACTGCGCCGCCGTTTCAATGTCGGGCGCGAAAAAACGGTCTTCCGCGTAAAACGGCACGGCTTCGCGCAGCACCGCCCGCGCCCGTTCCAAAGGCGGCGAGGTTTTCAAACCGTTTTCGCGCAAGTCCATGCCCTGACACGCCGCCAGCCATTCAATCGCGACAATATGGCGCACATTCGCCGCCATTTCCCACAAACGCGCCCCCGCACGCGGCGCCATGGAAACATGGTCTTCCTGATTGGCGGAAGTGGGAATGCTGTCCACGCTGCTCGGGAACGCCAAGGCTTTGTTTTCGCTGCACAAGGCGGCGGCGGTAACTTGGGCAATCATAAAGCCGGAATTCACCCCGCCGTTGTTCACCAAAAACGGCGGCAGTTGCGACATGTGTTTGTCCATCAGCATGGACACGCGCCGCTCGGCGATGGAGCCGGTTTCCGCCAACGCCAGTGCGATGTTGTCCGCCGCCATCGCCACCGGTTCGGCGTGGAAGTTGCCGCCCGACAAAATCTCGTCATCGGCGGCGAACACCAAAGGATTGTCGGAAACGGCGTTGGCTTCGGTTGCCAGCACGGCGGCGGCGTGGCGCAGTTGCGCGAGTGCCGCGCCCATCACTTGCGGTTGACAGCGCAGGCAATACGGGTCTTGCACTTTGCCGCAATCTTGGTGCGATTGACCGATTTCGCTGTCGTCGTCCAGCAGATGACGGTAGGCGGCGGCCACGTCCTTCTGCCCCTGCTGCCCGCGCACGGCGTGAATCCGCGCATCAAACGGCGTGCGCGAACCGAGCGCGGCTTCCACGCTCAGGCTGCCTGAAACGCAGGCCGCCGCAAACACGTCTTCCGCTTCAAACAGTCCGCGCAAGGCAAAGGCGGTGGAAACCTGCGTGCCGTTGAGCAATGCCAAGCCTTCTTTCGCCGCCAATTCCATCGCGGGAATGCCCGCTTGCGCCAAGGCGTCCGCCGCGTTCAGCCACTCGCCGCGATAACGCGCCTTGCCTTCGCCGAGCAGCAACAGGCTCATGTGTGCGAGCGGGGCAAGGTCGCCCGATGCGCCCACCGAGCCTTTCAGGGGAATGTGCGGATAAACTTCGGCGTTGAGCAAGGCAATCAAATGCTGAAGCACCACGCGGCGCACGCCGGAAAATCCACGCGCCAAGCTGTTGATTTTCAACAACATAATCAGGCGCACGGTGGCATCGTCCACCGCTTCGCCCACGCCCGCCGCGTGGCTCAACACGATGGAACGTTGCAGTTTTTCCAAATCTTCGCGGGCGATGCGGGTGGACGCCAGCAGCCCGAAACCGGTGTTGATGCCGTACACGGTGCGGTTTTCGTCCACAATGCGGTTTACGCAGTTCACGCTGTCGTCCACTGCCGCCCACGCGCCTTCGTCCAAACGCAAACGGCAGGGCTCGGCATAGGCGCGGCGCAGTTGCGGCAGGGTGAGCGTGCCGGGAATCAGGTTCAGTTCGTACATAATTTGTCCGTCAGGTGTCAAAAGCAGCGATTATATATCGCTTTCCAAACAAAAGACTTCCCGCATCGGCTGCCATTTCGCGCCCGCGTCCGTCCACGGGGTAACTTGCTGATATTGCCACATCAGTGTTTCCCAACGCTGCACGGCTTCGTTTTGCGCGGCACTTTGCGCCATGCGCTCAAAGCTGAAGGTGTCATCGGTGTCCATCAGCATCACCATGCGCGTGCCCAAACGGTAAATCCGCATTTGGCGCACGCCGTTGGCGCGGATGTGTGCCAGCACTTGCGGCCACACGGCGCGGTGGTGGGCTTCGTATTCGGCAATTTTTTGTTCGTCGTCTTGCAAATCCAGCATGAGTGCATATTGCATGTTGTTCTCCAACCGTTTTTCAGGCAGCCTGAAAGCCGTGCGGCTCAATCCTGCGGTTTGCCCGATGCGATGCGCGAAATAATCAGCGCCACCAGAATAAACGTGCCGGTAATCAGTTCAATCACGGTGCCGGGCACTTGCAGCGAGCGCAAAAGCTGGTCGATAAATTTCAGCAGCAAAATGCCGGTGAGTGCGCCGAACACCGAACCGCGTCCGCCGTTGAGCGACACGCCGCCAATCACGCACGCGGCAAAAACGGTAAAAATATAGCCCGAACCCTGCGTTTGCCCCACCGATGCGTATTGGGCGGTGTACAAAATCCCCGCCAACGCCGCCAACAGCCCCGCCGCCGCCAACACGCCCGCCACAATCGCGTCCACCCGAATGCCTGCCGCCCGCGCCGCATCGGCATTGCCGCCGATGGCATACAGCGAACGCCCCAAACGGGTAAAGCGCATCATCAGCACCAACACCAGCGCGGTCAGCACAAACACCCAAAAACTCAACGACATGCCCAGAAAACCAAATTGTGCCAAGGCTTGAAACTGCTTGGGCAGTTGGTAGAGGCTGGCACCGCCGGTGAGAAAGGTTTGCAAACCGCGCAACGCCGTCAGCATGCCCAGCGTAACGATAAAACCGTTGAGCCGGAATTTGACAATCATCAGCGCATTGAGTGCGCCCGCCGCCAGCCCCACCAACAAACCCGCCAATAAGGCAAATTCGCCGTTCAGAAAACCGCCCGTGCCCGTCATGGTTGCGCCGACCACCGCCCACACCGCCACCGCAGGTGCGAGTCCGAACACGGACTCCAACGACAAATCCATGCGCCCGATAATCAAAATCAAAGCCTCCGCCAACACCAAAATACCGATTTGGGTGGACTGCTCAATCGGGATTTTCAAAATGTCCCAGCTCAAAAAATTGCCCGTCAGCACATGCCCGATGATGAGAATCAGAATAATCGGCGGAATCAGCACCCAGTCGCGCAAACTCGCCCAACGGAAGGCGGGGGCGCTGCGGACGGGGGGGGTGGTGTTGCTCATGGTGTATGCTCCTCTGGTGCGGTGGTGGCGGCAAAGGCAGGCTGCGCTTCGGTCAAGCCCTCCATTGCGGCAATCAGTTGTTGGTCTTGCCAGCCGATGGGAAATTCGTGGGTGATGCGTCCGTGATACATCACCAAAACGCGGTCGCAGGCACGCAAATCATCGGGTTCGTCCGAAACAATCAGCACCGACGTGCCGTTTTCGCTGCTTTTGGCAACATAGTCCAGCAAGGTTTCTTTGCTTTTGATGTCCACGCCCGCAGTCGGCGACATCATGACCAGCAAATCGGGGTTGTTGGCCATTGCCCGCGCCTGTACGACTTTTTGCTGGTTGCCGCCGGACAAGCCCGACACGGGCTGGTCGATGCCGTATGCCTTGATGTCCAAAGCGTCAAACCACTGCTGCGCCAGCTTGTTTTGGCGTTTGCGGCTGATGAATCCCCAACGGCTCAAGCGTTCGAGTATGCTCAAGGTGGCGTTTTCGGCAATGCTCATGTCGGGAACGAAACCTTCGTGGTGGCGGTCTTGCGGCACAAAACCGATGCCCGCCGCCAATGCCGCTTTCACGCTGCCTGCGGGATAGGGTTTGCCTTTGAGCAGGATTTCGCCCGCGTCTGCCGTTTGCAAGCCCACCAGCGTTTCGGCAACGGCGATTTTGCCGCAACCGCCGCCGCCCGCCAGCCCGACCATTTCGCCGCGCCGCACGGCAAACGAAACGTTGTGGTATGCGCCGTTGCGGTTCAACTGATTGACTTGCAGGGTGGTTTCGCCGTCCAATTTGCGCGGGTGGTATTCGCGCTCGGCGTATTTTTCGCCGGTCATCGCTTCAATCAAACCGCGCTTGTCCAACTCCGCCACCGGTGCGGTGATGATGTGCCGCGCATCGCGGTAAACGGTAACGTCTTGGCAGATGTCGTACACTTCGGAAAGGTGGTGCGAGATGAACAAAAACGTTACCCCCTGTTCGTGCAGCTTTTCCATGCGGGCAAACAGGCGTTTGATGGCACGGCCGTCCAACATGGCGGTGGGTTCGTCCAAGATGATGAAACGTGCTCCGTAGCTTAAAGAACGGGCGATTTCCATCAGTTGGCGGTTTTCCACATCGAGGCTGCCTGCTTCGGCACGCACATCAACGGGAATGTCCCATTCGTCCAAAATGTCTTGCGCGGTGCGGTACACGCGCTGCCAGTCAATCCAGCCATTGCCGAAATCCTGACGGTTAATCAACAGGTTTTCCGCCACGCTCAAAGACGGGACAATGGTGGATTTCTGATACACGCAGGCAACGTGTTTGCGCCATTCGTGCAAATTGCCCGGCGCGGGCGCGTCCTGACCGTTGAAGCGGATTTGCCCTTCATCGGCGGCGTTCAGCCCGGTAATCAGCGACACCAGCGTGGATTTGCCCGCGCCGTTGCGCCCCACCAATGCGTGGGTGCGCCCTGTGTGAACGGTAAGATTCACACCGTCCAGCGCGGTGTTGCTGCCGTAGCGTTTGACCAGCCCGACCGCTTCCAACAGGGGCGGTGCTGCCGTTGGCTCTTGCATCATCGCTTCTCCAAAAAACGGCCGCCACTGTTGTCCCAAACGCATACGGAACACGGGCGGCCGGTTGTTTTATTTGTTGCCCCACAAATCGGGATTGTCGGCTTTGACCGTTTTTAAATCGCCATAAGTCGCACCGTCTGCGGTAACCACCGGCGCGACAATCTGGTCTTCGAGCAAGCCTTCACGCGGTTGGACGATTTGCGAGCCGTGGTCGGTGGCGCCGGTTTGGAAGGTTTTGCCTTCGGCGGCGGCGCGGGCGTAGAACAATGCCCAATGCGCGTAATCATCGGCAGGTTGCGACACGGTGGCATCGATGTCGCCGCGCCGAATCGCTTCCAATTCGCTCTTGATGCCGTCGTTGGAAACAATCACGATGTGTTCGGGGTCGCCTGCGGGTTTGAGCAGTTTGTTTTGCGACAAAAACGCCAATGTCGGCTCCAGATACACGCCGCCCGCCTGCATGTAGATGCCGTTTACCTTGCCTTTGGACAAGGCGGTTTGCAAACCGGCGATGGCGGGTTCTTTTTTCCACTCGGTGGGGATTTCCACCACTTCGATTTTGGGATATTTGGTTTTCATGCACTCGGCAAAGGCTTCCGAACGGTCGCGCCCGTTGATGGAATTGAGTGCGCCCTGAAATTCCACCACGCGCCCCTGCCCTTTCAGCTTTTCGCCCAACACCACGCAGGCACTGGTGCCGTAGGCGCGGTTGTCGGCGCGTACCACCATAAAGACATCGCCCGCATCGGGACGGGTGTCCACCGATACCACCGGAATGTTTTTGGCTTTGGCAGCGTCCAGCGCGGTTTTGGTGGCGGCGGTGTCCTGCGGCGCGATGACGACGGCTTTCACGTCCGATTGCAGCATTTGCTGCACGTTGGCAATCATTTTTTGCGCGTCGTTGTTGGACGAAGTTTGGAACAGGGGCACATCGTGTTCCGCGCCTTTCACGGGAACGTAGTTGGCGTACATCGTCCAAAAATCGGTGTCCATGCGCGGCTGGTCGATGCCGATTAGGGGGCCTTTGGGGGCATGTTCGGACGCGGCGGCTTGCGGCGGGGCATCGTTTTTCTGCTGCACTTGGCTTTCGTTGCCGCCGCCGGAACAGGCGGCAAGCAGCAGGGCGAGCGGCAGAATGCGGAACAAACGGTCAGGCTTCATGGTCAAACTCCTCTTGTTGGTGGTGGTTGCGAAATCAGGTCAAAGCGCGGTCGAGATGGGTGTAGCCGCCATCGACAAACAGGCATTGCCCTGTGGTGTGCGCGGCGCGCGGCGACAGCAAAAATACGGTGGTATCGGCGATTTCCTGCGGGGTGGTCATGCGTTTGCCCAAAGGGATTTTGGCGGTAATCGCCGCCAGTTTTTGTTGCGGTGCGTCAAAGCTTTCTATCCAACGGCGGTAAAGCGGGGTCATCACTTCGGCAGGAATCACGGCATTGACGCGGATGCCGTCCGCCGACAACGCCGCCGCCCATTCGCGGGTCAGTGCCATACGCGCACCGTTGGCGGCGGCATAGGCACTGGTTTGCCCTTGTCCGGTAACGGCGGTTTTCGAGCCGATATTGACCACCGCGCCGCCCGTTTCGCGCAGATGCGGCAGGCATTCGCGCATCAGCACGAAATAATGAATCAGGTTTTTTTCCAGAGATTGGCGGAAAGCGGCGGTGCTGCCGTCCAAACCGACATTGTCGTTCACCCCCGCATTATTGACCAAGCCGTCAATGCGCCCGTATGCGGACACGGCATCGGCTACGGCGGCGGTGCAGGCAGCTTCGTCCGTCAATTCGGTACAAACAAAACGGCTGCGCGGCTGCAAACGGCACAGTTCGCGCCAAAAATCCGCATCGGGCTGCGAACGCCCCAACACCACCGGCACCGCGCCTTCTTCCGCCAATGTCCGCGACACCGCCGCGCCGATGCCCGCGCCGCCGCCGCTTATCAAAAACACTTTGTCTTTCAGATACAAATCCATCGCTCAATCCAAACGGTAAAGACGGCGGGCATTGCCGCTTTCGGCGGCTTCGCGTTCCGCATCACCCAACACGGCGGCGCATTCGCGCCAATGACGGCATACATCGGCATAATCGTGCGTGAGCGTGCAAACCGGCCAATCCGAGCCGAACAACACCCTGTCGCTGCCGAACAGCTCAAACGCGGTGTGGACATAGGGGCGCACATCGGCGGCGGTGCAGCCTGCGCCGCATTCCGTTACCAAACCCGAAATTTTGACCGCCACATGCGGCATCGCCGCCAAACGGCGCATCTGCGCCCGCCAGTCGTCAAACGCGGCAGCCGAAGCAAATTCGGGCTTGCCCAAATGGTCGAGAATCAGCGTGCCGCCGTCCGCACGGGCGCAAAAATCCGCCACCGCCGCCAAATCGCGCTGATGCGCCAGCAAATCATAGCTGTAGCCCCGTTGGTGCAACAGCCCGACCCCGCGCAAAAATGCCGCATCGCGCCAATAAGCGGCGGGGTCGGGTTCGTCCTGCACAATGTGGCGGAAACCCTTCAGCCGTACCGCGTCCGCATACCCGTCCAAACGCGCCGCCACATCCGCGCCGCGCAAATCCAGCCAGCCCACCACGCCCGCAATCCAATCGTGCCGCGCCGCCAAATCCAACAGCAGCGTGTTTTCCGCCTCATCGCAACGCGCCTGCACCGCCACCGCCGCCGACACGCCCTGCCCGCGCAGGCACGCCGCCAAATCTTCAGGCAGACGGTCTTGGCGCAACGGCAGCATCTCACTGCCAATCCAAGCATAATCTTCGGCACGGTAGTGCCAAAAATGGACGTGTGCGTCAATCATCGCGCCTTCCTTCCGCTCAAGCGCCGAAACGGTATTGCCGCAGCGATTCGGCTTTCATTTCAATGGAAAAGCCGGGCAGCTTCGGCGGCAGATACGCCGCGTTTTCCACCACGCACGGCTCGACAAAATGCTCGTGCAAATGGTCCACATACTCGGTTACACGGTCGTCTTTTTTGCCGGAAAAACACAAATAATCAATCATCGACAAATGCTGGACATATTCGCACAAGCCCACCCCGCCCGCATGCGGACACACCTTCAAGCCGTACTTCGCCGCCATCAGCAACACCGACAACACTTCGTTTACCCCACCCATGCGGCACGCGTCAATCTGCACCACATCAATTGCTTCGCGCATGATGAACTGCTTGAACATAATGCGGTTTTGGCACATTTCGCCCGTTGCCACCTGTACGGGCGCAACGGCTTGGCGGATGGCGCGGTGCGCTTCCACATCATCGGGGCTGGTCGGCTCTTCGATAAACCAAGGCTCGGCAAACGACAGCGCTTTCACCCAATCAATCGCCTGTTGGCGCTCCCACACCTGATTGGCATCAATCATCAGGCGGCGTTCCGGCCCGATGATGCGGCGGGCGATGGCGACGCGGCGTTGGTCGTCTTCCAGATTTTGCCCGACTTTCAATTTGATGTAGCGGAAACCCGCGTCCACCGCTTCTTGGCACAAACGCGCCAGTTTTTCATCGCTGTAACCGAGCCAGCCGGCGGAAGTGGTGTAGCAGGGATAGCCTTCGCGCAACAGGGTGTGCACACGCGCTTCCTTGCCCTCGGCGGCGCGGGTGAGCAAATCCACCGCTTCGGCACGGTCGATGCAGTCGGTCAGGTAGCGGAAATCGATGCAGTCTGCCAGTTGTTCGGGCGACATATCCGCCACCAAACGCCACACGGGTTTGCCCGCCGCTTTCGCCCACAAGTCCCACACGGCATTCACCACCGCGCCCGCCGCCAAGTGCATCGCGCCTTTGTCGGGCCCGACCCAGCGCAGTTGGCTGTCGCCGGTGATGTTGCGCCAGAAGCGGGCGGGCGCGGCGGCCACGTCGTCCAAACGCAAGCCCACCACCAAATGGCGCATGGCTTCAATGGCGGCGCAGCAAATTTCGTTGCCGCGCCCGATGGTGAAGGTCAGCCCGTGTCCTTGGTGGCTGCCGTTGGTTTTCAAAATCACATAGGCGGCGGAATAGTCGGGGTCGGGGTTCATCGCGTCCGAGCCGTCCAAGGACTGCGAAGTGGGGAAGCGCACGTCCAGCACTTCCATATCGGTAACGGTTAAATCATACATGATGTTGTTTCCGCAAAATTCAGGCTGCCTGAACCACTTTTTGACATTGTTCGCCCAAGCCTTCGATGCCCAAGCGCACGGTTTGTCCGGCACGCAGGTAAACGGGGGGGGTTTGTCCCAAGCCCACGCCGGGCGGGGTGCCGGTGGACACCACATCGCCCGCCTGTAAGCTCATGAAACGGCTCAAATAGCTGATGATTTGGGGAATTTTGAAAATCATGGTGCGGCTGTTGCCGTCTTGATAACGTTTGCCGTCCACTTCCAGCCACATCGCCAGATTGTGCGGGTCGGCGATTTCATCGCGGGTAACCAGCCAAGGCCCCATCGGGCCGAAGGTATCGCAGCCTTTGCCTTTGTCCCATGTTCCGCCGCGCTCCAGTTGGAATTCGCGCTCGGAAACGTCGTTAATCACGCAATAGCCGGCAACGTGGTTCATGGCATCGTCTTCGCTGATGTAGCGTCCGCTTTTGCCGATGACCACGCCCAGCTCGATTTCCCAGTCGGTTTTCTGCGAACCGCGCGGCAGTTCGATGTTGTCATTGGCACCGCCGATGGCACTGGTCCATTTGTTGAAAATCACCGGCTCTTTCGGCACGGGCGAGCCGGTTTCGGCGGCGTGGTCGGAATAGTTCAAGCCGATGCAGATGAATTTGCCGACATTGCCCACACACGCGCCCAAGCGCACGTCTGCCGCCACCGCAGGCAGCGCCGACCAATCGGCTTGGCGGATTTTGTCCAATTCGTGTTCCAACACGAAGCCGTTGATGTCGGCCACCACCGCCGACAAATCACGAATGGTGCCTTTGTCGTCCACAATGCCGGGCTTTTCGCGCCCCTTTTCGCCAAAACGCAGTAATTTCACAGAGTTGTCCTTAATAATCAGTTTGACCAGCCGCCATCGATGATGTGGCAGGTGCCGGTGGTAAACGCCGATTCATCGGCAGCCAGATACACCGCCAATGCGGCGATTTCTTCGTCTTTGCCGATGCGCCCCATCGGTTGGCGGGCGACAAAATCGGCATAGACTTCTTCGGTGCTTTTGCCCTGCACGCGGGCTTGTTCGGCGATGCGCTCGTGCAGCGACGGCGATTCCACCGTGCCCGGACAAATGGCGTTGCAACGGATGCCGCGCGTGACGTAATCGGCGGCAACGGATTTGGTCAGCCCCACCACCGCCGCCTTGCTGACGCTGTAGGCAAAGCGGTTGGGTACGCCTTTCACGCTGGAGGCGGCAGACGACATATTGATAATCGAGCCGCCGCCCTGTGCCAGCATTTTCGGCAACACGGTTTGCACGGTGTGGAACATGGTCATCACGTTCAAATCCCAAGAACGCTGCATATCGGTGCTGCTGCAAGCGAGTATGTCGCCCGCCGCCACCCAGCCCGCGCAGTTGAACAGCACGTCCACCCGCGCCAAGCCCGCCAAAAAAGCGGTTAAGGCTTCGGTGTCCAACAAATCCAGCGCATACGGGCGGATACGCTCCGACTCCGCCGCCAAGCCGTTTACCGCCGCTTCGTTGATGTCCAACGCCCAAACGTGCGCCCCTTCGCGGGCATACGCCAGCGCGGACGCACGGCCGATGCCCTGCCCCGCCGCCGTTACCACGCAGATTTTGTCTTTCAACCGCATTGCGCCGTGTCTCCTTACGATACAAAACGATACAAACCATAACAGAATTTAACCCTTGCCACAAGCACAAAGCCGTTGCGGCAAGGGAAAACACAAAACAACTGATAAGGTTTATCGGCAAAGATAATGCGTATCCGCTTCAGGCAGCCCGAAAAACACCGCGCCATTGCGCCCGTTACGGCTTATGCCCACCGTTGCGCCGCCGATACACCCGACAAACCTGCGGTACGCGGCGCATTCATGATGCCAGCCAGCCCAACGCCAATGCCAAACGCCCCACCCATGCTGCCAAAACCATGCTCAAAGCGGTGCGTTGCAGCCAAATCAACAGCATTTTCGGCACGCTTAAGGGGATTTTGGTCGCCAAAATACACGGTATCAGGGCGGAAAAGAAAATAATGCTGCTCACCGACACCACCGCCGCCACATAGCGGGTCAGCACATCGGCATCTTTCAGCAAAATCGCCGGCAAAAACATTTCCGCCAGCCCCGCCGCCATGCCTTTGGCGGCAAGCAACGGTTCTGCCAAGCCGCCCAGCAGGGCAAACGGCCACAGCAATACACCCAAGGCGTCAAACATGGGCGTGTGTTTTTCCAGCAGCAAGCCCGCCAAACCAATCGCCATAATGGCAGGCAGAATCGCCGCCGCCATATTGATGCCGGCAGCAAAGTGTTCCGCCAAAATCCGTGCGGGCTTGTCGGCGCGCGCCGATGCCGACACGCCTTTTTCCCATGCGGCAGACAGCCTTTGACGGAAAGGCACCGGCGTTTCTGCCGCGCTGCCGGTGTCGTCCATGCGGCAGATGGGCGGAATGCGGGCGCACACGGCGGTAACGGCAAAGGTAATCGCAAAACAGCTCCAAAAATAAAAGCCCCACGACCCCATCAGGTTCAAGGTTTTCGCCACCACCACCATAAACGCCGCCGACACGGTGGAAAACCCCGTTGCCACAATCGCCGCTTCGCGGGCGGTATAACGGCCGTTGCGGTACATTTGGTCGGTCAGCAGCAAGCCCACCGAATAACTGCCAACAAACGATGCCACCGCGTCCACCGCCGAATAGCCCGGTGTTTTCCAAATGCGCCGCATCACCGGCTCCATCAGCACGCCAATCAGCTCCATCAGCCCGAAACCGACCAAACACGCCAGCACCAATGCACCGATGGGAATAATCATCGCCAAGGGCAAACCGAGCTTGTCATACAAAAACGGCAGCATCGCCTTATCCGTCAAAGCGGCAGGCGCCAGCCCCGACACATAACACAGCGTAACGGCAAAACCGCCGATTTTGAAAGCAGTCAGGATTTTTTCGGTCAAGCCCTTGCGCCAACTGCCGCGCCACACGGGCGCAAACGCGCCGTATGCCATCATGGCGAGCATCGCCCATTCGGCGGGACGGCGCCATTGTTTGACCAGATAGGTGGCGGCGTGGTCAAACAAAATGGTGCGTTTGCCGCCCAACTCCACCGGCACGAAAAACATCAACAAGCCCAAAATGCCGAACACCAGCATTTGCGTTACCGCACGGTGGCGCGACACAGTCGTTTCCATCACATTTCCCCCATCATGGTTGCGGATAAAATCAAAGCTGCCTGAAAACCGTTTTTCCCGTTTCAGCAGCCACCCAACCGAAACGCACGCGTTCGCGGTTGTCCGATACGCCGTTCATGCGCCCTGCTCCGCCGAACGGCAATCAATGCGTTGCGCGATGTCTTTCAAATTGGTGTAGCTTTCCACCAAACGCGGCACATCGTCCAAGCTCATGGCAAACATCCACAAATAAGTCGTCAGCGAATAAACATGCCCCGCGCTGCCGTAGCCGTTCAGGGTCAGCCACGCCAAAGTAAAGCCGAACAAGACCGCCATCGCCGTTCCCACCGCCAAATAGCCCGCCGCTTCGCGGTTGGAAATCAAAATCCGCAACCGCGCAATCAAGCCGTAATGTTTGTGCAAAAGCGGCTCGCCGGCATGGCGTATCATGTCCACATCGCGCTCCAAACGGTTGTTCAAACGGCGGTAAAGGGTTTCGCCGATGCGGGAAAAACGCGGCAGCAGCAGCGCAAACACCAGCAAAATCACCACGCTCAACACGCCCGACCAAAACGCCAATACCAGCAGCATCAGGCTGGCACCGAATACCGATACCATCGATGTCAGCGCGGTAGGCAGGTGTTCTTCAAAAAAATTGACAAATTCCCGCGACAAGGCCACCCGTGCGGCAATCGCGGACGGGCTTTGCCCGCGCACGCGCTGTTCCACAATCACGGGTACCGCCAATTCGCTGTAAATCCGTGCGAATACGCGCGTGTCCGCACTGCGCCGCACCGCGCCGACAAACCACATCAGCCAAACCAGCAGCGCGTAACTCAAGGCTTGCCACACATTGCCGTGCATCACCGCGTCCACCGCCCAGCCGCCGAACACGGGATAGGCCAGAAACAATAAATTTTCCGCCGCCACCACGCTGAACGTCAGCACCAGTTTGCGGCGGTGTTGCCATGCGATGTTTTTTAAAATCGTCCATATGCTTGGTTTCCGCAAAAGCGCGGTATGATAGCAAAACCAAGCTGCCTGAAAACGTTTTCCCCGTTTCAGGCAGCCTTGCGCCGTTTATTTCACCATCGGCAGTTGCAAACCCTGCTCTTTGGCGCAGTCAATCGCAATTTGATAACCGGCATCGGCATGGCGCATCACGCCTGTGGCGGGGTCGTTGGTCAGCACGCGGGCAATCCGCGCCGCCGCTTCGTCCGTACCGTCGCACACAATCACCACGCCCGAATGCTGCGAAAAGCCCATGCCCACGCCGCCGCCGTGGTGCAGCGACACCCAAGTCGCGCCGCTTGCCGTGTTCAGCAGCGCATTGAGCAAAGGCCAGTCCGACACCGCGTCCGAGCCGTCCCGCATCGCTTCGGTTTCGCGGTTGGGGCTGGCCACCGAACCCGAATCCAAATGGTCGCGCCCAATCACAACGGGGGCGGACAGTTCGCCCGTGCGCACCATCTCGTTGAACGCCAAGCCCAATTTTGCCCGCAAACCCAGTCCCACCCAGCAAATCCGCGCAGGCAGACCCTGAAAGCTGATGCGTTCGCGCGCCATGTCCAACCAACGGTGCAAATGCGCGTCATCGGGGATTAATTCTTTGACTTTGGCATCGGTTTTGTAAATGTCTTCGGGGTCGCCCGACAGTGCCGCCCAACGGAACGGCCCGATGCCGCGACAAAACAGGGGACGGATATAGGCAGGCACAAATCCGGGAAAATCAAAGGCATTGTCCACGCCCGCTTCCAATGCCATTTGGCGGATGTTGTTGCCGTAGTCAAAAGTCGGCACGCCCATTTTCTGAAAATCCAACATGGCGCGGACGTGGTTCGCCATGGACTGTTTGGCGGCTCGCACCGTGCTTTCGGGGTCGCGCTTGGCGGCTTCGCGGTATTGTGTCCACGTCATGCCCTGCGGCAGATAGCCGTTCAAAGGGTCGTGGGCGCTGGTTTGGTCGGTAACTATGTCGGGGCGCACGCCGCGCCGCACCAATTCAGGCAGCACGTCTGCGGCGTTGGCGCACAAGCCGACGGACACGGCGCGTCCTTCGGCGGTGTAACGCTGAATGCGGGCGAGGGCATCGTCCAAATCGTGTGCCTGTTCGTCCAGATAACGGGTACGCAGACGGAAATCAATGCTGCTTTGCTGGCACTCGATGTTCAGCGAACACGCGCCCGCCAACGATGCCGCCAAAGGTTGTGCGCCGCCCATGCCGCCCAAGCCTGCCGTGAGAATCCAACGCCCTTTCAAATCGCCGTTGTAGTGCTGCCGTCCCGCTTCCACAAAGGTTTCGTAGGTGCCTTGCACAATGCCTTGCGAGCCGATGTAAATCCAGCTTCCCGCCGTCATCTGACCGTACATTGCCAAGCCTTTGGCGTCCAATTCGTTGAAATGCTGCCAGTTTGCCCAATGCGGAACAAGGTTGGAATTGGCAATCAATACGCGCGGCGCGTCTTTGTGGGTTTTGAACACGCCGACCGGTTTGCCCGACTGCACCAGCAGGGTCTCATCGTCATTCAGGTTTTTTAAGGTTTCTACGATTTTGTCGTAGCATTCCCAGTTGCGGGCGGCGCGGCCAATGCCGCCGTACACCACCAGTTCTTTGGGGTTTTCCGCCACATCGGGGTCGAGATTGTTCATCAGCATGCGCAAGGGGGCTTCTGTAAGCCATGATTTGGCGTTGAGGGTGTTGCCGCGCGGGGCGCGGATTTCGGTGTCGCGGTAACGCTGGTTCATTTGGATTTTCCTGAAACGGGGTTGAACTTGTCTAGACAATATAATGCAAATTTTGCCTGCCGACAAGGCTTGGCTTGTGCTTTTTCGGGCAAACCGCTTCCCAATAGTGCAAAAATTCGATTAAACTGGCAGGCTCTGACGCTTGACCCGAACTGGAGGTTTTATGACGTTGCGCCGTTTTCTTGCCGAACGCGATATTGTGTTCAGTGTGCGCCGTTACGGCATCGATGCTGTGAATTTTATGGCATTGGGTTTGTTCGGCTCGCTGATTTGCGGGCTGATTTTGAAAGGGGCGGGCGAATGGCTGCATTTGCCTTGGCTGGCGGAAACGGGCAGGCAGGCGCAATCGGCAATGGGTGCGGCGATTGGCACGGGGGTGGCGTTTGCCTTGAAAGCACCGCCTGCGGTGTGGCTTGCCGGCGCGGTTACGGGAACGGCGGGCGCGGCATTGGGCGGGCCGGTGGGGGCGTTTGTGGCGGCGGCGGCGGGCGCGGAAGCGGGCAAACTCGTGAGCAAAACCACGCCCGCCGACATCATCGTTACCCCCGCCGTCACGCTGGTGGCGGGAACGGCAGCCGCCCAATTTGTCGGGCCGCTCACCGCCGCGCTGATGACCCAACTGGGCACACTGATTACTGCGGCCGTAGCGTGGCAGCCCCTGCTGATGGGCATGGCGGTGGCGGTGCTGATGGGCATGCTGCTCACCCTGCCCGTTTCCAGTGCGGCATTGGCGATTGCCCTGTCGCTGGACGGCGCGGCGGCGGGTGCGGCAACGGTCGGCTGTTGCGCCCAAATGGTCGGTTTTGCCGTGATGGGTTTTCGCGAAAACGGCTGGGGCGGGCTGCTCGGTCAGGGCTTGGGCACCAGCATGCTGCAAATGCCCAACATCATCAACAACCCGCGCATCTGGCTGCCGCCGACCCTGACGGGCGCGATACTCGGACCGGTGGCGGTACTCGGCTTCAACATGAGCAACATTCCCGCCGGCGCCGGCATGGGCACAAGCGGACTGGTCGGACAAATCGGCACCTTCGCCGCCATGGGCAACGCCCCTGCCGTGTGGTTTGCCGTCATACTGCTGCACTTCGTCCTGCCCGCCGCGCTGACCTTGCTGATTGCCGCGCCCCTGCGCCGCATCGGCTGGATACGCGAAGGCGACTTGACACTGCGAAGCTAGGGTGCGTCATCATTTAAACTTTTACGCTGAAAATCAGCATAATACAAAAATACCGTTATGCCCGCGCAGGCGGGAATCCACCGTCCGACAACCTGCACGCAATATTTTTTCAAGGTTTATTTGAACTTGTTTTGGCTTCCCGTCTGCACGGAAATGACGGTGCAAAGGTTTTTCGGCTAATTGACGGCGCGCCCCGGCAAGCCCACACCCGCGCCGTTTTTCCCCTATAATACGCCACTGTTTTCCAACCGCCGCAGAAAGTCCCGCCATGCCGCAAACCCTTTGGCGCAACGCCGCCGTTGCCACCCTGCAATCCGCCCCCGACAATCCCTACGGCCTGCTGCCCGCCCACGACGTACTCACCGAAAACGGCCGCATCACCGCCATCGCCCCCACCGGCACGCTGCACGCCAAACGCGTGCGCGAACTGCACGGCGCACTGCTCACCCCCAGCCTGATTGACTGCCACACCCATCTCGTATTCGGCGGCAGCCGCGCCGCCGAATGGGAACGCCGTCAAAACGGCGTGTCCTACCAGCAAATCAGCGCCGAAGGCGGCGGCATCAACCACACCGTCCGCGCCACCCGCGCCACCGGCGAAGACGAACTCTACCGCTTGGCGGCGCAACGCCTCACCACCCTGCTGGCGGACGGCGTAGGCTTGGTGGAAATCAAATCCGGCTACGGCTTGGATTTGGACAGCGAAGCGAAAATGCTGCGCGTGGCGCAACGCATCAAGGCAAGCGGCGCGGCGGAAGTCAGCGCCACCCTGCTCGCCGCCCACGCCGTTCCGCCCGAATATGCGGGGCGCGGTGATGATTATCTTGATGTGGTGATTGATAAAATCATGCCGGAACTGTGGGCACAAGGCTTGTTTGAGTGCGTGGACGTGTTTTGCGAAACGGTGGGCTTCACCGCCGCGCAAACCGAAAAACTGTTTCAGGCAGCCCGCGCTTTGAACATTCCCGTCAAAGGGCATACCGAACAATTGAGTTTGCAGGGCGGCAGCGCATTGGTGGCGCGTTACGGCGGCTGGTCGGCCGACCACATTGAATATTTGGACGAAGCGGGCGTGGCGGCGATGGCGCGGGCAGGAACGGTGGCGGTGTTGCTGCCCGGCGCGTATTATTTTCTGCGCGAAACGCAAAAGCCGCCCGTGTCGCTGCTGCGCGAATACCGCGTACCGATGGCGGTCGCCACCGACTTCAATCCGGGTACCGGCCCGTTTGCTTCGCTGCGTTTGGCGATGAACATGGCGTGCGTGCAATTCGGGCTGACCCCATTGGAAGCATGGCAGGGCGTAACCGTCCACGCCGCCCGCGCCCTGCGCCGCGAACATGACTTCGGCACACTGGCGGCGGGCAAACCCGCGCATTTCAATATTTGGGACACCGACACGCCTGTGGATATTGTTTACGAACCGTTCCGCCCCCTGCTGCGCGAACGGGTGCTGCACGGCAACATTCAGGCTGCCTGAAATGCTCTACTTAAAAATCCGCACCGAACCCGCCCCGCCCGATGCGTGGTGGCAACGCCTGTTGCTGCGCCTGCTGCCATGCGCCAATCCCGATTTTGAACCGCAAATCCACTTGGTTTGCACATGGCTGCTCGCCTTTGAAGCCGCCGACCAAGCCCCCGTGCGCGAAATCGGCTTGGACGCGGCGGGACGGGTCATCATCAAAACCCCCGATGCGCGAAACTACGGCTATTGGACGGACAACCACCTGACTTATCAGGATTTCCAAAAACATTTCCCCCACCAAATCATCGATTGCGCCGAGTTTCAAGCCCATCTTATAGGGTGCGTCATCAATTAACCGAAAAACCTTTGCACCGTCATGCCCGCACAGTGGTTTTGCAGGCAATTGGCAATGCGCCCGCACATAAGTGCTTACCCGCACCAAGCAACACATCAATCCATTGAAAACAATAACGATTAAATTTGACACCATCGGGCATCATCAATACAATTTCCGGCTTTGGAAGAACATCAGAGCCAATCATGCAAACCCTATCTTTCCATGCCAATCAAAGAATGAACCAGCGCGGCATCACCCAGCGTCAAATTGAAATGGTGTTGAAATACGGCGATGTCCGCCACGATTATTACTTTCTCAACAAGCGCATGCTGAACAGAATCATTGACGATTGCCACAAAGCCCTTGCCAAAACCGCCGCCCATGCCGAAATACACGTTTTGCAACAAGACTTGAAAATATTGAAGCAGATTTTGGATAAAGGCGGCTTAGTGGTGGTCGAGTGCGAAAATACCATCATCACCTGCTACCAGTACGACAGCCATAAAACCCGCAAAAATTTCCACTGATGGCGTCATCAAACATAAAAACGGCATTTTCAGTTGCCGTTGCCCGAACGGGCGCGAATCGATGCGCTGCCGGCAGCACCACAGGCATTGCCGGCGATGATTTTTTTATTTCAAAAAGGAATGATGATGTGGCATGCTGTTGCCGGTGATGTGTGGCAAGGGCGCGATGACCGCTGCGAAAGCCCGTCCGCGCTGCGCCTGTTTCAAACGATTGAATGCCTGAACGCGTGGCAGCCCGAACACGCGGACGGGAAAACCGTGCTGCTCGGTTTTTGCAGCGATGAAGGCGTACGCCGCAATCAGGGGCGCACCGGTGCGGCCGCCGCGCCGCCCGTGTTGCGCCGCGCCTTGGCAAACACCGCCGCCCATGCCGCGCCGCGACCCTTATTGGACGGCGGCGATTTTTCCTATTCGGGCAATGATTTGGAACAAGGTCAAAACGGTTTCGCCGCCGCCGTTACCGAAATCCACCGCCACGGCGGGCGCACTTTGGTACTCGGCGGCGGACACGAAACGGCGTTCGCGCACGGCAAGGGGCTGTTTGACGCATTCCCGCACCGCCGCATCCGCATCATCAATTTTGACCCGCATTTGGATTTGCGCCGCGCCGACCGCGCCACTTCCGGCACGCCGTTCGCGCAACTGGCGGCATTGGCGCGGGCGCAAGGGCGCGAATTTGCCTACACCTGCATCGGCGTCAGCCGCGCCGCCAACACCGCCGCGTTGCTGGACGATGCCGCCGCTTTGGGCGTGGAGATGATTTGGGACACGGACGTGCATTGGGGCAACGCCGCCGCTTTAACGGCACGCTTGGCGCAACTTTGTGCCGACAGCGATTTGATTTATTTGACGATTGATTTGGACGTGCTGCCTGCCGCGCAAATGCCCGCCGTGTCCGCGCCCGCCGCGCTGGGGATACCGCTCGAGCTGCTGCTGCACCTGTTGCGCCCGATTGTGCAGAGCGGCAAAACCTGCGCCGCCGATGTGGTGGAATTCAATCCGCAATACGATGATGCAGGAAACGCGGCGCGGACGGCGGCGCGGCTGTTGTGGCAGCTTTGGCAGGATTGGCGCTGAAACCAAACAAAAACGCCCGCCGTCAAACAACAACGGCGGGCGCGGTTACGCGTTCATCAATTAACGCGGCATGCAGCTTTTGAACAAAATTTGATTGCGCGGCGAAGTAATCATCACGCTGGATTTGCGGAAATTGCGGCTGGTCAGCTCGCCCGCACCCAAGCGGTAACCGCGTGCGTCTTTAAAGAACGCGCTCACACGGTCGGAACGTCCCAAGTCGTAACGCATCACACGGTTTTTGCCGTCCACACGCGCCGTAGCGGTAACGGGAACGCCCGCAGCGTTGAAGCCGTAGTTTACGGTAACGCGTTTGCCGCCTTGGCAACTGTAGTTCACCGTGCCGCGCTTGGTGATTTTGTTGGCATCGATGGCGGCGTTGGCAGAAGCAATCAGACCGGCAGACAGGGCAACGGCAGAGAAAATTTTCAGGGCTTTCATCATCTTTTCCTTAATTCAAGGGTTTTGGTTTTTTAAAAGATTGGCGGGGCTTGCGCCCGCTTTCACGGGCGCGTCCGTGCCGCGTCATCAGTTGGCGGCGCAGGATTTGAATACGACTTGGTTGCGCGGCGAAGTAACCATCACGCCGGCTTTGCGGTAGTTGCGGCTGTTGATTTCGTTGCCGCTCAAGGTGTAACCGCGCGCGTCTTTGAAGGAAGTTTCCACACGGTCGGAGCGGTTCAGGTCGTAGCGCATCACGCGGTTTTGACCGTCGATGCGGGCGGTGGCGGTAACGGGTACGCCGGCGGCGTTGAAGCCGTAGTTTACGTTCAGGTGTTTGCCGCCTTGGCAGGTGTAGCTTACGGTGGCACGCTTGGTGATTTTGTTGGCGTCAACGGCAGCGTTGGCAGAGGCAATCAAACCGGCAGACAGGGCAACGGCGGAAAAAATTTTCAGGGCTTTCATCACATATTCCTTATCAAAAAGTAAAAAGGGTTGGGTTTGTTGTGCGGGAAAGTGCTTGCCGTCCCGTTCGGCTGATGCGGATATTACGCGCCCGCCCTGCCCGCGTCCAGCAGCCTTTCGGAACTTTACAAGGCTTGACGCAAGACGGGATTATGTTATCCGCGCCCCGCCCGATGCCAACAATCGGACGGGCTAATTTCACAATTTCGCCGCCGCATCGCGCAGGGCGGTACGCAAGCCTTCTTCAATCACGGGGTGGTAAAACGGCATGTCGAGCATTTGCGGCACGGTCATGTGCTGCTGGTGCGCCCATGCGAGCAGGTGGGCGATGTGTTCGGCGGCAGGCCCGACCATTTCCGCACCCAGAAAACGCCCCGTCCCGCGTTCGGCATAAACGTGCAAACGTCCGCGATTGACGCGCATCACGCGGCTGCGCCCCTGATTGGCAAACGACACCGTGCCGCTCACCATGTTGTCGCCAAACTGCGCCTGCAATCGGGCAAAACGCGCCCCCGCCACCATGATTTGCGGGTCGCTGAACACCACGCCAATCAGGCTGCGCCGCAAGCCCGCACGAATGTCGGGATACGCGCCCGCGTTGGTGCCGGCGATTTTGCCTTGGTCGGAGGCTTCGTGCAGCAGGGGGATTTGGTCGGACGCGTCGCCGGCAATGAAGATGTGCGGCAGGGAGGTTTGCATGGTGTGCGGGTCGGCAAGCGGTACGCCGCGCGCATCGGTGGCGATGTTGAGGTTTTCCAAGCCGATGTTGTCGGTATTGGGGGTGCGCCCCGCCGCCGCCAGCACATAATCGGCGGCAAACGTGCCGCTTTCGCCGTCCTCGCGCCGCCAATCCACGCGCACGCCGCCGTCTTGCAACGATGCTTCGGTTTGCGTGTTCAGATACAGGGGGAATTCCTGCGCAAAAATCTGTTCCGCTTCGGCGCGCACTTGCGGGTCGCTGATGCCGCCAACGGACGCGCTGCGCCCGAACACCGCCACTTCCACCCCCAAGCGGCTCAACGCCTGTCCCAGCTCCAAGCCAATCACGCCCGTGCCGAACACCGCCACGCGCTGCGGCAGCGTGTCCCACGCAAACACATCGTCATTGACAATCAATTTGTCGCCCAACGCCTGCCACTGCGGCAGCACGGTCGGGCGCGAACCGGTGGCAATCACAATGCGTTCGGCGTGAATGCGGGTGTGGTCGCCCACCTGCACCGTGTGTTCGTCCACAAAACGGGCATGACCCATGATGCGCCGCTCCTGCGGCCACGCTTCCACATCTTCCAGCACAAAGCCGACAAAACGGTCGCGCTCGCTTTTCACCCGCGCCATCACCGCCCTGCCGTCCACCCGCACCGCGCCTTCGTCCACCCGCACGCCAAAGGGCGCGGTGTGCAAAGCATGGTGGCGGGCATCGGCAGCCGCAATCAGCAGCTTGGACGGCATACAGCCCACACGGGCGCAGGTGGTGCCGAACTGTGCGCCCTCAATCAGATACACATTGTCGGTAAACTGTCGGGCATTGCGGAACGCATTCATTCCCGCACTGCCGCCGCCCAAAACCGCCACATCCGCATGCAAAATCTTCATCAAAATTCCTTTTCGGTTGGAAACCCCGCCGTTCACGGCGGTAAAATCGCTTGATTATTCGGTCGAGGCGCAAACCCGTCCGAATCGGGGCAAGGCACGGGGCTGCGCTTTATGTGCAGCCCCATGCGTTGAAACATACCCATTCCGTTACCGGTAAAAAAGGGTTACTCAGGCAAAAAGGCTGAAACACAACCGTTTTGCCTGAATAACCCTCAGGTTAATCAGGGGGTACGGCGGAAAAGGAGGAGAAAACCGCCGCACCCGAGAAATCCATTGCCCGCACAGATGCAAAATGGCAACACTTTGGCACCCGCCGCAAGCTTCCTGCCCGATACGGGTCAGCACCTTGTAGCAAATGGCGTTTTTATTTTGACCAAAATTCCCCCATCGCGCAATTTATTATCAAAATCCGAACCATAAATTTTCAAAATACAAAAAATCTTTTGTTTGAAAATACTTAAGCAAACCACGCACCGCCGCCGCACCCGCCGCAAACACACGGCGGCACGCGCCTCAGCTTGCCCGCCACCGTGCCAACGTGCCACAATCGGCAGGGGCGTCTGCCCCACCCGACCACAACCACCATAAAAAGGACTTTTTGTGAAAACCAAATGCTGGCTTTTTTGCACCGTCATCGACAACTTCGGCGACATCGGCGTTTCATGGCGCTTGGCGCGGGAGCTGACACAGCGTTTGGGCTGGAGCGTGTACCTGTGGGTGGACGACGCGGCGGCACTTCGCGCCATCGTCCCGTCCCTGCCCGAAGTCTTGCCGCTCCACCACGACGGCATCTACCTGCGCCACTGGCAGGAAGGTCAATACGCCGATTTGAGCCACGTCCCCCCGCCCGACATCGCCATCGAAGCCTTCGCCTGCCGGCTGCCCGAGCAGGTGCAAAACATCATCATCGACAACAACGCCGTTTGCCTGAACTGGGAATACTTGAGCGCCGAAGACTGGGCATTGCGCACCCACCTGATGAAATCGCTCCAAGCCAACCACCTGCAAAAATACTTCTGGCAAATGGGCTTTTTGCCCGAAAGCGGCGGTTTGCTGCGCGAAGCCGACTACGCCGTGCGGCAAAAAAGCTTCGACCACGCCGACGAATTCAACCTGCGCCGCCAACTGGGCCTGCCCGACCGCAGCCGCGACTGCACCGACATCTTCATCTTCGGCTACAAAACCCCCGTTTTACAAACATGGTGGCGCACCCTCGCCAAAAGCGGACGGCACACACGCTTGTGGCTGGCGGGCGAACCCAGCGCCGAAAGCCTGCGCCACAACGGCGTTCTGCCCGACAACTGCCACCTGCTGCCCTTTGTCGCCCAAGCCGATTTCGACAAAATCCTGTGGTCGGCAGACATCTTGCTGATACGCGGCGAAGACAGCTTCGTGCGGGCGCAACTGGCGGGCAAACCCATGCTGTGGCACATCTACCCGCAAGCCGAATCCGCCCACACCGCCAAACTCAACGCCTTCTGGCAACACTACTACCCCACCGCCGCCCTGCCCGCCAAACTCCAATCCGCACACCACGTCCTTTCCGCCGAACTGAACGGCGGACGACGCCTGAACGACACCGTCCGCACCCAAGCGTGGCACACCCTGCTCGACCACCAAAGCGCATGGCAGCAGTCGGCACGGCAATGGCAGCACTTCCTGTTCGGGCAAAGCGATGCCGTATCGCGCTTGGCGCAATGGTATGCTTCAACGCACAGAGCTGCACATAAAGCACCGCCCTATGCCCTGCCCTGATGCGGACAGGTTTAGGGCGTGTCATCAATTGACTGAAAAAACACGGCATCGTCATTCCCGCGCAGGCGGGAATCCAAATCGAAGCACGACAAACTTTGATAAAACACCGCTTGCCAAACATCGGGCAGTGGATTCCCGCATTCGCGGGAATGACGGATTTTTTATACTTCACTGAATTTTCAGTATAAAAATTTAAATAATGACACGCCCGCTCCCCCGAATAAAAAACAATTTTACCGCCGTAAACGGCGGGGTTTCCAATCAAAAAGGAATTTTGATGAAAATGATGAAAAACGTATTTTGCGCCCTGCTGATGACCCTGTCGGCGTGGTGCGCCGCCCTTGCGCCCGAAGCCGAAACCTTTATTTGGCGCATCAGCAAAGACCACACCCCCACCAGCTACCTGATTGGCACGGTGCATGTCGGCAAACAGGGCAACACCCTGCCCACAGCCTACCGTCAGGCATTGGCGCAAACCCCGCGCTTGGTGGTGGAAACACAAATTGACGAAGCGTTTTTCCAAAGCAAAGCAGGCATGGAACGTGCCATGCTGATGATGAACATGGCACAATCACCGCACACCCTGCGCGAATCACTGGGTGAAAAACGCAACGCACGTTTCCAGCAAGTGTTGCGCCGCCATGTGGCAGACGCCGGAATCCGTGCCATGTTTCAACCCGAACAACGCTGGCAGCCTTGGTTTGTGAAGATGAGCTTGGATTTTGCGATATTGCCGAAAGGTTATAACGAAAAATACGGCATCGATGCATTGCTGATAAAAGCAGCACGGGTGCAAAACAAGGAAGTAACGGAATTGGAAGGTGTGGAAGCAATGAAAATCTTTCAGGATTTGCCCGAAGATGCGGTACTTCGCGCCATCGATGTGGTGCTGAAACGTCCGCAAAATCAGGTGGCGGAAGCACAAAACCTGCTGAAGCTGTACGAAACCGGACAGGTTTCCGCACTGTGGCGCCAGATGGAAGACGAAAAACAGTATCTGCCCTATCCGCCCGCCGACCGCGCCTTGTGGCGCACATTCGGCAACGATGTGCTGCTGGTGCGGCGCAACCGCCAATGGCTGCCCAAGCTCACCGCCATGCTGGACAAACAAGCCAACACGGTGGCAGTGGGTGCGGCGCACCTGTTCGGCGAGCAAGGCTTGATTAAGCTGTTGCGCGAAAAAGGTTATCGGGTCGAACCCGTGCTGCCCGCCAAGCACTAAGGGCGTGTCATCAGTTGACCGAAAAATCTCTGCACCGTCATTCCCGCGAATGCGGGAATCCAAATCGAAGCAGGTGTAGCTTGGGTTGAAGCGTAGTGCAAACCAAACAATACATTGTTTTATCATGAAATCGTTGGGTTTTCACTTCGTTCCAACCCAAACTACCACTGATTTTCAGTATAAAAATACCGTCATTCCCGCGCAGGCGGGAATCCAAAAAAATTTAAAAAAGCGTTGATGAAACATCACTTGTCAAGCATCGTGCAGTGGCTTCCCACCTACGCAGAAATAACATCATTTTTATATCAATCTGATTTTCTACAGAAAATTTATCCAACAACACGCCGTAAGGCAGGTTGCCACCGGCGTGCGGACGTGGTACAAGTACGCCTTTGCCCTTCCGAGTATTCCCGCCATGCCCGCCATCGCGCCCCTGCCCGACCATCTGATTAACCAAATTGCCGCCGGCGAAGTGGTCGAACGCCCCGCCAATGCCCTGAAAGAATTATTGGAAAACAGCTTGGACGCGGGCGCGGGCGAAATCGCGGTGGAGCTGGGCGGCGGGGGCATCAGGCTGATGCGCGTGTGCGACAACGGCGCGGGCATCGCCGCCGCCGAATTGCCGCTCGCGCTGTCGCGCCACGCCACCAGCAAAATCCGCTCGCTGGACGATTTGGAACGGGTGGGCAGCTTGGGTTTTCGCGGCGAAGGCTTGGCAAGCATCGCCGCCGTGTCGCGGCTGACGCTGACCAGCCGCCGCGCATCAGACGCACACGCCGCACAAATCCGCGCCGAAGACGGCTGCATCAGCAAAGTTACCGCCGCCGCCCACCCCGTCGGCACCACAGTAGAAATCGCCGAACTGTTTTTCAACACCCCCGCCCGCCGCAAATTTCTCAAATCGGAAGCCACCGAATACGCCCATTGCGCCGCCGCCGCCGAACGCCTGTCGCTGGCGTATCCCGAAGTGGCGTTTGCACTGCGCCACAATGGCAAAAACATCTTCCGCCACCCGCCGCAAAGCCACGCCCAACGCATTGCTGCCGTTGCAGGCGAAGATTTCGCCGCCGCCGCGCTGGCGGTGGACGAAACGGCGGGCGACATGCACCTGCACGGCATGATTGCCAAACCCACCTTCGCCAAAGGTAAAAGCGACAACCAATTTTTGTTCGTCAATCGCCGTTTTGTGCGCGACAAAGTCATGAGCCACGCCGTCAAACAAGCCTACCGCGACGTGCTGCACCAACAATTTTCCCCCGCCTACGTGCTGTTTCTCACCCTGCCGCCGGAAATGGTCGATGTCAACGTCCACCCCACCAAAACCGAAGTGCGCTTCCGCGACAGCCAAGCCGTCCACCAACTCATCTTCCACAGCCTGAACAAAGCCCTTGCCCAAACCCGCGCCGCACTCACCGAAAGCGTTGCCGCGCCTGCCGAACGGCTGCCTGCGCCCACCGCCCCCCAAGCCGGCACGCCCGCCATGCCGAACACCGAACACCGCGCCAAACACACGCCCGCCCCCTACGCCCCCGCCACCCGACACCCAGCCCCGCGCCTGAACGAAAACCGCAACGCCCTGCAACACTACACCGAACTGTACCGCCCCGACCCCGCACCGTCTGCCGCCACCCCGCCCCCCGCCACCGCAGCCGACACCCCCCCGCTCGGCTTCGCCCTTGCCCAACTTTCCGGCACCTACATTCTCGCCCAAGCCGCAGACGGATTAATCTTGGTCGACATGCACGCCGCCGCCGAACGCGTCCGCTACGAACAAATGAAACGCCAACGCCGCGACAACGGGCGCATCGACACCCAAAAACTGCTCATTCCCATCGAATTTCCCGCCACCCGCACCGAATGCGCCACCCTGACCGAACACCGCGACACCTTGGCAAGCTTCGGCTTGGACGCCCGCCACACCCCCGATGACCACATCGCCCTATACGCCCTGCCCCCCATGCTCGCCCACCGCCACGCCCCCGACCTGCTGCGGCAAATGCTGCGCGAACTGGACGAAATCGGCAGCAGCACCCTGATGGAAGCACACGAAAACCGACTGCTCGGCACCATGGCGTGCCACCACTCCGTCCGTGCGGGGCGGCAACTCACCCTGCCCGAAATGAACGCCCTGCTGCGCGACATGGAACACACCCCCCGCAGCAACCAATGCAACCACGGACGCCCCACATGGGTCAAACTCAGCTTGGACGACTTGGACAAACTGTTTCTGCGCGGACAATGACATCAACCGAAAAACCACCACACCGTCATGCCCACACAGGCGGGAATCCAAGTCAAAGCACAACAAACCGTGATAAAACATCACTTGCCAAACATCGGGCAGTGGATTCCCGCATTCGCGGGAATGACGGCAATTTTTTAATATATTTATTTTTAATTCAAGAATTTAAATTATGACACACTCTAGGAAGGACTGTTTCGCAGTACGCCCCTTATATCCCCAACCTGAAGGACAAAGCCTTACGGCACAAGCAGACAAGCCACGCCCCGTACACCGAAAAACAGCAAAAAACCTGCCGCCGCCCAAAAAATATGCTAGAATACCCCGTGATACAGTTTGGGTGGCATCAGCACCAACGGCACAAGTTGTATGAAACACACAACACCCCCGTTGGCGCAACATGGGGTTTTGACGATTGATTTTTTGCGAATTTTCCTGATTTTCCAAAAGTTTCCGCCACCTTTCCCGCACTCGGGCAAGGCAGAAACCGCGAAAAAATCCGCCAAAACGCAAAAATTGATTTGTTTTTTTCGGGCGAAACCTTTATATTGTTACCTGAATTGAGGCGTTTCAACCGGCGGGTTGGGGCGTTTTAAAAACCGATGCGGATTGCATTCCATGCACATTCGTTGTTTTGTTTCTAAATTTAAGGAATGACAGAAATGAAAAAAACCCTGATTGCCCTCACTTTGGCAGCCCTGCCTGTCGCTTCTATGGCCGAAGTGGTTCTGTACGGCCAAATCAAAGGCGGTGTGGAAGTGAGCAAAGAGAAAAACACCAAAGGCACCGTAACCAACATCGTGGACTACGGTTCGCGCATTGGTTTCAAAGGTCAAGAGCAATTGAGCGAAGGCTTGAAAGCCATTTGGAAATTGGAACAAGGTGTTGATATTGCCGGTGGTCGCACAGCTAAAGATGTTGTGGTCGGTATGAAGAAAAACCCCGCCACTGGCGAATTTGAGCCTATCATGGGCAAAGTGAATGAATCCAAAGGTTTCGGCACTCGCGATTCTTTCATCGGCTTGGAAGGCGCTTTCGGTCAAGTGAAAGCAGGTTATTTTCACAACCCCGTTACCGAAGTAAACGGCAAACTCGACCAATGGGAATACGACAGCGGCGCTGCGGGCTTGGGCATGTTCACTCGTTCTAATGACGTTACCAAACGCCGCGTAGCCGTTGGTTACACCACGCCTGATATGGGCGGTTTCACTGCCAAAGCCTATGTATCCCCCAGCGACAACAACCGCATGGGCGGCAGCGATGCCAACGATGCCGATGGCGACAAAGGCAACAAACGCATTGACCGTCCTGTTTACGGTGTTGGCGCAAGCTTCCAACAACCGGGAGGCGGCTTCTTCGCCGATGTGGCAGCCACTGCGGTAAAACGCGGTGCCAATAATGCCGAATATGCAGTACGCACAGCAAAGGGCGAAAAAGTTAGTGCCAAACACAAATACGGCTATCAAGCTGTGGCACAAGCAGGCTTCAGCAACGACACCGTAACCGCAGGCTTGGCATACCAACACGCACAAAATGTTGATGCAGGCTTGGTACGCTTCCAAGAAGTTGCCGCTTCCGCCGCGTACACCATCAACGATGCGGTAACCCTGAAAGGCAGCGCAGCCTACGGTTTCAATGCCAAAGGCTATAACGATGAGCTGAAAATTGTAAAAGACGACAATGCCAAATACATTCAAGGTGTTATCGGTGCAGATTACCATCTCTCCAAACGTACCGAGCTGAACAGCCAAATCGGCTACGTTCAGTTTGGTAAGGAAAAAGAAAGCCGTACTGGTGTGGGTACTGTCGGCGTGGGTCTGAAACACCGCTTCTAAACACCTGATGCCTGACCGCGCAATCCTGCGCCGTCTGCATTAGAAAACAAAGGTCTGCAATCATCACGGTTGCAGACCTTTTTGTTTGGGCGTATCATCAATTAAATTTTTATACTGAAAATCAGTGTAATATAAAAGCCGTCATTCCCGGGAATGCGGGAATCCACTACCTGATGCTTGGCAAGCGATATTTTATCAACGTTTGTTGGAATCTGTTTTGGATTCCCGCTTGCGCGGGAATGACGGCACAGTGGCTTTATCGCCAATTGATACCCCCGATGCAAAAGCCCAACACCAAAAAATAAACCGATGAATCAAAACCCTTTGGCACAAAACTGGCGCAATATATTGGCACAAATCCGTTCCGCAGAACACGAAGCCGAGCGCAAAACCGGCAGCGTGGCACTGTTGGCAGTTGGAAAAACTTTTCCCGCTCAGGATATTGAAACACTCTACCGCGCCGGTCAGCGCGATTTCGGCGAAAATTATGTGCGCGAGTGGCAAGACAAAGCACAGGCATTACACAGCCCCTGCCCCGATTTGGTGTGGCACATCATCGGGCATGTGCAATCCAACAAAACCCGCGCCGTCGCCGAAGGTGCGGCATGGCTGCACACGCTCGACCGCGCCAAAACCGCCCGCCGCCTGAACGAACAACGCCCACCCGATTTGCTGCCCCTGCAAGTGTGCTTGGAAATCAACATCAGTGGCAACCCCGCCAAACACGGCATTGCACCCGATGATATGTTGCCCTTGGCACACGAAGTGGCAACACTGCCGAATCTGCATTTGCGCGGATTGATGTGCGTGCCTTCCGCGCATCCGCCCAAGTTTGTGCGGGCGCAGTTTCAAGAAATGGCAAGGCTGTTCGCCCGTTTGCAGCAGGATTTCCCGCAAGCAGACACTTTGTCGATGGGCATGAGCGGCGATTTGGTGGAAGCGGTGGCGCATGGGTCAACCATGGTGCGGATAGGCAGCGCGATTTTCGGCAAACGCTAGGGCGTGTCATCAATTAAAATTTTCTACTATAAATCATTACAATACCAAAACGCCGTCATTCCCGCGAATGCAGGAATCCACTGCCTGATGTTTGTGAAACAAGCATAGCTTGGGTTAAGACGAAGTGAAAACCCAACATTTTTCCGAAAATTTATGGATTTTGTTGGGTTTGCGCTTCGCTCCAACCCAAGCTACACCTGCGCGGAAATGGAGGTGCGGGGTTTACTTGGTCAATTGATGACACGCCCTAATGTGGATTTTCCATGCCATTGAAATACCCCTGTTTCCGCTTGGGAAACAGGGGTAGGAAATTGGCACGCCCACGGGGAATCGAACCCCGGTTACCGCCGTGAAAGGGCGATGTCCTAACCGCTAGACGATGGGCGCGTATGATTCTTGATGGCGCACCCGGAGCGATTCGAACGCCCGACCCTCTGGTTCGTAGCCAGATACTCTATCCAACTGAGCTACGGGTGCGTGTCTCGCTGCGAATACAGCCGCAATCAAGAAAGAACGTATTATGCCAAGCTGCCGGCATTTTGTCAAAATGTTTATGCGGATTTTTCCGCAATATTGCTCAAGAGTTTTATTTTTAATGAAAAATATTTTTTCACATCGGGCAAGGTGTCGTGCTTTCGCCACGCGCCGCCAAGATGCGGGCAACGGTGTCGGCAACGGCTTGGGTGTGCGGGTCGATTTCCATGTTAATCCGTTCGCCGACTTGGCGCGTGCCAAACAGGGTGCGCCGCAGGGTTTCGGGAATCAGGTGTACGCAAAATGTTTCTTCGCGCACGTCGCCCACCGTCAGGCTGCAGCCGTCCAGCCCGATAAAGCCTTTGGGCAGCACATAGGGGCGCACGGCGGCGGGCAGTGACAGCCACAGGGTGCGGTTGTGTTGGCTTTGTGTGATGGCTGTGATGACGGTTTGCCCCCAAATGTGTCCGCTCATCAGGTGTCCGCCGATTTCGTCGCCGATGCGGGCGGCACGTTCGATATTGACGCGGCTGCCGATGTGCAATGCGCCCAAATTGGTTTTTGCCAGTGTTTCCGCCATCAGGTCGAAACGGGCGGTGTCGCCTGCAACGGCAGTTGCGGTCAGGCAGCAGCCGTTGTGCGCCACCGATGCGCCGACCGCCAAATCCGCGCCCATGCCTGCGGGCAAACGGACGGTCAGGGTGCAAAAATCGGCGGCGGGGCGGTCGATGGCGGTGATTTCGCCCAAGCCTTGAACAATTCCGGTAAACATCAAAACTCCCATGTATGTCTGTTTGTGGCAACACGCAGAATGTCATCGGGCGCAATCTTCGTGTTGTGGCGTTTGGGTGGCATTTTTACGCCCTTTGGGGCAAATATGGTTGAAATGACGACACGCCCGCAGGGTGGGTCATGATTTCATTTTTCAATGCACTTTGTTTGGCATGCGGCACTGCCTTGCCGTCCGTCAAAACAATACCCCCGCAAGCGCAGGGGCATGGCAAAAAACAGGTGTAGGCTTTATGCCGAAAAGCCGGCAGCTTGCACGGCGGCTTTGAATGCGGTTTCGTCAAAGGCATCGCTATGCGTTACCACCACATAGCCCTGCTCCCAATTGGCGTTTACCCAGCGCACGCCCGCCACCTGCTCCGTTTGCGATACCAGTTTGTCCGCATCGCCCTTGTCTTTCAAGCCGCCCACCGTAATTTTGGATTGAGCCATCATCAAACTCCTATTTGATAAAAAATTAACAAAAAACCAGCCATTTTCAAACCAAGCGGTACGATACAACGGATTTTACGACACCAACCGCCCCAACGGCAGCGCGTTTCGCTTGGAAAATATGATTTTGCCTGTGTATTGCCAATCTGTCCAGCCGAATTCTGCCACACCGGCGCGTTTTCCCGCCCGCGCGCCGGCTCAACCGCGCCCGCCGCGCCGCGCCCGAATGTTTTCCAACACCCGTGCCGCATACAGCGCCGCGCCCGCACCCGCCATGTCTGCCAGCCCGTCCCACACGTCTGCCTGACGCGACACGGTAAACGCCGCTTGCGCCCACTCGCTTGCCACCGCATTACACAGCGCAAACACCGCCAATCCCCACACCGGCACGGGGCGGCGCACACACAACCACGCTTTGGCAAGCAGCCATGTTTGTGCGAAAAACAGGGCAAAATGCGCCACCTTGTCAAAATGCGGAAACGGCGGCACAGGCACGCCCCCGCCCTCGCGCCACACCAGCGCGTACACCCCGCCGCACCACCACAGCATGGATAAAATCAACCACTTATTCAAAAAAGGATATTTGTCTCTCACACCCATTGTGCCAATCACCACAAAACATTCCGCAAAACCAAGCCCGTCATCAATTGCTTGCCAGGCCGCCGTGCAGGCATAACGGCATTTTGATATGCCGTTTATTTTTCCGGAAAAAGCCCAATCACGACACGCTTCGGCAGCAAACATACCACATTTGCCAAAAAATTTCCGCAAAAAACTTGCCTGACAATGCGGTTTGTGGTTTAATAGCCGTCTTTGCAAGGCCAGATAGCTCAGTCGGTAGAGCAACGGACTGAAAATCCGTGTGTCGGCAGTTCGATCCTGCCTCTGGCCACCATCTTTCCCAGCCCGAATTTTATTCGGGCTGTTGTTTTCTGTATAATCAACCCATGCTGTCGGTACGCACATTGGCGTTGCCGGCAAGCCCAACAAGGTGTGGGTTCATGTTCTTTAATTTTCATACGGCGTTGTCCCGCCTTGTCTGAAAAATAAACCGCATCAACCATAGCACCGTCCAATCTTGCCGTTGCGAACAACGGCACGCACACACATTCACACGACAACAAGGCATCAAATGAACGATTTTTCCCAATTTTTCAACGATTTTTCACAAGACTTAACCGCAGGGCACGGCTTTACCGCACCCATGCTGGCACAAAGCCTGAAAACGCCCGCCGGTTGGGTCGAGCTGCTGCTGACGCTGGCGGTGGGCTGGCTGTGTCTGTACATTGCCGAACACGATTTGGTTCGCAAACGCATTCAATCTTGGCGTTGGCACCCCGTGCGCCACATCGCCGAACGGATTTTCTGGCCCCTGCTGATGTTCGCCGCCGCTTCCTTGATACAGTTGGCAGCAAAAATGGCGGCTTATCCTGTGGTTTGGCCGCAATTGCTGGCGATGGCGGCAAACTGGATGTTGGGCATTCGTTTGGTGTTGGCGGTTTTGCACTTGGCATTGCCCGCAGGACGCTTTACCGTGCAATGGGAACGCCGTTTGTCGGGGCTGCTGTGGGGCTGCTTTTTGCTGTGGGTGTCGGGCATCGACAAAATCATTACCGATTGGATGAAATCGCTCAGCTTTGCGGTGGGCAGCAACAAATTGAGCCTGTACACGGTATTGACGGGCTTGCTGTGGGTCGGCATCGTCATGATGCTGATGATGTGGCTGGCACGCTGGATTGACGAGCAGTTGATGAACACCCGCAGGCTCGACATGAATCTGCGCATTGTGCTGTCGAAAGTGGTCAAAACCCTGTTTATGGTGCTGTCGGTGCTGATTGCGCTGCCCTTGGTGGGCATCGACCTGACCGTGCTGTCGGTGTTTGGCGGTGCTTTGGGTGTGGGCTTGGGTTTCGGCTTGCAGAAAATCGCCAGCAATTATGTGTCGGGCTTCATCATTCTTGCCGACCGTTCGGTGCGCCCCGGCGACCGTTTGAATGTCAACGGCTTTACGGGCTATGTCAGCAAAATCACCTCGCGTTTTGTGGTGTTGCGCAGCATTGACGGGCAAGAAGCCCTGATTCCGAACGAAACCTTTGTTACCTCAACGGTGATTAACGAGTCATACACGGGCAAAGCGTTGTGGCAGAGCTTGGACGTGCAAGTGGCATACGAAACCGATGTGCCGAAGGCACTGGCGATTTTGATTGAGTCGGCGGCGGCGCAGGCGCGTGTTGCCAAAAACCCCGCGCCCAATGCGTTTTTGACCGGCTTTGGCGACAACGGCATCGATTTGCGGGTGGGCTTTTGGGTGGACGACCCCGAAAACGGTTTTATGGGGCTGTTTTCCGATATTATGCTGACGGTGTGGCGGCGTTTTAATGAGGAAGGCATTGAGTTTCCCTTCCCGCAGCGCGAAGTGCGGATTTTGAATGAGTCTTTGCCAGCGATTGAAGGTGCTGCGGACAATGCGCCGTCCGCAGACGTGCCACCATCTGCCTGATGATGTGAAAACCAAACGCCCCGACAATCATCATTGATTGTCGGGGCGCGGTTCACGCAAATGCACGCTTAGAAACGGTAGCTCACGCCAACGGAAACCATCGGCAGGGCTTTGACTTTGCCGACATTGTCTTGGATTTTCTTTTTCTCTTCGTCCAGACGGCTGTTGATTTCGGCTTGACCTTTGGCAATTTCTGCAGGTGTCGCACCGCCTTTGGCTGCTGCGGCAACCAGCTTGTCGTTCAATTCGTTGCTCAAGCTGACGGTGGTTTTGGGCGAGCCGATGAACACGCCCAAATCGGCGTTGAAGCCCCACGCGCCTTTGCCGGTTTTGACGTTATGACCCCAGCCGATGCCCAGATAGGGTGAAAACGCGGGGTATTTAACCGAAGCTTTGACTTTGTCGTTGCCGTCAATTTGCACGGTGTATTTTTCGCCGCCCAATTTGAAGGTTTGCTCTTGGGTCACTTGTGCCGTGCCGTTGGCTTCGATGGTGGTGCGTCCCAATGCCGCGCCGCCGGTCAGGCGGAAGCCGTTGCTCATCGGGAAGTAGTCGGCATACACATTGGCTTTGTGGTTGCGGACTTTGGCGGTGTATTTCACATCGCCTTCGTCAAAATCACGCGAAATGCCGAACAAACCGATGTCGCCGCGCACGGTTACTTTGTCGTTGATGCCGTAGGCAACGCCGCCGGCGATGTTGGGCAAGCCCGCTTTGCCGTAGGCTTCAAAACGGTGGTTGTCGTCTGCCAGCGCGCTGCCGGCGATGCCCGCCCATGCCAACAAACCCAAAACAATTTTTTTCATACTGCAAACTCCTTAAGGAAAAACAAAAACGTGCCGTTCGTGCAGAGCCGCTCGCCCTGCCCTGTCCGGAAAATCCCCCTGCCTGTGTTCGGCAGGTGGTTTAATTGTAGTCGGAATCGGCGCGGCGTGTGCGAAAAAGTCGCCTTTTTTTAAGCCAACGCAAAAAAAAGCTATGGCTTGTCGCGTTTCCACATCAATTTGACGGGAAACCAGCCGTGCAGGGCATTGCCCAGATACACGGCATCTGCCTGTGCCAGCATGCTGCGGCTGATGCGGGCTTGACGGACATGGTCGGGCAGGCTGCGGCGGGCGATGCCGTGCAATACGTCCAGATCGGCGGCAGGAATCAGTTTTTCGCCCCGATATTCAATCATCACGCTGCTGCGCCCGCCCTCGAGCAGCCAACCGCTCCGATTAAACAGCAGGGCATCGAATGCGCCCTGCGCTTCCGCTTCGCGCCAAACGGCATCAAACACTTCGCGCCGTGTGGTTTTGTGGCGGCGCACGGGGTCGCGGTCGGGCAAAACGGTGTCGCTGACGTATGCCCGTGCGGCGGCGGGCGAAACAAGCGGGGCGGTACGGCACGCCGCCGCGCCTTCGGGGGACACGTCCAAGCGCAAACGCCACACGCCTGCGGGCAAGACCGCCGATGCCTGTTGCACGGCGTGTTCCGCCGCCTGAAGGTCAAGCGGAATGTTCAGGGCACCGGCACTTTCCGCCAAGCGCGCCCGATGCGCCGCCCACGCCGCCACCGTGCCGTTTTCCACGCGCATGGTTTCAAAAATGCCGCATTCGGGGCGCAAACCGGTGAGCAAACGCGCTTTCCACGCGCATTCTTGGTATTCGTCTGCGGCGCAGGCATCGGCGACAATCCCGCTCCCCACGCCGTACACGCCCCGCCACGGTGCGGGCGAATCCGCGCTGCGGCGCAGACACAGGGTGCGGATGACCACGTTCAAACAGGCGGTAAAGCCCAAAGCGGCCTGCGGGTCGTGCGTCAAAAAACCGATGCTGCCCGTGTACAGCCCGCGCGGCGACGTTTCCCGTTCGGCGATGATGTCCATGCTTTTGCGTTTGGGCGCACCGGTGATGCTGCCGCAGGGAAACGCCGCTTCCAGCAGCGCGGCAAACGATGTGCCTTCGCGCATACGGGCGCACACGGTGCTGGTCATCTGCCACACCGCGCCGAAAGGCGATACCTTAAACGGCTCGGGCACGCACACGCTGCCCGTTTGGGCGATTTTGCCCAAGTCGTTGCGCAGCAAATCGACAATCATGGTGTTTTCGGCACGGTTTTTCGGGTCGGCACGCAAAGCGGCGGCGCGGGCTGCGTCCCCGTCGTCGCCCAAACGCGGTGCCGTGCCCTTCATCGGCTCGGTGCAAACCGTGCCGTCCGCGCCTACCCGCAAAAACAGCTCGGGCGAAAAGCACAATACCCAATCATCGCCGCCGGCGCGTTCGGGCAAACGCAGCAGCGCACCATACGGCACGGCTTGGCGCAAACGGGCGTACAGGCGCACGGGCGGGCCGTAGGCAGACAAGTGCAAACGGTGGGTGTAATTGATTTGGTAGGTGTCGCCCCGCGCAATGGCGGCGTGAATGTCCGCCACCGTGCGGGCATAGCTTGAGCCGTCCGTGTCGGGCTGCGGGCGCGAAATGCCCGCCACACCCTCTGCCGCGCCCTGCGCCGCCAGCCACGCCCGCACATCGGCGGGCGCACTTTTGCGGGCAAACCACAACAGGCGCAACACGCCCGTTTCTGCCGTGCGCGTGCGCATCAGTCCCGCACCGAATCCGTATTCCGCCACCACGCCCGCGTGCAGCCCCCGCGCCCAACCGCGCCGCAAACAGGCATCAACATCTGCCGTGTCGGGCAAAACGTCTTCGTATTCAAAATCGTGCAACAACAACGCCTGCCCGCTCAAGGCATCGTCAAACAGCATAAACGGACGCATCGCCGCCCCTTCCGCAAAAAAGGGCGATTATACCCGACCCCGCGAAAATCCCGCCGAACAGGGTTCATTTATCAAAATGCCTTTTCGGTTTGAAACCCCGCCGTTTGCGGCGGTAAAAACCTCGTTTATTCGGGCGGGGCGCAAGCCCGTCCGAATCGGGGCAAGGCATGGGGCCGTGCTTTATGTGCAGCCCTGTGCGTTGAAACATGTTAAAATATCGGGGTGAAAATATTTTCCAACGTTTTGCCGCAGAAAGGTATGCGACCATGACCGAAAAGCAACTCCACCCTTTTGAAAAAATCGATTTCGGTAACAGTCAGGACGAAATCATGACCGCGTTCAAACAGGCGGTGCAGGAACACCAAGCCGCACAGGAAGACAGCCCCAACGCGCCCCTGCCCGCCGATTATCCCTATACCAAGCGCATGAACCGCCGCACCTACGAAAAAGAAAAAAAACGGCTGCAAATCGAATTGCTCAAAGTGCAAAGCTGGGTGAAAGGGGAAGGTCAGAAAATCGTCGGTTTATTTGAAGGGCGCGATGCGGCAGGCAAAGGCGGTACCATCAAACGCTATATGGAACACCTGAACCCGCGCGGCGCGCGCGTGGTGGCATTGGAAAAACCCACCGAAACCGAAAAAGGACAATGGTATTTCCAACGCTATATCCAAAACCTGCCCACAGCCGGCGAAATCGTGTTTTTCGACCGTTCGTGGTACAACCGCGCCGGTGTGGAACGCGTGATGGGCTTTTGCGAGCCGCACGAATACCTGCTGTTCATGCGCCAAACCCCCGAATTTGAACGCATGCTGGTGGCAAGCGGCATTCATCTGTTCAAATTCTGGTTTTCGGTGTCGCGGGAAGAGCAGTTCCGCCGCTTTTCTTCACGCGCCCACGACCCGCTCAAACATTGGAAACTCTCGCCCGTGGACGTGCAGTCGCTCAACCGTTGGAACGACTACACCGAAGCGAAAAACGCCATGTTTTTCCACACCCACACGCAAGACGCGCCTTGGGTCATCATCAAATCCGATGACAAAAAACGCGCCCGTTTGAACTGCATCCGTTATTTCTTGAGCAAGCTGGATTATCCCGACAAAGACCATGAGGCAATCGGCGAAGTGGATTCGCTGCTGGTGAGCCACCCCGATATGAACAAGGTTGCCCAAGAACGCGGCTGATTGGGCGTGCCAACCGAACCGCCGTCATGCCCGCGCCGGCATGACGGTGTTTTTACGCTTCCGCAACCGGCGCGGCGGCGGTTTTTTTGCGTCTGCGGCGGCGTTTTTTCTTGGGCTGGGCACCGGCAGACGGTGCGGCGGCAAGCGCATCCGTCAAACGGCGTTTGCCCGCATCGTCCGCCGACTGGAACGCCGTCCACCATTGTGCCAAATCGCCCGCCGCTTCGCCGCATTCGGCACGAATCAGCAGAAAATCATAGGCGGCGCGAAACCGCGCCTGTGCCAACAGCCTGAACGCACGTGCGCCGCGCCGGTTGGCAAGCTGCGGCTGCATCAGCCAAATCTCGCGCATCACCGCCGAATAGCGTTGCGGCAAGCCCCAATCGCGCTCAAACGTGCCGCGTATCTGCATCACCGCATCGTTCATCGCCGCCGCCGCCGACTGTCCGCCGTCCATGCCCTGCTGCCACAACACGCGCACCTGCGGCCACAACAGCGCCGCCAACACAAATCCCGCCGACACGGGGCGGTGTTCGCGCACCCGCGCATCGGTCGAACGCAGTGCCGCCACCACCACGCCCGCACCGGCATCCAAGCCCTGCTGCAATGCCGACAAAAACGGATGCACGCCCCCGTCCGCCCCCAACAGGCGCAATTGCCGCAAACACGCTTCCGCCTGTCCGCAAAACAGAATCTTCATCAGCTCGTCAAACAGGCGCGACACCGGCTCGCCCGCCAAGCGGTGAACATGACGCGCAATCGGCGCGGCAGTGTGCTTGTCCACCGCAAAGCCCAGCTTGCCCGACAAACGCACCGCCCGCAAAATCCGCACGGGGTCTTCGCAATAACGCTCTGCCGCATCGCCAATCATCACCAAACGCTTGGCGGCGATGTCGCGCATGCCCCCGTGAAAATCAATCACCTCCCCGCCAATCACATCATAATACAGCGCATTGCAGGTAAAATCGCGGCGCGAAGCATCTTGCGCCAAAGTGCCGTAGGCATTGTCGCGCACAATCCGCCCCGAAGCATTGTGGCGCACGTCGCCACTGCGGAAAGTGCTGACTTCCACCGTTTCGCCGCCCACAGGCACATGCACAATCGGGAAGCGCCGTCCGACAATGCGGCTGCGGCGGAACACGGCGCGCACCTGCTCGGGCGTGGCATTGGTGGCCACGTCAAAATCCTTCGGGCGCACGCCCAGCAGCAAATCGCGCACCGCCCCGCCGACCAAATACGCCTCATAGCCTGCTTTGACCAGCTTGCGGATAATCCCGTCCGCCGCCGTTGCCGACACGTCCAACACCACCGCATGACGGCGCGGCACGTCCCCGCCGCGCACCCGTTTTTTCAACCATTTTCCTAACATAATTCCTTTCACATGCTTTCATATGCCGTTAATCAAGCGAAACACCCGCCGTTCGACATGGGCGGGTGTTCGCATTTGCGTTTAAACAACGGCTTATTGTTCTGCCTCATCGGCAGCGCGTTTCAAAATCACATACAATTCGTCTTTTAACGCCAGTTTTTTTACTTTCAATTCATGAATTTCCGATTCGGCAGAAGAGCCGGTAACGGGGTCTTTTTCCAAACGGGTGATTTGGTCGTCCAATTCGTTATGCTCGTTGAACAAGCGGGTGAAATGCGCGTCTTTGTTTTTCAATTCGGTAATCAAATGACGGTATTCGGGAAACATATCAAAAGCCTTTCATTAAGCTGAACAGGGAAAAATCCATACCGTTATTGTATCGAAACCCCGTGCAAAGTGCCAGCTTTTTCCGCGATTATGGTTTGTTGGCTTCTTTGAGCTTGATGTATTTGTAATAGGAATTGGCGGCAATGGAAGTGGCAATCACCCAGCCGTCGCCGCCATACAGAAAACCTTTTTTGAAAACATAGCTCTTGATAAAGGCAAACAGCCCGTGTGCTGCGGCTTGGGCGGTGGTGGCGGATTTTTTGCCGGCGTGTTCGCGGGCGTACAAATCGGTGTAAAACTGCATTTTGGCAATCAGCTCCGCCGCGCCGCCTTCGTAGGAATAATGCAGCAAATCGCCCGCCAGCACCACGCTGCGGCTGTCGGGGCGCATGATGATGCGTTCGTGGACGGCGGCATCGCTGAATGCGGTGTGGCGGCGGTGGTACAGGCGCGGCACGATGTCGGGATACCAGCCGCAGCCGCGAATGGCGCGACCGCGATAATGATTCAAACGGCACACGCCGTACACGGCGGCAGGGTCGGCAAAATCCGCCCGTGCCAACGATTGTGCCAGCGCATCAGAAATGACTTCGTCGCTGTCGATGTTGAGAATCCAATCGTGGCGGGCGTGTTGTGCCGCCAAGTTTTTCAGTGCGCCAAAGCCGACAAATTCATGCTCGACAATCACGACGTTGGCATATTGTCGGGCAATGGCGAGGGTGGCATCGTGCGAGCCGTTGTCCAACACGACGACTTGGTCGATGCCGCGCAGCGCGTCCAAGCAACGCGCCAAATGGCGTTCGGCGTTTTTGGTCAAAACGGTGGCACTGACGGGCAAAGCGGCTCGGCTCATGGCGATTCTCCAAAAAACAGGCGGTAAACCAGCAGGCACAACGCCAGCAGCAGCAAGGTTCGGGCAAGGGTACGCACGTTTTGGTGCAGTCGCTGCAAACCGCCGCGCCAACGCGCTTGGCGGACAATGGCGCACACGCCCGCCGCCAATGCGGAAAAAAACAGGATTTTCAGCAGCATCAGCTTGGTTGCCGCGCCGCTTTTTCCGCCAAACCCGATACGCCCTGCCGCCGCGCCAGCTCCGCCAGCACGTTTTCCACGCGAATGCCTTGTTGTGCCAGCAATATCATGCTGTGAAACCACAAATCGGCGGTTTCGTACACCAAATGTTCGCGGTCGCCGTCTTTCGCCGCCATCAGCACTTCGCCCGCTTCTTCGATGATTTTTTTCAGGATTTTTTCGGTGTCGCCTTGCAGCAGCTTGGCGGTGTAGGAAGTGGCGGCATCGGCGCTGCGGCGCTGTTCCAGCATGTCCGCCAAGGCGGGCAGAATGTCGTTCATCGGTAGATTTCCTGTTCGGTTTTCAACACGGGCAAACGGGTTTGCCATGCCGTGCCGTCCCATTCGCGGTAAAAGCAGGTGGCGCGTCCGGTGTGGCAGGCGATGCCGCCGCTTTGTTCAATCAGCAGCACCAGCGCATCGCCGTCGCAGTCCAAATGCAGGGCGCGGACTTTTTGCAGGTGTCCGGATTGTTCGCCTTTTTTCCACTGCGTTTGACGGGAACGGCTGTAGTAGTGGGCAAAACCCGTTTCCACGGTGCGGCGCAGGGCTTCGGCATTCATCCACGCCACCATCAAAACCTGTTTGCTGATGTGGTCTTGGGCAACGGCACACACCAAGCCGTCCGCATTCCATTTGACCGCGTCGGTGAGTGCCGTCATGGTGCCGCTCCTTCAATCACGCAACTGCCGATGATTTTGACGCCGGTGCGCCCTTCGGCGGCGCGTGCGTCGGCGGGTACGCCTTCGTGGCAGGAAACGGCGCTGACGGAGTTTTTCGGCGAGCCTTGAATGATGCGGTCGCTGTACACCAAGTAGCTGAATACTTTGCGCTTGTCATCGTAGTAGCGGATAATCTGCATGGTTTTGAAGGCAAAGCTGGCGCTGCGCTTGAATACTTTGGCGGGTTTGGCAACGGTTTTTTCGTTGTATTCGATGTGGGGGGTGGTTTGGGTGCAGGACACGGAAAAGTCGCTGACGTCTTCTTCCAAGTTTACGGTTTCTTTCAAGCCGCCTTTTTTGGCATAGGAAAGGTAGCACGCCACGCCTTTGACATCGGGGTCGTCAAAGGCTTCGATTTCGATGCGATCGTTTTTGCCCAGCAGGTTGAATACGGTGTCGGCTTTGCCGATGGTGTCGGTGTTTTTGCCGCAAGCGGCGAGCAGCAGGGCAAAGCCCGCACAAATCATGCTGTTTTTCATGGTATTTGTCATCAAAATTTCTTTTCGGTTTGAAGCCCCGCCGTTTACGGCGGTAAAATCGTTGTTGCTTCGGGTGGGGCGCAAGCCCGTCCGAATCGGGGCAAGGCATGGGGCTGTGCTTGATGTGCAGCCCTGTGCGTTGAAATTTAAAATTCGCCCGCTTTTTCACCGCCCACCACCACCACGTTCATTTGTTCGGGGCGGATGTGTTTTTGCCAAGCGCGTTTGATGTCGGCGGCGGTGAGGGCGTTGATTTTTTGGTTGTAGGTGTCGAACCAGTCATCGGGACGGTTGTAGTAGGCGGCGGCAATCAGGTTGGCAATCAGTTTGCCGTTGGTGTCGAAACGCAGGGGAAAGCTGCCGGTGATGTAGGCTTTGGCTTGGGTCAGTTCGTCCACATCGGGGCCGTTGGCAACAAAGTCGCGCAATACTTGCTGCGCCGCCGCCAATGCGGCACGTCCGTTTTTGCGCTCGGTGGCAAAGGCGATTTCAAACGGCCCTGCCTGCCGTTTTGCCGACAAGGTGCTGCCCGCGCCGTAGGTGTAGCCGTGCCGGTCGCGCAGCACTTTCATCAGGCGGCTGTCGAAGCCGCCGCCGCCGAGAATGTAGTTGCCCACCAGCATGGCGAAATAATCGGGGTCGTCTGCTTTCAGCACGGGCAAGCCGATGTGAATCAGGGCTTGTTGGTTGTGCGGAAAGGGAATGTGCTTGAATTGTCCGCCTTTTACGCGCACGGGGGCGATGCTGCCGTCTTGGGCGGCGCGGGCGGGCAGCACCGCCAAAATGCCGTCTGCCAACCGCGCCGCGTCTTCACGCCCGATGTCGCCCACCACCGCCACCACCGCGTTGTTGCGGGCGTAATGGCTGCGGTGGAAACGGTGCAGGTCATCGGTTTGTACCGCTTGGATTTTCGCCACCGTTTGCCGTGCGGCTTTGCCGTAGGGGTGGTCGGGATAGTTCAGGCGTGTCAAAGCGCGGTCGGCAAGAAAGCCCGGATAGCTTTCGCTTTGCTGCAAAGACAGGGCGGCGCGGTCTTTCACGCGTTGCAGCACTTTCGCATCGTAGCGCGGCGCGGCAAGCGAGCGTTTGAACACTTCGCCGGCGGCGGTCAAAACTTCGGGTTTGCTCAGGCTGCGGAAGCCGAACAGTGCGTATTCGGTGGTTGCGCCCCCCGACATATTCGCACCCAAATCATTGATTTTCTCTGAAATCTGCTCCTCGTCCCACTCGCGGTTGCCCAGCAGCAGCATCGATGCGGCGGCAGACGCGGTGTTGTCTTTGCCTTCGGGGTCGGCAGCCGAACCCGCGCCCTGAAACAGCACCGCCACATCCACCATCGGCAATTCGCGCCGCTCCACCAGCAGCACCTGCGCCCCGTCTGCGGTGCGCCAACGCTGCACGTCAAGGGCATGGGCAGCAGACACCGCGCACAGCCAAACCAAAACAAACCATTTTTTCAACGCAATCGGGCGCACGGCATTTCTCCGCAACACGGTCAGACAAGCGAGCGAGTATAACAAAAATCCCGCCGAAGCGGGATTGTCAGCCAAATAAAGACAGCTTAATAACGGATTTTCGGGTCAATCACGGCATACAAAATATCCACCACCGCATTAAACACAATCGTCAGCACGCCCACCAAAATGGTCAGGCTCAACACCATGCCGTAATCGCGGTTCAACGCACCATTGACAAATAATTGTCCGATACCGGGCAGGCCGAAAATGGTTTCAATCACGATGGAACCGGTAATGATGCCGACAAACGCCGGCCCCAAATACGAAATCACCGGCAGCAGAGCGGGACGCAGCGCGTGTTTCAACACGATATAGCGCGTGGACAAACCTTTGGCGCGGGCGGTGCGCACAAAAGGACTGTTCATCACTTCAATCATCGAGCCGCGCATAATCCGCGAAATGCTCGCCACATACGCCATGGATAAAGCACTCACCGGCAAAACCAAATTCATCAATGCGCCGTTGTTCCAGCCGCCGGCGGGAAACCATTTCAGCGTAACCGCAAACAGCAGCACCATCAAAGGCGCTTTCACAAAACTGGGCACGACCACGCCCGTCATCGCCAGCGTCATCAGCGTGTAATCGGTGGCGGAGTTTTGCTTCAAGGCGGCAATCACGCCCAGCGTTACCCCCAACACCAGCGCAATCACAAAGGCATACAGCCCGATTTCCACCGACACGGGCAGGGCTTGCGCCAACAGTTCGTTTACGCTGTGGTCTTTGTATTTGAACGAAGGCCCGAAATCGCCCATTGCTAATTGCTTGAGATAATTCAGATATTGCAACCACATCGGGTCGTTCAGATGGTATTTGGCTTCAATGTTCGCCAACACCGCCGGCGGCAGGTTGCGCTCGCCGGTAAACGGGCTGCCCGGCGCCAGCCGCATCATGAAAAACGATACGGTAATCAGCACCAGCAAAGTCGGCACGGCTTCCAACAGCCGCCGCAAAATCAGTTTCAGCATAAAAATCCCTTTGAGATATCATGGTTTTACGTTTCAGGCAGCCTGAAAACCCAAACAACCGTCATTCCCGCGCAGGCGGGAATCCAAATCGGACTGCCAGCAATCATTGTTTAAGCCAAGACTTGCCAAGCCGACACATGGATTCCCGCCTGCGCGGGAATGACGGCGCGAGATGGTGTTTACACCATCTCAAGCTGCCTGAAACGGATTAGTGCGCGGCAATCGACCAGTTTTTCACTTGGTAATTGTCCATCGGGTCTTTGCCCGAATAGCCGACCACATACGGTTTCACCAAACGCGGCGAAATATAGTGGTAAGCAAAAATCGTCGCCGCATCTTTGTCCAACACCGCTTCCGCCTGACGGTACAGCTCGCCGCGCTGTTCGGGGGAAACGTCGCCGCCCAGCGTTTTCGCCAGCAAACCGTCAAATTCCGCGCTTTGGTATTTGCCGTAATTGCTGGAACTGTTGGATTTAAACGTATTCAGGAACGTGGACGCTTCGTTGTAGTCGGCGCACCAGCCGCCGCGCGACATTTGGTGTTTTTGGTTGCGGCGGGTGTCCAAATAGGTTTTCCATTCCTGATTGTTCAGGGTTACGTCCACAAAGCCCAAAGCCTCTTTCCACATTTGCGCGGCGGCAACCGCATTGGTTTTGTGGTTTTCGCTGGTGTTGTACAACAGCTCGAATTTCAAAGGCTTGCTTTCGCTGTAACCCGCTTCCGCCAACAGTTTTTTCGCTTCTTCAATGCGCTTGGCTTTGTCCCACGATTTCCATTCGGGTTCGTAGTTTTTCATGCCCTGCGTGGCGGTGGGCGTGTACTGGTAAGCGGGCGTTTCGCCGCGACCGACCACTTTTTCGGCAAACAATTCGCGGTCAAACGCCAGCGACAGGGCTTTGCGTACACGCGCATCGTCAAACGGTGCTTTGGTGTGGTTAAATTCGTAATAATAGGTGCAAAGGGACGGCGCGATTTTCATTTGCTCGCCCATTTCCTGCTTGATTTGTTTGAATTGCTGGTTGGGAATATCGTTGTAGGTAACGTCCACTTCGCCCGCACGGAAACGGTCCATGTCGGTGGTCGCCTGCCCGATAACCAAGAAGGTTACGCGGTTGATTTTGGTATTCGCATCATCAAAATACTGCGGATTGCGTTCCAAGACGATTTTGTCGTTTACCGTCCATTCTTTGGGCAGATACGCGCCGTTGCCGACAAAGTTTTCAGGCTGCGTCCATTTTTCGCCGTGTTTTTCCACGGTGGCTTTGTGGACGGGTTTCACGGACGAGTGAATCAGGGTGTCGGGGAAGAAAGGCGCGGGTTCTTTCAGGGTGATTTCCAAGGTTTTGGCATCAATGGCTTTCACGCCGAGCGTGTCGGGTTTGGCTTTGCCGTCCATGACTTCCTGCGCGTTCACCACGCCCACGTCCGCCAGATAGCTGGCATAGGGCGAGGCGGTGGCGGGGTCGGTCAGGCGGCGCATGGAGTAAACGAAATCTTCGGCGGTAACGGGGTCGCCGTTGCTCCATTTGGCATCGCGCAGATGGAATGTCCAAACTTTGTTGTCGCTGCTTTCCCATTTTTCGGCGATGCCGGCAACGGTGTTGCCGTCGTTGTCGGTGCTGGTCAAGCCGACCAAGATTTGCCGCAGCAGGTTGGATTCGGGTACGCCGGACACTTTGTGCGGGTCAAGCGATTCGGGTTCGGCGCTGTTGTTGATGGTGATTTCCTGTTTGTCGGCGGGTTTGGCATCGGCGGCGTTGCCGGAAGCGGGGGCGGGGGCTTTGGCGTTTTGCTCGCCGCCGCCGCACGCGCCCAGTCCGAATGCGAGCGCAAGGGCGAACAACAGGGGTTTGGCGGTTTGCGGGAAGTGTTGCATGGTGGTGTCCTTCGTGAAATGTGTGCTGAAAACAGTCCGTATCTTTAAAAAATTTAACGCTTGTGTCAAGCGGGTTTACAAAAAGCGGGGTCGCCAATCATTTTTGGCAACCCCGTTGGCAGAGCGCGGTGCGGTGTTTCGTTTGCGTCATCAATTAACTGCAAAAATACTTTGCGTCATCAATTAACTGCAAAAATACTGCGCCGTCATGCCCGCGCAGGCGGGAATCCATTGCTTGACTTCGCAATTTGTTGTTTTACCAGCACTTGTTTAAGAGCAATTTGGCTTTCCGCATTCGCGGGAATGACGTCAGTTTTTATAATATTCCACTGATTTTCAGTAGGAAAATTTAAATGATGACACGCCCTAGTGGTTATGCTCGTGTTTGTGTCCGTGCCGGTGATGCCCGTGTTTGCGGGTGCCGCGCATTGTTTTCACGTTTACGGTAACGGTTTCGCTGCTGCCGTTGTCGTATTTGAGCGTGAGCGGAAAGGTTTTGCCCGCTTCAAGCGGCTGTTTCAAATCAAAAAACATGATGTGCAATCCGCCCGGTTTCAACTCCACGCTGCCTTTGGCGGGAATGGTGATGCCGCCTTTGACTTCGCGCATTTTCATTACGCCGTTTTCGTGAACGTGGGTGTGCAGCTCGGTGCGGGCGGCGATGTCGGTGTGCGCCGACACCAGTGTTTTCGGTTGGGCATCGGGATTACGCAGGGTGAGAAACGCGCCGCCTTGTTTTTGTCCGGCAACGGTGGGGCGGGCGTAGGCGCCGCCGTCTTTGCCGCCGTGCGCTTCGCACGCCCACGCGCCCACCGATGCGCACAGTGCCAATGCCAACAATGCTTGTTTGAGCATGTTTATTCGTCCTTTCTTGATACAAACCGCCAAAATCGGCGGGGCTTATTGTAGCGCACAAATCACAGTCCGAATACGCCCGTATCGCCTTTGCCTGCGCGTATTAATGCCACACCGTCCGTCATGTCAATCACGGTGGTGGGTTCGCTGCCGCACCAGCCGCCGTCTATTACCACGTCCACCGCGTGTTGCAGGCGGTCGCGGATTTCGTAGGGGTCGGTAAGCGGTTCATCGTCTTCGGGCAGCATCAGCGTGCAGGAGAGCATCGGTTCGCCCAATTCGCGCAGCAGTGCCAACGCCACCGCATTGTCGGGAACGCGCAAGCCGATGGTTTTGCGTTTCGGGTGCAGGGTGCGGTTGGGGACTTCTTTGGTGGCGGGCAGGATAAAGGTGTAGCTGCCCGGCGTGGCGGCTTTGAGCAGGCGGAATTGGCTGTTGTCCACTTTGGCGTAAGTGCCCAGTTCGGCGAGATTGGCGCACATCAGCGTGAGATGGTGTTTCAAATCAATGCGGCGGATTTGCAAAATCCGTTCCATCGCGGCTTTGTCCCCCAAATGGCAGCCCAGCGCGTAACACGAATCGGTGGGGTAAACCGCCACCCCGCCTTGACGGATCATTTGCGCCGCCTGCTTGATTAAACGTTCCTGCGGATTGTCGGGGTGGACGGCGAAAAGCTGTGCCATCGTCAGTTCCTTGCAAAAAAACCGCTATCCTAGCAAAGAAAACGTTTTCAGGCAGCCTGAAAACGTTAAAATCCCCGATTTTGGGAGCGAAAAACATGGCACTTTTCATCACTTTGGACGGCATGGACGGCGCGGGCAAAACCACACAGCTTGATGTTATCCGCCAATGGTTTGCCGAACGCAATCTGCCCGTATTGTTTAGCCGCGAGCCGGGCGGCACGCCGCTTGGCGAAAACCTGCGCCAACTGCTGCTCAACCCTGAATTAAAAGGACAAATCTCGCTGCACACCGAAACGCTGCTGATGTTCGCCGCGCGGCAACAGCATTTGGAAGACGTGGTGCGCCCCGCATTGGCGGCGGGCGTGAACGTGGTGTGCGACCGTTTTACCGATGCCACTTACGCCTATCAGGGCGGCGGGCGTGGCGTGGCGACAGAAAAAATTGCCATGTTGGAACAATGGGTTCAGCAGGGCTTGCAGCCCGATTTGACGCTGGTGTTGGACGTGCCTTTGAACACCGCGCTGGCGAGGCTGGATGCGGGGCGCGACAAAGACCGTTTTGAGCGGGAAGAAGCGGATTTTTTCGCCCGCGTGCGCGAGGTTTACCGCCAACGCGCCGCCGCCGAGCCGCAACGTTGCGTGGTGATTGACAGCAGCCAAAGCAAAGAAACCGTTAAAGCACAGATTGAAAGCATTTTGGCGGAACGGGTGGCAATGCGTGCTGCCTGAAAAAGGTTTTGGGCAGCACAACGCCAACCCATAACTACAAAGATGTTGGATTATAACAGACCAACACTTTTACGATACATTAGGGCGTGTCATCGTTTGTATTTTTCCACTTAAAATCAGTGTAATATAAAAATATGCCGTCATTCCCGCGAATGCGGGAATCCACCATGCAATGCTTGGCAAGCGATGCTTTATCAAGATTTGCTTGAGTTTATTGTTGGATTCCCGCATTCGCGGGAATGACGGAATTTCTATATCACGATGATTCTCATTGTAAAAATTCAAATAAAACACAGCCCGAAGCATCAAACTGCTTCGGGCTTTTTAATATTATTTGGTCGCGACAATTTCAACAGGACCGTGGTCATCGCAATGGTCGCCGTGCTGATGGTGCAGGCGTCCGTTTACGATGTAATCGATGTGGTCGCCGTGCGGTACGGCTTCGTGTCCGCAGCCTTCGCCGTGTACGTGTCCCGCGCAATCGTGTACGGGACGGCAGCCGTCCGGATTGGTATCGTTCACGTCCAAACGGTGTTCATCGTAATGCCCTGCGTGCGGGTGGTGCAGATGTCCGTCGTGCAGGTAATCGATGTGGCCGTTGTGGCGGATGGCGGTGTGTCCGCAGCCTTCGCCGTGAGTGTGTTGGTGGTCGACATGGGTTTGACATTGGCTCATGATGCGCTCCGAATCAAGTGTGTTTGAGAAAGCACCCATTGTGCCAATGCGCCGTCATCTTGTCAATAACTTTTTGATTTAATTTAATTTTTGTTTTGATATAGCATAATGGATTAGGCTATAACGTTGGCACGGTGTCTGCAAAAAAAACCGTCTGCCGCAGGGAAACGGCAGACGGGCGGGGAAGGCATTATCAAATGATGTTGTGTGCTTGTGCGGCGGCGGGCGGCGGTGCGCTTGCGGGCGGTTCGCTTGCCGTATGCGCCGCACCTTGTTGTGCGGGGGGCGGCGGTGTTTCTGGCAAGCCGTCCCGCCTGAGGCGTACAAACGGGCTTTCCGGCACGGGCAGTGCCGATGTTTTCTGCAAAGCGGAGGCGGGGGTGTCTTCGGCTGCCGTTTTCAGCAGGGGGGCGCGGTCGAGGGTTTCCACGCGGACTTTTGCCATGCCCTGTCGCACGAAGCCCAAGCGGGCGGCGGCGGCTTTGGAAAGGTCAATCACGCGCTTGCCGTGAAACGGCCCCCGGTCGTTTACCCGCACAATCACGCTTTTGCCGTTGTCGAGGTTGCGTACGCGCACCACAGTGCCCAAAGGCAGGGTTTTGTGGGCGGCGGTGAGTGCGTGCATGTTGTAGCGTTCGCCGTTGCTGGTTTTTTTGCCGTGAAATCCGGGCCCGTACCATGAGGCTTTGCCCGTTTGCACAAAATTTTTGGCGCTGGCAAGCGGGTGGTAACGCACGCCTTTAATTACATAGCTGCGTTGGGTGGCTTTGGGCGCGCGCTTGGCTTTTTTGGCTTTGGGCGCGGGTTTCGCTTTTGCTTTGATGCCGGCGGGCGCTCCGGTGCGGGGTGCGGCTTGGGCTTTGTTGATGGCGGCCGTGCCAATCAGCATCAACACAATAATGGCGATAAAGAAAATATCCTGTTTTTTAGACAAGGGGTCATCCAATTCTTGAGTTGTCGGTGAAACGGAACAGGCTGCGCGGACTCAAACACCGCCGCGATAGCCCGATTGCCGCCACGCTTCAAACACGACGACGGCAACGGTGTTGGACAAATTCATGCTGCGGCTGTTTGCCCGCATCGGCAAACGGATTTTGCGCTCCGGCGGCAGGCTGTCGAGAATCTCGGCAGGCAAGCCGCACGACTCCGAGCCGAACACAAACACATCACCCGCCTGAAAAGCGGCTTGGTCGGGACGCGCCGTGCCTTTGGTGGTGAGCGCGAACAGCCGTCTGCCCGCCAAGTGGCGCAAACAATCGGCAAAGCTCTCGTGCACCGCCACATCGGCAAACTCGCGGTAGTCCAAACCGGCACGGCGCATTTTCGCGCTGTCGAGCGGAAAGCCCAAGGGCTTGACCAAATGCAAATCGCAGCCGGTATTGGCGCACAAGCGGATAATGTTGCCGGTGTTGGGGGGAATTTCCGGCCGGTGAAGCACAATGCTGAACATGGGATTAATCCAAAAATAACGCCGTTTACCTTGTTGTTTTGAAGCAACAATGAAACAGCGAAGCGGCGACTATAAACGCATTTTTCTTGAGCAGTCAATTTTTTTCGGGGATTTTTTCGGCAAATGGGCAAGGCATTATTTTCAACACACTGTTTTACATAAAAATAAAACCAAATCTTTGCAAATGTAAAGATTTGGCGTTTTGTCAAGGATTCTTTGCCCGTTTTGACACATTCGGCAAATTTCCGCCCCTGCCCTTTTCTTTAAGTCGTGTCATCAATTAACCGAAAAATCTCTGTGCCGTCATTCCCGCGCAAGCGGGAATCCAAGTTGAAGCACAATAAACTGTGATAAAACATCGTTTGCCAAGCATCGTGTAGTGGATTCCCGCATTCGCAGGCATGACGGATTTTTTCATTATGCTGATTTAAATCAGAAAAGTTCAATTGATTTCACGCCCTACGGCTAATTTTGATTTTTCGCCAACACCCACACCCGCGTGTGCGCCCCGCCGCGATTGAGGGTGTGCGCCAACGCGTACAGCGTGCTGCCGGTGGTCATCACATCGTCCACCAGCACAATGCGCTTGCCGGCAAGGTGCGCGTTCAGACGGAACACGCGGCGGATGTTGCGGGCGCGTTCGGCGCGGTTCAAGGTGCTTTGCGGCGGACGGTGTTGGCGCAAAACCGCATCGTGTGGCAAACGCTCCAGCCCGTATTCGGCGGCAATCAGCGCGGCAAGCTCATCGCACTGGTTGAAACCGCGTTCCAAACGGCGCACGCGGCTGACGGGCATCGCCAGCACCGCATCGCATTCCGCCAACCACGGCGGCGGCGTTTGCCGCATGATTTGCCAAAACGCGCGCGCCATCGCACCGTTGCCCAAATGCTTCCACCGGTGCAACATGGCAGGAACAGGCGCTTCGTAGCGCATGCCCGCCCATACGGCTTCAAGCGGTGGCGGCTCGCTTTCGCAGTCGGGGCAGACGCTGCCGCCCGCACTGTAGGCAAAACAGCGCGGACACAAACAATCGGTACGCCCGTGCAGCCCCAGCAAATGACGTTCGCACACCGCACACAAACTGCCCGATTCGGCAGGGTCGTGGCATAATGCACAAATTCGCGATTGAAACAAACGAAACAACGACATGCAATCCCCTTACATTTGCCTGATACACGGCTGGGCCGCAAACGGCTTGATTTTCAAACCGCTTCTGCACCACTTTCCCGCAAATTGGCGCACCGTTGCGCCGCATCTGCCCGGACACGGCGGTACCGCGCCGATGCACCCGCATTTTAGCGTAAGCGCCGCAGCCGACCAAATCGCCCGTAGCCTGCCCGATGAAGGTGCCTACCTGTTCGGCTGGTCGCTGGGCGGACTGGTTTCACTGTATCTGGCAGCACGGCACCCGCATAAAGTCAAAGGACTGATACTGTGCAACACCTTTGCCCGCTTCGATGCCGACACCGACTACCCCGAAGGCGTACGGCAAAGCGTATTGGACAAAATGCTCGCCCTGTTCCAACACGACTACCCCAAACACATGCGCCAATTTCTGCAATTGCAACTGCTGCACAGCCCCGACAGCGAAGCCGTACTCAACGCCGTCCTGCCCGACATGCTGCGGCACGGCACCCCGCAAGCCCTAGACGATGCCCTGCACGCCGTACGTCAAGCCGATGCCCGCCCCCTGCTGGCACACATTCGCGCCCCCGCCCTGCTGCTGTGGGGCGGACGCGATACCGTTACCCCGCCGCGCATGGGCGACTACCTGCTGCGCCACCTGCCCGATGCCCGTCTGCACACCCTTGCCCGCGCCGCCCATGCCCCGTTCTTGAGCCACCCCGCCGAAACCGCCCAAACCGTATGCGGTTTCATCAAGACTTCTTTTCAGCCCCAAACCACACCCTTACCTGCGGGGAAATAAGTTTTTACCAAGTTTTGGCGCACCTTCCGCCCCAAACGGCGCAGCACACGGAGCAGTCCCCCGCACCCTGAACCGCCGCCGCAACAAAATTTGCCCGCACAAGCAGTTTTGTGGTATAAACCGCCGTTTCTGTTTTTTAAATTTGGAGCAACAACTATGGCACGAGTTTGCAAAATCACGGGCAAACGCCCGATGTCGGGCAACAACGTTTCCCACGCCAACAACAAAACCAAACGCCGCTTCCTGCCCAACCTGCAATCCCGCCGCTTCTGGGTGGAAAGCGAAAACCGTTGGGTGCGTCTGCGCGTGTCCAACGCCGCCCTGCGCACCATCGACAAAAACGGCATCGACGCCGTACTGGCAGAGCTGCGCGCACGCGGCGAAGCGGTTTAATCAGAAAATTATTTTAAGGAATCAACATCATGCGCGATAAAATCAAATTGGAATCCACCGCAGGCACCGGCCATTTCTACACCACCACCAAAAACAAACGCACCATGCCCGGCAAACTGGAAATCAAAAAATTCGACCCCGTTGCCCGCAAACACGTTTTGTACAAAGAAACCAAGCTGAAATAATCCGTTCCGGTTTCGCCCGCTTATCGCAATCCCCGCTTTCACACGGGGATTTTTTATTTTTAATCATAATGATAAAAAAATTTCCGCCCGACTGCTTGCCAAACGGCGCAGACTGTGCCACAATACGCTCTTTCTTGCCGGTGTAGCTCAGTTGGTAGAGCACCTGACTTGTAATCAGGGGGTCGCGAGTTCGATTCCTGCCGCCGGCACCACACTCAAAAAAACAGCCCCAAAAGGGCTGTTTTTTCATATCTGCATGGCGGCGTGTCATCAATTGTCTGAAAAAATGCCGCACCGTCATTCCCGCACAGGCGGGAATCCAAATCGAAACACAACAAACCTTGATAAAATATTGCTCAAGTTCATCGTGCGGCGGATTCCCGCATTCGCGGGCATGACGATTTTTTTATTTCATTGTTTTTCATCATAAAAATTTTAACAATGGCATGCCCTGCCCCGTGCGGTTTGCCCAAACCGCCCCGCAAGCGGGGCAGCCCGCTCAACGGCTCAACTCCCAATCTTTAATTTGGTAATTGCCCATCGGGTCGTTGCCCGAAAAACCAAGCACATACGGTTTCAACACGCTCACGCTCACGCGGTGGAACACCGGCACCATGCCCGCGTCTTGGTCAATCAGCACGCGCTCGGCATCGTGATACAGTTTCTGCCGCGCCGCCGCATCGGGCGCAGACAGCGTTTTGTCCAACAGCGCGTCAAATTCGGGGTTGGCGTAGGCATTGCTGTTGTTGCCGTTGCCGGTACGCATCATGTTCAGGAAGCTGGACGGCTCGTTGTAATCGGCGCACCAGCCCGAAAAGCCCACGTCAAATTTGCCCGCGCGTTTGGTGTCCAAAAAGGTTTTCCATTCCTGATTGACCGCCTGAATATCCACCCAATCCGCGCCCAAAGCCTCTTTCCACAACGCCATGCTGGCTGAAACCAGTTGCTTGCTGACATCGCTGGTGTTGTAGAGAATTTCAAAACGCAAAGGTTTGCCCGCGCCGTAGCCTGCTTCGGCGAGCAATTTTTTCGCTTCTTCAATGCGTTTGGCTTTGTCCCAACCGCGCCAATCCATTGCGGCATCGCCCATGTCGTTGATGGACGGCGGCGTGAACTGGTAAGCGGGCGTTTCGCCGCGACCCAATACTTTTCCGGCAATGGTTTCGCGGTCAAGCGACAGCATCAGGGCGCGGCGCACTTTGGCATCGGCGAATTTGGGCTGTTTGATGTTCGGCTCGTAGTAGAAGGTGCAAAGACGCGGGCGCACGCGCATTTCCTTGCCGAGTACGGCATCGTCCTTCACCTGCTGGAACTGGGCGGGCGGCACGGCGGCGAAATCCAGTTCGCCCGCACGGTAGCGGTTCAGCGAGGCGGACGCATCGGTAATCGGCAGGAACACGATTTCGTTGATGTCGGTTTGGGCGTTGTCGTAAAAATCGGGATTGCGCTCCAAAACGATTTGGCTGTTTACCGTCCATTCTTTGAGCTTGTAGGCGGCGTTGGCAACGTAGTGTTCGGGCTGCGTCCATTTGTCGCCGTGCTGCTGCACGGTTTTGGCGTGGACGGCGTAGGTAACGGGCAGCAGCATCATGTCGGGGAAATACGGCACGGCTTCGCTCAAGGTGATTTGCAGGGTTTTCGCGTCAAGGGCTTTCACGCCCAGCGTTTCCGGTTTGGCTTTGCCCTGATTGACGGCGGCGGCGTTTTCCACTTTGGCATCAACAAGATATCCTCCGTAGGGCGAACCGGTGGCGGGGTCTGTCAAGCGGCGCAGGCTGAACACGAAATCATCGGCGGTAACGGGGTCGCCGTTGTTCCATTTGGCATCGCGCAGATGGAACGTCCACACTTTGTTGTCGGCGCTTTCCCATTTTTCCGCCAACGCGGGAACGGTTTTACCTTCGCCGTCTGCCGCCACCAAGCCCAGCAGCATTTGCCGCATCACGTCAAACGCGCCCGAATCGGAGGCTTTGTGCGGGTCTAAAGAAGACGGCTCGGCACCGATGTCAATGATGACGTTGTTTTTTGCGGCGGGCGCGGCACTCGGGGCGGCGGCAGTTTCGGCTGCGGGGGGGGGTATTTTGTTTTTCACTACAAGCACTTAAACCTGCCAACAGCAAGGCGAGGGAAAGGGTGCGTACGGTGGTGTTCATGGTGTGTGCCTTTCAAGACGGGAAAACGGGCATCTTTGGGAAAACGCGGCGATTTGTCAAGACGGAGCGCGGAAAAAAGGTGGTACAATCATGGTTTTCAATGACAAGGGGGAAACCGATGCACGCCGCGCTTGACCCGCGTATTTCCGAATTCGCCACCCGTGAAGAAGCCGATGCTTATGATGTTTGGTTTCGAGCGAAAGTTCAGGCAGCCTTGAACGACCCGCGACCCGCTCTGCCGCATGATGAAGTGGTGGCACGGGCGCGGGCGCGTTTGGAACGGAAAATGACCGCATGGAAAATACAAGATGAAGCAGATTAAATGGTTGCCGCGTGCGGAAAAAAATTTGGCGGATATTGTGGACTATGTATTTGAACGCAATCCCGTTGCCGCCATCAATCTTCAGGAATTGGCGTTCAAATCCGCCGAAAATCTGATGACTTTGCCGATGATTGGGCGGATTGGTCGCGTGGCGGGAACGCGCGAACTGATTATCCACCCGAATTATCTGTTGGTGTACCGCATCAAGCCGCGCAAAATTGAAATCATTGCCGTGTTACACACCCGCCAATCTTATCCGTAACGTACAAAACACCGTTTGCCGAAACAAACGGTGTTTGGGTTTTCAGGCAGCCTGAAACGCGGTTTTACAGCGTCCGCGCCACTTCCACCACATCAAAGCATTCCAACACATCGCCTTCGGCAATTTCGTTGAAACCTTTGAGCATCAAGCCGCACTCAAAGCCCATGCGCACTTCTTTCACATCGTCTTTGAAGCGTTTGAGCGATTCCAGCGTGCCGGTATGCACGACAACGTTGTTGCGAATCAGGCGGATATGGCTGTCGCGTTTTACCACGCCGTCCGTTACCATACAGCCGGCGATGTTGCCCACTTTGGAAACGGTAATCACTTGGCGGATTTCCACCGTGCCGGTGATTTGCTCTTTCTCTTCGGGGGCAAGCATGCCGCTCATCGCCGCTTTCACTTCGTCAATCGCATCGTAAATAATGCTGTAGTAACGGATGTCCACGCCCTCGTTTTCCGCCAGTTTGCGGGCGGAATTGTCGGCACGGACGTTGAACGCGATAATCAACGCGCCCGAAGCAATCGCCAAGTTCACATCGCTTTCGCTGATGCCGCCCACGCCGCTGTGCAGCACGTTCACCTTCACTTCGGCATTGGACAGCTTTTGCAGGCTGCCTGCCAAAGCCTCGTAAGAACCTTGAACGTCCGCCTTGATGATGACCGACAAATTCTGCGCCTGACCTTCGCTCATATTGTTGAACATGTTTTCCAGCTTGGCGGCCTGTTGCTTGGCAAGGCGCACGTCGCGGTACTTGCCCTGACGGAACAAGGCCACTTCGCGGGCTTTGCGCTCGTCCGCCAACACCAGCACGTCCTCGCCCGCCGCCGGCACGTCCGACAAGCCCAAAATTTCCACGGGAATGGACGGGCCGGCTGCCTGAATCGCCTTGCCGTTTTCGTCCATCATGGCGCGGACTTTACCGAACGCCGTACCCGCCAACACCATATCGCCGACTTTCAGCGTGCCGCTTTGCACCAGCAAAGTCGCCACCGCGCCGCGACCTTTGTCCAAACGCGATTCCACGATGATGCCTTTGGCGGGCGCGTCCACCGGCGCGGTCAGTTCCAACACTTCCGCTTCCAGCAACACCGCTTCCAGCAGTTTGTCAATGTTCAAACCTTTTTTTGCCGACACATCAACAAATTGGTGCGCACCGCCCCATTCTTCGGAAATCACCTCGTGTTGGGTCAGCTCTTGGCGGATACGCTCGGGATTGGCGGCGTCTTTGTCAATTTTGTTCACCGCCACCACAATCGGCACGCCCGCCGCTTTGGCATGGGCAATCGCTTCCACCGTTTGCGGCATCACGCCGTCATCGGCGGCGACCACCAAAATCACGATGTCGGTGGACTTCGCACCGCGTGCGCGCATGGCGGTAAACGCTTCGTGGCCGGGCGTGTCCAAGAAGGTAATCACGCCTTTGGGCGTTTCCACGTGATACGCGCCGATGTGTTGGGTAATGCCGCCCGCCTCGCCCGCCACCACTTTGGTGCGGCGGATGTAGTCCAGCAGCGAGGTTTTACCGTGGTCGACGTGTCCCATCACGGTTACCACCGGCGGGCGCGGCAGACGCTCGGCGGCAACGTGTTCCGCACCGTCGTCCAAAAAGGCTTCGGGGTCGTCTGCGGCGGCGGGTTTGCCGATGTGTCCCATTTCTTCCACCACAATCAGGGCGGTTTCTTGGTCGAGCGATTGGTTGATGGTTACCATCATGCCCATTTTCATCAGGGTTTTGACGACTTCCACGCCTTTCACCGCCATTTTGTGCGCCAACTCGGCAACGGTAATGGTTTCGGGCACCAAAACTTCGTGAACCACAGGTTCGGTCGGCGCTTGGAAGGCGTGTTGGTTCGGCTCGAGCTTGAGTTTCTTGCCTTTTTTGCCGCCGCGCACGCGCTCGTCATCGCGTCCGCCGCGTGCATCTTTGCCTTTGCCGCCTTTTTTGCCTTTGGGCGCATCGTCATCGCGGCGGCGGTCGCCTTTTTTGCGGCTGCCGCTACTGGGATTGTCGCCGCCGCCGGAAGCGGGTTTGCTGTCGGCGGGCTTGGCGGGCGCGGCTTTGGCGGGTTTTTTGTCTTCGGTTTTGACGGATTTGCTTTCGCCGGGCTTGGCGCTGCGCTGGCCTTGACCGTCTTTTTTGGCGGCGGCGGCTTTGGCTTCTTCCTGCGCCTGTTTTTTCGCGGCTTCGCGGCGGGCTTGGCGTTCCAAACGCTCTTGTTTTTCGCGCTGGAGTTTTTCCTGATGCTCGCGGAAAGCGGCGGCGCGGCGTTCTTCTTCATCGCGGCGTTGCTGCTCTTCCGCGCTCACCACTTCAACGGGCTGCGGCGGCGGTTCGGGGGCTTTGTCTTTTTTGCGGCGGCTGCGGCGGCGTTTGGACGCACCTTCTTTGGCTTCGCCGTCTTTGCTTTCGGGGCTGTCGGCGGGTTTGGCTTCCGCAGCCTTGCCTGAAGCGGCGTTGGCGGCTTCGGCAAGCACTTTGGCTTCGGCGGGTTCGGACGGCGCGGCATCGGCAAGGGGCGCGGTTTCGCTGCTCTGCCCTGCTTCGGGTGCGCTGCTTGCGGCGGCTTTGGGCGCGGCTTTTTTCGCCCGTGCCGCTTTGATTTTTGCCAACTCCGCTTCGGCTGCCGCTTTTTTGGCGGCGCGTTCGGCTTCGGCGCGCCCGTCCGCCGTGTTGTCGGCAGACGGCGCGGCAGACACGGCGGCGGCTTGCGCGGCTTTGGCAGCACGCTCCGCTTCCAGCTTGGCTTTGGCTTCTGCCAACACGTCTTCATTCGGCGGCACGGTTACCTTGCGGCTTTTGCGCGTTGCCACCTCCACATTGCCCACCCGCTTCACTTCCGTTTTGATGCGCGACACCGTTACCGTGCGGCTCTGGGTGTCGTGGCTTTCCTGACGGTGCGCCAAATACAGGCTTTTTTCGTCAATCGACACGCTGTCGCTGCCCGATGTTTTGCGGATGCCCGCTTCGTTGAGCTGCTTGAGCAGCACCTCCACCGTGCGGCCGACTTCGGCCGCCAATTGTTCCACAGTCGTATTACTCATCGTTCATTCCCCTCACTCATTCGCGGCGGCGGTTTCGTCTTCGGCAAACCAATGCGCCCGCGCCGCCATGATGATTTGCTCGGCTTCTTCGGTGCTGACACCCGTGATTTCAATCAGCTCGTCAATCGCCAACTCCGCCAAACCGTCGCGGCTGCTGATGCCCGCGTCTGCCAAATCGCGCAACATGTCTTGGTCGATGCCTTCCAGATTTTTCAGGTTTTCGTCCAAATCGTCCAGCTTTTCTTCCGCCGCAATCGCCAGCGTCAAAATCGCATCGCGGGCGCGGTTGCGCAGCGTGTCCACCGTTTCTTGGTCGAAGCCCTCGATTTCCAACAGCTCCGCCACCGGCACGTATGCCACTTCTTCCAAAGACGCAAAACCTTCCTGCACCAGAATGTTTGCCGTTTCTTCATCGGTTTGCAAATGGGCAACGAACAACTGGCGGATTTGCTCGTCTTCGGCGGCGTGCCGCGCTTCGGCTTCGCCCACCGTCATGATGTTCAATTCTTTGCCCGTCAGCTCCGCCGCCAAACGCACGTTCTGCCCGCTTCTGCCAATTGCCAAAGCAAGCTGGTCTTCCGCCACAATCACGTCCACCGAAGCGCCGCCGCCGTCCAATTCGTTAATCACGATGCGGCTGACGTTGGCGGGCGAGAGCGCGTTGATGACGAACTGCGCCGTTTCGGACGACCACAGCACCACGTCGATGCGCTCGCCGCCCAGTTCGTTCGACACGGCATTCACCCGCGAACCGCGCACGCCGATGCACGTGCCTTGCGGGTCGATGCGCTGGTCGTTGGATTTGACGGCGATTTTGGCACGGTGTCCGGGGTCGCGCGCCACTTCTTTGATTTCGAGAAGCCCGTCTGCGATTTCCGGCACTTCCTGCTCAAACAGCTTGTAGAGAAACTCGGGCGCGGCGCGGCTCAAGATGATTTGTTTGCGCTCGTTTTTCAGCTCGTCCACTTTCACAAACAGGGCGCGGATGCGGTCGCCGCCGCGATAGTTTTCGCGCGGCAGCATTTCGCTGCGCGGCAGCAGCGCGTCCAGCTTGGGCGCAAGCTCCACAATCACGCCGTTGCGCTCCACCCGCTTGACCGTGCCGGTAACGATGTCGTCCCGCGTTGCCAAAAACGAGTTGAGAATCTGCTCGCGCTCGGCATCGCGGATGCGCTGCAAAATAATCTGCTTTGCCGTTTGCGCCGCCTGCCGTCCGAAAATTTCGTTGGGCAGGTCTTCTTCGTAATAATCACCCACTTCGATGTCGATGCCCGGAATTTCTTCCTGAATCTGCTCGATGGTTTTTTCCAACTCGGGATAAGTATAATCTTCGTCCTGCACAATCAGCCAACGGCGCACGGTGCGCGATTCGCCCGTTTCGCGGTTGATGCGCACTTCCAAATCCATGTGTTCGCGGTCGGCTTTTTTCTTGGCGGCGATGCCCAAGGCGGTTTCAATCGCGGCAAACACCACATCGGGTTCTACGTTTTTCTCGCTTGCCAACGCTTCGGCAAGCAGCAAAATTTCGCGGCTCACTTTTGATTTTCCTCTCGATTAAAACTGAAATTCGGGCTTGATACGCGCTTTGTCGATGTTGTCGAAATCAATCTGCGCCGCTTTGCCTTCGCAATCGAGCGACAACACGCCGTTTTCAAACGCCGTGATGCGTCCGACAAAGTTTTTCTGCCCGTCCACCGGCAGGCGGGTTTTGACTTTCGCCAAGCTGCCGCAAAAGCGCACGAAATCGGCGGGCTTTTTCAAGGCGCGGTCCAAACCGGGGCTGGAAACTTCCAAGTTTTTGTAATCCACGTCTTCCACCGCAAACACGCGGCTCAAATGGTTGCTGGCGGTGGCGCAGTCTTCCACGGTGATGCCGCCTTCTTTATCGATGAACACCCGCAGCGTGCCCTGCGCGGTCAGTTCGAAATCCACCGGTTCGTAGCCCAGCCCCGGCAGGGTTTTTTCCAAAATTGTTTGAATATCCATTGTTTTTCTTGGCATTTACGGTTTCTGAAAACAAAAAAATGGCCGGAGGCCATTTCTCATTTGCGTGAAAAATTTCAATTATTATAAAGACTTTTGCCAAAAAAGCAAGGGGATTTTTGCACAAAACAAACAGCGCGGGTAAAAACAGGTTAAATTTTCCGCCGCCGCGCAAACAAAATGCCTTCTTTTCTGCTGATGCAACAGCAGTTTAAAGAAGGCGGAAAACTGGCACGCCCACGGGGATTCGAACCCCGGTTGCCGCCGTGAAAGGGCAGTGTCCTAGGCCTCTAGACGATGGGCGCGTGCAGGGGCGTATTATACGGCGGCAGCGTGTACCGTCAAGCCCGATGCACGGCGCGCGCCCGAATGGCGGTACAAAGCCGTCTGCCCTCAAATCCCGAAACAGAATGCTTGCCGATTCTTGACACCGGCAAACATCGCATTACAATTAAAAATACCAAAATCAATGTTTCCACCCACAGGGCTGCACACAAAGCACCGCCCCATGCCTTGACCTGATTCGGACGGGCTTGCGCCCCGCCCGAATAAAAAACCATTTTGCCGCCGTAAACGGCGGGGTTTCAAGCCGAAAAGGAATTTTGATGAAACAAACGTTTTACCCGTTGTTTGTCGGGGCGTGCTTGTGCGCTGCCGTGCTGCCCGATTTTGCTTACGGCAAACCGAACTGCGTTACCCTGTCCGACCCGTCTTACAGCAAGCCCTATGTGCTTGCCATGCCAAATTCGGATAAGGGCTCAGATGAGTGGTGCGATGTTTCCCGATACGCCGACAAAAACCACGCAGACCTGCACAGGGCGCTACGCCACAACACCCGATATTCCGGCAAAGCCGCCCGCCTGATACAGGCCGAAGCAGAAAAAATGGCGGAACAAGGCGACAGGGAATTGCAAACATGGATGGGCAAACGTTATTGGCGGAACAGAACGGACGGTTCCACACCCGAATCCGACCGGCATCAAGCCTACCGGTGGTTTGCCAAAGCGGCAGCGCAAAATCACGGCGTGGCACAGGTTTATCTGGCACGAATGTATCTGCACGGAACGGGCGCACCGCGAGACGGCGAAAAAGCCGTGTATTGGCTGAATCGGGCACTCCAACACCAAGACGGCGATGTTTCTTTTGAAATCAGCAAACTATACGGCAAAGATTTATCCGATGCCGGTGACTGCCCTTTGGGGTGCCGTCCACAAAAGGAACAGCAGTGGCGTTTGTTGGCGGCGGCACAGGGTTCGGCAGCCGCCCAATTTGCGCTTGGGATTCACTATGCGTATGCCGGCGAGCTTTTGCCGCCAAACGGCGGGCAAAATTATGCTTATGCCAAAGCACATTACTGGCTCGCACAGGCAACAACCTGTTCCCAACACCCCATTACGCCTGCTGCGGCATACGCATTGGGTGAAATGCATGAAACCGGCAAAAGCGTCCTGCCGCCCAAGGACCCTGCTGCCAAAAGCCTTGCACGGGCATGGTATGCACGCGCACTGGCGGGCGGCTACCGCCCCGCCGAAGAAAAGCTGAAAAATTTGGATTAGGGCATGCCACCAATTGACCGAAAAAATACCGCGCCGTCATGCCCGCGCAGGCGGAAATCCTTTGCACGATGCTTGGCAAACGATGTTTTATCACAGTTTATTGTGCTTCGACTTGGATTCCCACATTTGCGGAAATGACGACTGACTTTTCGGAAACAAGATTTAATTGATGACAAGCCTTGTTGATGTCCGACAAAACCAAAACAGGCTGACCTGGGCATCGGGTCAGCCTGTTTTTTCATGGTCAAACACTTACACAAGTGTTTTTCAATTGGCGGAGTAAGAGGGATTCGAACCCTCGATGCAGGTTGACCCCACATGCTTCCTTAGCAGGGAAGTGCCTTCAGCCTCTCAGCCATTACTCCGTTTTCGGGCAATCGGTAAAACGCGAACTTTAATGGTTTGTTGCAGATGTGTCAAGCATCAAGATGTTCTGTTTTTGTTTTTCCAAAACATTTTTTTGCACGGGCAAGGCGGCGGGCTATAATCGCGTTTTTTCGGACGGTTTTCATGACGGCACAATGGCATCGGGGCAGGTGGTCTGCCGCCGAACAGTGGGTTTCGCCCAATTTTTGCCCCCGCCCCGATGGGGAAAGGGTGTTTTTGGTGGTGCTGCACAATATTTCGCTGCCGCCGTTTGTTTACGGCAGCGGTGCGGCGGCGCGTTTGTTTGCCAATACTTTGGACACGGCTGCCGACCCGTTTTTCGCGCAGTTGGCAGATGTGCGGGTGTCGGCGCATTTTGTGATTACGCGGTGCGGACGGACGTTGCAGTTTGTTTCGTGTGATGACATGGCTTACCATGCGGGGGTGTCGCGTTTTTGCGGGCGTGAGCGGTGCAATGCGTTTTCGGTGGGCATTGAGTTGGAAGGCTGTGATTTCGAGCCGTTTGCACCGGCGCAGTATGCGGCTTTGCGGGCTTTGTTGCAGGCTTTATGCGCGGCATATCCGATTACGGCGGTGTGCGGTCATCAGGACATCGCGCCGCAGCGCAAAACCGACCCCGGTCATTTTTTTGACTGGCAGCGTTTAGAAGATTGGGGTATGCCCGTCAAACGGGACGTGTAGGCGGTAGCCGTTGCGGCTGCGGCAATAGTAGTAGGCGATGCCCCAACACACGTTGCGGCAATGCGGTTGTGCTGCGGTTTCGTTCTTGCCGGGGCGGTGCGGCGGTGTGTGTTCGGGCGGGTTTTTATCGGTACGGACGGGTTCCGTGCCGGTATGGTGCTGCCCGTCCGGTGCGGCGTGCCAACCGGAACATGCGCCCTGATAGGGGGCAACGGCGCCTTCGTGGCACGGAAAATGCGCCGTCAGCGCACCGGCGGGCGGGGTTTCAGACAAAGCACCTTGAAAAATCATGCGGTATTCCGTTGGCAATGCGTTACAATATCCGTTTGATTATACCGTTTTTTCTTAATGTTTCAACGCATGGGGCGTGTCGTCATCCGACCACAAAATTGAAACCGTGACACCCCTTGGGAAAGGAATATGGATGCAAGCCCTTACTGTGGCAGAATGGGCAAATGCCTGCCCGCTCGGGCGTTTGGAAACGCGGATGTTGCTGTCGCACATCACGGGGCGGACACACGCGCAATTGGTGGTGCGCGACGGCGAAGGCTTGTCGCCGCCGCAACAGGCGTGGCTGGCAGATGCCTTGCAACGGCGTTTGGCGGGCGAGCCGATGGCGTATATTCTGGGGACGCGTGCGTTTTACGGGCGCGATTTTGCCGTGTCGCCCGCCGTGCTGATTCCGCGTCCGGAAACGGAACATTTGTTGGAAGCGGCGTTAAGCCGTTTGCCCGCAAACGGTGTGTTGTGGGACATCGGTACGGGGAGCGGCATTATTGCGGTGTCTGCCAAATTGGAACGCGCCGATGCCCGCGTGTTTGCCAGCGATATTTGTCCGCACGCGCTGGCGGTTGCCAAGCAAAACGCTGCCCGTCTCGGCGCGGACATCGCGTGGGCGCAAGGCGCGTGGTCGGACGTGCAGCCCGTGCCGCCGCCGTGTGATGTGTTGGTGTCCAATCCGCCCTATATTGAAGCGGACGACCCGCATTTGCGCGAAGGCGATTTGCGTTTTGAACCGCCGCACGCGCTGACGGATTTTGCGGACGGTTTGACCGCCTACCGCCGCCTTGCCGCCGATGCGCCGCGCTGCCTGAAAACGGGCGGCTGGCTGCTGGTGGAACACGGCTACAATCAAGGCGAAGCGGTGCGCGGGATTTTCAGGCAGCACGGTTTTGACAACATTGCCACCGAGCGCGATTGGGCGGGGCATGAGCGTTTGACTTTGGGGCAACTATTCCCTCCCCCGTAAGCGGGGGAGAGAGAAAGGCAACACTGTTTTCAGGCAGCCCGCCAAACACCCGCTTTTCCTTGTCAAAAGAGCGCGTTTCCAGTACATTCGTTTCAACTCGCAGGGCTGCACGTTGCCCTGATTCGGACAGGCTTATGCCCCGCCCGAACGAAGCTTAATTTTACCGCCGCAAATGGCGGGGTTTCAAACCGAAAAGGAATTTTGATGAGCTACTGGCTGGCTGCGGCGGCAATCGTCTTCGCCGTGGAAATGTTTTTGGGAACGGTGTACCTGCTGGTGCTGTCGGCGGCGTTGGCGGGCGCGAGCGTGGCGGCATTTTTCTTCGGCGCGGACACCGCCGCGCCTTGGCTGGCGGCATCGCTGCTGTCGCTGGCCGGCGTGGCGAAAGTGTACGGCATGCGCCGCCGCGCCGCACCGCCGCCCGCCGCCGACAACGATTTGGACATCGGGCAAACCGTTGTACTAGAAACCGAATTGGGCGGCGGCTTGTGGCGCGTGTCGTATCGCGGCACGCAATGGGAAGCCCGTTTCGCCGACCCCGCCGAAGCCGCGCCCGACACGCGCCACGCCGTGATTTGCGGCAAAGACGGCATTGTGTTGCTGTTGAAAGCTGCCTGAAATCTTTCCAACCCTTGTTTTTTAAGGAGAACATCTATGTATTTGTCATTGGTGATTTTTGCCGTTGTCGTGTTTTTCGGCTTTCAGGCGTTCAAAGTCGTGCCGCAGCAGGAAGCCTACATCGTGGAACGCTTGGGACGTTTTCATTCCGTTCTGAAGCCCGGCTTGAACATTCTCGTTCCCTTTCTTGACCGCGTTGCCTACCGCCATTCCCTGAAAGAAATCCCGCTTGATGTTCCCAGTCAAGTGTGCATCACCCGCGACAACACCCAACTGACGGTGGACGGCATTCTCTATTTCCAAGTAACCGACCCCAAACGCGCCTCCTACGGCTCCAGCAACTACATTCTCGCCATCACCCAACTGGCGCAAACCACCCTGCGTTCCGTTATCGGGCGCATGGAGCTGGACAAAACCTTTGAAGAACGGGACGACATCAACCGCACCGTGGTGGCCGCGCTGGACGAAGCGGCGGTGTCGTGGGGCGTGAAAGTGTTGCGTTACGAAATCAAAGACCTTGTACCGCCGCAGGAAATTTTGCGCGCGATGCAAGCGCAAATCACCGCCGAGCGCGACAAACGCGCCCGCATCGCCCAATCCGAAGGTTTGAAGATTGAACAAATCAACTTGGCAACGGGCGAGCGCGAAGCCGAAATCAAAAAATCCGAAGGCGAGGCGCAAGCCGCCGTCAATGCCTCGCAAGGCGAAAAAGTGGCGCAAATCAACCGCGCCGAAGGCGAAGCGCAAGCCTTGCGTTTGGTGGCGCAGGCGAGCGCGGACGCGATTCGCACCATCGCCGCCGCCATTCAGGAACCGGGCGGCAGCGAAGCGGTGAATTTGAAAGTGGCGGAACAATATGTGGAAGCCTTTGCCAAACTCGCCAAAGAAAACAATACCTTGATTATGCCCGCGAATGTGGCGGACTTGGGCGGGCTGGTGTCGGCGGGCATGAGCATTGTCAAGGCGCAGAAAAATCAGTAAAACCCGACGAGCTGCCTGAAAACGTTTCGGGCAGCTTTTCCCCCACAATAAAGTTTCACTCTTGACAGAAATAAAAATCAAAACTACCATACCGCCATGAAACTCAATCCCGTTACCGAAAAATTTATCCTGCATTGGGGCGAAATGGGCGCGAAATGGGGCGTCAACCGCACCGTGGCGCAAATCCACGCGTTGCTCTACATTATCGGTCGTCCGATGCCTGCCGATGAAATCGTGGAAACGCTGGGCGTGGCGCGTTCTCACGTTTCCAACAGCATCAAAGAGTTGCATAATCTGCAACTGGTGCAGACCGTGCATCTTCTCGGCGACCGCCGCGACCATTTCAGCACCTGCGCCGATATTTGGACGCTGTTCCGCACCATTGTGGAAGTGCGCCAACGCCGCGAAATCGAGCCGACCCTGCATTTTTTGCAAGAGCTGATGAACAGCCCCGAATTCGCGCAGGAAAACGACACCGCCAAGCAGCGCATCAGCCAAACCCGCGATTTTATCGGTACGCTGACGGCGTGGACAAATGAAATGCTGCGCCTGCCCGTGCCGGTAATGGCGAAGGTGTTGAAGCTGGGTGCGGGGATTCAGAAATTATTGCGTTAGTTTCAGCCGTCATTCCCGCGAATGCGGGAATCCAAATGAAAACAGGAACAAAGCTTGATAAAGCATCGGGCGGTGGATTCAGGAATAACGGTATTTGCTTGCCTTACTGCCCGAATTTCAGGCAGCTTGAAAAAATGCCTATTTTTTTGACTCTTTATTTCTGTTTTTACAGAAATAACATTATTAGAATAAAAACATGAAACGCGATATTCCGTTCTATCTTCCCGCCAGTGTGGGGCTGTTGTGGCTGTGGAGCGGCGCGGTGTCGCTGTGGGTGTCGCCGCACATCTCGCTGGCATTGTTGGCGGAAACGGGCGTGGCGGCGGCATGGCGCGAACCCTTGCTGTACGCGGCGGCGGGCTTGGATATGTTGTTGGGCATCTTGTGTTTGGGCAAGCTGCGCCGTTGTCCGATGTTTTGGCTGGCGCAAGCGGCAACGGTGGCAGCATACAGCGCGGTGATGGCGCTGCGTTTACCCGAATACGCGCTGCACCCGTTTGCGCCTTTGTTGAAAAATCTGCCGATTGCGGCGCTGATGCTGTTTTTGTTTCGCGAAACCGGAAAGGAATCATGATGGCAAACACATTCTTGTTGGTCAAAACCCTGCATATTCTGTCGTCCGTGCTGATGGTGGGGACGGGCTTCGGCACGGCGTTTTATCTGTTTTGCGCCAACCGTAGCGGCTCGGTGGCGGCGCAAGCGGTGGTGTCGCGCTGGGTCATCAAGGCGGATTGGTGGTTTACCACACCGGCGGTGGTTTTCCAGCCGCTTTCGGGATTATGGTTGGCAAACTATTTGGGCGTGGCGTGGTCGGCAACGTGGATTTGGCTGACACTGCTGCTGTACGCGCTGGCGGGGGCGTACTGGCTGCCGGTGGTGTGGTTGCAAATCCGCATGGCAAAACTGGCGGCACAGGCGCACCAAGCAGGCAAAACCGCTTTACCGCCCGTGTATTACCGCTATGCGCGTTATTGGGAATATTTGGGTTATCCCGCGTTTTGCGCGATGGTGGCGGTGTATTTTCTGATGGTGATGAAACCGAGTTGATTGTTTAAAAAGGAAAAGCTATGAACGACAAACATCAAATTTTCTACGATGCCGACTGCCCCGTCTGCGCCCGCGAAATCGCGCTGCTGCTGGCACGGCCGAAAGCCGCGCATATCGCCGCCGTACCGATTCAGGGCAACGAAATGCTGTTGGCGCAATACGGCATCAACCGCGCCGATGCGATGCGCGAACTGCATCTGCGTACGCCCGCCGGAGAAACCGTGCGCGGCATGGCGGCGTTGCGGCTGATGCACCGTTTGACGGACGGTTTTTGGCTGCTCCGTTTGACGGGCTTGCCCGTGCTGCGCCCCTTGTGCGATTGGCTGTATCCGCATTTTGCGCGACACCGCAACCGTTTTCCCGCATGGCTGCTGCCGCGCCCGCGTTGCGAAAACGGCGCGTGCCAAATGTCAAAACATTCAAATAAATAGGAGAAACATCATGAAGATTACGGTTTTGGGCGGAACGGGCTTTATCGGTGCGCGGCTGGTGCGGGTGTTGCGCGAACGCGGACACAAAGTGCGCACGCCGTCCCGCCGCGAAGTGGATTTTCTGCGCCCTGACACGGCGGCGGCAATGAGCTGTTTTGCGGGCTGCGATGCGGTGGTGAACACGGTCGGCGTGATGAGCCGCCACGCCGCCGTGCTGGAAACCGTGCATCACCACACGCCCAAACGCTTGGCGCAAGCGGCGCGTGATGCGGGGGTCAAACACTGGGTACAGCTTTCCGCGCTGGGCGCGGACGCAAGCCATGCCGTTGATTTTGTAGGCAGCAAAGGGCGCGGCGATGCCGCCGTTGCAGGCTGCCTGAACACCGCCGTTCTGCGCCCGTCTGTGGTGTACGGACGCGGCGGCGCGAGTTGCGAACTGTTTATCAAACTGGCGCGGCTGCCTGTGCTGGTGCTGCCAAATGGCGGCAATTTTATGCTGCAGCCCGTGCATGTGGCGGACGTGGCAGACGGTTTGGCAAACCTGTGCGAGCAACAATCCGCCGACACGGTCAATGCGGTCGGCGCACAAGCCATGACTTTGGCGCACTATCTCAACACCTTGCGCCACACCCTGCACGGCAAACCCGCCGCCGCCGTGTGGCCGTTGCCCCTGCCCTTGCTGCGCCCCGTGCTGCCGCTTGCCAAAATCGTCAGCAACGGCTTTTTGTCGCCCGACAGCATCGCCCTGCTGGAAGCCGGTTCGTGCGCCGATTCCGAAGGTTTCGCCGAACTGCTGGCACGAACCCCGCTTGCGCCCGCGCAATTTGCCGCGCAAAACTGATTACCTTCTGCTACAATCGCCGTTTTGCAACTTTGTGGAGAACGCGCCATGACCGCCACCGCCGATTTGATTGACCTCGCCCCCGATTTGCCCTCCTGCGAAACCGATTTCAAAAGCTACGGACAACGCCTGCGTTTTCAAGGGCGTATCCGCACCGTGCGCTGCCACCGCGATAACGGCATCGTCAAAGCCCTTGCCAACACGCCGTCAAGCGGCGAAGTGCTGGTGGTGGACGGCGGCGGCAGCCGCGCTTCCGCGCTGATGGGCGACATGATTGCCGCCGCCGCCGCCCGCAACGGCTGGGCGGGCGCGGTGATTTTCGGCGTGATTCGCGACAGCGCCGCCATCAACGACATGGATTTCGGCATCAAGGCTTTGGGCACCAACCCGCGCAAAAGCGCGAAAGACGGCGCGGGCGAAACCGATGTGCCCGTGTCGTTCGGCAATGTGGAATTTGTCGCGGGGCATTATTTGTATAGCGACGAAGACGGCATTGTCGTCTCGCCCGAACCCCTGCCCTAGCGCGTGTCATCAATTAAGTTTTTACTGAAAATCAGCATAATACAAAAACACCGTCATTCCCGCGCAGGCGGGAATCCACTGCACGAGATTTGGCAAGCCATGTTTTATCAAGGTTTGTCGTGCTTCGATTTGGATTCCCGCCTGCGCGGGAATGACGATGCAAAGATTTTTCGGTCAATTGATGACACGCTCCAAACCGCCACCGCTCTGCCAAAACAGCGCAGGTTTGTGCAAACTTCTGCAAAAACGGTGCGTTAAGCGCATTTCTTGTGCTTAAATCGCCCTTTTTGCCGGAACGACCATGCACGCACCTCCGCCCAAAACCCCTTTATTCACCGTTATCTGCCGTTTCGTGCGTTTGCTGGCTTGGCTGGCGCGCACCGCCGTGCGGCTGCGCCGTTTGGAACACGCCGACCTTGAAACCCGCCAACACATTTTGCAACAAATGGGGGCGGAATGTTTGCGGATATTGGCGGCAGAAGTACGCACGCACAACGCCCCGCCCCCCGCCAACGGCACGCTGTTGGCGGCAAACCATGTGTCTTGGCTGGATATTTTCGTATTGGTGTCGCTACAGCCGTGCAGCTTCATTGCCATGCGCGAGCTGCAAAGTTGGCCGTTTATCGGCAAGATGATTGGCAATGCGGGCGCGGTGTTCATCAACCGCAGCAGCCGCAAAGACATCGACCCCATCAATACCGCCATCGCCCAAACCTTGCAACAGGGCGGCAACATCTGTTTTTTTCCCGAAGCGCGGACATCGTTGGGCAACGGCGTTTTGCCCTTGAAAGCCGCTTTGTTTGAATCCGCCCTGCTGGCACGCGCCCCCGTGCAGGCAATCGCCTTGCGCTACTACGATGCACACGGACGGCGCAGCGAAGCCGTGTCTTTTGCCGATGCGTCTTTGCCCGTGTCGCTGTGGCGGATTTTGCGAATGCCGCGCATTGTGGTGCGGGCGGATTTTGCCGAAGCCATTGCCTTTGCCGCCGACCGTTTTGCCGTAAAAACGCAGGTGGAAGATTTTTTGCGGCGGCAGGTGTTGTCGGACAGCCCCGCACCCGAACGCGTGTTGCCCGGGCAGGGCGAACGCTGAATACGCACCACGCCGTCATTCCCACACAGATGAAAATGACGGCGCAGTGGTGTTTCATTCAATGGGCGACACGCCCTACAGCGTATCATCAAATTATTTTTTTACAATTAAATCATTGCAATATAAAAATTCCGTCATGCCCGCGCAGACAGGAATCCAAGTCGAAGCACGAGAAACCTTGATAAAACATGGCTTGCCAAGCATCGGACGGTGGCTTCCCGCATTCGCGGGCATGACGGCGTTTTTATATTATGCTGATTTATAGCAAAAATTTTAATTGATGGCACGCCCTAACCCCCCTGCTCCGACCGCCACGCCGCCGCCTGCCGCGCCAAAGCGGTAACGGTATGCCAATCGCGCCGCGCCAACACATCGGGCGGGGTCAGCCACGAGCCGCCCACGCACAACACATTGGGCAAACGCAGATAATCCGCCGCATTGTCGGGCGAAATCCCCCCCGTCGGGCAAAAACGCATGTGGGCAAACGGCGCGTGCCACGCCTTGAGCAGGGCGCGTCCGCCCGCCGCTTCGGCGGGAAACAGCTTGCACACGCCAAAGCCGTGCGCCGATGCCAACATCACTTCGCCCGCCGTTGCCACGCCGGGAATGACGGGCACGGGCGCACGGGCGCACGCTTCGGCAAACGCGGGATTGATGCCCGGACTGATGGCGAACTGCGCCCCCGCGTCCGCCGCCGCCGCCAGTTGTGCCGCGTCCAACACCGTTCCCGCGCCCACCAGCACATCGGGCAGGGCGCGGCGGATGTTGGCGATGGCGGTCAGCGCGGACGGGGTGCGCAGGGTGATTTCCAACACGCCGATGCCGCCCGCGTGCAAAGCATGTGCCAAATCCACCGCCGCTTCCGCATCATGCAGGGCAACCACCGGCATCACCGGCGACAGGGACAAAATTTGCTGCGCGTCCATCAGCATGCCTTTCTTATTTTTCCGCTTCTTTGCCGAACCATTTTTCAAACAAACGGTCGTAGGTGCCGTCTGCCCGTATCGCCTCCAAGCCTTTGTTCAGCTTGTCCAACACGGCGGTATTGCCCTTTTTCACCGCAAAGGCGAAATCTTTTTGCTCGTTTTCCACCACGATGCGGCGCATTTTGAAATCAGGCTGTTGCTTGGCGGCGTAGGCAAGTACATAGCCGTTGTCCAAGGCGCCGTCTGCCCGCCCCGAGTACACTGCTTTCATCGACACGTGGTAGGAGTCGGTAACCAATACTTTATCGTGCGAACCGGTCAGCCGCGCCGCCAGCTCGGCGGGGTTTTCGCTGAATTTGCCCACCGCCAGCGTTTTGCCGTGAAAATCTTGGGGCGTTTTGATGCTGCGGTTTTTTTCGTTGTCGAGCAAATAGATGACTTTGCTGTCGTGCTGCAAAAACGGACGGCTGAAATCCATTTTTTCCAAACGCTCGGGCTTGACCGACACGGTGGACGACCAAATGTCGAAGGTGCCGTCATTGAGCGTGCGCTCCAAGCCGGTGCGCGGGGCATTGGTGATGGCAACGTCAAAACCGCCGGCTTTTGCCACTGCCTGCAACACTTCCACTTCAAACCCCGCCGGACGGCTTTGTCCGTCTAAAAAGTGAAACGGCGGATAACTCAATTGCGAACCGACCCGATAAACGGTTGTGTTGGCAGGCGCGGGGGCGGAAGCCTGTGCCGTTTCTTCGGCTTTTTTGTCGGAACAGGCACTTGCCAGCAACGCCAGCAAGCCCGTCAGCAGATATTTTTTCATACGCATTCCTTAACAATTGTGTTTTGTGTTTGACACCCCGCCACCGGCGGCGGGAACGTTATGTTTGTGGTTGCGATTATACGCCGTTGCGGCAAAATGCGCTGCATTCGGGCAATGCGCCCGTCAGCCCCAATCCCCGCCCAAACTCACCGCCCCGCATTCCGCGCTGCCCGCCCGCTCGCGGAAACCGGCAAACAGCTCGCGCCCGAAACCGTATTGATTGGCGGACAAATCCGGCTGCGGCGTTGTCCGTGCCGCCCACTCGCGTTCGTCCACCAAAGCGGTCAGCTCGCCGGTTTTGGCGTTGAAACGAATCAGGTCGCCGGTGCGGATTTTGCCGATGCCGCCGCCGCTCAAGGCTTCGGGCGACAGGTGAATCGCCGCCGCCACTTTCCCCGATGCGCCCGACATGCGCCCGTCCGTGACCAAAGCCACTTTGAAACCACGGTCTTGCAAAATCCCCAACGGCGGCGTGAGCTTGTGCAGTTCGGGCATGCCGTTGGCGCGCGGGCCTTGAAAACGCACCACGCACACGAAATCCCGTTCCAACTCGCCGCGTTCAAACGCCGCCAACACGTCTTTTTGGTCGTCAAACACGATGGCGGGCGCTTCAATCACAAAACTTTCGGGGCGCATGGACGACACCTTAATCACGCCGCGCCCGATATTGCCTTTCATCAAACGCAGTCCGCCATCGGGCGAAAACGGCCGCGATACGGGACGAATCACCTCTTCATCGCGGCTTTGCGCCACCGCGTCCTGCCATTTCAGGCTGCCTGAAAGCAAAAACGGCTCTTGCGTGTACGCCGCCATGCCGCGCCCCATCACCGTCTGCACATCATCGTGCAGCAAACCGTTGTCGCGCAACTCGCGAATGACAAACGGCAAACCGCCCGCCGCCGCAAAATGGTTCACGTCTGCCTGCCCGTTGGGATAGACGCGAATCAGCAAAGGCACGGCGGAGGAAATATCGTCAAAATCGTCCCACGTCAAAATAATCCCCGCCGCCCGCGCCATCGCCACCAAGTGCATGGTGTGGTTGGTCGAGCCGCCCGTTGCCATCAAACCGATAATCGCGTTCACAAACGATTTTTCGTCCAACATCTCGCCAAGCGGCACCGCGCTGCCGTTTTTGATGTTGTCCGCCAAATGCGCGGCGGCGCGGCGGGTCAGGGCTTCGCGCAAGGGCGTGTTCGGATTGACGAAAGCGGCGGCAGGCAGATGCACGCCCATCATTTCCATCATCATTTGGTTGGAATTTGCCGTGCCGTAAAACGTGCAAGTACCGGGGCTGTGGTAGGACGCCATTTCGCTGGCAAGCAGCTCATCGCGCCCCACTTTGCCTTCGGCGAACAACTGGCGGGTACGCGCTTTTTCCTTGTTGGCGATGCCGCTCGTCATCGGACCGGCGGGAACGAAAATTCCCGGCAGATGTCCGCAACTCAAAGCACCCATCATCAAACCGGGAACGATTTTGTCGCACACGCCGAAATACAAAGCGCCGTCAAACATTTGGTGCGACAAACCGATGGCGGTACTCATGGCAATCACATCGCGTGAAAACAGCGAAAGCTCCATGCCTTCATAGCCTTGCGTAATGCCATCGCACATCGCGGGCGTACCGCCCGCCACTTGCGCGGTCGCGCCGTGTCGGTGCAACTCGTCTTTAATCCAGTCGGGAAAATCCTTAAACGGCTGGTGTGCCGACACCATGTCGTTGTAGGCGCTAATCATGCCCAAGTTCGGCACGCGCTCGCGCTGCATTTCAATTTTGATGGTTTTGGGCATGGCGGCGTAACCGTGCGCCAGATTGGAACACGCCAAACGGCTGCGTTCGCGGCGGTCGGGGTCGTGCAGGGCGCGGATGCGGGCGAGGTAGGCGCTGCGCGTGGCGCGGCTGCGCTCGATGATGCGCTCGGTAACGGCGCGGAGGGCGGGGTGGAGCTTCATGATGGTGTGTTCCGAAAGTTTATTGTGTTTGCCGACATTGTAACTTAATTACACAAGCATTGCACAGGCATCGGCGATACAATGCCTGTTTTGCCACAAGCAAGTACCATCATGCCCTATTGCCACGTTGCCGTAAACACGCCTTTGCCCCCGCTTACCTATGCCTGTGATGCGCCTTTGCCGGCGGGCGCGCGGGTGTTGGTGCCGTTCCGCCGCCGCACGGTGGTGGGGATTGTGTGGTGCGGTGATGTGTCGCCCGAAATTGCCGCAGAAAAAATTTTGCCGGTGCAATCGGTGTTTGACGAAACGCCTTTGCCCGAATCGTGGCGGGATTTGGCGGCGTTTGCGGCGCGTTACTACCATTTTCCGCTCGGTTTGACGGTGTTTGCCGCGCTGCCGCAGCGTTTGAAGGAAACGCGCCCCTGCCCCGCGCCGCCGCCGGCGTACCTGTACGCGCTGAACGAATCGGGTCGCGCCCAAGCCGAACCGCCGCGCCGCGCCGCCAAGCAGCAGGCTTTGTGGCGGGCGTTGGCAGACGCGCCGCAGTCTGCCGAAGCGTTGAAAGGCATTCACAAGGGCTTTGCGCCGGTGCTGGCAGACTGGCGGCAACGGGGCTGGTTGGCGCAAACGGTGCGCGAATACGCCGTGCCGCCGCCCGTCCGCACGCTGAACGATGTGCAAAACCATGCCCTTGCCCGCATTGCCCAAGCGCAGGGCTTTGCACCGTTTTTGCTGCACGGCATTACGGGAAGCGGCAAAACCGAGGTGTATTTGGAAGCGATGGCGCGGGTGTTGGCATCAGGCAAGCAGGTTTTGTTTTTGTTACCCGAAATCGGGCTGACCCCGCAGTTGCTGGCACGCTTGCGGCGGCGTTTCGGCGAGATGCCGATTGCGGTGCTGCACAGCCAAACCGCCGCCAAGCAGCGCAGTGATGATTATTTGCGGGCGATGTCGGGGCAGGTGCGGCTGGTGGTGGGCACGCGCTTGGCGGTGTTTACGCCGATGGCGGATTTGGGCTTGGTGGTGGTGGACGAGGAACACGATGCTTCGTTCAAGCAAGACAGCGATTTGCGTTACCACGCCCGCGATTTGGCGGTGTGGCGGGCGCAACAGGCGCAATGTGCGGTGGTGTTGGGCAGCGCCACGCCGAGTTTGGAAAGTTGGCACAGGGCGCAAACCGGCGCGTACGCTTTGTTGTCGCTGCCGCATCGGGCGCATCGGGGGGCGTGTCTGCCGCACATCGGGCTGGTGGACATTGCCCGTTTGCGCCGCGATGAGGGCATCGCGCCCGCCGTGTGGCAGGCGTTGCGCGACAATCTGAATGCGGGGGGCATGTCGCTGGTGTATCTGAACCGGCGCGGTTTTGCGCCCGCCGTGTTTTGCGGCGACTGCGGACATACCTTCGGTTGTCCGCACTGTTCCGCCAAAACCGTGCTGCACCGCCGTGCCGCGCAGATGCGTTGTCATCATTGCGGCTACAGCCGCGCCGTACCCGATGCCTGCCCCGACTGCGGCAATCAGGATTTGACCGCCATCGGACACGGCACGCAAAAAATCGAAGCCGCTTTGCGCCAAGCCTTTCCGTACGCCCGCATTTTCCGTGCCGACCGCGACAGCATACGCGGCCGAGACGACTGGCAGGACGTGTACGCCGCCGCCGAAGCGGGCGAAGCGGATATTTTGGTCGGCACGCAAATGCTCGCCAAAGGACACGACTTCGCCCGTTTGAATCTGGTGGCCGTGCTCAATGCGGACGGCTCGCTCTACAGCGCCGACTTCCGCGCCCCCGAACGGCTGTTTGCCGAACTGATGCAGGTGTCGGGGCGCGCCGGACGCGCCGATGCCGCCGGCAGGGTGCTGATTCAAACCGCCCTGCCCCACCACAGCGTGTTTGCCGCCGTCCAAGCGCAAAACTACGCCGCGTTTGCCGATGCCCAATGCGCCGAACGCCAAGCCTTCGCGCTGCCGCCGTTTGTACATCAGGCAGCCGTCCGCGCCGATGCGCCCGATTTTGCCCAAGCGCACACCCTGCTCGCCCGTCTTGCCGCCGAATTGTCGCCGCAACTGCCGCCAAGTGTCGTCCAAACCGGCCCCGCCGCCATGCTGATGGTGCGGCTGGCAGGACGGGAACGGGCGCAAATCTTTCTCGAAAGCCCGTCCCGCCGCGACCTGCACCGCGCCGCCGCCCTGTGGCAGCACACCCTGCAACAACACTGCCCCGCCCACACCCGTTGGCACATCGACATCGACCCGCAAAACATGTAGGGCGCATCACCCGTAAAACGACCATGCCGTCATTTCCGCGAATGCGGGAATCCAAGTCGAAGCACGACAAACCTTGATAAAACATCGCGTGCCAAACATCGAACAGTGGATTTCCGCATTCGCGGGAATGACGGCGTTTTTTATTAAACTGATTTACAATAAAAATTTAATTAATGACACGCCCTAACCCTTCAACACTTCCGCCCCGCCCAAATACGGGCGCAAGGCTTGCGGCACATTCACGCTGCCGTCCGCGTTCTGATGGTTTTCCAACACCGCCACCAAAGCACGGCCGACCGCCAAACCCGAACCGTTCAGCGTGTGGACGAAACGGTTTTTGCCGTCCGCGTCCTTAAACCGCGCCTTCATGCGCCGCGCCTGAAAATCGCCGCAATTGGAACAGCTTGAAATTTCACGATAGACGTTTTGCGCCGGTACCCACACTTCCAAATCATAGGTTTTCATCGCGCTGAAGCCCATATCGCCCGCACACAGCAGCACCACACGGTAGGGCAGTTCCAGCAGTTGCAAAATCTTTTCCGCGTGCGCCACCATCTCGTCCAAAGCGGCGGCGGACTGTTCGGGGCGCACAATCTGCACCATTTCCACCTTGTCAAACTGATGCTGGCGGATTAAACCGCGCGTGTCGCGCCCGTGCGAGCCGGCTTCGCTGCGGAAACAGGGCGAATGCGCGGTAAACTTCATCGGCAAATCCGCTTGCGCCGTGATTTTGTCGCGCACGGTGTTGGTAAGCGGCACTTCGGCGGTGGGAATCAGATATTGCACGTTTTTTTCCTCATCGCCGCCACGGGTAACGTGGAACAAATCTTCCGCAAATTTCGGCAGTTGCCCCGTGCCGAACAGCGCGGCATCGCTGACGATGTAGGGCGTGTAGCATTCGGTGTAACCGTGTTGCAGGGTGTGCGTGTCCAGCATCAGTTGCGCCAAAGCGCGGTGCAGCCGCGCCGCCGTGCCGCGCAGCAGGCTGAAACGCGCGCCCGACAAGGCGGCGGCGGTTTCAAAATCCAAGCCCAAACCCGCGCCGATGTCCACATGGTCTTTAATTTCAAAATCAAAGGTTTTCGGCGTGCCGACCGTGCGCACCACCACATTGTCGTTTTCGTCTTTGCCATCGGGAACATCGTCTTGCGGCAGGTTCGGCACGCCCGCCAGCAGCGCGTCCAAATCCGCCTGAACGCGTTGCAGTTCGGCATCGCTGTGTGCCAAATCGTTTTTGATTTCCGCCACTTCCCGCATCGCCGCTTCCGCTTCGGCATGTTTGCCCTGCGCTTTGAACGCGCCGATTTGTTTGGACGCGCCGTTGCGCCGCGCTTGCAGTTCTTCGGCGCGGACTTGCAGGGTTTTTCTTTGTTGTTCAAGGGCTTCAAAGCCTGCCAAATCAAAGGCGAAGCCGCGCCGCGCCAGTTTTTCGGCAACGGCGGCGGGGTGTTGGCGTATGGTTTGAATGTCTAACATCATCAACTCGCAATCAAAAAAGCCGTATTTTAAACGAAAAACCGCTCCTTCCGCCCGCCGAAACACGGAAAATAATCCCCTTGCCAAATAATCAGATAAACACATCACACCAAACAGGGCTTGACGGCAAACCACCCCGCACATACAATGCCAATCTTTCACGCGGGGCGTAGCGCAGTCTGGTTAGCGCATCTGCTTTGGGAGCAGAGGGTCGTGAGTTCGAATCCCACCGCCCCGACCAGCAGGATTCCCGAAGCGTTCGTAGCTCAACCGGATAGAGCACCGGCCTTCTAAGCCGGGGGTTACAGGTTCGAGTCCTGTCGGGCGCGCCAAAAAAGTTTTCTATGTGGTGGTTGTAGCTCAGTTGGTTAGAGCATCGGATTGTGATTCCGAGGGTCGTGGGTTCGAGTCCCATCTGCCACCCCAAAATCCAACCCGCCGTATCGCGTACGTTCAGACCGATACGGCGGATTTGTTTTATGCGGGATAACGGCAATGCCCGCCCGCCGCCGGATACACCGACACCGGCACATTCGCCAACTCGAACAAACGCGCCACCTGTGCCGCCGCCCGCTCCCGCGCCTGCTCCAAAATCCCGTTGGCACACGCCTGACGCACAAGCTGCGCCTTTGCCTGCACCTGCACCGTCTCCAGCACCCCTGTATCCGCTTTCAAAAGATTAAACGCCCCCGTGCGCCAATCGTACACCTCCAAATGGTCGAGCTGCACCGACAAAATCTCCGCTTGCGGCAACTGCACAATCACCCGTCCGTCCACCACCGACACCGCACCTTCGTCCAATTTGTCCAAATCGATGCCCGCCACCGCATTGCCTTTGGCAACAAACATGCCCTTTTCGCTGTCCTGCCACAGGGCATACCAATTGCCCTGCTTTTCGGTACGGATAATCGTGTCGATGTAAAACGCCGTGCTTTCCAAACGGTTCAATTCGCGGATTTTCGCCAATACGCTGCTTTGGCTGAGTACCTGATGCGTTTGCGCCGTTTCCTTGCTGCTGACCGTGTGTCCCGCATACCAAAACCCCGCGCCCGCACACGCCAATAAAAATACAATCATGATTTTTTTCATCACAATACCCCCCAATAATGCGTTTACAAAAAAATAACGGAAACGGTGCGACACCGTTTCCGCCGACATTATAAGGGCAATCACAGCCCTTTCAGGTTAAGAAAACATCAAAAAATGCTGGTCTGCGTTTACTTTAGGGCACAGGGTGAAGCGGCACCACACCCACCGCAATACTGCTTGCCAAAATCAGCAGCGACAAACCCCAAATCCAGAAAAACGAATAACGGATATGCTTGCCCATGGAAAGCTGCGCCAAGCCCAAACCCATCCACAAAGCGGGCGACAAGGGCGTAACAAACGTGCCGACAATGCTGCCAATCAGCATCGCATAGCCCGCCGCGCGCGGGTCCACGCCTGCCTGCGAAGTGATTTGCTCCACCACGGGGAACAAACCGAAATAATAAGCATCGGTACTCAACACCAGCTCCAAAGGAATGCCGAACACGCCCACGATAATGTGCAGATACGGCAGCAAAGCATTCGGCAGCACGCTCACCAAATCTTTGGCAATCGCGTCCAACATGCCCGACCCTTTCAAAATCCCCAAGAACGTGCCCGCCGCCAAAATGATGCTCGCCATCATAATCGCGCCGCCCGCGTGGGCGTTGATGCGCTCGATTTGTTCTTTCGGGTGGCGGTAGTTAATCAGCAGCGTCAGCGAAGCGGCAATCATAAACACATAGCCGGGCGGTAGTTTGCCGGAAAACAGCAAGGCCATCGTCAAAACAAACAAGGCAATGTTCACCCAAAACAACTGCGGACGCGCCAAATGGTCGGGCGCGCTGCCTGAAGCGCGGTGTTCGTCCAACAAAGTGCCGACATCGGGCAACGCGCCGTATTCCGCCAAAATGCGTTTTTTCTCGCGCAGCCCCAAAAACGCCGCCAATGCCAAAATATAAGTCAAACCAATTATTTGAACGACAAACAAAGGCTTGTACAACACGTCCACATCCATTTGCAGCACAGTGGCCACCCGTCCGGTGGGCCCGCCCCAAGGCAGCAGGTTAATCAGCCCCGCGCTGGAGGCCAGCAGCAGAAACAGCAGATACGGGTTCATACGCAAACGCTGGTAAAGCGGCAGCAGCGCGGGAACGACCAGCAGAAACGTGGTCGCGCCCGCGCCGTCAAGCTGCGCCACCACCGACACCAATACCGTGCCGACACTCACCGCCACAATATTGCCGCGCGTGAGCCGCACCAAGCCGTCAATCAAGGGTTTGAACAGCCCCACATCGCTCATGATGCCGAAAAACAAAATGGCAAACACGAACATGGTAACGATTTGAATCACCGATTTGGTGCCGTCCGTGTAAAACTCCTTGATTTGCCCGAAGTCAAACCCCGCCACCACCGCGCCCGCAAGCGGCACGAGTATCATGGCGATGGCGGGCGAAACCTTTTCGGTAATCAGCAGGGCAACGATTATCACGATGATGGACAATCCGATAAAGGTAAGCATGGCGCATTCCTTGTGCAAAATGCAAAGTTCGGCAATATACCGCTTCTGCCGACCAAACCGTTTGCCTTTTTTACAGGGCATCAAAACTTTTGATTAGCCCCATCATCTGCCAACATAAGCCGCAGCCGTGCGGGCTGCGCTTGTTTTTAACATTGTTATGGTATAACATTTGCACTTCCCATCCGAACACGAGAGACTGCGATGAAACACCTGCTTTCCGCCGCGCTGCTGTGCGCCCTGATTGTTCCCGCCCACGCCCACCGCGTGTGGGTGTCCACCGACCACACGCACGGCGGCGAAATTTTAAAAGCCGATTTGGGCTACGGCGAGTTCCCCGAATTTGAGCGCATTGCCGATGACCGTCTGCATATTTTCCGCAAGCCCATGCAACTGGTTACCGAAAAAGGCAAACAGGATTTGCTGCAAAAAGGGCTGCACAACTACCAATACCAAAGCGCCGCGCCCGTCAAAGATGGCAGCTATCTGGTGATTGCCGAATACCAACCCACTTTTTGGTCTAAAAATGCGAACGGCTGGAAACAGCAAAACATGACGCAAATGAAAGATGCCACTTACTGCGAACAAACGCGTATGTACGGCAAAAACATCGTCAATGTCGGCCATGAAAGCGCAAGCAAAGACGTGATTACCAAGCCCGTTGGTCAGGTGTTGGAAATCGTGCCTTTGGACAATCCCGCCAATATTCATGTGGGCGAACGTTTCAAAGTGAAAGTGCTGTTTAACGGCGAGCCTTTGCCCAAAGCCACCGTTACCGCCACTTTTGACGGCTTTGACACCAGCGACCGCAGCAAAACCCACAAAACCGAAGCGCAGGCGTTTTCCGACACCACGGGCGATGACGGCACGGTAGACATCATTCCCCTGCGTCAAGGCTTTTGGAAAGCGATGGTGGAACACAAAACCGATTTCCCCGACCAAAAAGTGTGCCAAAAACTGGCGGCTTACACCACGCTCACCTTCCAAATCGGACACAGCCATCACTAGGGCGTGTCATTAATTAAACTTTTCTAATTTAAATCAGTATAATATAAAAATGCCGTCATTCCCGCGAATGCGGGAATCCACTGCCCAATGTTTGGCAAGCGATGTTTTATCAAAGTTTGTCGTGCTTCGACTTGGATTCCCGCCTGCGCGGGAATGACGTTTTTTCCGAAGGCTGCCCGAAACCGCCCCAGCCCGCACAATGCGGGCTTTTTTCGTTAAAATACGCGCTTTTTGACAATGGAAACCAAGCAAATCGCCAAATTTCACACCCCTTTGGGCAAACTGATTTTCTTCAGCCGTTGGCTGCAACTGCCGATTTATCTCGGGCTGATTGTGGTGCAAGGCATTTATTCGTATAAGTTTTTGAAATCGCTGTGGCACTTGGTCGCCAATTTGGGCGCGATGGACGAAAACGCGATTATGCTCGCCGTGTTGAGCCTGATTGATGTGGTGATGATTGCCAACTTGTTGATTATGGTGCTGATTGGCGGTTATGAAATTTTCGTGTCGCGCCTGAACGTGGACGAACACCCCGACCAACCGGAATGGCTCAATCATGTGAACGCTTCGGTGTTGAAAGTGAAACTGTCGATGGCGATTATCAGCATTTCGTCCATTCATTTGCTGCAAACCTTTATCAACGCGGGTAATTTGCCCGAAAGCCAGATTATGTGGCAGCTTTTATTGCATCTGGGCTTTTTGGTGTCGGCAGTGGCGATGGCGTGGACGGACAAGATTGTGTACAGCACCACGCACAAGGCACATTAGGGCGTGTCGTCAATTAAACTTTTCCATTATAAATCAGCATAATAAAAAAACGCCGTCATTCCCGCAAATGCGGGAATCCACTAGCTGATGTTTGTGAAGCGATGTTTTATCAATGCTTTTTGAAATTTGTTTTGGATTCCCGCCTGCGCGGGAATGACGACACATTTTTATATTGCACTGATTTTCAGTATAAAAGTTTAAATGGTGACACAACCTAGGGTGCGTCATCATCTGCGGAACAACGGCGCATGCCACCCTGCTCGGGCAGCCCGAACGCGCTTTTTCGGCTACAATCGCGCTTTTTTTACGGCAACGGGGGCAGTTTCATGACGGCACTTTTGCTTTATACCTGCATGTATTTGTTTTTTGCGGTGGCGGCGGTGCTGGTGTCGCAAAGATTGGGTTTGGGTTCGGTATTGGGCTATTTGATTGCGGGCATTGTGATTGGCCCCGTGCTGGGTTTTGTGGGCGATGAAGCCGAAAAAATCCAGCACATCGCCGAATTCGGTGTGGTAATGATGCTGTTTTTGGTGGGGCTGGAACTCGCGCCGCAAATGCTTTGGCAGATGCGCCACAAGCTGTTGGGCTTGGGCGGTTTGCAGGTGGGTTTGAGTGTGGCGGCACTCGCCGCCGCCGCGATGTACGCCTTCGGTTTGGACTGGCGCACCGGTACCGCCATCGGCTGCATTCTCGCCCTGTCGTCCACCGCCATCGTGCTGCAAACCTTTTCCGAAAAAAACCTGTTGGCAACGGCCGGCGGACAGGCAGGGTTTGCCGTGCTGCTGTTTCAAGACGTGGCGGCAATTCCCATGCTCGCCCTGCTGCCTTTGTTGGCGGTTGCGCCTGCCGCTTCGCCCGCCGCACACGGCAAACTGTTGGCGGCACAACCGGGCTGGGTATTGGCGGCGGTGAGCGTGGCGGCGATGCTGCTGATTGTGCTGGCGGTGCGTTATGCCGTGCCGAGAATGTTCCGCCTGATTGTCAAAACCCATTTGCGCGAACTGTTTACCCTGTTTACGCTGGCTTTGGTGGTCGGGATTGCCGCGTTGATGTCGCTGGTGGGGCTGTCGCCCGCGCTGGGCGCGTTTATTGCGGGCGTGGCATTGGCAAACAGCAGCTACCGTCATGAAATGGAAAGCAATTTGGAGCCGTTTAAAGGCTTGCTGTTGGGATTGTTTTTCATCACGGTGGGCGCGGGCATGAATTTTGCCGTGCTGGGACGCGAGTTTTGGCTGATTGCCGCGCTGACCCTTGCCACTTTGGGCATCAAAATGCTGATTTTGTGGAGCTTGGGCAAACTGTTCAGGCTGCCTGCATTGGGTGCGAAGCTGTTTGCCTTGAGTTTGGCACAGGCAGGGGAATTCGGTTTCGTGCTGTTGTCGATTGCCGACCAAGGCAAGGTGCTGACCGCGCAGTGGCTCGACCGCATCGCGCTGGTGGTGGCGTTGTCGATGGTTTTGACGCCCCTGCTATTTATCGTTTATGAAAAAATCCTGCTGCCGCGCAGCCGCCACAATCCCCGCACGCCCGAACGCGAACACGATGCCATTCACGAATCCAATCCCGTGATTTTGCTCGGACACGGACGCTTCGGTCATCAAATCAACAGCCTGCTCAACGCTTGCGGTTTTGCCTCCACCGTGATTGACCACCACGCGGAAACGGTGGAACGGCTCACCGAATACGGCATCAAAACCCATTACGGCGATGCCACCCGTCCGGAATTGCTGATTTCGGCGGGGCTGCACGAGGCGAAATTGGTGGCGGTGTGCATCGGTGACCGCCACCGTGCCACCGATGTGGTGGCGTTTATCCGCCGTCATTGTCCGAAGCTGCCGATTATCGCCCGCGCTTACGACCGTTTGCATGCCTACGACCTGCACCATGCGGGTGCGGATTATATTATCCGCGAAACGTTTGATTCGGCGATGAATACGGGGCAGATTGCTTTGGAAATTTTGGGCGTGCCGCCGCAAAAAGCCGCCGAGTTGCGCCGTTTTTACGAAAAGCGCGATTTATATCAGTTGGAAAAGGCAACCGAGCTGTACGACCCGAATTTATCGTTTTTCGCCAACAGCCGTTTGGTGGAAACGGCGCAGCGCACCGATGCGGAAACGGCGCAGTTGATGCGGGCGTTGATGCGCGGCGATGCGGTGGCATGGCAGCCCGACCCCGAAGGTTGGGCGAGCATCAAGCAGGGGCTGCGGCAATAACGTCTCGCCCGAACAGGCGCAATGCGGGCGATTTGCGTTACAATGCCGTCCGCAAAATCACCCTATGGTTTGAGGAATCGCAGTTATGGAAGTGCGGAATTTTTCCGATGCGGCACAGGCGGCTTCGGCTTTGGCAGATGCGGCGGCATCGGCTTTGAACGGTGTGCTGGCACGGCAGCCGCGTGCCACTTTGGCGGTATCGGGCGGGCGTTCGCCGATTACGTTTTTTCACGCGCTGCGCGAACGCGATGTGGCATGGGCGCGTGTGAACCTGACTTTGGCAGACGAACGCATCGTCCCCACCACGCACGCCGACAGCAATACGGCACTGGTGCGCGAACATTTGTTGCAGGGTGCGGCGGCACAGGCGTCTTGGCTGGCTTTGGTGGCAGACGGCGCAAAAGCGGAAGATTTGCGCGATGCGGCGGCGGTGGTGGCGGCGGCACGCGCCCGTTTGGTGCAACCCGATGTGGTGGTGTTGGGCATGGGCGCGGACGGACACACCGCCAGCCTGTTTCCGCACGCGCCGCAGTTGGCGGCGGCACTCGCGCCCGATGCGCCGCTTGTGCTGCACACCAGCCCGATGACCGCGCCGCACGAGCGCATCAGCATGAGTTTGTCTGCCATTTGCGGCGCAGGGGCAGTGTTTCTCGCCATCGGCGGGGCGGAAAAACTGGCGGTGTTCCGCCGCGCTGCCGAAGGCGTGTGCGCCGATTTGCCCGTCAGCCGCGTGCTGCACGACCCGCACACCCGCACCCGCGTGTTCTGCCATGACTGATTGCGCCCATTTTCCCCGCCTGCTTGCCGACATCGGCGGCACCAACGCCCGCTTCGCACTCGAAACCGCAGCGCAGCAGTGGACGCGTGTCGAAGTGTTGGCGTGCGCCGATTACGCCTGCTTGGGCGATGCCGTACGCGCCTTTCTCCAACACGCGGGCAACCCCGCCGTCCGGCACGCCGCCATGGCGGTTGCCACCCCCGTTGCCGGCGATTGGGTGCAGATGACCAACCACCACTGGGCGTTTTCCATCGAACACACCCGCCGCGATTTGGGCTTGGACACCCTGCTGCTGCTGAACGACTTCACCGCACAGGCATTGGCGGTGGCGCAGCCCGACAAACGCGACCTGCTGCAAATCGGCGGCGGCGAAGCCGTGCCGGACGCGCCCAAAGCCGTTATCGGCGCGGGCACGGGCTTGGGCGTGAGCGGGCTGCTGCCCGCCGGCAACGGCACATGGCTGGCATTGGCGGGCGAAGGCGGACACGCCAGCTTTGCCCCCCAAGACGATGCCGAACGGCAGGTCTGGCAGCTTGCCGCACAACGTTTCGGGCACGTTTCCGCCGAACGCGTGTTGAGCGGTGCGGGCTTGGCACTGGTGTACGAAGCGCTGGCAGGACAATACGCGGGCGAACCGCCGCAGTTGGACGCCGCCGAAATCACCCGCCGCCGCCACACCGTCCCCGCCGCCCGCCGTGCGGTGGACGTATTTTGCGGCGCACTGGGCACGGCGGCGGGCAATTTGGCACTGACATTGGGCGCGCGCGGCGGCGTGTACCTGTGCGGCGGCATCGTTCCGCGCCTGCGGGACGACTTCGCCCAATCACCCTTCCGCGCCCGCTTTGAACACAAAGGACGTTTTTCCGCCTACTTGGCAGCGATTCCCGCCTACATCGTGCTGGCGCAACATCCGGGTCTCACGGGCGCGAGCGCGGCATTGCGGCAACATCTGCGCGGACGGTGCTGACGTTCCAAGCTTTTGGCGGTGCGCTTGGCGCATCACCGCGTAATTGCGTTACAATTGTGCCTGCCCCCACCGACCGCCGTCAGGAGAAAAACAATGGACTACTTGTCGCACACACTCACCCCACCGCAAATTTTATCCGTACGCCTTGCCGCCAAAACCGCCGTATTTGAAGTGCAAAGCGTGGACTTGCGTTTTGCCAACGGCGCGGAACGCACCTACGAACGGCTCACCCCCGCCCGCCGTCCCGCCGTCATGGTGCTGCCCGTCCACGAAAACCACCTGCTGATGATACGCGAATACGCAGTCGGCACCGAGCGTTACGAACTAACCCTGCCCAAAGGGCTGATTGACGCCGGCGAAACCCCCGAACAAAGCGCCAACCGCGAATTGCAGGAAGAAATCGGCTTTGCGGCAGCGCGGCTCACCCCCCTGCGTCCGCTTTACACCTCGCCCGGACACATGTACAGCCCCATGCACCTGTTCATTGCCGAAACACTGACCCCCGCCAAACTGCCCGGAGACGAACCCGAACCCCTGCAAACGGTTGCCGTTCCCCTGTCGGACGTGGACAAACTGATTGCCTGTCCGCAAACGGGCGATGCGCGGATATTGGCGTCATTGTTTTTATTTCGGGACGAATACCTGTCGAAACACAGTACAATACAATATTGACATTTTTAACCGCACAAACCGGTTATCGAGAAAGGAATCAGCTTTATGCTCAGCAAAATCAGTGAAGAATTAAACGGACTTTCCACGGCGGAGCGCAAAGTCGCCGAATGCGCTTTGGCAGAACCCAAATGGTTCGTCCATGCCGCCGTGGCGGAAATCGCCGAACGGGCGGGCGTAAGCCAGCCCACCGTCATCCGTTTCTGCCGCAGCTTGGGTTTCAAAGGCCTGCCCGAGTTCAAATTGGCATTGTCTGCCAGCATCAGCCATTCGGGGCTGCCCTACGTCCACGCCGAGCTGAATATCGACGACAGCATGGGCGACGTGATGGAAAAAGTCTTGGGCAACGCCGCCGCCGCCCTGCTCGGCGCGCGCCGCAGCCTGAACCAAAGCGATTTGGAAAGCGCCGTCGCCATTTTGACCCATGCCCGCCGCATCGAGTTTTACGGCGTGGGCAATTCGGGCATTGTCGCGCAGGACGCGCAGCACAAGTTTTTCCGTTTCGGCGTGTCCACCGTTGCCTATTCCGATACCCACACGCAATTGATGGCGGCATCGGTACTCAGCCGCGACGATGTGCTGGTGGTGATTTCCAATTCGGGCTCGTCTATCGAGCTGCTTGATGCGGTCAGCATTGCCAAAGAAAACGGGGCGCAGGTCATCGCCATCACCCGCAGCGACAGCCCGCTCGCCCAGTTGGCAGATTGCGTGCTGCCGGTGGCGGTGCAGGAAGACAACAGCCGTTATACGCCGATGGTGTCGCGCATGCTGCAATTGGCGGTGGTGGACATTCTCGCCATCGGCTTGGCACTGCGCTTGGGCGAAACCATCAGCCTGAAGCTGGAAAAGGTCAAACGCAGCGTCCGCAAGCATTATATGCACAATGATGCGGAAGACAGCGCCGCCGCTTGATTCGGCGTTTACCCGCAAACACAATCCGCACCGTATGGCAACGGTGCGGATTTTTTGCTTGTGCAAAACGGGTCGGGTCAATCCAGAAGCGGCATCAGCCCGCCCTCGCGGTGAAGCTGCTGCAAGTCGGTAAAGCCGCCCACATGCACGTTGCCGATAAAAATCTGCGGCACGGTGCGCCGTCCGCTTTTTTCGCGCATTTCGTCAAACGCGGCGTCGTTGCCGTCCAAAGAAATTTCGTGAATGCGTTCTGCCGCACCCACCTGCGCGAGCAGGTTTTTCGCCATCGTGCAGTAGGGGCAGTAGGAACGGGTGTACAGGGTAATGGTTTTCATATTTTTCCAATCATCAAGATTTTACAATTGTCCGTAAGAATGCAGACCGCTTAAAAACATGTTTACGCCGACAAAGGCAAAAGCCGTGATAAACAAGCCGATAATCGCCCACCACGCCAACACCTTGCCGCGCCAGCCCGCCACCAAACGCATGTGCAGCCACACGGCGTAGTTGAGCCAAACGATAAACGCCCACGTTTCTTTCGGGTCCCAGCTCCAGTAGCGTCCCCACGCGTCTGCCGCCCACAGTGCGCCCAAGATGGTGGCGATGGTGAAAAACAAAAAGCCCACCGCAATGGCTTTGTACATGGCTTCTTCAATCTGCGCGGCATCGGGCAGAAAACGGCTGCCGCGCAGGGCAAGCAGTTGCGCCACGCCGAACATCGCCGCCATGCCGAATGCGCCGTAGCCGATGAAATTGGCGGGTACATGGATTTTCATCCACCACGATTGCAGCGCGGGAATCAGAGGTTGGATTTGGTGTGCGCCGCGTGATGCGCTGTACCACAACACAAAGCCCGCCAGCACGCACATCAGCCCGTACACGAAGCCGCCGAGCTTTTGCATGGAAAATTTTTTCTCGTAATACAAATACATCAGCGCGGTAATCACCATAAACAGGATAAACACTTCATACAGGTTCGACACGGGAATATGCCCCGCATCGGGGCGCAGCAGATAGCTTTCGTGCCAACGCACCAGCAAGCCGGTAAAGCCCGCAAACGCGCCCGCCCATGCCAACTGCGTCCCCAAATTCAGCACGATGTTGCCGGAGGGGGCATCGGGACGGCGTTTGTGGACGCGCCATGCCGCCAATGCGCCGAAGGTGTAGGCGGCAAACGCCAAAACCGTTAAAGCGCACTGCCACATAATCGCCGATTGGCTGCTCAAAAAATAGCGCAGCAGAAATTTGCCCTGCGCCTTGCCGGTGGCGGCGGAAATCTGGTCGCCGGCACGGGCAATGTCGCCCGCATACAGCCACACCGCCAAAGCCGCCGCCGCCGCCGTGCCGAGCATAAACCAGCGCAAAGGTTTGTGAAACCAGCCCAATGCCACCGCAACCGCCGCACTTGCCCACAAAATCGCGGTTTCGTAGCCGTCCATATGGTGCGGCACGGCGATTTGCGCGGCAACGGCGGCAGCCAGCACCACCGCCGCAAACAGCCAATCGGAGACGGTCAGCTTTTTTATCCAAGATTTTTCTTGCAGCAACTCGTGCTGCGGCAAAACATCGCTGCGTTCGGTCATGATGCGTGTTTCCTTTTCGTGTTCGTATTTTCTTCGTTTTTATTACAAAAATGTATAGTTGATAAAAATAAAAACGAGACAAGGCGACAACGCCCGCCGTGTACGGGGTCGTACATAAGGGCGTTGGCAACGCCGTATCGTTGCGATTTTAATCAACTATATCATTCGGGCAAAACGGCGGACGGCAATCAGGCAGGTTCGCCCCCATGCCTCATCACACCGACCGCCGTTTGCACCACCCAGCCCACACCGAAAGCAAACAGCAACGTCCCCACCCCCAACGTACCGCCCAACAGCCAACCCGCCGCGCATACCGACACCTCCAACACCGTCCGCACCGCCCCGATGCGCCAACCCGTTGCCCGACAAATCCCCACCATCAGCCCGTCTCGCGGGCCCGCCCCGAGATGACAGGTCAGATACAGTGCCGAAGCCACCCCCACCGTCAGCACCCCGCCCACGCACAAACCCGCCCGCAACGCCCAATGCGCCGGCGCGGGCAACCATTGCACAAACGCCCCCAACACCGCCGCAATCACCACCATATTCAACAGCGTCCCCAAGCCCGGACGCATCCGCAACGGCAGCCACAACAACATCACCCCCGCGCTCACCCAAAACGTCGCCCAGCCCAAACCGATGCCCGTCGTTTGCGCAATCCCCTGCGCGAACACCACCCAAGGCGTCGAACCCAATGCCGCAATCACCAACATTCCCTCGCCGATGCCAAACAGTGCCAAAGACGACACCAGCACCGCCAGCGACACCGGCGTGGGTCGCCACAAAGCGGGCGACGACCAGCGCGTGCGCGGCAATACCCGCGTTTTCATCAGGTTTTTTCCCCCATATCGCGTGCCAAAATACCCAATTTTTCCACATGCTCGGGAAACTCGCGCCGCAAATCGCGCTCGCTGCGCGAAGACGACATCGCAAACCGCGCCGAACCGCCGTCAAACAACAGCCACGCCCGTTTTTCGCGCACATAAAACATAAACACCGTTCCCAACACCAGCAGCAGCGAACCGAGATACACCAAGCCCGCACCGGGCGATTTGCTGATTTGCAAACCCGACATATTCACCTGCTTGTAGCCCGTAAGCTGCATCAGCACCGGCGAAGAAAAACCCGTCAAACCCGTGTACGCGTCCAAGCTGTTCAGCACGAAAGTGCTTTTGGCTTCGCCTGCGGGCATGGGCGGCAGCTTGTGGCGAACCAGCGCGTCATCGAGCAGGGTGTGCATCGTACCGACCAAAATCTGATACATCAATTCGCCCGTTTTCTGCTGCTCTGCGGCGGGGACGGTGGTTTGAATGTGGCGGTCGATTTCGCGAAACCCGCCGCGCACAAACTGCGCCAGCAGGTTTTCCACCGCCAGTTTGAATTGCGGGCGTTTGTCTTCGCCCACCGCCGCCACCGTTTTGTCAATCACCGCCGCCCGTGCTTCGGGGTTGAGCAAAGTCGCCCGCAATGCCATAAACCCGTCCGGCTTGCCCTGCGCGTCTGCGGGAATCATCAACCAACGGTAGGGCGCATTGGCATGGTCGCGCTCGCCCGTGGCGAAAAACAAATTGCCTTCGCGCAGCAGGGGCAGCAGATAATTGACGTATTCGCGGGCCTGCCCCGCGCCGTCGCGCAGCTTGAAGGTGATGGTGGGCCCGACATTTTGAAATTTTTTGCCCTGACGCACGCTGCGGGTGTCTTTATCGTCCGTTGCTTCCACGTTTTCCACATTGTAAACGCGCAGTTCGCCAAATTCCAAACGGTAACGCCCCGTGTCGCCCAAGTCGAGCGGGTATTGGCGTTGCGACACGGCTTTCATCGGCACGGCTGCGCCCGTTCCGCCCAAATTCCATGTACGGAACTGCAAATCCGAGCCGCCGTCGCCGTAGCTTGCCTGATACACGGTCAGCCCTTTGTAGGTGAGCGGGTGATTGACGCGGATGGTGGTTTCGTGCTGTTCGCCGGTGACTTTGTCGGTGATGCGCAAATCGCTGGCGAAATCTTTGGGCATGCCCGTGTCGTAAAAATCGATGTGGAATTTTTTCAATTCGATGGCAAAGGGCAATTGTTGCAGCAGCAGCCCTTTGTCGGCATTGACAAACGCCACGTCTGCCGTTTGCCCTTCGACAATTTCAGCATTGGCGCGAAAGGAGGGATTGCCCGTGCCGAGCGTGCTTTCGGGTTGGAAATCGCGGGCGAACACGGCGTGTTGGTCGGGAACGATTTTCCCGCCGAGCATGCCCAGCTTGAGCAGCAGGTTGCTGTCTATCAGCCCGCCCGTGCAGATGACGATTAAGGCACTGTGCGCCAATATATAGCCCCATTTGTTTGCCGTGCCTTTTTTGGCGGCGAGCAGCACGCTGCCGTCTTGGCGGGTTTGGCTTTTCACGCGGAAGCCGTTTACCGTCAGATAACGGGCGGCGAGGGCGGGGCGCAAACCTTCGATTTGCGTGTTGTGGCGCATGTGTGCCAGTGATTTGGCAGTGGCGTTCAGACGGAACGAGCGCATTTCGCGCACAAACGGGGGAATGTTGCGCCACAGGCACAAGCCCGTGCTGAGTACCAAAAACAGCATAATCAGCACGAACCACCATGAAGCGTAAACGTCAAACAGCCCCAAGGCGCGGAACATTTCCGCCCAAAACGGGCCGAATTTGACCACATAGTTTTGCGGCGGCTGGTTTTGCTGCAACACGGTGCCGATGACGGACGCCACCGCCAACACGCACAAAAGCGCAACGGCAAAACGCATCGAGCTTAAAAAGGCAAACCAAGGGCGGCGGATAAGGGGGATTTTGTTCGCGTTTCGGGGCATGGGAAAAAATCAGACGGAAAATCGCGGTATTGTACGCCGATTCGGGTCGTCTGAAACGGTTTTTACCGTTCGGACGACCCGAGATAAAATTCGCCAATGCGGCGGTTTGGGGCGCATCACCCGCCAAGCGGAAACCTTTGCCCGATAGCGGGCAAGCGGTGTTTCACCAATTGGCTGAACAACACGGCACCGCCATGCCCGCGCGGGCGGAAATCCAACGACAAACCCAAACAAACCTTGACGAAACATTGCCCGCAGGTCGTCGTGTAGTGGATTTGCGCATGCGCGGAAATGACGGCGTTTTATATTTCACTGATTTTCATCAGAAAATATCAAACAATGACGCACCTTAATGCAAGCCTTGAATGAAGTTGGCAACGGCTTTCATGTCTTCTTCGCTCATGCGTTTGGCAATGTCGCGCATCATGTTGCCGGTGCGTTTGTCGGCGGCGTAGGCTTTGAGCTGCTCGACCACGTAGTCGGCATGTTGCCCGCTCAGGCGCGGATAGGCGGTAACTTCGGTGCCGCCGGCGGGAATGCCCGCACCGTTGGGGCTGTGGCACGCCATGCAGGCGGGGATTTTTTTCTCGGGCAAGCCGCCACGGAAGATTTTCGCGCCCAATTGCGGATTGGCTTTGGGATTGGTTTCGCCCGGACGCGCCTGCTGTGCGGCGTAGAATGCGGCCACGTTGCGGATGTCGTCGTCGCTCAACTGCTGTATCGCCGCCATCATGGAAGCGGCAGCGCCCGTTGTGCGTTTGCCTTCTTTGATGTCTTTGGTTTGCTTGAAAATAAACTTGTGGTGCTGACCTGCCAAGCGCGGATAGGCGGCGATGTTGCTGTTGCCGTCTGCGGCGTGGCAGGCAGCGCAAACCTGTTCGGCAATCTGCTTGCCTTTTGCCAACTCCGCCTGCGGTGCGGCGACTGCCGCGCTGCCCAACATCCCCAATGCAATAAACAATCGTTTCATCAAAATTCCTTTTTGGTTTGAAACCCGCCGTACACGGCGGTAGAATAAGCCAGGGCGTGTCATCAACGGCTTTGCGAAGCGGTTTTTCAAGCAAAAATCCGCAGATACAGGGCGAAAACCCGCGCAAGGCCGGACACCGTGCAAGGATTTTCAACGCGGCAGGTGCTCATTTGGGCTGAAAATACCGCCGCATAAGTAAATGATGACACGCCCTAATGTGGTTCGTGAATGGATTTTACCCCGCCAAGCATGGTATTCTATACCAATATTGCCACTGCGTACACCGAACCTGCCATGAGCCGCCTTTTTCAAAACGCCAAATTCTTTACCACCGTCAATCACTTGAAAGACCTGCCCGACACCCCCGCCGAAATTGCCTTTGTCGGGCGCAGCAACGCGGGCAAATCCAGCGCCATCAACACCCTGTGCAACCACGTGCGTTTGGCGTATGTTTCCAAAACACCGGGACGCACCCAACACATCAATTTTTTCGAGCTGGCAAGCGGCGCGTTTCTGGCGGATTTGCCGGGCTACGGCTACGCGCAAGTCCCCGAAGCGGTACGCGCCCACTGGATTACCCTGCTGGGGCAATACCTGCAAACGCGCCGCCAGCTCATCGGGCTGCTGCTGATTATGGACGCACGGCACCCGCTCAAACCCGCCGACGGGCAAATGCTGGACTTTTTCGCCCCCACCGGCAAGCCCGTGCATATTCTGCTTTCCAAAGCCGACAAATTATCCAAGAACGAACAAATCAAAACCTTGTCGGCGGTCAAACAATCCTTGCGCGCGCGCGGGCAAAACGCCACCGTACAACTGTTTTCCAGCCTGAAAAAGCAAGGCATTGACGAAGTGGAACACACCGTATCGGCATGGTTTGCCGCCAACGAAGTTTAACGCCGCACAAACACACGGCAACACGGCGCGGGTTTATAATGGCGTTTTCTCCCCAAATTGCGAAAGGACGCGATAATGAAAACCGTGATTGCCGCTTGCACCGCACTGTTTGCCTGTGCGGGCGCGTTTGCCGCCGAGCTGACCATCGACAGCAAAAAAGAAGCCGCCTACATTTGCCAATCGCAGGGCGGCACGGTCAAACTCAACGCCATGTACGGCATCAAAGACAAGCGCGTGGTGGTGGCGCAAGTGAAAATCAACAACATCATTTCACCGGGGCTGTTTGCCCAAGACGGCGGCGCGGCGGGCAACCGCTTTGTCAGCATCGATGCGGACGGCACCATGTGGACGACCAAACCCGCCAACGGCGACACCATCACCCAAGTGGACGGCGGCGTGTTGTCCGTGCGTCAGGGCAAAACCAATGCCGTGATTGTGGACAACTGCAAACTGGACAAAGCCGCCACCGCCAAGCTGAAGCCGCAATAATGCCCCAAAGCGCATCATCAATTTGACCCAAAACCACAACACCGTCATTCCCGCAAATGTGGGAATGACGGCATTTTTCATCTTGCTGTCGGGCTTGGCGGTGTATCGTTTGAACCGCATCACGGCACGTTCCAGAGCGTGATGCGGGGTTTTCAGGCAGCCTGAAAATGTTTCGCCCGCCGTTTTTCCGGTTTCTCAAATACATGGTGCAAAAATATTCCCTCCCCCGTTTACGGGGGAGGGTCAGGGTGGGGGAAACGCAGTCCGTTTTTAAAGAAAAATCCGCTTTGAAATGCAGCGTTGCACCCCCACCCCAGCCCTCCCCCGCAAGCAGGGGAGGGAACGCCCGTTGTAGGGTGCGCCCAGCGCACCGTTTTTCCGATTTTTCAAATAGATGGTGCGCATGGCGCACCCTACGCCTACTACTACGATTTACTCTATTGAATAATTTGTATAATTCCGATGAAAAAACCTGTCTTCATCATTATCAGGACCACAGTCATCAACCCTATCCAGCCAAAATTTTAATCCCTCTAATGAGTTTGCAATGGCTGGTGTGCCTACTGAAAAGAAACGTTGAGTAAATAACACTTGATTTGTGATTTTATCCACATAAATTTCATCATAATCACTAATACCATCGGAATTCTTATCGCGAGCATAAAAGTTAATCAATCGTCTATTGGGTTGATTTAAGCCATAATACTTTTTCCCATTAAACTCAACCGTCCAATTACTGCTAATATTTTTAAAATCTTCTTGTAAGGTTTGCCACTCTGCCTCCCCAATCTGTTTGCGCCATTGTTCGGGCGTTACATATACGGTTGTTCCCGCTTCTGTGTGGCACAAATAGCTGACTTTCGCTTGAATATAGGCAAACTCCACCGCCCACCAAACCAACCAGCCGCCCATCGTCAGCATAAATCCCGTTACCATGCCCTTTTTCTTGCCGATTGTGTAGCCAATCAGCGTGGCAATCAGGGTAACGACACACCATACCGCCAATCCGAATAAAATTGCCAAGCCTAACATTTTGTTTATCCTTTAAATGTTCTTTCAGGCAGCCGCGTTCCCAAACGCAGGCTGCCTGAAACCTTTTTTACAAACGCATCACACTCATCACACCCTTCACCTCCGCCACCGATGCCAGCACGCGCGGCAAATCGTCCACCTGCTTCACCTCCAGCGTAAAGCGCATCGCCGCTTCCAGATTGCGCGACTGCGTTTGCACGGCGGTAACGTTCAGCTTGTGGCGGGTAAAAGTGTCGGACACATCGCGCAGCAAACCGGCACGGTCGTGCGCCCGCACCTCAATGCCGATGGCAAACACCTGTTCCGCGCCGTCCGCCGCCCAGCTTGCGGGCAGCACTTTTTCGGGGTGCTGCCGCGACAAATTGACGAAATCCGTACAGCTTTGGCGGTGAATGGAAATGCCGCGCTCGCGGGTAACGAAACCGCCAATCAGGTCGGGCGGCGCGGGTTTGCAGCATTTTGCCAAATTGGTCATCAAGCCGTCCTCGCCGTCCACCAACACGCCGTTACCGCCCGTTTTTTTGATTTTTGACTTGCGGACAATGCTTTGCGGATTAACGGGCGGCGGCGGCGGCGCGGTTTCGCAGGCTTTTTGCACGGCGCGGGGCGTGAGTTCGCCCTGCCCGATGGCGGTGTACAAATCCTCAAGCTGCCTGAAACCCAGTTTTTCGCAAAGCTGCTGCTGGTTTGGCTTCGGGTGGATTTTCGCCACGATTTTGTCAAACTGGTTTTTGCCGTCTTCGCGAATGGTTTCGGCGTTTTGGCGGCGGATATGGGCGCGGATTTTGCCGATGGCGCGACTGCTTTTCACCCAGCCTTCGTGCAACCAGTTCACCGAAGGTTCGCCTGTTTTCGCGGCGATGATTTCCACGCGCTGCCCGTTTTCCAAAGCGGTGGACAAAGGCACGATTTGCCCGTCCACTTTCGCGCCGCGACAACGGTCGCCCAAATCGCTGTGCAGCGCGTAGGCAAAATCAATCGGCGTGGCGCCCGCAGGCAGCGACAACACTTTGCCGTGCGGGGTCAGCACATAAATGGTGTCGTTGAACAATTCGGTTTGAAAGGCGGACGCCAAATCTTCCGTGCCGCTTTGCGCCATGTTTTCGCGCCAATCCAGCAGTTGGCGCAACCACGCGATTTTTTGTTCGTAGGCACTGTCGCCCTTGCCGCCCTCTTTGTAACGCCAGTGCGCCGCCACGCCGAATTCGTTGAACTCGTGCATTTCAAAGGTGCGGATTTGCACTTCGATGCCCTTGTCCTGCGGCCCGACAATCACGGTGTGCAAACTTTTATAGCCGTTGCCTTTCGGATTGGCAATATAGTCGTCAAACTCGCCCGGAATCGGCTGCCACAGGCTGTGGACGATGCCCAAAGTGCTGTAACACTCCGCCACGCTGTCCACCAAAATCCGCACGGCGCGAATGTCGTACAAGCCGTCAAAGTCCAGCTTTTTCTTGACCATTTTTTTGTAAATGGAATAAATGTGCTTGGGACGGCCTGCCACGTCATAATGAATGCGGGCTTTGTCCATTTCGCCGCGCAGGGTGTTGAGAAAATTTTCAATGTATTCCAAGCGTTCTTCGCGTTTTTCGTCCAGCAGTTTGGCGATGCGGCGGTATTCTTCGGGGTTGTGGTGGCGGAAACCCAAGTCTTCGAGCTGCCATTTGAGCTGCCACACGCCCAAGCGGTTGGCGAGCGGGGCGAAAATGTCCAACGTTTCTTTGGCAAGGGTGCGCACGGCGGGGCTGTCGGGAACTTGGCTCAAATACTGCATGGTGCGGGTGCGCAACGCGAGTTTAATCAGCACCACGCGGATGTCGGACACCATCGCCAGCAGCATTTTGCGCATGGTTTCGGCTTGGCGGGCGCGTTCTTCGGGGGTGGCGTGCGCGTCCATGCGGGTGAGGTGGGTGAGTTTTTGCACTTCGTCAATGCCGCGCACGAGTTGGCACACGGACGCGCCGCATTGTTCGGTAATGGTTTCTGCCCAATCGGGGTAAAAACGCGGCAGGTTGGTGAGTACGGTGGCGGCAACGGCATCGGGCAGCAAGTCCATCTCCGCCACCATCAGCGCGGCGGAAAGCAGGCGCGGCATCAAAGGTTCGCCCGCCTGCGTGCCACGCGCATCGGCGGGATAGTGCGTGTCGGCAAGGGCAAGAGCATTGAGCAGCGACTGCCGCGCACCATCGGGCAAGGTGGCGGCGTGGTCGGTGTAACGTTGGCGCAGTTCGGCAAGTTCGGTCATGGCGGTTCTCCTGTTGTGCGGCGCGGCGTTTTCCCCTTGTTTGACCAAGGGGAAACAAGGGGAAAAACCGATAGGAAATTTTGGCGGAAAATAGAGCGATAACTTGTTTTTCAATCGGGAATATAAGGACAAAACCCTGTATGTTCAAGGGCTGTTGGCAAGCGGGGTCAGCCCTTCGAGATTGGCAAAGCTCTCGCGGCGCATGATGGCGCAAAAGTCGTTCAGATAAGCGCGTTGGGCATCTTGGCGGCGCAAAGCGGCGTACAGCTCGCTTTGTAGGGGCGGACGCCCGATTTGTCGCGCCACAATATAGTTTTTCTCCACATAGGGCAGCACCGACCAACGCGGCAGCGCGGCAATCCCGCGCCGGCTCGCCACCAACTGCACAATGGCAATGGTGAGTTCGCTGGTACGGCGCTGCGGATAAATTCCCTGCGGCAACAGCACTTTGCGCAACAAATCCAACATATCGTCCGGCACGGGATAGCTAATCAGCGTTTCATCGGCAAAATCCTGTGCCTGCCAGATTTTTTGTGCCGCAAGCGGGTGTTCGGGCGCACAAATGCCCACCGTTTCGTAGGCAAAAAGCGGATAAAACACAATATCGGGCTGCGCCACCGCTTCAGAAACCACCGCCAAATCCGCCCGTTGCGCCAACAACAACGCCACAGGGTCTGCCTGAAACCCCGACACGATGTCCAACTCCACCTGCGGCCACTGCGGACGAAACACGCCCATCGCGGGCATCAGCCAATCAAAACAGGTGTGGCACTCCACCGCCAAACGCAACTGCCCCGCTTCACCGTGAACGATTTGGGTCAAATCGCGCTCCGCCGCCGCCACCGAAGGCAAAATTTCCCGCGCCAGCTTCAACAAACGCTCGCCCGCAGGGGTAAAGCGCAAAGGCACGGATTTGCGTTCAAACAAGGGCGTGCCGAAATGCTTTTCCAACATGCGGATTTGGTGCGACAACGCCGATTGGGTCAAAAACACCCGTCCCGCCGCCGCCGACACATTGCCCGTATCCGCCAGCGCCGTCAAAGTCCGCAAATGGCGCAATTCCAAAATCGATTCCATAAAAAATACCCGAAACCTGTCGCATCGACCGTTTCGGGTATTGTACAACAGCCCCTAAATTTGGCATACGGCACAATAAAACGTACCGCGCTGCCCAATCACGCTTTTTTCAACCGGCGCGGCGCACTGCGGACACGGCAAACCCGCACGCCCGTACACCGCATATTCCTGCTGGAAATAACCGCTTTTGCCTTCGCTATCGACAAAATCGCGCAGCGTGCTGCCGCCTTTTTCAATTGCCCGCGCCAAAATCGCTTTCACCGCCGCCACCAAACGGGCGCAGTCGTCCAAACTCAAAGACTTGGCGGGTCGGGTCGGCAACAAGGCTGCCTGAAACAGGCTTTCGTTGGCATAAATATTGCCCACGCCGACCACTACGGCATTGTCCATCAACGCCGTTTTAATCGGGCGCGACTGCTTTTGCAGCACGGCGAACAGGTATTCGGCGGTAAAACCGTCTTGCAAAGGCTCAACGCCCAAATTCGCCAACAAAGGGTGATGCTCCGCCACCCCCGCAAACCACAAAACCGCACCGAAACGGCGCGGGTCGTGGTAACGCAAAACGGTGTTGTCGGCAAACGCGATGTCCACATGGTCGTGTTTACCCGCATCGGGCGCATCGCCGCGAAACACACGCAGGCTGCCTGACATGCCTAAATGAATCAATAAAATACCCATATCAAAACGGATAATCAGATATTTGGCACGGCGGCGGCATTCGCGCACGGTTTGCCCGCGCAGGGTATCGGGCAAATCGGCGGGGACAGGCCAGCGCAATTTGGGCTGGCGCACTGTTACGCGGGAAACGGTTTTACTGTTGATATACGGGGCGATGCCGCGCAGGGTGGTTTCTACTTCGGGGAGTTCGGGCATAATTATGATGCTATTTCTCTAATTAACCGTTTATGCAAAGAATATAATTGCTTGCTAATAATTTTAGATTTAAAAGCAGTTGCTGCTTTTTTTCCATATGAAATGAAATTACGCCTACCGAAGTGGCTGTATCTTGAATATAACTGCTTCTTATATAATTTTTTTATAGGTTTTCCTCTACTACTTCTGATAATGGAATATTTTCTATGAGTTTGCTTTGCTAAACTTACTCCTCGCTTCATTCTATTGGAATAACGAGTGAGTCCTGTAGAACGCAAACTGATGGAGTTGTTCTCCATAATAAATCCTAAATATTGTAATGCTCTATCACTTTTTAATTGCTTGGCTTGATATTGAGAAAAGTGAACAATCTCGGTTTTCTCCTGATTAATGGTTAATCTCAGCTCTTCTATTTTTTTAATAACAAAATCATTTACTGCGTTTATATTTTCTTTATTGACAATACATAGAATGTCGTCGCAATATCGCATATATACAAAATTTTTATTTAACTTGTTGATATATTCAAAAACAGAAATGTCAAAATCTAACATATAAATATTGGATAATAGGGCACTAATAGGGGAACCTTGGGGAATACCTATATTTTTACTATTTTGAGTAATTTTGTTTGGATATTGCTTTCTAAAGCTACGAAATTCTTGTGCAGAACAAATGCGCTTATATGATTTTAGATTTGCTGTATTTTTGGGAATGCAAAAATGTTGCAAAACGTCATTTACATTAATTTTAGAAAATTTTGTTATTGCACGATAAACTGCATAATGGTCTTCAGGTAAAATATCTGTATTTAAAATTCTGCACCATGATTTCTTCAAAATCTCATGGTTTAAATTATCAAAAAATCCCGTGATATCCAATGCTAAAACAGAGCAATTACCAAGTTCTCTAATAGTATCAAATGCAAGTTTTGCAAAATCTATGTTACTTTTGCCTAGTTTTCTAAATGCTAAAACACATTTGTCTAAATGATTGTAACTATTTAGGATGATGTCTTCATATTTTTGTGAAAGAATATAATTATAGTATGCAAAAATATGACTATCTCGATGTGCTGCATATGAAATAGGACGTTTTTTGATATTTGGGTTACTTTTCTTGTCGCGAGTAATTTTCCCATCAATTACTCTTACTTTTAATTTGGGTATCTCGTAATGCAGAAACGGGTAAAAACTATGCGACTTAATATTTTGTTTTGATAAAACAAGGGATTCTGCTTGTTTAACTGAAATTGGCATATCAAAGTGTAGATATCCCTTTTTTTTAAACCAAGGATGATTAGGTTTTTTTATCATAGGAACACTATTTAGATTAGACCTTTTAATGAGTTAGCAAAACTAGGGAGCAGGATTATGGCAGTCCTAATTCTAGCGCTCCCCAGTATAGCCGAGGGTAACTTTTATTACCCCGTTTAAAATGCCATTATATGTTAAGAGTGGAGTACACTCACCATAACTTGATTACGGAGGCGCATTTATGCAATACGACACATCATAATCCCGCTCGTCTTGTCGCGCATTGATACCAATGCGTGCTTGACAAACTGTTACAGCTTCCCTGCTTCCTGAAAAAGTAGGCTTTGTAATAATAAATTAAATTTAGAAAATTTGTCAATAGTTGGATGGTCGTGGTCAATATGTGGTTATGGGTATTTTTAAGTATTTTTAATTTCTATTATTCAATATCTTTCAAATATTTAATTAATCTCTTAATTGAAACCGGATACGGCGTCTTCAACTCCTGCGCAAACAAGGAAACCCGCAATTCCTCCAGTTGCCACAAAAAATCATTCAGGCTGCCTGAAACAGGCAAATTCTGCCGCGCCAGCGATTGCACCTTCTCTTGCCACACCGCTTCAAGCTGCTGAATATCCGCTTCCCGCGCCGCATCACGCGCCGGATTGCCCGAATATTTTTCCATACGAAACACCATTGCTTTCAAATAGATAGTCAGCCGCGCCCATTGCGTCCACGGCGTGCGCGTGGCGAAACCGGCAGACAGCAGAACATTCAGGCGTTGGCGCAGCAGGGGGGTGAGCGGGTGTTTGCCGAGTTTGCCGTTGAGTTCGGCATAGGCGGCGGCGGTGTCCTGCAAATGGCGGCTCAAGGCTTCTTTCACGGCAGGCAGACGGCTGCGGGCGCGTTTAATTTGTTCTTTAAAGGCTTTTTCGTTGCGCGGCAGTTCGTCTTCGCCGATAAAAGCACGGTCGCACACGGCGGCAGTCAAATCATCGCGCAAGGTGTCGGCGGGAATGTGTTTGAGCAGCATCGCCGCTTCGGTAAATCCTTGAATGCCTTTGTTTAAATCTTTCATATGCTCTTTGAGTTGAAGCTGCATCAGCGCAATCACGCCTTGACGGTGGGCTTGGTCGGCGGCTTCGCGGGTGTCAAACAGGCGCAGGGCGATGTTGCCGTTTTTTTCTTTTTGCAGGGCAAGATAGCCGGTAAGCTGTTGTTTGCCGCGTGCGAATTTGATGCTTTCAGGCAGCGTGCCGATGTCCCAATTCGTTACCGTATCCCGTTCAAATTCTTGGGTATTGTCTCGGAAGGTGAGCGCGGCGGCGTTGCCGAGCTGCTGCTGGATATGCACCAAATCGCGCCCGCACGCCAGTTCCTGTTTGCCGTCATCAATCACGCGGATATTGAAACGGCAATGTTCGGGCAGGGGCTGCGCCGCCCAATCGTCCAAATTAATCTGTTCCAACAGGCGCATATCGCCGGCGGTTTTGGCAACGGCGTGGGCGAGTTGCGGCAAAATCGGACGGCTGCGGTCGGGGTCGGCGGCGAGAAAGGCGGTGATAAAGTCGGGAACGGGTACGCACACGCGGCGGATTTGTTTCGGTAAGGCTTTAATCAGTAACTGTAATTTTTCGCGTATCATGCCCGGAACCAGCCATTCCAGTTCGGAGGGATTGAGGCGGTTCAGCACGGTAAGCGGCACGGTCAGGGTTACGCCGTCAAGCGGGTGATGCGGTTCAAAACGGTAGGAAAGCGGGAATTTGCCGTCTGTATTGCGCCAAAATTTGGGGAACTGTTCTTCGGTAATGTGGGCGGCGGCGTGCTGCATCAGTTCTTCGCGGGTGAGAAACAGCAGGTGCGGATTGTCGCGCTCGGCGGTTTTGCGCCACGCTTCAAAGGTGCGGATGTCGGCGATGGGCAGCGACTGTTTTTCAGACGGCGTATAACGTTCAGGCAGCCTTTGATTGTAAAACTCAAACAAGGCTTCTTCGTCCACCAATACGTCCTGCTTGCGCGATTTGTGCTCCAACTCGCTGATTTCGCGTATCAGTTTTTGATTATGCACAAAAAACGGCGCTTTCAAATCGCATTCCTGCGCCACCAGCGCGCTGCGGATAAAAATCTCCCGCGCTTCATCGGGCGCAACCTTGCCGTAGGCAATCGGACGGCGCGGCAGCACGGTCAAACCGTAGAGCGTAACCCGTTCCGCCGCCACCACTTCGCCGCGTTTCTGTTCCCAATGCGGCTCAAAATAATGATAACGCACCAAATGCGCCGCTTCCTGCTCAATCCATTCCGGCTTGATTTCGGCAACATCGCGGGCGTAAAGCTTTGTGGTTTCAGTCAGTTCTGCCGCCATCACCCATTTCGGTTTGCTTTTGAACAGCGCGGACGCGGGAAACAGGAAAAAACGGCTGCCGCGCGCGCCGGTGTAGTCGTGGCTGTCGGGCGATTTCATGCCGACATTGGCAATCAAGCCCGTGAGCAAGGCGCGGTGGATTTGTTCGTAGCCCGCATCTTTTTTGGCACGGATTTGGGCGCGGTGCTGTTTTTTATCCAATTGTTTTTGTTTGAACTTGGCGGACAAATCTTGGTCGCCCTGATTTTCGGACGGCATCAGTTGCGCCTGTTTTTCAGGCTGCCTGAAAGCGCGTTCTTTGCTGGTCAAACCCATTTCCACCGCAATTTCCGCAAGCTGGCGGTGCAATTCGCGCCACTCGCGCATCCGCAAATGCGACAGAAAATATTGATGACACCACTGCACCAATTGCTTATTGGTCAAACCCTTATCGCGCTCGCGCTGGAAGTTGTCCCAAATATTCAAATAGGCGAGAAAATCGGATTGCTTATCGGCAAAACGCTCGTGTGCCTTGTTCGCCGCCTCCCGCGCTTCCAACGGGCGTTCGCGCGGGTCTTGAATGGACAGTGCGGAGACAATGACCAAAATTTCCGCCACACAATCATGCTTTTGTGCTGCCAATAAAATGCGGGCGATTTTGGGGTCAATCGGCAACCGTGCCATTTGCTCGCCGATTTTGGTTAGGCGGTAGCGGGGTTGATTAGACGATGTGTTTGGTATTTGGATGTTTTTTGTATTTTGCATAGCGGGAATGAGATTAAATGTGAGTTAAGCCGCCCTGAGAGCGTAATCGCTGCTGTGCAATTTCAAACCACTTGGCATCTTGCTCACAACCGATAAACTGCCGATACAAAGCCAAAGCTGCTATACCTGTTGAGCCTACACCCATAAACGGGTCAAATACCGTATCTAGGGGGCGGGTATGGATTTGGATGATGCGTTTCATCAATGCAACAGGCTTTTGTGTAGGATGGGCAGTACGTTCCTTGCCCAATAGTGTAGGTGTTTGAAAGAATGCGCGTTGGTAGGACACATCATCAGGTTTGTTAAATACCCATTTGCTGCTTTTGCCTTTCACCGCCCATACGGCAAATTCCATGTCCTGTACATAACGCCGATGAATATTGCGCGGCATAGGGTTGGCTTTTTGCCAGACCAACACATCTTTTACCACACCGCCAAGCTTTTCAATTTGGTTGCAAATATGCGAAATGAATTTATATGAGCAAAAAATAATTAATGAACCGTTTTTATCCAGCAATGGAAACGCATCTACTAGCCATGCGGCAGGGTCAAAATCCCAGTCCCAGTCGCCAAAATCCACACCTTGGCGCGGATTTTTCATGGTATGAAACTGATTTTCGGATGAAATGGCATAAGGAGGGTCAGTAATAATGTGCTGTACAATACGGTTCTGTTGGTGCATTTCGCGCATTTTCGCAATACAGTCAACGTGGTAGATTTCGGTGATTAAGTTAAATAAAGTCATTGAAATAATATTGTTTTAATGCGCATGCAAGAGCAAACGCAAGTTTGGGAGGAACAGCATTACCGATTTGTTTGCAGATGTCGGTCTTTTTTCCGTAGAACACAAAATCATCAGGGAAACTCTGCAAGCGTGCAGCTTCACGCGGAGTAATGGAACGGTGCAGCTCGGGATGAGAATTGCAGCCGTTGCTCGGTGTGTCAAAGCGTGTATCAATGGTAGGCGATACTTCCTGCCATTTGAGTCGCGCCCATGTCGTAACAAATTGTTGTTTGCCGCGCAACTCAAGCGGCAGACTGCTTTTATCACCCTCAGGTGGTATCATTTTCAGTTTGGTCAGTGCAATTTGATTGTGGTTGGTTGCCTGATGATTAAACAGCTTGCGCGAATTTTGACGCATTTCGCATTGGTATGCGCTATTTTCAGGCAACTTGTAATCTTGTTCAAATGCACCCTCACCGCTTGCTAAAAAATGCAAATCACTAATGGCATCGGCAACAGTTACGCGGTTGCCTGTTGGCAGCCTGGAAAAATCAAAGGTTTGTTTTTTCATACCGACAATAAATACGCGCTCTCGATTTTGTGGAACACCAAACTCACGTGCATTCAATATTTTTAAACGCACCGTTAGCCCTAAATTTTCCAGTTCTTGAGTAATTTCTTTTAAAAAATAGCCATTTGCTGTGCTTACTAAGGCTTTGACATTTTCCATCACAATAAAATCGGGTTGGATTGCAGCAACCAGTTTCAAATATTCGCGAAACAGAAAATTACGCTCATCTTGCAGACCCAGTTTTTTGCCTTTCAGAGAAAATCCCTGACAAGGAGGCCCCCCCAAAATGCCGCGTACTTGGTTTTGTTTTGATGCTTCAATAATTTGCTGTTTTAACATATCGTCAGTCAAATCACCGCATAAAGTTTGCGCATTACAGTGGTTGCGCAGGAAAGTTTCCAAGGCAGCAGCATTTATGTCTACACCCAAGGCAATATCAAAACCCGCACTTTCAAAACCATGCGATAAACCGCCTGCACCACAAAATAAATCTAATAATTTCATTTTAAAATTTTGTTTGATTAGAAATCAAAATATTGTACTTATATAAATTAATATACTGAATTTCTGAACCAATCTGATTAAAAATGAATCGTAATGGCACTCTAAATTGAGTATTTCGTAAAGAAACTCCTTGAATATATTGCGGTTGTTGATGCCTATCGTTAATGTTGATATTAATTGCAGCTAACCATGTTTGCAACCTAGAAATATAATCTGGATTGTGAACAATAACACTATCTAGTAAATCAGTAGTGTAATAAGATCCTTTAATATCTATACTACCACGAAGACCAAAAAAGCAAATTAATAGTATATTCAAAAAATTATCAGCAGAAATAGTGTTTTTTAAATTATCAATTTGCCGATAAATTTTTTCAAAAAAATTAAAAGTAGTAAAAGAACTTTGAATAAATAACTCATGATTATTGTCATTTAGCATAAATGGCAAACCAAAATAATTAGATAAAAGCTGATTATTCTGAGAGTAAATATTGCTAGCAAGTTGGATAGTTGCATATTTTGAAGACCTATAATTGGAAACAACTACAAAGCCACCATTCGTAGGTTTTGCATTTGCATATACAACTAATAATTGCATTAAATTCGCTTGTTGAAAAAACTGTATATCATTTAACATTTTATCTCTCCGTTAATTTAAAATGGTTACCTAAGTCTTTCGTAAACAAAATCAACTGCCTGCTGTTCATTGTCTACGAAATTTAAGCAAAAAGCTTTGGCGGTAGGAGCATTATCAAAAATTTGGCTAATTAGTCGACGCTGATAAGTTTCATCGGCACGATTTTTGCTCAAGGCACGATGACAGGCCGGGCAGAGTTTTACAAGGTTGTCAATTTGGTCGCAGGTGCTGTCGGCAGAAAAACTGATGCAGTGGTGCACTTCCATGTAATAGCGGTCTGATTGACGGTATTTAAACGAACGATCGGCAATCGCGTAATCTTGTTTGCACGCCGCACACTCATCGGGGAAATATACGCGGACATACTGCACAATTCCTTGATTACGTTTGTTTCTGGCATCAATTCCGTTATCGTATTGAAAGCCGAGCTCTTTGCGGAGTTGCTCGATTTCACGTTTGGTTTTATGTTGGTCTAAGACTTTAGAAGTATAAAAAATAATACGTTCCACAAAGGTTTTACTATTTTTTTGGACAATGCTTTTATCCTGAATAATGGCTTTGTTATTCTGTAAAATATCGGCTTTGTATTGATTGATTTGTGCTAATTGTGTGCCAACACGGTCATTGAAATAGCGAAGATTGATGCGAAATTGGGTATTGCGTTCGTTTTCACCGGAAACAAACTGCTCTTGCAGCTCGCGAAAATTCAGATTGAGTTGGCGCAAGTCGCTTAAATTGGTTAGCAGATTAAATAAGTTGTCCAAATATTTGGGGCTGACAACTGAACGCAGTAAATCCAAGCTGTAAAAATTCATTTTAAAATCAGGGCTGCCACGCAAGGCAAAAAATGACAATAAAATAGCATCTTCAAATGCATTGTCGCTGATTTGTGTTTCAAAGCGTTTTTGCTGGATGCGGCGGTAAATTTGGGCGAAAAAATCATCGCATCTTGTTGTAGATTGAATAACGAATTGGTGCTTGGTTTTGTTTAATTGAAACGGCAAACCTGTATATTGGCTCAATAACATATTATTAGTTTGGTACATTTGCTCAGTGAGTGGATTAACTTCGTATTTACTACTTTTGTAAGATGATTCAATAATGTAGCCACAAGCATAAGGTTTGGCGTTAGCAAAAGCAGCCAGTAAGGCGTTTAAACTGGCGGTTTGTAGAAAATCGTGTTCGTTCATAGAATAAGATCTCTTTAAATTAATGGACATTATAAAGCAATATTTCGTAAGAAATGTCATACCGACCGTTGTTTCGATAAACAACCAAATATTTCAGACAGTCTCCACTGCGCCCAATTCCTGCAAAACCTGAAACCCATCATTAATATAACGCTGCTCCGGCGCTTCCAAAAACGGAAACGCCGCCACATCGCCCAGTTTCAACGCCGCCATGCGCAAAATCACCGCCGCCAAATTGCTGCGGACAATTTCGGGGTCGGTAAATGCGGGGCGTTGTTCAAAATCCTCTTGCGAATACAATCTGATGCACACGCCAGCCGCCACGCGCCCGCAACGTCCCGCCCGTTGCCGCGCGGCTGCCTGCGAAATTTTTTCCACATGCAGTTGTTCCACTTTCGCCCGCGCCGAATAGCGTTTCACCCGTGCCAATCCCGTGTCAATCACATAGCGGATTCGCGGTACGGTCAGCGAAGTTTCGGCAACATTGGTCGCCAAAATAATCCGCCGCGTGTCGCCTTTGGGGTGGAAAATTTTTTGCTGCTCCTGCGCCGACAAACGGGCAAACAGGGGCAGGATTTCATCATTTTGGCGGAGCGGCGATTTGCGCAGCGCGTCCGCCGCTTCACGGATTTCGCGCTCGCCGGGCAGAAACACCAAAATATCGCCCGCGCCGAAACGTGCCAATTCGTCCGCCGCGTCCGCGATGGCATCGGCGGTTTCCATTTCCGCTTCGTCCTCATCGGTGCTGTGCAGGGGGCGGTACAACACGTCAACGGGATAAGTGCGCCCGCTCACTTCTATCACGGGCGCACCGCTGAAATGCTCGGAAAAGCGTTGCGCGTCAATGGTGGCGGACGTGATAATGATTTTTAAATCGGGGCGTTGCGGCAAAAGCTGTTTCAGGTAGCCGAGCAGAAAATCAATGTTCAGGCTGCGCTCGTGCGCCTCGTCAATAATGATGGTGTCGTAGGCGGTGAGGTAGCGGTCGGTTTGGGTTTCAGCAAGCAAAATGCCGTCCGTCATCAGTTTGATGCAGGCATCGCGGGAGGTGTGGTCGGTAAAACGCACTTTATAACCGACTGATTGTCCGATATTTTGCCCCAGTTCTTCGGCAATCCGCGCGGCGACGGAACGCGCCGCCAAACGGCGCGGCTGGGTGTGTCCGATTAAACCCGCCGCGCCGCGTCCGAGTTCCAAGCAAATTTTCGGCAGTTGCGTGGTTTTGCCCGAACCGGTTTCGCCGCAAATAATGGTAACTTGGTGGTTTTGCACGGCGGTTTTGATGTCGTCCAAACACTCGTGAACGGGCAGCGTGCCGTCAAACTGCGGTTTGGGCAGGTTTTGCCGGCGTTTTTGGTAGATTTCGTGGGATTTGGCGTATTTTTCGCGCACTTTTGCCAAGCCGCCGAATTTTTCGGGCTGCCTGAAAGCGCGTTGCAAAAAATGGCGGTCTTTGGCAAGGGTTTGGGACAAATCGGGGCTGTGCATGGCGGATTTTGATTTTAGAAACAATGGGGCGGGATTATAGCAGAATGTTTCGGGCTGTCTGAAAAGTAAACAAGCGTTAAGCCGCTTGCCGTGCCTGCGGCGCATTCAATAGAATTGCCAACCTATTCTAAACACGGTAAGGAAAATCCCATGCAAAAAATTCTGTTCGGACTGTTCGCGCTGGGCGCAGCGTTGGCGGTGTCGGCGGCACCGATTGAAGGCAAATGGCGCACTACGGACGACAAAACCGGCAAACCCAAAGCCGTTGTGCACATCAGCAAGAGCGGCGCGGCTTATCAAGGCAAAATCGTGTCGTTGGCGCAGGGTGTGGAAAACGTTTGTCCCGCGTGCGAAGACAAACGCCCCTTGGTGGGCATGGTGGTGCTGACCGGCTTGAAAGGCGATGAGCAAACTTACGAAGGCGGTAAAATCTTTGACCCCAAAGGCGGCAAAACCTACAAAGCCAAAGCCGAGCTCTCCGCAGACGGCAAGGCTTTGAAAGTGCGCGGTTATTTTGGCGTATCGCTGTTGGGGCGCACGCAAACTTGGGTGCGTGCCGATTAGCCTGCGCGGAAATGACGGCACATTTGTATATTTCACTGATTTTCAGTAGAAAAGTTCAAATAATGACGTATCCAAAACTTGCCGTTGTTTTTAAGTGAAACAAACACACCACCGTTGTGCCCGTACAAACAGGGAATAACGGTGGTATGGTGTTGATAATATGTTCTAATCAAAAAAACAGGGCAACGTCAGAATATCGGCGGGTTCGTACACTTCATAATCCCAATCCCACTGCTGCGGACGTTCGTGGGCGGGAATGTAGCCCCAACGCGCCAACACGGTGGTCATGCCTGCCGCCCGTCCTGCCTGCATGTCGCGCTCGGCATCGCCAACGTAAAGGCAGTGTTCAGGCGGCACGCCCGTTTGTTCGCAAGCGTACAGCATCGGCAGCGCACTCGGTTTCGGTTCGGCACAGGTGTCGCCGCACACCACCACATCGGGCGGCACGGGCAATGCCAGTTTTGCCAACAGCCGTTCGGTAAAGCGTTGCGGTTTGTTGGTGATGATGCCCCACGTCAGTCCGCGCCGTGCCAAGCCGTCCAGCAGGTCTGCCACGCCGTCAAATAATGTGCTGCTTTGGTGTTCGCGGCGGGCGTATTCGTTTAAATAGTCTTGTTGCCATCGGGCAAAATCCGCGCTTTGCGGGGTAATGCCCGCCAATGCCAGCAGCGCAACCGAGCCGTGTCCCGCCATCGGGCGGTAGCGTTCGGGCAATACGGCAGGCAAAAAACGGCTTGCCAGCAAAGTGTTGAGTGCACCGCCCAAGTCGGGCGCGGTGTCGGCGAGTGTGCCGTCCAAGTCAAAAAAAACCGCTTCGGGTCTCATGGTTGCGTGTCCGTGTATGTAAGATAAAGCCCATTGTAAACCCAAGCACCCCCGCCGCGTAAAATTTTGCTAAAATCGCCCTTTTCTTTCCCAAATTCAAGAGAAGATAGCCGTTTCAACACGCAGGGCGGTACGTTTGCCATGGTTCTGCGTGTCGCCCTGATTGGTCGGGGACATGCCCCGAATTTTATTTTACCGCCGTCTGCGGCGGGGTTTCAATCGAAAAGGAATTTTGATGAAAAAACATCTGTTGAGCACCGTTGTCCTGTTTGCCCTTGCCGCTTGCGGCGGACAGCAAAACGCCGAACAAAAAACCGCCGCCGCCCCCGCATCGGGAGCAAACGGCGCGTCCGCTCCCGCCGCCGCCGAACTGCCGCAAACAGACGCGCTCAATATTTTCAACTGGTCCAACTATGTGGACATGAGTACCGTTGATGCCTTCAAAAAAGACAACAATCTGAAGCTCACCTACACCGAATACGAAAACAACGAAGCGCTTGAAGCCAAAATGCTCACCGGCAAATCCGGTTACGACTTGGCGGTGCCGGGCATCGCTTTTCTGCCGCGCCAAATTCAGGCGGGCGCGTATCAGAAAATCAATAAAGACCTGATTCCCAATTACAAAAACATTGACCCCGAATTGCTCAAACTGCTGGAAACCGCCGACCCCGGCAACGAATACGCCGTACCGTATTTTTCCGGCGTGAACACTTTGGCGATTACCGCCAAAGGCTTGGAAGCCATCGGCGGCAAAGACAAGCTGCCTGAAAACGGCTGGGACTTGCTGTTCAAGCCCGAATACACCAACAAACTCAAACAATGCGGCGTGGCATTGTGGGACACGCCCAGCGAAATGTTCCCCATTGTGTTGAACTACATCGGCAAAGACCCCAAAGGCGACAATCCCGAAGATTTGCAAGCTGCCGCAGAAGTATTGCAATCCATCCGTCCCGATGTCAAACAGTTCAGCGCGTCCTACATTGACGCCTTGGCGCGTGGCGATTTCTGCTTGGTGGCAGGCAACGGCGGCGACCTGAACATGGCGAAAAAACGCTCCGAAGAAGTGAAAAGCAATGTCGGCATCGAAGTACTGACCCCGAAAGGCATGGGCTTTTGGGTGGAATCTTGGGTGATTCCGAAAGACGCGAAAAACGTTGCCAACGCGCACAAATACATCAGCTACACACTGGACGGCGACATTGCCGCCAAAAACGCCATGGAAGTTACCTTTGCGCCCGCCAGCCTGCCCGCGCGTGAAAAACTGCCGAAAGAACTGGTGGAAACCCGCTCCATCTTCCCGACTGCGGACGACATGAAAAACGGCTTCGTGATGCCGCAAATGAGCGATGAAGCCAAAAAAACCACCACCACTTTGTGGCAGAAGTTGAAAATGGGGAAATGAAGTCCACCCCTGCATCAATGCAGGGGCTTCCTACTGCGGCAACGAAATTTCGTTACCCGCTTCGGCGGGTTTCTGCTGCTGACCGCCTAACCGCACGGTTCACTTCACAGACGCTGCGGACACTTCCTGCCCTGAAACCTGCCTTACTTTTGCGCGGTCAAAACTTCCTGACCGCGCAAAAGTACGTTGATTGCGCCGACCACATCGGCATTATTCTGATAGCCGCATCGCACACATTCAAACTTTTCCTGCGTGATGCGGTTTTCCTTTGCCGTGCGGTTACAGGCAGGACAGCAACGGCTGGTATTTTGCGGCGGAACGGCAATCAGATGCCCGCCGCGCCACAACAATTTGTAATCCAATTGACGGCGGAATTCAAACCAAGATTGGTCTAAAATCGCACGGTTTAAGCCCGATTTGGCTTTGACATTTTGATTTGTTGCACGCTTGGACATATTCGCCACCTGCAAATCCTCCACAAACACAAGCGCGTGGTTTTGGCTGATTGCGTTGGTGATTTGATGCAGGTGGTTTTTACGGATGTTGGCGATTTTGTGGTGCAGTTTGGCTATTTTGGTTTTCAACTTCTGCCAATTGTTTGAAAACTTGGTTTTATGTTTGAACCGTTTTTGCAGTTTTGCCAACTTGCCTTTTAAAGTTTGAAACGCATTGGCGGGATAAAAATATTCGCCGTTTGACAAAGTGGCGAAACGTACAATGCCCATATCAATCCCGATTGCTCCGCCTTTCGGGGTCGGGATTTCTTGCTCAAACTCTGTTTGAATGGAAACAAACCATTTACCGCATTTTTGGCTGACCGTTACGTTTTTGATTACACCGTTTACCTGACGGCGTTGCGATAGCGCACCCAACCGATTTTCGGCAGCCAAATGCGTGCGTTGCCCTGCTCCAATTTGCAACCTTGCGGAAAACGGAAACGGTCTTTTTCGCCCTTGCGTTTGAATTTGGGAAAATCCGCACGTTTGGCAAAAAAGTTTTTAAATGCGCTTTCCAAGTCTTTCAAACTTTGCTGTAAAACTTGGCTGTAGCAATCTTTTAACCACGCCAATTCTTTTTTCCATTCGGGCAAGAGATTGGCAATTTTGGTGTAACTGAATTTGAACGAACAATCCTGTTGATATTGCTCGTTCTGATACGCCAAAGCACGGTTGAACACGAAACGCGCACAGCCGCAAAATTGTTTCATCTTACGGGTTTGTGTGCCGTTGGGCATCAATTCAAATTTGAAGGCTTTGCGTATTTGCATGGTTTATGACAAAACGACAAGAAAATAGGCTATATTTTAACATTTTCAGGCAGCCTGAAATTTTGTCGCAAATCTTTTAGGAAATTACGATGGAACAAGCCATTCCCGCCACCATGCACGCCATGACCATTCAAGCTTACGGTCAGAAAAACGTGGAAAAAACCACCGTCCCCACCCCCGCCATCGGCAAAGACGATGTGCTGGTGAAAATCCTTGCCGCAGGTGTCAATTCTGTGGATTTCAAAATTCGGGACGGACGACTGAAACTGCTGATTGACTACCCCATGCCCCTGATTTTGGGCAACGATTTGGCGGGCATCGTGGCGGCAGTCGGCGACAACGTCCGCGAATTTGCCGTAGGCGATGCCGTGTACGGACGCGCCGACAAAGACCGCATGGGCACGTTTGCCGAATACATCGCCATCAAAAAACAACACCTTGCCAAAAAACCGCCGCATTTAAACTTTACCGAAAGCGCATCGCTGCCGTTGGCGGCGCTGACCGCCTACCAAGCCCTGCACGAGCGCATGAAGCTGCAAGCCGGCGACAAAGTATTGATTCACGCGGGCGCGGGCGGCGTCGGCACGGCGGCGATTCAAATCGCCAAAGCAATGGGCTTGTTTGTCGCCACCACCGCGAGCGCGGCGGGACGGGCGTTGGTGGAACGTTTGGGCGCGGATTTAATCATTGATTACAAAACGGAAGATTTCAGCGAACAACTGCGCGGTTATGACGGCGTGTTGGACACGCTGGGCGGCGATGCGTTGAGAAAATCGTTTCGGGTGGTGAAACGGGGCGCGAAAGTGGTCAGCGTGTCTGCCGTCCCGACCGCGCAACTGGCGGACGAATGGGGTTTGCCGTTTTACAAAAAAATCCTGTTTGCGCTGGCGTCCGCGCCCCTGCACCTTGCCGCGAAAAAACACGGCGCGGTTTATGATTTTCTGTTTATGCGTCCCGATGGCGGGCAGTTGGCAGAAATCGGCGCGTGGGCGGAACAGGGCAAAGTCCTGCCCGTGATTGACAAGGTGTTCGCCTTTGACGACACGCAACAGGCGTTGGCATACAGCGAGCAGGGGCGGGCGAAAGGCAAAATCGTGATTAAGATTGCAGATGAATGAACAAGATAAACCTTCATACCATCAACCGCCTGTTGCCGCAAACCCAATGCCGCGAGTGCGGCTATGACGGCTGCGAACCGTATGCGGCGGCGTTGGTGGCGGGCGAAGCGGCGGTGAATTTGTGTGCGCCCGGCGGCGAAATAGTAATGCGCGACTTGGCGGCATTGCTGCGCCGTCCGCCGCAAGCCCCCGCCAAAACGCAAACGCCCGCGCTTGCGCTGATTGACGAAAACGTGTGCATCGGTTGCGCGGCGTGCATCCGCGTTTGCCCCGTTGATGCGATTATGGGCGCGACCAAGCAGATGCACACGGTGTTGGCGGACGAATGCACGGGCTGCGGCTTGTGCGTGCCGTCCTGTCCGGTGGACTGCATCGAGATGGTCGGCACGGAAGATGCCTGTCTGCCGCGCCACCGTTTTCTCGGTACGCACGAAACCGAAGCGCGTTTTCAGGCAGCCGCGCACGCGCAAAGCCGCTACCAAAACCGCAACGCCCGCCGTGCCGCCGCCAAAAAACCGAAACCCAATCCGAACCAAACTTCGGCAACGCCCGCCGTTCCCAACGCCGCCGCGCTGATTGCACAGGCGATGGCGCGGGCGCAAAACCAAGCCGCGTCCGCCCCCGCCAACCGCGAACAGTTCCGCCAACGCCGCCTTGCCGAAGAGCGCGAAAAAGCCGCGTTCCGCCGCGCCCAGCGCGATGTGCAATACGGCAACGAGCAGGAAAAAGCAGCGGCTTTGGCGTGGTTGCGCGAACGAAAATCCGAGACAAGCTCATGAAACCCGTCTTAAAAAGCTTGGATTGTGCGGAGATTGTGCAAAATTTGGCGGCATACCGCCCGCCCGAACCCGATAATTTTATGTTGTATTTGGCTTTGTCTGTCGGCGCGGACGATGGCGATGCTGCCGATTTATTTTATTTGTCGGTGTGTACGCCCAAATGGTTATCGGCACACCATCGCGGTACATTGTTCGCCAAAGCGTGGCTGATTGTGGAATGCTATGATTTTCAAGAGATTAAGCAAGCCATTCAAAAGCTGCTGAACAGCATCAACGGCGATAATTGGCATGAAATTGCCGGGAAATTAAACCGTTATACCGATTGGGAATTTGAAGATTACCGTCCGTAACGGGCATGGCGTAATTGACGATGCCGCGCATTGTTGCGGGCGGAAGCGGAAACGTGCGGCAATATCGCACGGCAACCTTGTTGGCACAATCCTGCTAACGTTTTACAATACTGTTTTTCAGGCAGCCGCGATTTCAGGCTGCCTGAAAAGCATTTTTCCACCTTTATCATTCCGAAACAACACCATGTCTGCCATTCCCGACCACGTCCGCCGCCGCCGCACCTTCGCCATCATCTCCCACCCCGATGCCGGCAAAACCACACTCACCGAAAAACTGCTGCTGTTCTCCGGCGCGATTTTGAGCGCGGGCACGGTAAAAGGCAAAAAATCCGGCAAATTCGCCACGTCCGACTGGATGGAAATCGAGCAGCAGCGCGGCATTTCGGTGGCGTCATCGGTGATGCAGTTCCCCTACCGCGACCACACTGTCAATCTGCTGGACACGCCCGGCCACCAAGATTTTTCCGAAGACACCTACCGCGTACTCACGGCGGTGGACAGCGCCCTGATGGTCATCGACGCCGCCAAAGGCGTGGAAGCGCAAACCATTAAATTATTAAACGTTTGCCGCATGCGCCACACCCCTATCGTTACCTTTATGAACAAATACGACCGCGAAGTGCGCGATTCGCTGGAATTGCTGGACGAAGTGGAAAACATCTTGAAAATCCGTTGTGCGCCCGTAACTTGGCCCATCGGTATGGGCAAAAATTTCAAAGGCGTGTACCACATTCTCAACGATGAGATTTACCTGTTTGACGCGGGCGGCGAAAAACTGCCGCACGAATTTGAAATTATTCAAGGCATTGACAACCCGCGTTTGGACGAACTGTTCCCGATGGAAATGGCGCAACTGCGCGATGAGATTGAATTGGTGCAGGCAGCCTCGAATGAGTTTGATTTAGAAGAATTTTTGGCAGGCGAACTCACGCCCGTGTTTTTCGGCTCGGCGATTAACAACTTCGGCGTACAGGAAATTTTGAACGCGCTGATTGAGTGGGCGCCCGCGCCGCAGCCGCGTGATGCCGGCGTGCGCCAAGTGTCGCCCGATGAAAGCAAGTTTTCAGGCTTTATCTTTAAAATTCAGGCGAATATGGACCCGAAACACCGCGACCGCATCGCCTTTTTGCGCGTGTGTTCGGGAAAATTTGAACGCGGCATGAAAATCAAACACTTACGCATCAACCGCGACATTGCCGCGTCCAGTGTGGTAACGTTTATGTCGCACGAGCGCGAGTTGGTGGAAGAGGCGTATGCGGGCGACATCATCGGCATTCCCAATCACGGCAACATTCAGATTGGCGACAGTTTTTCCGAAGGCGAGGCGTTGGCGTTTACCGGCATTCCGTTTTTCGCGCCCGAACTGTTCCGCAGCGTCCGCATCAAAAATCCCCTAAAAATCAAACAACTACAAAAAGGTTTGCAACAACTCGGCGAAGAAGGCGCGGTGCAGGTGTTCAAGCCGCATTCGGGTGCGGATTTGATTTTGGGCGCGGTGGGCGTGTTGCAATTTGAGGTGGTAACGGCGCGGCTGGCGGCGGAATACGGCGTGGAAGCGGTGTTTGACAATGTGTCGGTGTGGTCTGCACGGTGGGTGTCGTGCGCCGACAAGAAAAAATTGGCGGAATTTGAAAAGGCGAATGCGGCGAATTTGTCCACCGATGCGGGCGGAAATTTGGCGTATCTTGCGCCCAACCGCGTGAATTTGAATTTGACGATGGAGCGTTGGCCGGACATCGTGTTCCACGAAACGCGCGAGCATTCGGCGAATTTGAACGGCTGAACCGTTCTGTTATAATTTGCGGTTTTGACAACCATCAGGAGAGATGATGCTTCACAACAATCCTTTGCAAAAATTCCAGCCGTTTGTGCTGGGTTTGCTGCGCATTACTTCGGCGTATATGTTTTTGCTGCACGGCACTGCCAAGCTGTTTGCGCTGCCGCACATCGAGCGTTTTGACAATATGCCTTTGTTTTCCATGCTGGGCGCGGCGGGCGTGCTGGAGGTGGCCGGCGGCGGTTTGCTGCTGCTGGGCTTGTTTACCCGCCCCGTTGCCTTTGTGCTGTCGGGCATGATGGCGGTGGCGTATTTTATGGCGCACGCTTCGCAAGGCGCGGTGTTGCTGCCCTTGATGAACGGCGGCGAACCGGCAGCCTTGTTCTGCTTTATTTTCCTGTATTTGGCGGCGGCGGGCAGCGGCGCGTGGGCGTTGGACAACCTCATCTGCGCGAAACGGCAAACCGCGTAATCGAAAGACAAAAAAACAGGCAGCGACAAGGCTGCCTGAAATACCTCAAATCAGAGATTTTACGCTTCACAAACATGGGGTTGAAAACCCCGCAGCCTTTCGGCTGCCCTCACGGTCTTGCCCGAAAGGAGTAAAAAGCAAGACCGTAAAGCCTGTAAGGTGTTCTTGTTGTAATCAGTTGTAAGCATATTAGCCGTTTTTCCCGCCTTTGCCAAGTGCAAAACACCTACGCCCGTTCAATTTGCCATTTTATGTAAAGAAATTTTGTTTTTATGGCAGTTTGATGCAATTTTTGTAAAAATCCGGCGGACTTCATTTTCCCAATAAGCAAACGCATACCGTGCCGGTACGGTATGCGCTTGGGGCTAGGCGGGGCTTTTGATGCGGCGTTACCACATTTTGTCGAGCCAAGCCGATACCTGCGTTTTCACTTCCGCCCGCAAACGGCGGCTGAGCAAGCGGGTCAATTCGTCCTGCTGCGGGGTGTAGTCCACCAGCTCGGGGGCTTTTGCCACATCCCGCGCCACGCTGTAAATATTGCCGGTGCCGTCCGTCAGCCCGACTTTCTGCGCTTGCAAGCCGGTGTACACGCGCCCGCTAAACACATCGGGATTTTCTTTTTCTTTCAAACGGTTTCCGCGACCCGTACGCACGGCTTTGATAAATTCGCCGTGGATTTCGTTGAGCATTTGCTGCCAAATGGCGATTTGTTCGGGCGTTTCGGGGCTGAACGGGTCGCCCATGCCTTTGTTGCTGCCGGCGGTGCGGGTGCGGCGTTTGATGCCGAGTTTGTCCATCAAGCCCGTTGCGTCAAAGCTGCTGCCGACCACGCCGATGCTGCCGACAATGCTGGACGGGTCGGCATAGATTTTGTCGGCGGCGGCGGCGATGTAGTAGCAGCCCGAAGCGCACATGTCTTCGGCAACGGCGTAAACGGGAATGTCTTTGTGTTCGGCTTTGAGGCGGCGCACTTCTTCAAACGCCACATTGGAAACAACGGGCGAGCCGCCCGGACTGTTGGCGCGGATAATGATGGCTTTGACATTTTTGTTTTCGTAGGCGGCTTCCATGCCTTCGCGCAAAATGGCAACGTGGTCGGTGTATTCGTCGCCGCCGATTTCGCCCACCAAATCAATCACGGCGGTGTGTGCGCCGTTGGGTTTGGCATCTTCGTTGCCGCCCTTGCCCATCAGCCCCGCCATCACGCTTAAAAACACCAGCAAGCCCACGCCGCGCCACACGGCTTTCCACACGCGGGCGCGGCGTTGTTCGCGGTAGGCTTCCAGCAGCACGTCGCGCAAGGTGGCGCGTTCCCAGTTTTCGTCTGTTTGCGGGGGCGCTTCGCCGTTTGGGTCGCGGCGGATGCGGTAATTCATGTTTTTTTCCTTTTTAAAAATAAACAATGGATTGTAACAAAGTTTACAGGCAGCCTGAAACAGTTTCGGGCTGCCTGAAGCCAATCGGACAGTTAAACCACAGCATCGTCATTCCCGCGCAGGCGGGAATCCATCGCTGCTTTCGGCGAGCGTGGAATGTCCAATATTGGTTTGGTTTCAACTTGGATTCCCGCCTGCGCGGGAATGACGGCGTGATAAGAAAATATATGTGCTTTAATGTTCGCGGGCGTGGTTGATGGTGTATTTGGGGATTTCCACCACCAAATCCGCTTCCGCCACCACCGCCTGACAACTCAAACGCGATTGTGCTTCCAAGCCCCACGCTTGGTCGAGCAGGTCTTCCTCGATTTCGGATGGCTCGTCCAAGCTGTCAAAGCCTTGACGGACAATCACATGGCAGGTGGTGCAGGCGCAGGATTTTTCGCAGGCGTGGTCGATGTCGATGTCGTTCGCCAGCAATACGTCACAAACGGTTTCGCCGCTTGGTGCGTCAATCACTTTTCCTTCGGGGCAAAACTCGGCGTGCGGCAAGACGGTAATTTTCGGCATGGTGTTTTCTCGGTGTGTTTGTGTCAAAAACGCGCATTGTAACGCGGATTGCCCTTGTGCGCTTTATCGGCGGGATAGCACCTTTGCCCCACCCGCCTACCGTATGCCTTTAAGCGGTTTCGCGACACCGCCGTCCGCCGCCGCGTCTGTTGCGCGATGATGCCTTGTTTTTGCAAAATTTCTGAATGGGCTGCGGCTGCTCCGGCAGGTCGTCTACGGGCTGCCGCACCTTTGGCGGCGGGGGCGCGTCCTGTTCAAACCACACGTCCCGATACGCCGCATAGCAACACAGCGCATTCCATACCTGAAACAACACAAACGCCGCCAACACCGCCGCAGCAACCGCCAAACGCCCTGCCCCTGCCGTCTGCACCCACTGCACCGCCGCCACCGCACCCGCCACCAGCGCCCCCTGCAACGTCATCAGCACCGTCATCGGCAACACATTGCCCAACACCGTCCGCGCACTCAGGCGCATCGCCCGAAACGGGTTTTCCCCTTGCAAAAACACCAGCGCGGGCGTAAACCACAACAACATCCGCAACACCCACACCAGCGCGAGCGGCAGCAGCAAAGCGGCGGGGTTGTCGCGGTACAGCGCCGACAACACCGCGCCCGCCGGAGCGCCGACACCGAACGACACCCCCACCAGCAACAAATACAAAATCAGCAAATTCACATAATTGTCTGATGCCAAAGTGGCAAACAAATGCCCCAACTGCGGCGGCATCCCCTCCAGCTCCCGCATCGAAGCCGCATACAACACGCCCCCGCCCAACATCAGCACCAACAAAGGCATCAAAAACAACACCGCAATGGTCTGCTGCGCCGCCTGCCACATGCCCGCAAACGCAGCAGCCGCGCACAACCCCAAGCCCAGCCAACGCCCCCAATGCCTGCCCAACAAACACATTCCCCGCCACAGCCACGTTCCGCCGCCCCACATCGGGCGCACCGCCGCCTGCTGACGCAACGTCCAACCGCCGTGCCACATGCCTTTGCTGCCGAAACCGCCTTGCTCCATCACAGCCTCCATACAAAAAATAACAAATCGTGCGGAAATTTTAACATTAAAAGCCAATATTCGGGAAATGAAAATCGCTTACATTGCCATGCGCCAAACGACATCCCCCCGATGCCGTATGGGAAACACCTGCCATCAACGATATAATGGCGCAGATAAGGTTGCACAATCCCTGTTGATACTGAAAACCGGTGCAATATAAAAAATACCGTCATTCCCGCGCACGCGGAAATCCACCGCACGATGATGCGCGGGAATGACGGTGCCGTGTTTTTTCGGTCAAATAATGCCCCCCAATCCCACCACAACCAACCGTTGAACGGAAACAACACCGTCCGAGCCTGCTACCATGATTGCCCTGCCCGACCACATTCTCCTTGATAAGGAACTTTCGCTGCACGCCATCGCCCCCGAACACGCGCCCGCGCTGTTCGCCCACATCCACCGCCACCGCGCCGCACTCTCGCCCTATCTGGACTGGGTGCGCCATACCGAAAGCGAAGCCGAAACCGCCGCCTTTATCGCCCGCGCCCGCGCCCAAGCCGAACGCGGCGAAGCGAAAGTGTGGACCATCCTTTGGCAGGGCGAAGCGGCCGGCACGCTGTCGTTTAACGAAATCGATTGGCGCGGACGCGGCACGGCGGCGGGCTACTGGCTCTCGCCCGCGCTGCACCGGCGCGGCATCGTCAGCCGCGCATTGGACGCGCTGCTGCACGCGGTGGCGGACGATTTGCCCCATTGCGAACTGCGTTGCGCCGTCCACAACGCCGCCAGCAACGCGCTGGCGCAACATTGCGGTTTCCAACGGATTGAATTGCACGGCACGGAAACCATCAACGGCGGAACCTACGCGCAAAATATTTACCGGCGCACCACCGTCAGCGCACGGACGCGGGCTTTGTACAACACCCACACTATTAATGATTGATTAAGGAAAACCATGAACCAAAACCTCAAAGTCGCCTTTGCCGGCACGCCCGAATTTGCCGCCGCCGCCCTGCGCGAAATCGCCACCGAATTTGCCGTGCCTTTGGTGCTGACCCAGCCCGACCGCCCCAAAGGGCGCGGCATGAACCTGCAACCCCCGCCCGTGAAGCAAGCGGCGCGGGCATTGGGTTTGCGCGTGGAACAGCCCGCAAGTTTGCGCGGCAGCGATGAAATCCCCAATCTGTTGAAAGAATTAAAGATTGATGTGATGGTGGTGGCCGCTTACGGGCTGATTTTGCCGCAAGCGGTGTTGGACGCGCCCGAGCACGGCTGCCTGAACATTCACGCTTCACTGCTGCCGCGCTGGCGCGGTGCCGCCCCCATTCAACGCGCCATTGAAGCGGGCGATGCCGAAAGCGGCGTGTGCATCATGCAGATGGACGCGGGTTTGGACACCGGAGCGGTGGTCACCACCCACCGCCACCCCATCGGCAAGCGCGACACCGCCGCCGATTTGCACGATGCCCTGATGCGTTTGGGCGCACGCGCCATCACAGACGATTTGCGCCGACTGCGCGACACGGGCAGCCTGAACGCCGTTCCCCAGCCCGAACAAGGCATTAGCTACGCCGCCAAACTGAGCAAAGACGAAGCGCGATTGGATTGGTCGCAGCCCGCCGACACCATCGTCCGCAAAATCCGCGCCTTTAATCCCGTGCCCGCCGCGTGGACGACCCATCGCGGCAAAACCCTGAAAATCTGGCAGGCGCAAACCGTGCAAGGCACGGGCGCGGCGGGCGAAATTTTGGCGGCGGACGCGGACGGCATCATCGTGGCGTGCGGCACGGGCGCGGTGCGCATCGGCGAACTCCAGCCCGCCGGCGGCAAACGCATGAGCGCAGCAGCCTTTGCGGCGGGTCGCGGCGCGGCGGCGGGCGAAGTGTTGGGCGCATAAACACCGAAACACGGTATAATCCCCCGATTTGATTTTTCAGGAAACCCCGCCCATGACCGAACAAGAACTCTGGCAAAAAATGACCGACACCGCCGTCAAAGCCCTAGAAGACGTCAAAGCCAAAAACATCACCGTATTGGACACCACCGAAAAAACCCCCTTGTTTGCCCGCATGATTATCGCAAGCGGCGACAGCACCCGCCAAGTCAAAGCATTGGCAAACAGCGTGGCAGTGGATTTGAAAGAAGCGGGCTTTACCGTGCAAGGCAGCGAAGGACAAGAAAGCGGCGAATGGGCGCTGGTCGATGCGGGCGACTTGGTCGTGCACGTCATGCTGCCCGCCGTGCGCGACTATTACAACATCGAAGCCCTGTGGGGCGGCGAAAAACCGTCTTTCCACACGGGCGCGGAAAAGCCTTGGCACGCTGCCGACCATTAAAAACCGCATCAACTGACCGAAAAACCACTGCGCGGCAACCACCGTGCCGTGTTTTTTCCGGTCAATGACACCCCCCAAACCATCGGGATTGCGGCTTTGCCCTGCTCGGGCTGCAATCCAATAAAATGCTTACAATTTCGGAACGAAAAAAAACGATGTTCCAACGCACAGGGCTGCACATAAAGCAAAGCCCCATGCCTTGCCCTGATTCGGACAGGTTTAGGGCGTGCCATCAATTAAAATTTTCTAATGTAAGAATGATGAGCAAGCGCAGCTTGGGTTGAAACGAAGTGAAAACCCAATGTTTTTCCGAAAATTTATGGATTTTGTTGGGTTTGCGCTGCGCCCCAACCCAACCTAAACCCTACCTAATAAGTAAATAGTAAAAAAATCAATCGTGATAACGCACCGACAGTTGTCCTTTTCTCACAGAAACCGCTTCGATGCGTACGCCCGCCAATTCCCCCGTATGCGCCACATGCGTTCCGCCGCAAGGATACGCCCAATCCGTTCCGAAACCAATCAGCCTGACATCGCCCCGATACGCCACATGGCGCGGCAACTGCCGTGCCACCGCTTCATCAAACCATGTTTGCACCGCATCGGCAGTAACGGAAATACCATCGGGGTTGTCAAACGTTACTTTGGCTTCATCAGGCCAATGGTGGGCTTTAATTGCTTTCAAACGTCCTGCCGTTTCCAGCACATGACCAATCAGATGCCCCGCCGAATGCAGCCGCGAATGACGGTAACGAATTTGCCTGTCCACACGCATTGTTACGATGCCCATCGGTATGGCTTCGGGTAAGAAATGTACGATGGTACCGTTTTGTTTTTTCACGCCCATGACGGCAATGCCGTTAATTGTACCGTTATCGGCAGGCTGACCGCCGCCTTGTGGGTGAAAAATGGTTTCATCACATACCACCGCAAATCCTGATTGTTCTGGAATGCATGAAATTACCTGTGCTTGGTGTTCACACGCACCACTATCCAGTAACAGCAAATTTCTCATTGTTTATCATACCTTTCATTTTTTTGGGAAGTATCGATTTTCAAGGGGCTGTGTTTATTGTCAATAATAATCCATTATTTTGATTAGATATATTGGTTATGGCGAACAGAAACTGTTTTGTTATGCAAATGTTTTGAACCTGCTTTTGCTTGTTTCCCAAAACGGTTTTGCGCTGTATTTGCTGTGTTATGCGTTTTCTCTATCGCGGCACAAGCAAGTATAGGCTTGGTTAAAACGAATTGCAAATTCAACGTTTTTCTGAAAATTTATGGATTTTGTTGGGTTTGCGCTGCGCTTCAACCCAACCTATACCCTGCCGCAAAAAACACGCCGTCATTCCCGCGAATGCGGGAATCCAATTCACCATTTCAAAAATATTGGCTTTAAAAAACTGGGATTCCCGCCTACGCGGGAATGACGGCGGGAACGGTTTTCGCGCGTTCAGGCAGCCTGCCAAACATGCTTGTCCAACAAAAAATCCATCGCCGCCTCCCAAAACAGCGTTTCGCCGACAGGCTCGCCGTGTTCGTCAAAATCCAATGCCTCCGACACCACCGTTTCAATCAGATACGCCGCTTCGTCCGCGCTCAAGGTGGCGGCTTCGGTTTTCCGCGCCAATTCGGGCAAGGACAAATCATGTGCCGAATCCGCATCATCATGTTCGGCGTGCTGCCGTACCAGCGCGGCAATCCGCGCCCGCATCTGCCGTTCTTTCCATGTCATTCCTCATCTCCGTTGCGGCACAAGTCCACCGCTTCCGCCAAACTCGTTACCCCGTGCAGTTTCAAATTTGGAAACTCCGCCGCTTGGCGCGGCAGATTGGCTTTCGGCACGATGGCGCGTTTGAAGCCCAGTTTTTCCGCTTCTTTCAGGCGTTCCTGTCCGCGCGGCACGGGACGGATTTCGCCGCCCAAGCCCACTTCGCCGAACGCCACCATTTTTTGCGGCAAGGGTTGGTCGCGGTAGCTGGACAGCATCGCCAAAATCACCGCCAAATCCGCCGCCGGTTCGCCGATTTTCACGCCGCCCACCGCGTTTAAAAATACGTCGCGGTCAAAACAGGCAATTCCCGCATGACGGTTCAGCACCGCCAGCAGCATCGCCAAACGGTTTTGTTCCAAGCCCACCGTGAGCCGTTTCGGCGTGAAACCGTGCGCATCGTCCACCAATGCCTGAATTTCCACCAAAAGCGGGCGCGTGCCTTCCTGCGTAACCAACACGCACGAGCCGGAAACGTCGTCGCGGTAACTCGCCAAAAAAATCGCGGACGGATTGGACACGCCTTTCAAGCCTTGTTCGGTCATGGCGAACACGCCCAATTCGTTGGCGGCGCCGAAACGGTTTTTGATGGCGCGTATCATGCGGTGGTTGGAGTGTTGGTCGCCTTCAAAATACAAAACGGTGTCCACCATGTGTTCCAACACGCGCGGGCCGGCAATCGCACCGTCTTTGGTAACGTGTCCGACCAAAATCACGGCGATGCCCATTTGTTTGGCGGTGCGGGTGAGCTGCGCGGCGCACTCGCGCACTTGCGACACCGAGCCGGGCGCGGAAGTGATTAAATCGGAATACACGGTTTGAATGGAATCGATGACGACGATTTCGGGACGGTGTTGTTTCAAGGCTGCCTGAACCGCTTCCAAACGGATTTCCGCCAACAAATCCACGCCCTGCGCCCGCACGCCCAAACGTTGCGCCCGCAAAGCAACTTGTTGCGCCGATTCCTCGCCCGACACATACAGCACTTTGCGCCGCGCCGCCGCCGATGCCAAAGTTTGCAAAAGCAGGGTGGATTTGCCGATGCCGGGGTCGCCGCCGAGCAAAATCACCGCGCCGTCCACCAAACCGCCGCCGAGTACGCGGTCGAGCTCGCCGATGCCGGTGGGCTGGCGCGGCACTTCCGCCGCGCTCACCTGCGCCAAAGGCTGCACCTGCGCGGTTTCCGCCGCCCACGATTGGAAGCGCGGGTTTTTCGGTTCGGGCGCGGCGAGGCTTTCCTGCAAGGTGTTCCATTCGCCGCAATGCGGGCATTTGCCTTGCCATTTGGGGGCGTTGCCGCCGCATTCTGTGCATTGGTAAACGGTTTTCGGGGCTTTTGCCATCTCGGGGTTTCCTGAACGCTGTTGTGCCGATTGTAACCCGTTTTTGCCCGCACCATAGCCAAAAACAAACGGGATTGTTTGCCAACGGTTTTTTTTGCTATAATCGCCGCATGAAAAAATAATTGCAAATACAAACCATTATCATGAAGATGACCACTGTCGGGCTGAACCACCAAACCGCCCCGCTTGCCATCCGCGAGCAATTGGCGTTTACCGCCGCCACCTTGCCCGAAGCCCTGCGCGATTTAAACGCCAACGCCGCCGCCGAAGCGGTGATTTTGTCCACCTGCAACCGCACCGAGCTGTATTGCGTGGGCGAAGCCGAACAAATTATCCGTTGGTGGGCAGACTACCACCGTTTGAGCGTGGCGGAAATCCGTCCCTATCTGTACAGCTACGGCTGCAGCGACACCGTGCGCCACGCCTGCCGCGTTGCCTGCGGGCTGGACAGCATGGTATTGGGCGAGCCGCAGATTCTCGGTCAGATGAAAGACGCGGTGCGCGCCGCCCGTCAGCAAGACAGCATCGGCACATGGCTCAATGCACTGTTTCAAAAAACCTTTTCCGCCGCCAAAGAAGTCCGCAGCCGTACCTGTGTGGGCGACAACACCGTATCGATGGCATCGGCGGGGCTGAAAATGGCACAACGGCTTTTCGGCAATCTGAACCAAGTCAATGTGTTGCTGATTGGCGCAGGCGAAATGATTGAATTGGTCGCCACTTATTTCGCTGCCGCTTCCCCCGCCAAAATCACCGTTGCCAACCGCACGCTGGCGCGGGCGCAAGCCTTGTGCGACCGTTTGACGGGCGGTGCCGCGCCCTGCTTGCTCGGCGATTTGCCGCACCTGCTGTACGAATACGATGTGGTGGTGTCGTCCACCGCCGCACCCCTGCCGATTGTCGGCAAGGGCATGGTGGAAAGCGCCATGGCATTGCGCGGCGGCAAGCCGATGTTTCTGTTGGATTTGGCAGTGCCGCGCGACATCGAAGCACAAAGTGCGGAAGTGGCGGGCGTGCATCTGTACACGGTGGACGACATGGTCTCGATGGTGCAAAACGGCAAAGAAGCCCGCCGCGAAGCCGCCGCCGCCGCCGAACAAATGGTGGCACAAAAGGTGGACGAATTTATCCAATGGCAAAAAAGCCGTCAGCGCGTCCCCCTGATTTGCGCCCTGCGCGATGAAGGCGAACGCGCCCGCCGTCATGTGTTGAACAACGCCATCAAGCAGTTGGCAAAGGGCGCGCGCCCCGAAGAAGTGCTGGAGCGTTTGTCGGTGCAATTGACCAACAAGCTGCTGCACGCCCCCACCCGCGTGCTGAACAAAGGCTTGGGCGATGAGGGCATGCTGGTGGACGCGGTTTCGCAGATTTACAGTTTGCCGCAAACGCACCCCGCCGCGCTCGAGCGCGTTTAGGGCGTGCCGTCTTGCCCCAAAACCCCGCACCCCGCGCCGTTTCCCTGCCGAAACGGCGTTTTTGCCGCGCCCTTGCCCGAAAATCGAATAGAGTACCGATTTCATCTTGCAAAAAAAAGGAGTACAATGCCCCGACACACACCGTAAACAACATTCAAAGGAAAACACATGTTCTCGCATTCTTTCGAGCCTTTAACCATTCGCGGCAAGGAATTGATTCCCATTGTGCAGGGCGGCATGGGTGTGGGCATTTCCGCATCGGGGCTGTCCAGCGCGGTGGCGCGGGAAAACGGCATCGGCACGATTGCCAGCGTGGATTTGCGCCACCTGCACGAAGATTTGCTTGCCGAAAGCAAGGTCAATCCCAGCGAAGAAAAATACACGCGCTTGAATTTAATCGCACTTGACCGCGAAATCCAAAAAGCCAAAGCCCAAAGCGAGGGGCGCGGCATGATTGCGGTAAACGTGATGAAAGCGGTGAAAGACCACCCGCATCTGGTGCGCCAAGCCTGCGAATCGGGCGCGGACGCGATTGTGATGGGCGCGGGGCTGCCGCTTGATTTGCCGGAACTGACGGGCGGCAACAAAGACGTTGCCCTGTTTCCGATTTTGTCGGAATCGCGCGGCATCGGCATCGTGTTGAAACGTTGGATGAAAAAAGGCGTGTTGCCCGATGCGGTGGTGATTGAGCACCCCGCGCACGCGGCAGGGCATTTGGGCGCGATGACGGTGGCGGGCGTGAACGATGCCAAATTTGAGTTCAAGCGCGTGATTGACGAAACGATGGAAGTGTTTAAAAACTTGGGCTTGGAAAGCGAAAAAATCCCTTTGATTTTGGCGGGCGGCATGGCGAATTTCCAAAAAATCAGTACCGCGCTGAAAGATTGGGGCGCAAGCGCGGTGCAAATCGGCACGGCGTTTGCGGTTACGCAGGAAGGGGACGCGCACATCAATTTCAAAAACACGCTGGCGGGCGCGGAAAAAGAGCAGATTGTCGAGTTTATGTCGGTGGCGGGGCTGCCTGCACGCGGCGTGAAAACCAAGTTTTTGTCCAGCTACATCAAGCGCGAGGAAAAATTGCAGGCGAATGCCAAAGCCGACCCGCGCCGTTGTACGCAGGGCATCAATTGCTTGTCGGTGTGCGGTTTGCGGGACGGTTTGGACAAAATCGGGCAATTTTGCATTGATTTGAAATTGGCGGAGGCATTTCGTGGCGAGGTGGACAAGGGTTTATTTTTCCGTGGCAAAGACCCGTTGCCGTTTGGTACGGCGATTAAGTCGGTGCGCGAAACGGTGGAGTATCTGCTGACGGGGAATCTGGCGCAGGCGCGTTAAAACGGCGCATGACGGGCGCTTCGGCGGCGCAAGGGGCAACGCGGTTTGCGGGCAGGTTCGATTCAGCCTACCCCTTGACGCGAATAGAAATTTCCCCCGAATTGGTGTAAAATGAGCGCATCAACCCATCTATCAGGAGCGCATCATGAACCCGCAGCACCCTGCAACCGAACACGTCCTGCACCCCATTACCGGCGAAGCCCCCGCCCTTGACGAACAGGCGGCACAAAACAGTCCGGACAGCGCCGTCCAACCCCCTGTTGAAGAACCCGCCGAAGCCGCCCCCCTGCAAAACAGTGGCGGCAGCTACACCACCGCCCCTGCCGCCACAAGCGGCAGCCCCCTGCTGTGGGGCTTGGGCGCAGCAGGACTCATCGGCACCGCCGCCGTCCTTGCCAAAAGCGGCAGCGACAAAAACCCCACTGCTGACCACCCCCCCGCCAACGGCAACACCCCGACTCCCCCGACCGTTTCCCCGCCGCCGACCGCCCCCAAACCCATCATCACCCTGCACCCCGTTACCGCAGACAACATCATCAACCTTGCCGAATCCCGACAAACCGCCATCCGCATCAGCGGCGAAGTGC
>NZ_AUAP01000002.1 GCF_000428785.1 Conchiformibius kuhniae DSM 17694 | reverse complement strand
CGGCGAATTAGCTCAGTCGGTTAGAGCAGAGGAATCATAATCCTTGTGTCCGGGGTTCGAGTCCCTGATTCGCCACCATCACGCTTGGGGGTATAGCTCAGTTGGTAGAGCGCTTGCATGGCATGCAAGAGGTCAGCGGTTCGATTCCGCTTACCTCCACCAAACCCAAAACCGCACCCGTTTGATTGGTGCGGTTTTTTCTTGCTTGCAAAGCTGTTATAACCTTTGCTTCTATTCCATATCCGCACAAAATCTTTCCGCCGCCGCGCCGTTTGCCGTAGCATCGCGTTTTTCATCATCTCCACAGGAAAACAGCACATGGCACGTCTGACCGTCCACACCGCCCAAACCGCCCCCGAAGCCGCCCGCGCCCGCGTGGAAGCCGCGCAACAGGCCAACGGCTTTCTGCCCAACCTCATCGGCGTACTCGCCAACTCGCCCGAAGCCTTGGCGTTTTATCAGGAAGTGGGCAAACTCAACGGCAACACCAGCTTGAGCGCGGGCGAGCGCGAAGTAGTGCAAATCATTGCCGCCAAACGCAATGCCTGCGCCTTTTGCGTGGCGGGACACACCAAATTGGCAACTTTGAAAAAACTGTTGTCGGAACAAAACATCAATGCTTCCCGCGCGGTGGACGCATCGGCGTTTGACGATGCCAAATTGTCCGCGTTGGCGGAATTTACCGTTGCCGTGATTGCCGACAAGGGCGCGGTGTCCGATGCCGCTTTGCAGGCGTTTTTTGACGCGGGTTACAGCCAGCAGCAGGCGGTGGAAGTGGTTTTGGGCGTGGCATTGGCAACTTTGTGCAATTACACCAATAATTTGGCGCAAACCGAAATCAATCCCGAATTGCAAGCCTTTGCTTGATGCGTAGGGTGCGCCCCGCGCACCGTTTCCCCAAACACACACATTTCCCAACCCGATGCGGTGCGCACGGCGCACCCTGCATTTTCAAGGAAAAAGGAACGCCGCCATGCCCCACACCCTGAACCAAGCCGTTGCCGCCCTCGTGCGCGACACCCTCGCCCCGCTCGCCGAACGCATTGACCGCGAAGGGCTGTATCCCGAAACCTTTATGCGCGAACTGGGCGCGGCGGGCGGCTATGCCTGTGTCGGCACGGCGGACGAAGGCGGCAACGGCTTGGGCTTGGCGGCGCAAATCGGCGTGATTCGCGAAATCGGCAAAACCTGCGGCGCGACCGCGTTTTCGGTGTGGTGTCAGGCAGCCTGCGCGTGGTATCTGCACCAAACGCCGAACGCGCCCGTGCGCCAACGCTATTTGGCAGACGTGTTGCGCGGCAAAGTATTGGCGGGAACGGGTATGTCCAACACCGTCAAACACTTGGCGGACATTGAAGCCCACAATCTGCAAGCCGAAGCGGTGGACGGCGGCTGGCGCGTAAACGGCGTGTTGCCGTGGGTGTCCAATCTCGGCGACAGCCACATTTGGGCGAACACCGCGCAAACCGCCGACGGCTATGTGATGTTCATCACCGGCGCACAGCGCGAAGGCGTGTCGCTCAAGCCCTGCCCCGAATTTTGCGCTTTGGAAGGCACGCGCACCTTCGCGCTGAAGTTTGACAATGTGTTCGTGCCGCAGGAAGACGTGTTGGCAACACCGCAACAGTTTGACGATTATATAAAATCCATCAAAGCGGGCTTTATCCTGCTGCAAATCGGCATCGGCGCGGGCATTATTGACGGCTGCCTGAACGACATCCGTTTGGCGGACGTGGGCGGCGGCGAGCTGAATTTTTACTTGGACAACGGCGCGGACGAATTGCAAACCCGTTTGGACGCGCTCGCCGCGAAAACGCTGGCGCTGGCGGACGCGGCGTGGCGCGGCGAAGCCAATTTGTTGGAAACCTTGCAAACCCGTTTGGGCGCATCGGAATTGTGTTTGGCGGCTGCCGAATCCGCCGCGCTGCACGCGGGCGCGAAAGGCTATCTGATGGGCAGCCCCGTGCAACGCCGCCGCCGCGAAGCGATGTTTGTCGCCATCGTAACGCCGTCAATCAAACATTTGAAAAAAGAAATCAGCGAGTTGGAATTTATCGGCGAGTTTTCTATTTAAAACCGAAAACTCAAACCAACGTAGCTTGGGTTGGAGCGCAGCGCAAACCCAACCATTTCTGTGAAATCAAAATTTAATGTTGGGTTTTCAACCCAACCTACTTCTGCTGTTAATGAAAACAACATGACCGTCCTATCCGTCCGCACCCTGTCGCTCGGCTACCGCGAAGCCGCCCACACCAAAACCATTTTGCGCGATTTCTCGCTGGACATCGGCGCGGGCGAATTGGTCTGCCTGCTCGGGCCGAGCGGCGTGGGCAAATCCTCGCTGCTGCGCGTGCTGGCGGGGCTGAACCGTCCGCTTCAGGGCGAAGTGTCGCTGTTCGGCGATGCGCTCACCCGTCCGCACCCGCGCGTGGGGCTGATGTTCCAAACCGCCGCGCTGCTGCCCTGGCTGAACGTGCGCGACAATGTGTCCTTTGGTTTGGACTTTAAAAAACAGCCGCATATCGGCAAAGACGAAGCGGCGGAGCGCGTGAAAACCGCGCTGCACGAAGTCGGGCTGGCACACGCCGCCGACAAATTTCCCGCCGAGCTTTCCGGCGGCATGGCACAACGTGCGGCGTTGGCGCGGGCGTTGGTGCGCCGTCCGCAGGTGCTGCTGCTGGACGAGCCGTTTTCCGCGCTGGACGCGGTCATCCGAATGCAAATGCAGGATATGCTGCGCCAAATCGTCAGCCACCACCAAACCGCCGCCGTGATGGTTACCCACGATATTGACGAAGCCTTGCTGGTTGCCGACCGCATTGTTTTGGTGGGGCGCATGCCCGGACGGATTTTGGGGCAATGGCAGCCGCAAGCCGAATTTCCGCGCCATAACAAATTATTGGAAATGAACGCGATGCGCGGCGAGATTTTGCAGGCCTTGTATTTGGCGCAGCAATATACCGCGCAAACGCAGACGGTGGAGTTTGTGATTTAATGAATGCCCTGCCCGACCGCGCACAAGGCGCATTGCTCGGCTTGGCTTGCGGCGATGCCGTCGGCGCGGCGGTGGAATTCTACCCGCGCCACCGTTTTACGCCCTTAAACGATATGAGGGGCGGCGGCGTGTTCCGCTTGCAGCGCGGGCAATGGACGGACGACACCTCAATGGCATTGTGTTTGGCGGAAAGCCTGTTGTTTTGTCGGGGCTTTGATGCCGCAGACCAAATGACACGCTATTGCCGTTGGGCGCAGGAAGGACACCATTCCAGCAAAAACAAAGCCTTCGGCATCGGCAAACAAACCCTTGCCGCACTGCTGGCGTTCAAACAATCGGGCAAGCCCGATGCGGGCAGCCGCGACAGCCGTCATTCCGGCAACGGCTCGCTGATGCGTTTGGCGCCCGTCGTCCTGTTTTACCACGACCACCCCGATTTGGCGGATTATGCCGAACGCAGTTCGCGCACCACCCACGCCTCGCCCGAATGCGTCCACGCCTGCCGTTATTTTGCCTGCGTGTTGCAACGCGCCCTGCACGGTTGCAACAAAGTACAATTATTTGATTTTGAATACACCGACACCCTGCCCGACGATTTGGCAGCCGTCGTGCGCGGCAGTTTCCGCACCAAAACCGCAGACGACATCAAAGCATCGGGCTATGTGGTGGAAAGTTTGGAAGCGGCATTGTGGGCGTTTTGGCACAGCCACGATTTTCGCAGCGCAGTGCTGGCAGCCGCCAATTTGGGCGACGATGCCGACACCGCCGCCGCCATCTGCGGACAACTGGCGGGCGCGTTTTACGGCATGCACAACATTCCCGCAAGCTGGTTGAATGATTTGTACCGCCGCGACGACATTGCCCGTTTTGCCGTTCAACTTATCAACCGCCACACTGCCTGAAATTTTCCCGAAAGCCCGCCCATGCACACCCGCCGCGATTTTTTAAAACTCTCCGCCCTGTTCGGCGCAAGCACCGCCCTGCCCCTGCTGCAAGCCTGTTCGCGCCGCGCCGCCGCCGCGCCCGATGCCCCGCTTACCATCGGCTACCTGCCCATTCTCGATGCCGCCCCGCTTTTGGTGGCGCACGGCTTGGGCTTGTTTGAACGGGCGGGCGTGGCAACGGTCAAACCTATTTTGTTCCGCTCGTGGGCGGGCTTGGTGGAAGCATTTTTGAGCGGACAAGTTAATTTGATACACGTTTTGTCGCCGATGAGCGTGTGGATGCGTTACGGCAGCCGCGCCCCCGTCCGCGCCCTGATGTGGAACCACACCTGCGGTTCCGCCCTCACCGTCCGTCCCGACGTGCGCGATGTGCGCGATTTGCAGGGGCAAACCGTTGCCATACCGTTTTGGTATGCCATTCATAATGTGATTGTCCAACAAATGTTGCGGCAGGCGGGTTTGCGCGTGGTGGAAAAAAATCCGCAGGCGGGCGAAGTGCGTTTGACCGTGATGCCGCCTTCGGACATGGTGGCGGCGTTGGCGGCGGGGACGATTGCCGGCTTTATCGTTGCCGAACCGTTTAACGCGCTGGCGGAAGCCAAAGGCGTGGGCAAAATCCTGCGTTTTAGCGGCGACATCTGGCGCGAACACGCCTGCTGCCTGACGATGATGCACGAACACAATATCCGAAACCGCCCCGAATGGGTGCAGCGCGTGATAGATTGCTTGGTTCAGGCAGCCGCGTGGACGAAAACCCACCGCGCCGAAGCCGCCGCGCTGCTGGCGAAACAGGGCATGCAAAAATACACCCCGCACGATGCCGAAGTGTTACGCGCCGTGTTGCAGCCCGAACCTGTGGTGTGGGCGAAATACGAGCGGGACGGCGCAATACGCCACCGCAATTGGCAGCAGCAACGCATTGATTTTCAGCCTTATCCGTTTCCGTCTTACAGCGAATTGCTGATTCAACTGCTGAAAGAAACCCATTTGGCGGGCGTGAACACCTTTTTGCAGGAACTGAATCCCGCCGAAGCCGCGAAAGAATTGTTTGACAGCCGTTTTGTGGAACAGGCTTTGCAACAGCACGGTTTGATGCGGACTTTCGGGCTGGACGCGTTTACGCGGCAGGAAACGTTTGCTTTGTAATCTGAAAATCAACGTAATACAAAAAATATGCCGTCATTCCCGCGCAGGCGGGAATCCAAATGACAACCCGACAAACATCGGGAAAACATTGGCAAAAATCAAAACCGGATTCCCGCCTGCGCGGGAATGACGGTGCAGTGGCTTGTCCGTTCCATCACCGCACGCGCCAAGCTGCCTGAAACCACTCAAGAGAGAACCATCATGATGAAATCCAAACATTATCTGCACGGTGGCGCGGGTTTGCTGCTGCTGTTGGCGGCGTGGCAACTGGGCGCGTGGCTGCTGGCGCAAACCCTGCCGCTCGCCAATCTGCTTGCGCCCGCCGCCGCACTGGGCAGCCTGAACACTCTGATTGCAGACGGCACTTTGTGGCCGCATATTTGGGCGAGTTTGCAAAGGGTGGCAGTGGGGCTGCTGTGCGCACTGGCGGCGGGCGTGCCGCTCGGTTTCGCGCTGGGTTTGTCGCCGCGCGCGGAGCAGACGCTCAATCCGCCGTTTCAGTTTTTACGCATGATTTCGCCTTTGTCGTGGATGCCGGTGGCGGTGATGCTGTTCGGTATCGGCGATGCGCCCGTGTATTTTCTGTTGGCGTTTGCGGCGGTGTGGCCGTTGATGCTGAACACGGCTTCGGGCGTGCGCCACATCAACGCGCAATGGCTGGAATTGGGGCGTTCGCTGTCGGCAACGAAATCGGAAATGCTGTTGAAAATCATGCTGCCTGCGGTGGTGGGCGATATTCTGAACGGGCTGCGGCTGGCGATTGGCATTGTGTGGGTGGTGCTGGTACCGTGCGAGATGCTGGGCGTAAACGAGGGCTTGGGCTACTTTATTTTGGATACGCGCGACCGTTTGGCGTATTCGGAGCTGATGGCGGCGATTGTGCTGATTGGCATCATCGGCTGGGGCTTGGACGCGGCGGCACGGGCGTTGGGGAGATGGTGGCGGCACGGCTAGGGCGTGTCATCATTTAAATTTTCTACTGAAAATCAGTGCAATACAAAAAATCCGTCATTCCCGCAAATGCGGGAATCCACCTCCCGATGCTGGTCAAGCCATGTTTTATCAAGGTTTGTCGTGCTTGGACTTGGATTCCCGCGAATATATGAAAAACAAACCACATCAAATATAATAGCCGCTTTACCACAGACACGGCACCACGACCATGCAAAGAGCCAACATTCTGCTTGCCCTGACGCAAGACGGCGCGGCAACAACCATAGCGGCATACCTGCTCGCCTCACTGTTTTTCAAATGGGTCATCTCATGGGGCGGCGCACAAATCTTGGCAGCATCCAAAATGGCAGCGTGGCTGTGCGACTTTTGGGGGCAAGCCGACAATCCGGAACAGATACGCCTGTGCGCCCTGATATTGTGGATACTGGCAAGCGTGTGGGCGCTACTGTGGCTGCTGTATCTGATATTAAAATCATAAAAATCAAAAAACAGGAAATAATGATGAAATTTATTGACGAGGCCAAAATAGACGTGGCGGGCGGGCGCGGCGGCAACGGCGCAGTGAGCTTCCGCCGCGAAAAATTCGTTCCGCGCGGCGGGCCGGACGGCGGCGACGGCGGGCGCGGCGGCAGCGTGTATGCGGTTGCCGATGAAAACGTCAACACTTTGGTGGAATACCGTTTCGTCAAACGCTATCAGGCGAAAAACGGCGAAAAAGGACACGGTTCCGACCGCTACGGCGCGGGCGCGGACGATATTGAATTGAAAATGCCGGTCGGCACGCTGATACGCGATGCCGACACCGGCGAAACCGTTGCCGATTTGACCGCACACGGCCAGCGCGTGTGTTTGGCGCGCGGCGGACGCGGCGGCATGGGCAATATCCATTTCAAATCATCGGTAAACCGCGCCCCCAAACAAGCCACGCCGGGAGAAGAGGGCGAAGCGCGTACCCTGTTGTTGGAATTGAAAGTGTTGGCGGACGTGGGCTTGCTCGGCATGCCGAATGCGGGCAAATCTACCCTGATTCGTGCCGTGTCCGCCGCCCGCCCGAAAGTGGCGGATTATCCGTTTACCACCTTGCATCCGAATTTGGGCGTGGTGCGCTTGGACGACAACCGCAGCTTTGTGATGGCGGATATTCCGGGTTTGATTGAAGGCGCGGCGGAGGGCGCGGGCTTGGGACACCGTTTCCTGCGCCATTTGTCGCGCACGGGCTTGCTGCTTCATGTGGTTGATTTGGCACCGTTTGACGACAATGCCGACCCCGCCGCCGATGCGTTGGCGATTGTGGCGGAGTTGGAAAAATACAGCGAGGAATTGGGCGGCAAACCGCGCTGGCTGGTGTTGAACAAATTGGATATGTTGAGCGAAGCCGAAGCCGCCGAACGCAAAGCCCGTTTTTTGGCGGCAACAGGTTGGACGTTTCCCGAAGCGGACGACCGTTTTGATTTTGATATGGATACGCCGCGCCTGTTTGAAATCAGCGCCTTGAGCCATCAGGGAACGCAGGAATTGGTGCATTGCATCAGCCGTTATCTGGACGAAGTAAAACGCCGCGCCGCGCTTGACGCCGCCGCCGCAACGCCGCCGCCCGCCGCCAGCGATACCGACACATCTGTTTTGCAGGCAGCAGCATAACCATACAAACACACCGTCATTCCCGTCTGCACGGAAATGACGGTGTGGTGTTTTTTCCGTCAATTGATGACCCGCCCCCAAGCGCACGGGAACAGGGCGCGGTTTATTTGCGCCTTGCCATCTGCCACACCAGCAGCAGCAAAGTCAGGGCGATGCGCTGTTTCCGTTGCGTGGGCAGCGCGGACAAGGCGCGGTTCAGGGGCGAACGGCGCACGGCGGCGGCACGTTGCGCCAGCCGTGCCAACCGCGCTGCCCGTTGCAGCGTATTGTCAGACTGCGGCGGCGGTGGCGGAACGGTATCAATGCGGCGGCGCAATTGGCTGCACCGCGCTTCAAGGTCTTGACGGTTCATCGTTGGCTAATCCTTGTGTTGTTCGGGCGGTAAAATTTCAACATCGTGGCTGTCGGGGCGCAGATGCCGTTGCAGCAGGTGAAAATCATCGCGCATGGCGGCAAGCGTGTGCGCGGTTTGCGCCCGACACTGCCGCCACAAAACGGGGACACGGCGCAACACCAGCCCCGCCGCCAATGCGGCAAACAGCGCAATCCCGCCAAACACCCACGCCTTCGCCTGCGGCGGCAGCAACACATACGCCACCACCAACACCGACACCAGTGCCAGCATCAGCAACAGCGCCGCCGCCAACACCAGCGCGGCGATTTTCGCCGCCTGCGCCAACTGCACGCCCATGTCCAAACGCAACAATTGCAAACGCAGCAACAACAATTCCCCGCCGTGCGCCAACAGGGTTTTGGTGCGCCGCCAGTCGTGTCGCAAACCCATGTGTCAGCCGCCCTCCGGCAAAGTGCCTTGCGGTTCTTGTTTCCATGCAAAATCAAATGTCATCGCGAATCCGTCCTTCCGGTGGTGATTGTGTGTGCGGAATCCGCAAAATGGGGACAAAGGCGCGTTTTTCAAGCACGGATAGGGGCATACCCCGATTTCACAACGGCGTTGCGCCCGTTTTTTCGGCAATATAGGCGCGAATGAAGCGATACAGCGCATCGGCGGCAACAGAAAACGAACGGTGGCGGCGGCGGTACAGATAAAAACTGCGCTCCACCTGCGGCTTGTAAAGCGGCTTCATCGTCAAACCGTGCCGGCGCACCCAATCTGCCGCGTACGGCATGCAAAAACTCACCCCCAAGCCCGCCCGCACCATGCCCAAAGCAGTGGACAAAAAATTCACGCGGTAAGCGGGGTGGCGCACGATTTGCGCCGCCTGCTCGGGCAGCGCCGAAGCCAAACGGTCGGTAAACGGACTGTTCAGCGCAATCAGCGTCTGCCCCGCCAAATCGTGCCAACACACCTTGCGCCGTCTTGCCAAAGGGTGGCTCGGCGGCAGCACCAAATAAAACGGCAGCGCAAACAAATGCTCCGACTCCGTATCGCTGCCGTGCGTGCGCTCGGGCCCGATGCCGAAATCCGCCTCATTGCCCTGCACCCGCCGCAACACCTGCTCCACATCGCAATCGAGCAGATTCACACGGATGTCGGGGCAACGGCTGCGGAATGCCGCCAGCAAATCGGGCAGCGCCGAAGCCGCCAACTGCTGCGACACCGCGATTTTCACCTGCCCCTGATAACGGCTTTTCAAATTGTGCAGCTCCAAATCCAGCATGTCCAGCTCGTGCAAAATCCGTTGCGCCTGCGGCAGCAGCACCTCGCCCGCCGCCGACAAATGCAATTGGCGCGTGGTACGGTCAAACAGGCGCACCCCCAAATTGTGTTCCAGCTCCTTAATCAGCCCGCTCAACGCCGATTGGGTCAAACACAAAGTATCCGCAGCACGGGTAAAGCTGCCGCAGTCGGCAACGGTGATAAACGCCTTCAACTGGCGCAGGGTAATGTTCACAAACCGCCCCCATTTATCGGCTAATCAGATAAATCAATCATAAAAAACTGATTGTCTCACAAATAGCCCCTCCTTTACCATCTTGAACACAGGATTTTTCCACCCGACCAACCACACGGAGACTTCGATGGCCGATTTGTTTGAAAACCCGATGGGCTTGTGCGGATTCGAATTTGTCGAATTTGCCTCACCCGAGCCGAATGTTTTGGAGCCCCTGTTTGAAAAAATGGGCTTTACCTTGGTGGCGGTACATCGCTCCAAAGACGTCCTGCTCTACCGTCAGGGCGACATCAATTTCATCGTCAACCGCGAACCGCGCAGCCACGCCGCCTATTTCGCCGCCGAACACGGCGCCGCCGCCTGCGGCATGGCGTTCCGCGTGCGCGATGCCCACCAAGCCTACGCCCGCGCCCTCACACTGGGCGCACAACCGATGGAAATGCCCACTTCCGTGATGGAACTGCGCCTGCCCGCCATCAAAGGCATCGGCGGCGCCCCCCTGTATCTGATTGACCGCTTTGAAGACGGCAAATCCATCTACGACATCGATTTTGAATTTCTGCCCGATGTCGAACGCCGCCCCGAAGGCTTCGGTCTGAAAGTGGTCGACCACCTCACCCACAACGTCTATCGCGGACGCATGGACTACTGGGCGGGGTTTTACGAAAAATTGTTCAACTTCAAAGAAATCCGCTATTTCGACATCAAAGGCGAATACACGGGGCTCACCAGCCGCGCCATGACCGCACCGGACGGCTTAATCCGCATCCCCCTCAACGAAGAAGCCAAACAAGGCGGCGGACAAATCGAAGAATACCTGATGCAGTTCGGCGGCGAAGGCATTCAGCACATCGCCCTGCTCAGCGACGACTTGCCCGCCACCATCGACCGGCTCCGCGCCGCCGGCATTCCCCTGATGACCGCCCCGAAAGACACCTACTACGAAATGCTCGAAGAACGCCTGCCCGGACACGGCGAACCCGTTGCCCAACTGCAATCGCGGGGCATCTTGCTGGACGGCACCACCGAAGGCGGCGAACCGCGCCTGCTGTTGCAGATTTTCTCGCAAACCGTCTTGGGGCCCGTATTCTTTGAATTTATCCAACGCAAAGGCGACTACAAAGACGGCTTCGGCGAAGGCAACTTCAAAGCCCTGTTCGAATCACTCGAGCGCGACCAAATCCGGCGCGGCGCATTGGCTGCGGCATAAACACACAAGCGGGACGCACCGTCCCGCCGCCCGACAGGACACACCATCATGGCGCAAGCACCCTACCTTTCCGACATCATTGACGAACGCCCCTTGGGCAAACGCCAATACCTGATTTTGACCATATGCGGGATTTTGATGGTGCTGGACGGCTTTGACGTACAGTCGGTCAGCTACGCCGCACCGGCGATTTTGCAGGATTGGCAAATTGAAAAAGCCGAATTGGGCGCGGTATTCGGCTCGGGCTTGGGCGGACTGTTGGCAGGTTCGCTGGTATGCGGCTACTTTTCCGACCGCTTCGGACGCCGTCCCGTCCTGCTGTGGAGCACCCTGTTTTTTGCCGTGTGCATGATGGCGACCGCCTTGGTGCAAAATGTCGGACAACTGCTGGTATTGCGCTTCATCACCGGCTTGGGCTTGGGCGCGATTATGCCCAACGCCATGGCACTGTGCGGCGAAATCACCCCCAAAAAACAACGCATCTCCGTCATGATGCTGATTTCCTGCGGCTTTACGGTCGGGGCGATGCTCGGCGGCTTTCTGGCGGCGGTGCTGATACCGCGTTTCGGCTGGCAATCGGTGTTTTGGCTCGGCGGCGTGCTGCCCCTGCTGCTGCTGGGGGTGATGTACCGCCACATGCCCGAATCCCTGCAATATCTGGCACTGAAAAACCCGCAAGACCCGCGCATCCGCCGTCTGCTGGACGGATTTTATCCCGCCCAAGCCCTGCCCGACACCTTCCGCACCCCGCCCGCACAAGGCGGCACGCCCGTCAAAGCCCTGTTTCAAAACGGGCGCGGCGCATTCACCCTCACCATTTGGGTCATCAGCCTGATGAACATGATTGGGCTGTACTTCCTGTCCAACTGGCTGCCCACCCTCGCCAAACAAACCGGCATGTCCCTGCAAACGGCGGTATTGGTGGGCGCAACCTTGCAACTGGGCGGCACCTTCGGCACCGTGCTGATGGGACGCGCCATCGACAAAAACGGCTTTCACCGGATATTGGTGCCGTGCTTTGCGGTGGCGGCGGGCGCGATTGCCCTGCTCGGCGGCATGAACGGCCCGATGGCGGTATTTTTTGCCGTCGTCTTCGTCATCGGCTTCACCGTCATCGGCGGACAACCCGCCATCAACGCCATGGCGGCGGATTACTACCCCACCGAATACCGCACCACAGGCGTGGGCTGGAGCTTGGGCATCGGACGCATCGGCTCGGTCATCGGGCCCGTATTGGGCGGCTGGCTGATGCAAAGCGGCAACTTGAGCATGCAGCAACTGTTTTACTTCGTTGCCCTGCCCTCCCTCGTCATCATCGGCATTCTGCTGCTGCAGCACATGCTCGGCATTGCCAAACACTGATTTTCCACACAACAACAGGAGCTTGATTATGAGTCTGACACAAGGCGTACACCACGTTGCCTACCGTTGCAAAGACGCCAAAGAAACGGTCGAGTGGTACCAAAAACATCTGGACATGGGCTTTGTGCTTGCCATCGGCGAAGACAAAGTGCCTTCCACCGGCGAGCCCGACCCCTACATGCACATCTTTTTGGACGCGGGCGGCGGCAACATTCTGGCGTTTTTCGAGCTGCCGACCAAGCCCGAAATGGGGCGCGACCCCAACACACCCGTATGGACGCAGCACATCGCCTTCAAAGTCGCCGACATGGACACCCTGCACGCCACCAAACAACGGCTGGAAAACGCCGGCATCAGCGTCATCGGGCCGGTCAACCACACCCTGTTCCACTCCATCTACTTTTTCGACCCGAGCGGACACCGCATCGAGCTGGCATGCGACATCACCACCGAAAAAATGCAACGCGCCCTCGATGCCGTAAAATGGGACATGCTCAACGAATGGGCGCAAACCAAACGCGCCCCGCAACACGCCCGTTGGGTACACGACGGCACCGAACCGCCCGAAGTGTAACGCACCCAAACGGATTCGGACGGGGCACGCCCCCGCCCGAATCACCGCTTATTTTACCGCCGCAAAAGGAATTTCGATGAAACTTGCCACCCTCAAACAAGGCGGACGGGACGGACGGCTCGCCGTGGTCAGCCGCGACCTTACCCGCTACACCCTGCCCGACATCACCACCCTGCAAGCCGCTTTGGACGACTGGGAACACTGCGCCCCCGTTTTGCAAACCTGCTACGAACGCTTGAACGCCGACCCCGCGCACGGCAGCCCCTTCGACCCCGCACAGTGCCACTCCCCCCTTCCCCGCGCCTACCAATGGGCAGACGGCTCTGCCTACCTGAACCACGTCGAGCTGGTACGCAAAGCCCGCAACGCCGAAGTACCCGCCTCCTTTTACGATGACCCCCTGATGTATCAGGGTGGCTCCGACAGCTTCATCGGCCCCCGCGACGACATCTTGGCACAAACCGAATGGGGCATCGATTTTGAAGCCGAAGTCGCCGTTATCAGCAGCGACCTGAAACAGGGCGCGACCCCCGAACAGGCAGCAAGCGCCATCAGGCTGATTATGCTGGTTAATGACGTCTCCTTACGCAATCTGATTCCCGCCGAGCTGGCAAAAGGCTTCGGCTTTTTCCAAAGCAAGCCCGCCAGCGCGTTCAGCCCCGTTGCCCTTACCCCCGATGAGCTGGGCAGCGCGTGGCGCGACAACAAAGTGCATCTGCCCCTGCGCGTCAGCCTCAACGGCAAACTGTTCGGCAACCCGAACGCGGGGCAGGACATGACTTTTGATTTTGCCCGTTTGCTCGCCCACGTTTGCAAAACCCGCGATGCCGCCGCCGGCACGATTGTCGGCTCGGGTACGGTATCGAACAAGCAAGACAGCCTGTACGGCTCTTCGGTGGCAAACGGCGGGGCAGGCTATTGCTGTTTGGCGGAAGTGCGGATGTACGAAACCATCGAAACCGGTGCGCCGCAAACGCCGTTTTTGCAGCACGGCGATACCGTTTCCATCGAAATGCGCGATGAAGCGGGCAACAATCTGTTCGGAACCATCATCAACCGCGTCAATACGCAATAACACACACGGGCGTGCATCGTGATATGATGGCACGCCCCTTATCCAAACAGGAGAACACACCATGAACGAAACCTTGTTGCAAATGAAGCCGCGTGAAGCCGTGCCGGTTGCCGGTCTGATTGTCGCGGTCATGGGCATCACCATGATTGGCTTGGGCTGGGTGCCGCATTTGTCGATTATTTTGGTGATGTGCGCCCTGCTGGTGTACGGACGTTGGCGCAAACAGCCCTTCCAAGCCATGCAAACGGCGATGGCAAACGGTGTGGTGTCGGGCATCGGCGCGATTTACCTGTTTTTCTTTATCGGGCTGCTGGTGGCGGCACTGATGATGTCGGGGGCGATTCCCACGCTGATGTATTACGGCTTCGGGCTGATTTCACCGCAATTTTTTTATTTGTCGGCATTTGTGCTGTGTTCGGTCATCGGCATTTCGCTGGGAAGCGGTTTCACCACCTGCGCCACGGCGGGTGTGGCGTTTATGGGCATGGCGGAAGCCTTTGACGCCAATCCGGCGATTGTGGCGGGCGCGGTGGTGTCGGGCGCATTGTTCGGCGACAAAATGTCGCCCCTGTCGGACACGACAGGCATTGCCGCTTCCATTGTCGGCATCGACCTGTTCGAACACATCCGCAACATGATGTACACCACCGTGCCCGCATGGCTGCTCACCGCGCTGCTGCTGTGGCTGCTGACGGGCAATGTGGCGAATGCGGATTTGGCAGACATCGCCGCCATGCGCCAAAAGCTGCTCGATAGCGGCTTGGTACACGGCTACGCGCTGATTCCCTTCGTGCTGCTGCTGGTATTGGCGGTACGCAAAGTAAATGCGGTGTACACCATCATCGCCACCATCGCCGCCGCCGTGGCGGTAACCTATCTGCACAGCAGCCCGTCTTTGGCACAGGTGGGCGGCTGGTTTTTCGGCGGCTACAAATTGCCCGAAGGCGTGGACTTGGGCGCGGTGGGCAAATTGGTTTCACGCGGCGGCATGGAAAGCATGTTTTTCACCCAAACCATCGTGATTTTGGCATTGAGCTTGGGCGGACTGCTGCACGGCTTGGGCATTCTGCCCGCGCTGCTGGCGGGCATCGCCCACCTGCTCACCAATGCCGGACGCGCCACCGCCACCGCCGCCGCCACCGCGTTTGGCATCAACGTATTGATTGGCGAACAGTATTTGAGCCTGCTGCTGACCGGCAACACCTTCAAGCCGCTTTACGACAAACTCAAGCTGCACCCGCGCAACCTTGCCCGCACCATCGAAGACTCCGGCACCGTCATCAACCCGCTCGTGCCGTGGAGCGTGTACGGCGCATTCTTGCCGGGCATTTTGGGTGTTGCCGTGCTTGACTACGTACCGTATGCCTTTTTCTGCTACCTCAGCCTGCTGCTGACACTGGTTTACGGCTTTACCGGACTGACCATCAGCAAAATGCCCGACAACAAGGAACCGCAATGAAGCTGTACACCTATTTCCGCAGCTCCGCCGCCTACCGCGTCCGCATCGCCCTAAACCTGAAAAACCTGCCCCACGATGCCGCGTTCGTGCATCTGCTGCGCGGCGGCGGCGAGCAGAAACACCCCGACTACGCCGCCGTCAATCCGCAAAAGCTCGTTCCCGCCCTGACGGACGGCACCTGCACCCTCACCCAATCGCTCGCCATCATCGAGTATTTGGAAGAAACCCGCCCACAACCGCCACTGCTGCCCGCCGCCGCGCCCGAACGGGCACGGGTACGCGCCCTGTCGCAACTGATTGCCTGCGACATCCACCCGCTCAACAACTTGCGCGTGATGCAGTATCTGGCGGCACACTTCGGCGCGGACGATGCCCGAAAAAACGCTTGGTACGCGCATTGGATTGGCGAAGGCTTCGCCGCACTCGAGCAAATGCTGCAATCGCCGCACACGGGGCGTTTTTGCCATGGCGACACCCCCACACTGGCAGACTGCTGCTTGGTGCCGCAGGTGTACAACGCCCGCCGCTTCGGCTGCGACTTGTCGGCATACCCGGCCATCGTCCGCATCGATGCCGAATGCGCGCGCTTGCCCGCCTTTGCCGATGCCGCACCCGAACACCAGCCCGATGCCGCTTAAAGCGTGTCATTCATTCCCGTGAATGCGTGAATCCACTGCCCGATGCTGGGCGTGCTTGGACTCGGATTCCCGCATTCGCAGGAATAACGGCGCCGCGTTTTTGCAGTGAAAAGCAAAACAGCCCGAAACGGCAACAACCGTTTCGGGCTGAATTCATCAAAAAACCATCAATTTACTGCTGCTTTTTCGCGCCGAACGCCCCGCCGATGTTTTGTCCGGTATCGCGGAACACACCCGCCATTTCCGCAGCGTCCGCGCCGTAAAACGCGCCTTTGACCTCAACAGCACTTTTGTCTTTGCTGCTGAAATGGCTGCCTTGAATGTCTGCGGAAAATCTCACCGTGTTCGCGCCCGACAGCGTACCGTTCACCGTTTTATTAAAGAAATTCACAGTAAACTCCGAATCGGCATCGACTTTTTTATTTCCACCACCAAAGTTAAACATCAGCCCGCGCCCGCGATAAGTCAAGTTGTCGCGCGTAGTGGGCAGCGAAGTGCTGACATTGCCTTGTGCAAAAAAATAAGCCTTATTATCGTCCAAACCCGGCATTTTGCTCACACGACCATAGCGGGCATGTTCCAAATGCTTACTGATATTGGCAATCCAACCACCGTGATGCGGATTGCCTTCCCACCAACGGTAGAAATCCCCGTCATCATCTGGCTGTGCTTTCGTAACCAATTGTATCTCTTGCCCGTTGATGCGGGCGACTTCAAACGGCTTGTCGGTGGTGCCGATTTTGCCCCAATATGTTTGAAGTTGCTTGTTTTTCGACTCAAAACCGACATAATGCCCCGCAGTTTGTGCCAAAGGCTTGTTTTCATCGCGCACAACGGCATTGCCCGATGTCGCCGATGACGATGCACCCGAACCGCCGCCGTGTACATTGGGGGCGCGGGAAGTATGGTTGCCGCTACTGCTGCTGCCCGAACTACATGCGGCAAGCAAAAATGCAGCCGCAATGGCGGTCAGGATTGGATTGGATTGGATTGGATTGGATTGGATTGGATTGGCGTTTCATCGCTACGCTCCTGATGGTTGAAAATCTTGACAACACAAATGCTTACATAGCGCAAGCACCGTGAAAGACAATGTTATCGCATTTTCATCACGCTGTAAAGCCTTTATTCGGTCTGCCGCCCCGTTAAAAACCAATAAATTGACAAAAAAATGCACATAATATAAAATCAAAATTCCATATTTTTATATAAAAATATCATGCTGTCCCGTCTACCGTCTACCGTCTACCGTCTACCGTCTACCGTCTGGGAATTGTTTTCAATCAATTTTTCCATAACCGCCATACCGATAACATCGATTTGACCCAATTGGCACATCTGCTGCAAACTTATTGTACGCTTCCCAACATACAAACCATTATCCAAACCGATATTCTCCCGTCCTCAAGTCTGCTGAATGCCCTTGCCGCACGTTCTTACTTTCACGGCAACGGCTTTCTCAAAATTGTTCTTTTGGAACATCGCTGCTACAAATTAAGATTGCACATTTGGTTTCCCAACGCCATATGTGAAGAAAACATTCACAATCACTGTTGGCACTTTGCTTCCCACATCTTGTACGGCGCACTGAAAACCGAGCTTTGGCAAGATGTCAAGCACGACACGCCCTGCCCGCATGCCGTGCAAATGTTTGACGAATACCGCTATCTTGCCAAAACCCCAAACAGCCCGCCCACCATTAAAAATCTTGGTCAAACACAATTGTTCAAACAACAAGACATCACACACCACGCAGGCGAAAGCTATACGATGCCTTGCAACCAATTGCACCGAATCAACAAAACATCAGGCAATATGGTTGCCACCATCATGTGTACCGTGCCGGTCAGAAAGCACAACCGTCTGTTTCCGAACGGAAAATCCCCCGAAATTGTGCCTACTTATTTGTCTGCACCGGAATTGGCGCTTTATTTGCAGCGTTTTTTATCCCATGTTCACACGCATCATGCTTAAGCAAAATTTATTACGCAATCTCGAGCAAAGCCGGCACATTCAAAAATGCCCTCCGGAACAGGCATGCCGCGAAACTGCTCGGGAACAACAAAGTTTGTCGAGATTACGGCAACAATGCCCGCAAAATCCCGCATTGTGTTTTTTGAACTTATATGACCGTTTGTTCCGTCATGTCAGTTTGCAATTGCTGGCTCAAGGTTATGTGCTGACCTCATACCAACCACACCAAACGCTGATTGCGATATGCACGCAATACGATGCTTGCGCCTCCGTGCGGCATACCGTGCAATACAGACACCGGCTGAAAAAAACACCCCTTGCCACCAACCACACCGACCCGCAGGAACATCAACCTGCTTGCTTGTGTTTGCACCGTTTGTTATCGGTTTTTTCCTCTTCTGATGCAGACGACTGCCAACTACTGCTTGATGCAACCCTTTACCATCCACAAACCACAGGAAACAAAACAATATGATTTATCTGACCGAAAACGGCTTCAAACGATTACAAAGCCTTTTGCAGAAAAAACAGGAAGAATACGACCAAGTACGGGCAGCCAGACAAGCGGCTTTCGAGCTTTCCGGAGACGGTTGGCACGATAATCCCGAATTTAACCGCCAACAACAAATGGAAGCCAGCTTGAATCATACGATTAAAGAATTGACCGACCGCTTGGCACAAGCACGTTTGGTCGTCATTACAGAAGGCGCAAGACCTGTTGGAGAGGTTGCCATCGGTTCGTGGGTTTCCATCAGCAGATGGAACGTTCGTGGCAATGAGCGCATTGACGAACAATGGGAAATTGTCGGTTTTGACGAAACCGATGCCGATTGCCGGCAAATTGCTTATAACGCTCCTTTGGCAAAAGCCATCATGGGCTTAAAAACAGGCGACCTGTCTGAGGAGCTGTCTTTAGGCAATCAAACATGGGAAATCGAAATCACCGCATTATCCAAAAACAAACCAAGCATTCATTCAAACTAAATGGTTTACATTGCGCTTGAAGGTTTAAAAGGTGCGGGCAAAACAACGGCAATCGAATATGTTTCTGCTGTTTTGAAGCAACGCCGAATCACGCCCGCCATACTCGCCCCTACCCGACCGATGCCCGATGATGTTTGGTGGGAACGGGCGTACGCCCATTTTGGCAGCGAAGACGCATTTCGCGAAGCCCTGTATGCGGCACGTTCCAATTACCATGCGTCAAAAATCAACCGGCATGCACCACTGATTTTGGGCGACCGCAGCATCATTACCAGTTTGGCAATACGATGGCATCAGGATGCAGACAAAGAACGGCGGATAAAGCATGTCCGTCAATCCGAATATCTGATCCCCATGCCCGATTGGGTAATTCAATTGGATGTATCTGATGAGGAGTTGTTGCGCAGGTATCACAGCAGAAACAGGTGCTATGGTACCGATGAGGAAAATCTGGCATCCATCAGACAAATACGCAGCAATTACTGCCAATTGCGGCATTATTTGACAACACAATCCGACAAGCCCCAATGGCAGGTTTTGGACTGCACCCATCACAGCCGTGATGAAACTGGACAGCAGCTTGCCGACATGGTTGTGCATATTTTGGCATCAACGCAATCGACCTCATCCGGTTGCGTTGAAGTTGGCATTTAGGGCGCATCATCAATTGATTCGAAAATCATTGCGCCGTCATTCCCACCTGTGCGGGCATGACGGCGTTTTTTATATTATACTGATTTAGGGCGCAATCTGCCGCACTGCCTCGTCCAAAGCCGCGTCCAACGCCGCCACCATCGCTTCATGCCCGTCCCCCTGCTGCACGGCAAATGCACGGAAATTGCGGCGGCTGCCGTCCGCGTATTGCGCGTAACCGCCGATTTCGGCACGTCCGTCAAAACGCCCTTGAAAACGGTCAAAATACACTTTTAAAACAGGCTGTTTTCCGTCCGCGTGCTGCTGCGGCAGATAATGCCCGCCGCCCAAACGGTTGAGTTTGTTTGCCAACGCCGTTGCCGCGCTGTCGGACAAAGGTTCCGCCCACAGGTTTTTTTGCGCGAAATGCACGGTGTGTTCGTCCATTTGGTACATCAGCCCGCGTCCGCGCAGTGCTTCCGCCAATTCCACTTTCACCGCCGTGCCGCCGTGTGCGGGCAGGCGCACGGTGCTGTCGGGAAGCCGGTAGTAACGGGTGGGCGCGGTGCTGCCGCAAGCGGCGAGCAGCGCGGCAAGGGAAACGGCAAAAAAAGTTCGCAACATCATCACGGGCTTTCAAAAAATCACTTTTGCCCGCCATCTTCGGGCAATGGTTGAACAATACAAAAATGGTAGCGTGTGTTTTGTCATCTGACTGAAAAAACTCTGTACCGTCATTCCCGCGTAGGCGGGAATCCACTGCCCGATGCTTGGCAAGCGATGTTTTTATCAAGGTTTGTTGTGCTTTGACTTGGATTCCCGCATTCGCGGGAATGACGGATTTTTTTATTACACTGATTTTCAACAATAATGACACACCCTAACGCCCGCCTTTCGGCACGGGGTCATCGCCGCCGCTTTGGAAAATCAAAGCGTTGGGCTGTTCTTTCAGGGTTTGGATAACGGGTTGCACGTCTTTGAGCGTGCGCTCGATGCCTTGCAAAGTCTGCTGCACATCGCGATAAACGGGCGATTCGGGCGACACGCCTTTGAGCGTTTGCCGCAATTCCTGCAAGGTGCGGTTCAACTCGGCGGGCATCTGCTGAATCGCCTTGCTGCCGACCAGTTTCCCCGCCGAGCCGATGGTTTTGTCGGCGGACTGCACGGCTTTGTCGGCGGACGCCATCACTTTTTGCGCCGATTTGAGCGTGGTTTGCAACTCGGCAAGATTGGCGTTGATGCCGCCCAAAGTCTGTTCAAGCGGCAGTTTTTCCAATTTCGCCAACAGTTTGCCGACCTGCGCCTGCAAAGCGTCCAAACCGCCGCCGTTGCGGGTGGCAATCACGGGATAGCCGTGATAGGCGGCGGCGGGGCGCAGCAATTCGTCCGCCGGTGCGGGCTTGTCGTCCAAGATAATCATTTTGCTGCCCAAAATCAGATTGTTGGACGCGATTTCCGCGCTCAGGCCGCGTTTGAAGGCTGCCTGAAGCTGCTGCTGCCAATATTCCTTGCTTTGGCGGGTGTCGCGGCTGCCGTTGCTTTCCATCAGATACGGCTCAAGGCGCAAGCGCACGGGAATGCGCCCGTTTTCAAACAGTTGCAGATTGTCGCCGTCTTCAAAATACGGTACGTCCGCCACCGTGCCGATTTTCAGCCCTTTGTATTCCACCGGTGCGCCCGCTTCCAAGCCGCGCACGGAATCCTTGAAAAAGGCGGTGTAATACAGGGTGCGCTCGCCCGGTTCGCGTTCCAATTCCTGACGGTTGTCGTAAATTTTAAATTCATCGCCGCTTTGGGCGGGTTTTTGTCCGGCATCGCCGTATTTGGGGGTGTGGAAGGCAATCGCGCCCGACAGCAAGGCGCTCAAGGGCGGACTTTGCACGCTGATGCCGGTGCCGTCCGTGCGCACGCTGATGCCGTTGTCCAACCAAAACTGGCTGCCGTTGGTGAGCAGGCTTTCGTTGGGGCTGTTGATGAACACGGTGTAATGTACGGTTTGGTCTTGCGGGTGGAAATTGGCGGTTTCCACCGTGCCGACCACGTGGTTTTCATACAAAACGGGGCTGCCCACGCCAATCATGCGGCTGTTTTTGCCCGACAAATACACACGAATACCGCTTTGTCCGATGGCGGTAACGGGCGGCAGCTCGGACACGGTAAATTCGCTGGCTTTCTGACGGCTCTCGCCCGGCGAAAAGGCGATGTACGCGCCCGACACCAGCGTATTCAGCCCCGTAATGCCGTTTTGGTCGATGCGCGGTTTGACGATCCAAAATTGGGTGTCTTGGCGCATCAAATCTTCCACGTCTTTGTTCAGGCGGGCGGTGATTTCCACGCCGCTTTGGTCGGGGCGCAGGCGGATTTTGGTTACGCGCCCCACGTCCACGTTGAGAATGCGGATGGTGGTGTTATTGACTTCTATGCCTTCGGCGTTGTCCATCAGCAGGGTGATTTCGGGGCCTTTGCTGCGGACGTTTTGCGCCAGCAGCCATGCGCCGACAATCGCCGCCAGCAGGGGAATCAGCCATACGGTGGACACCAAAGTGGCGGTTTGGCGCACTTTGGCGGCGGGAAGTTCGTCTTGGGGTTTGTTCATAACTACTGATTTTTCAAATGGTTTTTATTTTTAGGCTGCCTGAAAACGGTTTTAGGTTTCGGGTTTGGGCAGAAATACGGACAACAGCAATGCCGTTACCGCGCCGAGTGCGGCAGGCAGACCGAAACAAAGCAATAAAAAAACGTCTATGCGCATCCTTACGTCAAACAATATACAAAATACACTGACCAATAAACACAATAAACTGCCTACCGTTACCGCGTGCCACCATGCACCCCACACCGCCGTTTTCAGGCAGCCGCGCCAATCGCGCCGCAAATTGCGTTTGCGTACCGACCGTTGTGTCAGCCATGATGCGGGCAAACCCAATATGGCACCCCACATCAGAAAAGACCGCAAGTACAAGTCGGCATTCCGTCCTTCCAACAACAACCACACCGGCAACCACAGCAGCAGTCCGGCTGTTGCGCCGCCAAACACCACAAACATCACGGTTGTGGCGTCATAAATATCCTGTTCGTCATCATCGGGGCGATGGTTTGTCGGTTCGGTTCTCATGATGGTTTCTCACGTTTTCAGGCTGCCTGAAAACGGAATATTACTTCGGCGGTTCGGCTTTGGGCAAACCGAGCGACAAAATGCCCGCCGCAACCGCACCGCACACAGATGATAAGGCGACAACCAAACCCGCCCTGATTACGAAATCAATCCAATCGGTTATTGTCGCTGTCGCTAACGGATGCGGGTCAAAATTCGATATGGTAAACAAGAAATATGCGACAACCAACAGCACCAAACCGCCCGTTGTCGCCGCGCCCCACCATGCGCCGAATGCTACCGTTTTCAGGCAGCCGCGCCACCCGCGCCGCCACCCGCGTTTGCGTGCCGAACGCGCCGTCAGCCACGCCGCAGGCAAGCCCAGCAGCCAGCCCAGCATCAGGCAATACGGCAATGCCGATGGTTCGCCGTTAAAAACTGCCAACCACACCACCGCACCGCCAATCATGCCGCCGAATGCCATCAGCAATCCGCTAAAAGAAGCGTAAATATCTTTTTTGTTTTCCATTGTTTTCGCTTTCAGGCTGCCTGAAATCCGCGCCGTCCCTCGTTTGCCAGTCCCAAATCAGCCGCACGTCAAAGAAATACGCCGACCACATCGTCAGCAGCACCACCAAGCAGAAATAAATCGCAGCAGGGCCCGGCGTTACCCGCGCAATCGGCGAATGGTAGGCACTCATCAAAATAATAATCACAAAAATATCAATCATCGACCAACGCCCAACGGCTTCGGTCAAACGGTATTGCCACGACAAGCGTTCCACCCGCATCAGGGGGCGCACTTTCGCGCTGTACAGCAGCAATGCCATGGAGATGATTTTCAAAGTCGGCACGGCGATGCTCGCGCTGAAAATAATCACCGCAATCATTTTGTCGCCGTCACGCCACATAAACATAATGCCGCTTATAATGGTGCTGACTTCGCGGGAAAGCGGGTTTTCCGAAATCATAATCGGCAAGGTGTTGGCGGGAATATACAAAATCGCCGCCGCCAGCAAGAAACAAAACGACAGTTTCAGGCTGTGCGGGCGGCGGTCAAACACGTCCGAACCGCAAATGGCGCATTCGCGTTCGCTTGCGGGACGGAAATACAGGCAGCGCGTGCAGCAGGTGTGCGCCCTGCCTTCGGGGTGGAGCAAATCGGGGTGTTCGCGGCGGCGGATTTGGTGGTAGACCCAATGCTCCGGCACGGCAACCACCGTCCGCAGCAACACCAGCGCCAACACGGGCAGCAGCCAAAACGCGGCGTGGAAATGCACTTCGCCCACCGAACTCATTTTGATGTACGCCACCAAAATGGAAATAAAAAACACGTCCACCATCATCCAATGGCGCAACCGCGTCAGGGCGCGGGTCATGTACAACACATAGGGAAACGGCTGTTGCGCCAGCATCGAGCCGTACACATACAAACACATCAGCAAAAACAGCACCGGCACGCCGAAGGTAAACACAAACAGCACCGTGCCGAGAAAACCGTCGTTCTGCCCCATCAGCGACAACACCATTTCAGGCAGCGTGAGCGGCGAATACACGCTGCCCAGCGTGACGGTAACAAATAATTGTCCGTACACCAGCGCCATCAGTATCAAGCCCGTCAGCGCCAACGCCAAAGGCAGCAGATAGGGATTGTGCTCCACCCGCACCAGATGATGCCCGCAACGCGGACAATCCGCCTGCTGCCCCTGCCGCAGCTTCGGCAGCGACACGCGCAGCCCGCATTCGGGACAATCCACGGCGTGGGCGGGCAAGGTGGCGGCGGGCAGGTAGCGGCGCAACCATTTTTGTTGTGCGCGGCGTGCTGCCGTGCGGACGAGAAACTTCAAAACAAACCCATGTTGCAATGTTTCAAATCACAGGGCGGCACACAAAGCACAGCCCCATGCCTTGCCCTGATTCGGACGGGCTTATAGTTAAAATGCTTTATTTTCCATACGGTGTTGGCTCGCCTTGTCTGAAAAATAAATCATTTCAACCATACGCCCTGCCCGAAAAAGCCATTTTACCGCCGTGAACGGCGGGGTTTCAAACCAAACGGCATTATTAGCACAGATTTGAGTCGGATTTCAAGTATTTTGTGCCGTTGTTACCACCGTTGCCACACCGTGCGGGATTGACCAATCACGCCAAAGCGCGAATCCCCACCGCTTCGCGCACTTGTTGCAACAATTTCCGCGCTTCCGTCCGTGCCTTGTCCGCGCCCTGCCGCAACACCGCTTCAATTTCCTGCGGGTGTGCCATCAAATGTTCGTAACGCTCGGTAAACGGGTCCAGTTCCGCGCCGATTTTGGCGGCGAGCTGTTTTTTCGCTTCGCCCCACGCCATGCCCCGCGCCAATTCTGCGGCAAAGGCTTGGGTTTCGGCGGGCGTGGCAAAGGCTTGGTAAACGGCGAAAAGCGGGCTTTCGTCAGGGCTTTTCGGCTCGCCCGGTTCTTTCAGGTTGGTAATGATTTTATTGACGGATTTTTGCCGTTGCTTGGGCGTTTGGAACAGGGGAATGGTGTTGCCGTAGCTTTTGGACATTTTGCGCCCGTCCAAGCCTTGCAGCAGTTCCACGTGTTCTTCAATCCGCGCTTCGGGAATGACGAACACTTCGCCGAAACGGTGGTTGAAACGTTGGGCGATGTCTTGCGCCATTTCAATGTGTTGGATTTGGTCGCGCCCCACGGGGACGTGGCGGGCGTTGAACGCGAGAATGTCGGCGCTCATCAAAATCGGGTAGGCGTACAAGCCCATTTCAATTTGGTGGTCGGCGTCTTCGCCTTTGTCGAGATTGTCCTGCACGGCGGCTTTGTAGGCGTGGGCGCGGTTCATCAGTCCTTTGGCGGTGATGCAGGTAAGTATCCAGTTCAGTTCCAAAATTTCGGGTACATCCGATTGGCGGTAGAACACGGTGTGGTCGGGATTCAGTCCGCAGGCGAGCCATGTGGCGGCAACGGCGCGGGTGGATTGGTGGATTTGTTCGGGGTCGTGGCATTTGATGATGCCGTGATAGTCGGCGAGAAAGAAGTAGCTTTCGTGCGCGGCGGTGGCGGCGGCGGCGCGGATGGCGGGACGGATTGCGCCGACATAGTTGCCCAAGTGGGGAATGCCGGTGGTGGTGATGCCGGTGAGGACGCGTTGCATGGTTTTTTCCTTGAAAATAATGTGTTTGCGGCTGCCTGAACGGGTTTCAGGCAGCCTGAAACAGGCGCGTGTCAATGAAAATCGCGGTTTTGCAATCTTTATTGAAAGCAGGAATGACGGGGCGGGTTTAACGGTGGCGGTAACGCCCTTTGCGTTTGCCGCCGCTTTGCTGACGCGCCATTTCCTGATTGGCGGCCTGTTTGTTGGGGCGTTCGCTCAAGCGGCGTTCCGCTTCCTGCACCGAGCATTGCATGGCTTGGCTGGCAATCAGCAGCGCGTCTTTGCGGGCTTGTCCGCCGCTAAAATACATTCGGCGCAGGTCGGCGGGGTGGAGTTTGCCGTTTTTCAGGTCAATATTGAAACGGGCGGCGCTGGCAATCAGTTTTTTCTGTTTCCAGTACATCGCGCCGGTGGCACCGCCGACAATGGCGGCCACCACCGCCACGCCAATCAGAATGGCAAGCCACCACGGGGCGTTGAGCAGGTAGGCAATCAGGGCGATGGTGGCGGCCATCGCCACCCAGATGATGATGGCGCGTTTTCTGTCCATAATCGTGTTCCTTCAAAAGTATGTTGCAAGAATCAAACAGTTAATTCGGTAATCAGTTTTTTGAACGCCGCCCACGCATCGCCCGTTTCCGCGCCTTTGATTTGGCGGTCGATGCGGGCGCATTCCTGCAAGGCGGCAATCAGGCGCGTGGCGGGCAGGCGGCGCAAGGCGGTTTCGGCGGCGCGGTCTTTGCCGTTCCACAGTTTCAGTTCGTTGCGTACCGCCGCCGTGCTTTTGCCCTGCCGCTTTGCCGCGCTCAGGCGAATCAGCATTCTGATGTCTTCCGCCAACGCCCACAGGGGCAGCACGGGTTCGCTTTCGGCGGCGGACAATCCGTCCAACAACCGCAACAGCCGCGCCGTGTCGCCGCCCAGCCACGCGGACGAGAGTTGGAACACGTCAAACCGCGCCACATCGGCAACGGCGCGGGCGGCTTCGGCGGCGGTGAGTGTGTGTCCCGCAGGGTGGAGCAGGGCGAGTTTGTCAATTTCCTGTTTGGCGGCAAGCAGATTGCCTTCCACGCGCTCGGCAATCAGGGCGGCGGCTTCGTGTTCCGCCGTCAGCCCGTGCGCCTGCAAACGCGCTTTTATCCACGCGGGCAGTTGCGCGGGGGTAACGGCTTTCGCTTCGTAAACAACGGCTTGTTTGAGCAGCGCGGCAAACCATTTGGCTTGGCTTTGGGCGCGTTCCAGCTTGGGCAGGACGATGACGGCGGCGGTGTCTTCAGGCAGCCCTGCGGCGAATTGCTGCAAGGCGTCCGCGCCGTTTTTGCCCGGTTTGCCGTTGGGAATGTGGATTTCCAACCATTTTTTTTCGGCAAACAGAGCGTTGCTGTGCTGTTCGGCGCTCACCGTCTGCCAGTCAAACGCCGTGCCTTCGGCAACGATGCGGCGGCGTTCGCTGAAGCCTTGTGCGGCGGCGGCGGCGCGGAGCGCGTCCAGAGCCTCAATCTGCAACAGTTCTTCTTCGCCGTGAATCAGATAAAGCGGTGCGAGCGGGGCGTTCAGGCTGCCTGCAAAACGGGCGGCGGCGGTGTGGGGCATGGTTTGTTCAAGTTCCTTTTCAGTTTGAAACCCTGCTGTTTAAGTTGGTAAAATCAGTTTTTATTCGGGCAGGGCGCAGCCCCGTCCGAATCAGGGCAAGGCATGGGGCTGTGCTTTATGTGTGTAGCCCTGTGAGTTGAAACCGACAAAAACGCGAGTCGGCGCACGATTTGGTCGGCGGCATCTTGATACATTTCCCGCCAAATCTGCGCTTCTTCTTCCTGTTTGCCCAAAACCAGCGCATCGGCATAAGGCAAGGTACGCGTTACCGCCACCCGTATGGCATCGCCGTGCGGCTTGCCGCCGCGCAGGGCTTGCACGGTCATGGTCAAATCCAAACGGTATTCGCTGACTTTGGCGGCGCGGGTGATGGTGTAAATTTCCTTGCGGCGCTCAATTTCGGTAACGCGCAAACGGCGCTCGGCAGACGGATGCCCCAACGCACCGATGCGGCGCAGCGCATCGCGCAAGGCCTCGTCCATTTCACCCGTTTCGCCCGTGTGTTCGAGCTGCCACGCGTGCATCGGCAGCGCGGCCAAGCTGCCTTTGGGCTGGAAGCCGCACGCGCCCAGCAGCAGGCACAAACCTAAAGTACGGAAAGCAATCATCACAAACACCAAAAGAAAAAATCACCATTATAGACGGAATGCGCCGCTTCGGGGCGCGTCAGCCACCGTCCGACAAATCGTCCAGCAGGGCAGATGCGCCGATGCGGAAATGCGCGGGCGTCGTCCAATCCGCACCGAACACCGCCCGGGCTTGGCGGACGTACGCCGCCGCCGTTGCCGCATCGCGCACCCCGCCCGAGAGCTTGATGCCCGCCGTGCCGCCGTGGCGGGCAATCGCCTCCAGCAAAATGGCGGCGGCTTCGGGCGTTGCGCCCTGCGGGATTTTGCCGGTGGACGTTTTCAAAAAGTCCGCGCCCAAGCGCAAAGCCGCATCGGCGGCGGCGCGGATGTCCGCCGCTTCCAACGCGCCCGTTTCCAAAATCACCTTCAGCTTCGCCCCCGCCGCACGGCACAATGCCGCCATTTCTGCGGTACGCGCCTGTGCCTGTGCGTGCCGTCCGAGCGCGAAATCGCGGTAGGGAAACACCCAATCGATTTCATTTGCCCCGTCTTGCAGGGCTTGGCGGGTCTGTGCCGCCACCGCTTCGGGCGCATCTGCCCCGCTTGGAAAATTCACCACGGTGGCAAGGGCAATGTGCGGACAGTCCGCCAATTCGCGTTTCGCCGCCGCCACAAACTGCGGATACACGCACACGGCAGCCACACCGTGTGCGGCGGCGCGGCGGCACAAAGCGCGTACCGTTTGCGCCGTGTCGCTGTCATTTAAGGAAGTCAAATCCAATAACGCAATGATTTCCTGATTTTCCATCACCCCTCCCGCATCAGGCAGACAAACCGATAAACAAACCGGCAACCGCCGCGCTCATCAAATTCGACAAACTGCCCGCCAACAAAGCCAACATGCCCATACGCGCAATGTCGCCGCGCCGTTCGGGCGCCATCACCGACAAACCGCCCACCAAAATCGCAATCGAGCTGAAATTGGCAAAACCGCACAAAGCAAAGGTAACCACCGCTTGGGTTTTCGGCGACAGGGTTTGCGCCCCCGCCTTCACGTATTCGGCAAAATTGGCATAGGCGACAAACTCATTAACCACCAGCTTTTGCCCGATAAACGACACCGCCGTTTGCGCTTCCGCCCAAGGTGCGCCCACCAGCCACGCCACAGGCGCGAGCAGCCAGCCCAAAATCTTCTCCAGCGACAAATCCGCCGCGCCGAACCAGCCCCCTACCCCGCCGATGATGCCGTTGAACAGCGCAATCAGTGCCACAAAGGCAATCAGCATCGCCGCCACGCTCAAGGCGATTTTCAAACCCGTTTCCGCGCCCGATGCCACCGCGTCAATCGCATTGGCGGGGCGGTTGTCATCGGCAAACCCGAGCGTGCGGGCGGGGTCGTAGGCGGGCGTTTCCGTTTCCGGATACAGCAGCTTGGCAAACAGCAAACCGCCCGGTGCCGCCATAAACGATGCCGCAATCAGATAATCCGCCGGCACGCCCAAGCCCACCAAACTGCCCAAAACCGAGCCGGCAATCGATGCCAAACCGCCCGTCATCACCGCAAACAGCTCCGAGCGCGTCATCTGCGGCAGATAAGGCTTGATGACCAAAGGCGCTTCCGTCAGCCCGACAAAAATATTCGCCGCCGCCGACATCGACTCGGGGCGGGACGTGCCGAGCAAACGCTGCAACGCCCCGCCAATCACCCGAATCAGCCGCGTCATCACCCCCACATGATACAACAGCGCAATCAGTGCCGAAAAAAACACAATCATCGGCAACACGCGAAAAGCAAACACAAAACCGCCACTGCCGAACAACTCAAACATCTTGTCGCCCGCCAAACCGCCAAACAAAAACGCAATGCCCTCATTGCCGTAGCCCAGCACCGCCACAATGCCCGCCGACAATTTTTCCAGCACCAGCCGTCCCTGCGGCACATACAGCACGAACGCGCCGATGCCCAATTGCAAGGCAAACGCCGTTCCCACCGTGCGCCAATTCACCGCACGGCGGTGGCGCGACAGCGCGAAGGCAAGGGCGGGCAGCAGCAGCATGCCCAGCAAGCTGTTGAAAACGCTCATCATCTTATCTCATTCCCAAAATAAAAATCATACCAAAACAATATCATACTGCTCTTGCGGATAATGCCCGTCCGTTTCCAGCAGCACAGGTTTGCCGATAAAGTCAATCAAACCCGCCAGCGACTGCGATTCCTCGTCCAAAAACAGCTCGATGACCTGCGGCGAGGCAATCACGCGGAACTGTTTGGCATCAAAACGGCGGTTTTCGCGCACGATTTCGCGCTGGATTTCGTAGCACACCGTTTGCGCGGTTTTCAAATGTCCGCGCCCTTGGCAGGCGGGGCAGGGTTCGCACAAAATCTGCGCCAGATTTTCGCGGGTGCGTTTGCGCGTCAGCTCCACCAAGCCCAAGCTGGTAAAGCCGTTTAAGGTAACGCGGGTGCGGTCGAGGCTCAAGGCTTTGGCAAATTCGCGCAACACCGCTTCGCGGTGCGCGGGCTGCACCATATCAATAAAATCCACGATAATCATGCCGCCCAAATTACGCAAACGCAATTCGCGGGCAATGGCGTGGCAGGCTTCCAGATTGGTTTTGAAAATGGTTTCGTCAAAATTGCGCGCGCCGACAAAACCGCCCGTGTTCACGTCTATGGTGGTCATCGCTTCGGTGGCTTCAATCATCAGATAGCTGCCGAAATTCAGATTCACGCGCGGTTTGAGCGCGTTTTGGATTTCGTGTTCCACGCCGTAGCTTTCAAACAGGGGGCGTTCGCCCTGATACAGATGCAGCTTGTCGGCGGCGCGGCTGACGTAGCGTCCGGCAAATTCGCGCATTTGCGTGTGGTTGAGGGTGGAGTCCACGAAAATATCACGGGTCGTCCCCGCGTGGAACATATCGCGCAACACGCGCAAACTCAAGGGCAAATCGCGGTAAAGCAGGGTTTCGGGCGGGCTGGTGCGGGCGCGGCTGTTGATGTCGTGCCAAAGTTTGCCCAGATAATCGATGTCGGCGGCCAGTTCGGCATCGCCCGCGTTTTCGGCATTGGTGCGGATGATGTAACCGCCGCCGTGCGCGGGCGGCAGCAGCGCGAGCAGGCGTTCGCGCAGGTTGTTGCGTTCTTCTTCGTTATCAATGCGTTGGGAAATGCCGATGTGTTCGTCTTGCGGCAGGTGGACGAGAAAACGTCCCGCCAGCGAAATTTGCGTGGACAGGCGCGCGCCCTTGCTGTTAATCGGGTCTTTGATGACCTGCACCAGCAGCGTTTGCCCTTCAAACAAAACGTGCTCAATGCGCGGCGCGGCTTCGGGGTTTTGCCGTTGCTCCACAATATCCACGATGTGCAAAAAGGCGGCGCGTTCCAAGCCGATGTCTACAAACGCGCTTTGCATGCCCGGCAGCACGCGCCGCACCACGCCCAGATAGATATTGCCGACCAAGCCGTGTCCGCCGTTGCGCTCGATGTGCAGTTCGCAAATTTTGTTTTCCTGCAACACCGCCACGCGGGTTTCCTGCGGGGTGATGTTCACCAATACGGTTTCGGGCGGGCGCGGGGTGTCTTTGGGCAGGGGAATGATGTCGTTCAACACAAAATGGCTTTCCAAAATACGATGCTTCGTGGTTGTTGTTTTTGCGGCAGGGGCGCATTATATAATGATTCCGTGCCGAAAGCGGTTTGGCAGGCATGCCCGCGCAGGCAGGCGGATTCGCGCCTGCGCGGGAATGACGGTATTTTTTACCCCGCCAACACCGCTTCCAAACGCGTCTGCACGTCCAGCCAAGCCGTTTCCAAGGCTTCCAAACGCGCTTTTGCCTGTGCCGCTTCGTTCAAAGCCTGTTGCAGCTTGGTTTTGTTTTCAGGCAAATACGCCGTTTCGTCCGCCAAAAACGCTTCCGCAGCCGTTTTGCGGGCTTCGCATTGCGCCATTTCCGCTTCGATGGCGGCGGTTTCGCGCTCAAGCGGTTTGCGCAAACGGGCGCGTTCCGCCCGCACTTCGGCTTCGCGGCGTTTTTCCGCCTTGCGGCTGCCCGCCGGCGAAGACGGCGCACCCCCCGCAGACCAATCCGCCGCGTGCTCTGCCTGTTGCCGCGCCAAACGCCATTTGCGGTAATCGTTCAAATCGCCGTCAAACACCGACACCCGCCCTTCATGCACCAACAAAAAACGGTCGGTTGCCGCTTCAATAAGGCTGCGGTCGTGCGACACCAGCACCAACGCGCCCTGAAAGCTCTGCAATGCCAACGTCAAAGCATGGCGCATGTCCAAATCCAGATGGTTGGTCGGTTCGTCCAGCAGCAGCAGATTCGGTTTCTGCCACACCAGCAGTGCCAACGCCAAACGCGCTTTCTCCCCGCCCGAAAACGGCGCAACGGGCTGCACCGCCATGTCGCCGCAAAAATCAAACCCGCCGAGAAAATTGCGGACGTCCTGCTCTTTGGCATCGGGGCTGATGCGGCGCACATGCCACACGGGGCTGTGTTCGTCCCGCAGCACGTCCAATTGGTGCTGGGCAAAATAGCCCACCGACAATTTGTCGGCACGGACGATTTCGCCGTTTTGCGGGAGCAACCCGCCCGCCAGCGCCTTGATAAATGTGGACTTGCCCGAGCCGTTCACCCCCAACAGCCCGTAACGCGCTCCGTTTTCCAGTGAAAGGGAAACTTGGTGCAGCACGGTGTCGCCGTTGTAGCCCAAATCGGCACGGTCGAGCTTGAGCAAGGGGTTGGGCAGGTGTTCGGGCGCGGCAAAGGCGAAGGCAAAACGGCTGTCGGCATGGGCGGGCGCGAGCTTTTCCAATTTTTCCAAAGCCTTGACGCGGCTTTGCGCCTGCGCCGCTTTGGTGGCTTTGGCTTTGAAACGGTCGATAAACGATTGCAGATGCTTGATGTGCGCCTGTTGTTTTTGGTAGGCACTTTGCTGCGCCGCCAAACGTTGGGCGCGTTCTTTCAGGTAGAAATCGTAGTTGCCGCCGTAGCCGTGCAGTTTCCGCCCCGACAATTCCACCGTGTAATCGCTGACGGCGTTGAGAAAATCGCGGTCGTGCGAAATGATGATTTGGGTGCAGGGCATGTCCGCCAAATGCTGTTCCAGCCACAACACGGCTTCCAAATCCAGATGGTTGGTCGGTTCGTCCAGCAGCAGCAGGTCGGCACGGCACATCAGGGCTTGGGCAAGGTTCAGGCGCATGCGCCAGCCGCCGGAAAAACGCTTCACCGCCCACGCGTGCTGCGCCTGTGCAAAGCCCAAACCGCCCAATAATTTGGCGGCGCGGGCTTCGGCGGTGTAGGCATCGGCTTCCTGCAGCTTGGCATGCAGTTCGGCGATTTTCACCCCGTCATCGGCACGTTCCGCCGCCGCCAGTTCGCGGCGCAAGGTTTGCAGGGGCGCATCGCCCTGCAACACATAATCCAAAGCCGACACGTCCAAAGCGGGCGTTTCTTGGGCAACGGCGGCAATCTGCCAATCTTTGGGCAGCAGCACGTCGCCGTTGTCGGGGGCAATTTCGCCGCGTATCAGCGCAAACAGGCTGGATTTGCCCGTGCCGTTGCGCCCAATCAGCCCGACCCTGCGGCGCGGGGCAATGTGCATGTCTGCGTGTTCCAGCAGTGGTTTGTCGCCACGCTGCAAGCTCAAGTTTTTAATTTCAATCATGGTGTTCAATATTGTTTTGTCGGAATGTTTGATGTACGGGGCGCATCGCCGCGCATCTTGCCGTTTCCAAAGCCGTTTGAATATGTTGCGGATTGTCGGCGTGCGCCCGCGCCACCGCGCCCGCGTCCACGCTTTGCGCCGCCGCCAGCAGCGCCGTCCAATGCGCGTGCTGCGGATAAGGCGCGTGTTCAAAGCCCAAACGCCCCTGTTGGTCTGCCAAACACACGTTCAACAGCATGGCAAAACGCTCGGGACGGCGCAGCGCGTCCGCCTCGCGCAACACGTTCCACAAGGCTTTGACGCGCCGCACTTCGCCCACGCGGTGAATGCGGATATGCAGCGCACACGCCAAACGCGCCAGTTCCGCGCAGTTTTTCGGCGGGCGCAAACGGTGGTTGATGGCGTCCACCACGTCCGTGCCGCGCCAATCGTGTCCGATGTGTTTGGGCAGAATATCTTTCGGTGTTAATGCCTTGCCGACATCGTGCAGCAGCGCGGCGTAACGCTCCGGCAGGCTCAAACCCAAATCCGCAGCGCGTTGCAACACCAGCAAAGTGTGTTCGCCCGCATCGATTTCGGGGTGGAAATCGGCGCGTTGCGGCACGCCGAACAACGCATCTACTTCAGGCAGCAGCGTTTTCAGTGCGCCGCATTCGCGCAGCACTTCCACCATGCGGCGCGGTTTTGTTTCCATCAAACCTTTCGCCAACTCCTGCCACACCCGTTCCGACACCAGCGCATCGGCTTCACCCGCGTCCACCATCTGCCGCATCAAAGCCATCGTTTCCGGCGCAACGGCAAAACCGAACCGCGCCGCAAACCGCGCCGTGCGCAAAATCCGCACTGGGTCTTCGGCAAACGCGGGGCTGACGTGGCGCAACACGCCGCGCCGCAAATCATCCGCACCGCCGAAAGGGTCAATCAGGCAGCCGTGTCCGTCCCGCGCCATCGCGTTCACGGTCAAATCGCGGCGCAACAAATCCTGCTCCAGCGTTACCGTCTTATCCGCGTGGAACACGAAACCCGTATAACCCCTGCCCGTTTTGCGCTCGGTACGCGCCAAAGCGTATTCTTCCTGCGTATCAGGGTGCAGAAACACGGGAAAATCCCGCCCCACCGCCCGAAAACCGCGTGCGTGCATCTCGTCCGCGTCCGCCCCGACCACCACCCAATCACGGTCTTTCACTTCCCGTCCCAGCAACGCGTCGCGTACCGCGCCGCCGACCAGATAAACCTGCATGTTCCACGCTCCCGTTATTTCGGCAAAGACGGTATTATAACGCCCGCGAGCAACAATTCCTGCACATTGCCCGAAGCGTGTCATCACTTGACCGGGAAAACACAGCACCGTCATTCCCGCGAATGCGGGAATCCAAGTCGAAGCACGACAAATCGTGATAAACATCGCTTGCCACACGGCGGCTGTCGGTTTGCACGCTTTCACCGTTGCGGAACACCCATTCCGCTTCGCCCGCAATCAAATTCATGATGATTTCCTTCAACCTTCCGACAAAAAAGAAGCCCGCACGCATAAACGGGTTCGGAAGGAGTTCCCCGTTTTCGCCTTGTACACGGCGGCGTGCGGACAAAACAAAAGCTGCCCGTTCGGGCAGCCTTGAAAAACTATTCCACAATATCGGCTTCGGTAACACCGTATTCGGCGTAATCACCGCGCCGAACGGCTTCGATGTGTTCGCGGCGATATTGGGCGTAGAGTTCGGCATGACGTGATAGCCGTTGATGGTGTTTTGGCACATCTTTGTGCAATTCAGCATTATTCCATAATGCGTTTTCTGCACCAAAACCTTCTTTACCAATAATCTTTAAAATCGTTTCGCGCATACTCATTAACTTGCCCTTTTGCTACTTAAATAATGCCTGAACATTCTAATGGACAAGCTGTTATTCTGCAAATCAAATGCCAAATTAATGGTTTTGCCGTTTCGCTTCCACCATTCGCGCCCGCGTTCGGTCTGCATCAAATCACTTACCCTTTTGGCATGGTGCAAATCATCAGGTAAACGGTTCAAAATATCCGCCGTCAAATCACCATCAAAACCCAACCGCGCCCAAGTGTAATAACCGTTTTCGGTCTCACCGCGCACCGCGTAGGTTTCGATTCTTTCAATCCCCAACTTCCGCGCCGCAATAATTTGCTGTTTCAATGCTTCGGTGGCAATGCCTTTGCCCTGCTGCTCCGCCAGCAGGTATTGCGATTCGTTCCTTAAAATCAAACTGCCGTCTGCTTGCAACAGTATTGCACGGTGCATCGGCACATCATACACATCAGCATTGGCGACAATGATTTTCAGCGCGGGCGTGCGGTACATCGCAGTTGCTTCAGGGTACTCAACAAAGCTGATTTCACTACCATCTGCCGCCCCGCTCAATTCCGCCAAATCCCACCGCGACAACACCCTGCCGCCCAAGTGATATTCTTGCTTGCGCCCCACAAACGAAAAGCGCGTTTGCTGCTGCAACTGCGCCAAAGTCAAAGGCTTCAAACCGTCTGCCGACACCGCATCAGCCAACGTAATCACCCCGTCATACAACATCTGCCCGATGCCTTCGCCGAACTGCCCGCGCAACTGCGCCGCAGAGCGCGAACGCACCCAATCCGCCCCCGTCATACCGTCAAAAGGCGCGTCCGAATCAAACACAAACACCAAACTGCTGCGGCAATTCGGGTGCAAAGGCGGACGCGCAAACGGCACATCATGCCCGATGGCTTCTTTTTTCTTATTCCACAACAAACCATGCCGGCGCAGACACACCCCGCTTGTTCTGCCGTCCAACACCGACAAATGCCGCCAGCCGCGCACGAGCGGATTCACCCGCGCAAGGCAGCCGGTTATAGCGAGAATCTAATACCCAAAGCCCCGTGCAATGCTATACTTCGCCGCTTTGCACACACCCTTTAAGGATTTCCCATGACCATTCCCGACGTGCAAAGCAGTCGCGACAAACGCAATATGCCGATTAACCGTGTCGGCGTGAAAGACCTGCATTTTCCCGTCCGCATCCAATCCGCAGACGGCATTCAACACACCACCGCCAAACTCAATATGGCGGTTTTCCTGCCCGCCGAACTGAAAGGCACGCACATGTCGCGCTTTGTCGCGCTGATGGAGGAACACGATGCGCCGCTCTGCGCTGCCGGATTGCGCCGTCTGACCGAAACCATGCTTGCCCGCTTGGACGCGCCCGCCGGTACGATTGAAGCCGCGTTTGCCTTTTTCCGCAAAAAAACCGCGCCGGTGTCGGGCATCACTTCGCTGATGGACTACCACGTTACGCTCGCTTGCGACATGGACGGCGACACCGCCCGCCACAGTCTGCGCGTATTGGTGCCCGTTACCAGCCTGTGCCCCTGTTCCAAACAAATTTCCCAATACGGCGCACACAACCAACGCTCGCACGTTACCGTGCAACTGGATTGCGTGGAAGCGGTGGAAATTGAGGAAGTGATTGATTTGGTGGAGCAACAGGCTTCCTGCCAGCTCTATGGTCTGCTCAAACGCCCCGATGAAAAATTCGTTACCGAACGCGCCTACGAAAACCCCAAATTTGTGGAAGACATGGTGCGCGACATCGCCCTGTCGCTGCAAAGCGACCCGCGCATCGGGCGTTTTGCGGTGGAAAGCGAAAATTTCGAGTCGATTCACAACCATTCTGCCTATGCGCGGATTGTGTCGGACTGATGCGCCACAGGGCGCGGCGGTGCTGTTGGCGGTGCTGCTGCTGGGCGGCTGCCGCGCCTTGCCCGATTTGTCCCTGCGCGAGCCTTCTTGGCACATTCCCGTTGCCGCCGCGCCGCAATTGGATTCGATGCTGCATTTGTCCGCGCCCGAACGCGGCGTGCCGCCGCCCAATGCCCATGTGTACGTTCTCGACCACCCGCACGATGCCTTCACCGCCCGCGCCGCGCTGATTGCCAATGCCCGCGTGGCACTCGATGTGCAATATTATATTTGGCGCAACGACGTTTCCGGCGGGCTGTTGTTCCAATACCTGCACCAAGCCGCCGAACGCGGTGTGCGCGTGCGCGTGCTGCTGGACGACAACAACACCGCAGGACACGATGCCGTGCTGGCGGCACTGGACGCGCACCCCAATATCCAAATCCGCCTGTTCAACCCGTTTTTGTACCGCAAATGGCGGTTTCTCGGCTACCTCACCGACTTTCCCCGCCTGAACCGGCGCATGCACAACAAATCGCTCACTGCCGACAACCGCGTCGCCATCGTGGGCGGGCGCAACATCGGCGACGAATATTTTCAAGGCACGGACGAACACGCCTTTGCCGATTTGGACGTGTTGGCGGCGGGCGGGATTGTCGGACAGATTTCCGCCGACTTCGACCGCTACTGGCAAAGCGATTCCGCCTACCCTTTGGCACACATCGTCCGCACCGCGCCCGACCCCGATTTCCCGCCCCAAGCCCCCTCCCCCGCCCAGCAGCGTTATCTGGCACAAAACGCCCGCACGCCGTTGGCACGCGCCCTTGCCCGAGGCAAAATCCGTCTCACCGCCGCCCACACCCGTTTGGTCAGCGACGACCCCGCCAAAGCGCTCGACCGCCGCACCCGCAGCAACATCGTCGCCGCGCTCAACGATGCGCTCGACACCCCCGCCCGCGACCTGTATCTGGTTAGCCCCTATTTCGTCCCCACCGCCAAAGGCGCACAGATTCTGCGCGATTTTGCCGCCAAAGGCGTGGGCGTAACCGTGTTTACCAACTCCCTGCGGGCAACGGACGTTGCCGCCGTGCATTCGGGCTATGCCCGTTACCGCAAACCGCTTTTGCAGGCAGGCGTGCAGTTGTACGAATTCAAACCCGCCGCGCCCAAGCCCGCGCCAAGCACGGGCAAAAAACACAAACCCGTGCGCGACAGGGGTCTGACCGGCAGCTCCGCCACCAGCCTGCACGCCAAAACCTTCATCATCGACAAGCAACGCGTGTTTGTCGGCTCGCTCAACCTCGACCCGCGCTCGGCACGGCTGAACACCGAAATGGGCTTGGTGATACGCCACCCCCGTTTGGCGGGACAAATGCGGCAGCATTTGCAGGAAGACACCCGACACCATGCCTATCGGGTCGGGCTGAACCGCCACGGCAGACTGATTTGGCACGACCCGCAAAGCGGACAAACCCTGCAACAAGAACCCGAAGCGGGCTTTTGGCGGCGCTGGCTGGTACGCGTGTTGTCGGTGCTGCCGATTGAACGGCTGCTGTAACACGCGGTACAATGCACCTTTTGCCCGCATCATGACCACTCTCGACCTTGCCAAACAACTGCTCGCCCGCCCCTCGCTCACCCCCGATGACGCGGGCTGCCAAGACCTGCTCGCCGAGTGTTTGCGCCGTCTCGGTTTCACCGTGGAACAACTGGATTTCGGCGACACCAAAAATTTTTGGGCGCGGCGCGGCACGTCCGCACCCGTGCTGTGTTTTGCGGGGCATACCGACGTCGTCCCCACCGGCGATGAGGCGCAATGGCATTCGCCGCCGTTTGTGCCGACCGAGCGGGACGGGCGTTTGTATGCGCGCGGCGCGGCGGACATGAAAACCGCGATTGCCTGTTTCGTAACCGCGTGCGAGCGTTTTCTCGCGGCGCAGCCCGATTTTTCAGGCAGCCTTGCGCTGCTGATTACTTCGGACGAAGAAGGCGATGCGCGGGACGGCACCACCAAAGTCGTTGATATTTTAAAACAACGCGGCGAAAAAATAGATTTTTGCATCGTTGGCGAACCCACCGCCGAGCGCGAACTGGGCGACACCGTTAAAAACGGGCGGCGCGGTTCGCTCTCCGGCACGCTCACCGTCAAAGGCAGGCAGGGGCACATCGCCTATCCGCATTTGGCACGCAATCCGATTCACGCCGCCGCGCCCGCTCTGGCAGAATTGATTGCCGAACAATGGGATAGCGGCAACGCTTATTTTCCACCCACCGGTTTTCAAATTTCCAATATCCACGGCGGCACGGGCGCGACCAATGTGATTCCGGGCAGCGCGGAAGTCAAATTCAATTTCCGCTTCAGCACCGAAAACAGCGCGGACAACTTAAAACGGCGTGTCCACACCATTTTGGACAAACACGGTTTGGACTATGATTTGACGTGGAATTTGTCGGGCAATCCGTTCCTGACCGAAGCGGGCGTGCTTACCGAAGCCGTGCAAGCCGCCGTGCGCGAAGTGTGCGGCGTGGAAGCAAAACTGTCCACTTCGGGCGGCACTTCGGACGGGCGTTTTATCAAAGCGGTGGCAACGGAATTGGTGGAACTGGGCTTTGTAAACGAAAGCATTCATCAAATCAATGAAAACGTGTTGTTGGCGGACATCGAACGCTTGTCGCAGGTGTACGAACGGGTGATACGGCGTTTGCTGTCTGCTGCTTAGGGCGTGTCATCAATTAAATTTTTATACTGAAAATTCAGTGCAATATAAAAAAATCCGTCATTCCCGTGCAGGTGGGAATGACGGCGCGTTTATCATTACGCTCATTTTCAAATGTTTCAAACAACGGTGTTTGTGTCCAAAATCCTTGCGCCGTGTCGCACAAACGCCACATCTTCCGCCGTCTGCCGTGCCGCCGCGCCGCTGCCTTTGTTACAATCTGCCGCTTCCCCGTTTTTCAGGAACGCCGATGTTTCAACGCACAGGGCTGCACATAAAGCACAACAGCCCCATGCTTTGCCCTGATTCGGACGGGCTTACACCCCGCCCGCATAAAAAGCTGTTTTACCGCCGCAAACGGCGGGGTTTCAAACCGAAAAGGAATGTTGATGAACTGCCCGCTTTGCGCCCCCACTGCCGAACACGTTTTGCTGGAACGCCCGCTTTGGCGCGTGATTGCCGTGCATGACGAAGCCAACGCGCCCGCCTTTTGCCGTGTGATTTGGCGCGAACACACCGCCGAGATGACCGACCTGCCGCCCGCCCGCCGCGCCGAGCTGATGGACGCGGTGTACCGCGTGGAAGCGGCGATGCGGCAGGTGTTGCGCCCCGCCAAAATCAATTTGGCGAGCTTGGGAAATATGGTGCCGCATTTGCATTGGCATGTGATTGCCCGTTTTGAAGACGATGCCTGTTTTCCCGCACCGGTGTGGGCGCAAGCGGTGCGGCCGCACGCTTTCAAGCTGCCCGAAAACTGGGCGGAACAAGTCAAAACCCTGTTAAACCAATCAGAAAAGGAATATTCATGTTTCAACGCACAGGGCGGCACATAAAGCACAGCCCCATGCTTTGCCCTGATTCGGACGGGCTTACGCCCCACCCGAATCATAAAGCCATTTTACCGCCGTAAACGGCGGGGTTTCAAACTGAAAAGGAATTTTGATGAACCCGATTTTCTCTCGCCGCCGTCTGCTGCAAGGCGCGGCGGCGGCAGTGGGAAGCGGCTTGCTGGGCGCGTGCGGCGGCGGCAAAACCGTTACCGTTGCCCCAACCCGCCCCGACACGCCCCACGCCGTCCACACACCCGCGCCGCAGCCCGCGCAACGCCCCGCCGGTGCGGAAAACACCCTGCGCCTGTTTGCCAGCTCGGGCTATGCCGAAGACCCTTCGCGCTTGGAAACGGGGTTGAACCGCTTGTTTCAAGCAGGCTTTGCGGTAAGCAACCACCAAGCCGCCTACCGCCGTTTCCAGCGTTTTGCCGGCAGCGATGCCGAACGCATCGCCGATTTGCAAAACGTCGCCAACGGGCGCGCGCCCACCCCGAAAGTGCTGATGGGCGTGCGCGGCGGCTACGGTGCGGCGCGTTTGCTGCCGCACATCGATTGGGCGAGCTTGGCGGCGCGTATGCGCGAAAAACAAACCCTGTTGTTCGGCTTCAGCGACGTTACCGCCATTCAAACCGCCCTGCTCGCGCACGGCATGCCGTCTTTTGCCGGCCCGATGCTCTACAGCGAATTTGCCAAAGCCGTGCCGTCCGTTTACACGATGGACAGCTTTATCCAAACCACCACCTCCGCGCACATCACCGTATCCGTACCCGCGTTTCAAAGCAGCCCCGTGCGCAATGTGGAGGGCACGCTGTGGGGCGGCAATTTGAGCGTGTTGGCATCGCTGGCGGGCAGCCCCTACCTGCCGGACGTAAAAGGCGGAATTTTGTTTTTGGAAGACGTGTCCGAACAGCCCTACCGCATCGAGCGAATGCTCTACACCCTGCTGCTGGCAGGCGTGTTGAAAAAGCAGCAAGCGGTGGTGCTGGGCGATTTCCGCATGGGCAACATCCGCGACACCTACGATGCGGGCTACAACCTGACGGCAGTGGCGCAAACCGTGTCGCGGGCGGCGGGCATTCCCGTTTACACGGGTTTTCCCTTTGGGCATATTGCCAACAAAACCACCTTCCCGCTCGGCGCACACGCACGCTTGCAAGGCACGGGCGGCGGTTACCAAATCAGCTTCAGCCGTTATCCCACCCTGAACGCCCAAGCACTGAACCTGTCCGCGCTGCTGCCGCCGCCGCCCGATGCCAACTTCATCGTCAGCGACCCCGCCGATGCCGAATTTTAACCGGCAGCGCGGCGGATTTTGACATTTGTCTGCAGAACGGATTATTATCGCGTTCCCGCTTTTGTTTGCTTGGTTTCACACCAAAAAGGAACTTTGATGAACCCCTCAACTTTGGAACCGATTGTATTAAACGGTTACTACACCTTGATTGCCGCCACAGTGGTGCTGCTGCTGGGCAAAATTTTGGTGTCGCGCATCAAATTTCTGCGCGACTTCAACATTCCCGAGCCCGTTGCCGGCGGCTTGCTCGCCGCCCTGCTGGTAACGGTGCTGCACGCGGCATTCGGCATGGAATTTAAAATCGAAAAAGCCCTGCAAGATGCCTTTATGCTGATTTTCTTCGCCTCCATCGGCTTGTCGGCGGATTTTTCGCGGCTCAAACAGGGCGGATTGCCCTTGGTGGTGTTTTTGCTGCTGGTGAGCGGCTTCATTCTGGTGCAAAACGCAGTGGGCGTGGGCATGGCGGCGGCACTGGGACAACACCCCCTCATCGGTCTGATTACCGGCTCGATTACACTGGTGGGCGGACACGGCACGGGCGCAACCTACGGCGACATCCTCACCAAACAATACGGCATTGCCGGCGCAACGGAAATGGCGATTGTATCGGCAACCTTCGGCTTGGTGGCGGGCGGACTGATTGGCGGGCCGGTGGCGCGGCGTCTGGTCAACAAAATGGGACGGCAACCGCTCGGCAGCAACGCCCCCAACCGCACCGATGCGCCCGGACAATACGACGACCACACCTTCGAAAGCGCCAAACAACAACGCCTGATTACCGCCTCGTCCGCCGTAGAAACCATGGCACTGTTTGCTGCCTGTTTGGCGTTTTCCGCCGTCATGAAAGAAGTGTTTGCCGACCACGAAACCATGAAAAAACTGCCCCAATTCGTGTGGGCGTTGGGCTTTGGCGTGGTGCTGCGCAACCTGCTGACCACCGTGTTCAAATTCGACATGTTCGACCGTGCCATCGACGTGTTCGGCAACGCTTCTTTGAGCCTGTTTTTGGCGATGGCGCTGATGAGCATGAAGCTGTGGCAGCTCTCCGGCATGGTGGGCGCGATGTCGGCGATTTTGGCGGTGCAAACGCTGCTGATGATTGCGTTTGCCTACTTCGTCACCTTCCGCGTGATGGGGCGCGACTACGATGCGGCGGTGCTGGCGGCAGGCCATTGCGGCTTCGGCATGGGCGCAACCCCCACCGCCGTTGCCAACATGCAGTCCATCACCAACACCTTCGGCGCATCGCACAAAGCCTTTTTGATTGTGCCTTTGGTCGGCGCATTCTTCATCGACTTCGTCAATTTCGCCATCATCGGCATGTTTATGGAGTTTTTGGGCAAATAGTCTGTTGTGCAGACGCCCAAAAAGCCCTGTATTCGGGACGTGCGCGGGAAAATCCGCACGTCCCGCATGTTTTTTTGTTATGATTCGGACACGTTTTGTTCACCATTTCAGGAAACCCGTGATGTTTCAATTTGCCAAATCCGGCAGGAAAATTGTCAAAGGCGTATCGCTGTTGGGCGCGGTGGCGGTATTGGGCGCATGCCCTGCCGATACCGACCGCGAACCGCCCGTTTCCAAAGAAGTGCGCGAGCTGGCCGATTGCCGCCACCCCGCCGTATTGCCCGACATCCGCGAAAATCTGCGCCAAACCATCCGCCGCGAAGCCCAACGCGCCGCCGAGCAGGACAAACGCCGTTTTATCGATGCCGATAAAATCGCCGCCGCCGCCGACCGCCTGCAGGTACGCATGCAGTCGGTACGCGCCGATGCCAAGCTCTGTACCGCGCAAATCAACGTGATTATCCCGCAGGCCCTGCTCGACACCGCCGAGCGTTATGCGCCGATTTTGGAAAACATGTCGCCCGCCGAAATCATCTTGAACCGCACCGCCAACAACAACCTGCGTTTTGACGGACAAGCGGTGATGGCGCAACTGGACTACCGCGTCAATCCCGACCCACAGCATTTTGCCGTCAATTACAGCGACGGCAATTTGAGCCTGCTGGGCAATGTGATTACCGCCGCGCTGCTCTCCTACGGCGTAAAAGACATGATTGTGGTCAACGGCAAACCGCTCAGCCGCGATGCCGCCCTGCGCAATGCCGAAGTGCCGCGCGCGCAAACGGTGATTCGTCCCGATGAAGTCGAAACCCTGACCCCGCCGCCGCCGCGCCCCGAAGAAAGCCAACGCCAACTCGCCCCCCCCGAAACGCAAGCCCCCGCCGCCGAAACGGCGGAAGCCGCCCCGCCAAGCCGCGTCAGCGAAAGCCGTTTGGAAGCGGCACGAGATGCCCACAAAAGTGCCGACCGCGACATCAAAAACGCTTGGCACAACATCGAGCCGCAAATCCAACAAGGTCTGATTGAAGAACAGCAGCATTGGGAAAACCGCAAAAACCGCGACTGCCGCAGTGCCGCCGAAAAAGGCGCGGACGATGCGGAAAGCCAATACCTGCACATCCAGTGCGACATCCGCAAAACCCGCGAGCGCATCAAATATTTGGATTCATTCAGCATTCAATAAGGCAGCCATGGCAAATCCCGTTTTCGAACCCGCGCTCAAACAGCTCAACGGCGTGATTTTGGGCAAACCCGCGCTGATGCAACAACTGCTCGCCTGCGTGTTGGCGGGCGGACACGTTTTGCTTGAAGATGTGCCGGGCGTGGGCAAAACCACGCTGGCGGGCGCATTGGCGGCGGTATTGGGCATTCCCCTGCGGCGGGTGCAGTTTACCAACGACATGCTCCCCGCCGACCTGCTCGGGGTAAACGTGTTCCAGCCCGCCCAAGCCACCTTCAAATTCCATCCGGGCCCCGTGTTCACCCCCTTCGTGCTGGCAGACGAAATCAACCGCGCCCCGCCCAAAGTGCAATCCGCCCTGCTCGAAGCCATGGAAGAAGGACAGGTGTCGGTGGACGGCAAAACCTACCGTCTGCCCAAGCCCTTTTTGGTGGTCGCCACGCAAAACCCCAGCGAACAGCTCGGCACTTTCCCCCTGCCCGAATCGCAACTCGACCGCTTCATGATGCGCTTGAGCATGGATTATCCGGTCGAACAGGCGGAAATACAGCTTTACCATCAGGGCGACCGCCGCCGTCTGCTGCCGAAAATCCAAGCCTGCGCGTCGCCCGAAACCTTGCGGCAGTGGCAGCAGCAAGCTGCCGCCATCACCGTTTCCGAAACGGTGGCGGCATATGTGTACCGCTTGGTGGCGGCAACGCGCCGTCCCGGTGTGTTTGCTTTGGGCTTGAGTCCGCGTGCGGGCTTGGCGGTGATTAAAGCGGCAAAAGCATGGGCGTTTTTGGCGGGGCGCAATTTCGTGCTGCCCGAAGACGTGCAGGCGGTATGGGTACCGGTGGGCAACCACCGTTTGCAGCCACTGCACCAACGCAGCACCGCCGACACCTTGGCGGAAATACGCGACCATGTCGCGGTTTGAACGGCAGCCGCACACGCTGCACCTGCGCGAAAGCGGCACGCTCGCCGCCCGCCATGTGCGTCTACGCCCGACCAAATTGTGCTTGGGCTTGGCGGTTTTGTGCGGCGCGGTGTGGGTGGGCGCGGTCAATTATCAGGTCAATGTCGCCTATGCCGTGTGCTTTTGGCTGGCGGGCTTTATCGGCGTGGCGGCACTGATGACCAAACGGCAACTGCTCGGACTGCGCTGGCAAATGGATTTTCGCGGCGAAGCCTTTGCGGGCGAAACCGCCGCCATTACCCTGCGCGGCGACAGCACGGCACGGCGCGGGCGCGTGTTTTGGTGGAGCGATGACGGCAACCGCGCCCCCGCATCGTGGCGGCGGGCGGAAACCACCGGCCGCGCCCCCTATCAAGGCATCTGGCATTTGCCCCTGACACGGCGCGGCGCATTCCGCCGCTCATCGCCCCTGCGCCTGTACCTTGCCGCCACCGCCCCGTTCGGACTGTTTTATGCCGAAGCACAAATCGAATGGGAAACCGATGCCCTTGCCTTTCCCGCCCCGATTGCCCACACCCCCGAAAGCGGACACCACCCTGCCCCGCCCGAACCCGACGCCCCCCGCCACAACAGCAGCCATGGCGAAGACATCGCCTTTTTAAAACCGCACCTTGACGGCACCTCCCTGCAACACATTGCGTGGAAAACCTACGCCAAGCGCGGCGAACTGATGGACAAAGCCTTTGAAGCCCCCGCCCCCGCCAACGACAAACAAACCATTTCCTACCGCGACTACCCCGCCGGCACGGGCAAAGACCGCTTGGCGGGCTTGCTCGCCCACCGCGTCCTGCAAGCGGAACACACGGGTCAGCCCTATGTTTTGGAACTGCCCGACACCCGCATCACCCCGCAAAACAATCAGCGCGAACAGTGTCTGAACGCGCTGGCATTGTTGTAAACCTAGGGCGTGTCATCATTTACTTATGCGGCGGTATTTTCAGCCAAAATCTGCATCTGCCGCGTTGTAAATCCTTGCAAGGCGTCCAACCTTACGCGGATTTACGCCTTGCATCTGCAAATTGTTGCTTGAAAAACCGCTTCGCAAAGTAATTGATGACACGCCCTAATCCGTCCGCCTGCCTTGACGGTCAATGCCGAACCAGCGACCGTTTTGCTGTACAAATGCCTTGCCCTCATCAAACGATTCCGCATATTCGTAAACAAAGGGAATCACCACTTGATTGTTGGCATCGATGAAACCCGCCTTCTCACCGCGAAACGCCACCGCCAGCCCTTCCTGAAAATTAAACAAAGAATCATATTCAAAGGGAATGATGATGTTGTTTTCACGGTCAATCATACCGTATTTGCCTTGATATTTGACCATAATCCGATTTTCATCATCGGAATAATACTGCACATCGTCATAGATAAAGGGGATTAAAACATCACCATGCCCGTTGATAAATCCCCAGTAGCCGTTCTTGCGGGCAGCCGCCATGCCCCGATAAAAATAGGGGATTTCATCGTATTTTCCGGGTGGCACGATTGTTTGCCCTTTGGTGTTGATGACGGACGGTTTGCCCTTGATTTCAACGCGGGTCAAGGCAATGTCGCGCTCAAATGAATCGGCGTCGTCATAAATAAAGGGCAGGACGGTTTTGCCCTGTCGGTTGATAAAGCCGTATTTGCCCTTGCGTTTGACATTAGCCAATCCCAAAGCAAATAAGCCCGCATTTTCGTATTGCAGGGGAATCACGGTTTTGCCGTATTGGTCGATGAAGCCGTAGCGGTCATTTTTTGCCACCGCCGCCAAACCCTCGTTGAATGAATGAGCATCATCATACACAAAGGGAATCACGGTTTCGCCTTTTTGGTTGATGAAACCGGATTTGCCGTTTTTGATGGCACATGCCAATCCTATTTTGGCAAATCCGCATATGTCGTCAAACGTGGGCGCAGCGACAACGTTCCCGTTACGGTCGAGCAAGCCCCATTTTCCCTTATCCTTTACCCTTGCCACGCCGTTTTCTTGCAAGCAATCTTTAAATTCATAGGTGTGTTGCGTGGGTGGTTTGATGCAGGGTGCGGCAAACGCCCGAATCGGCAGCAATAATGCGGCGACGCCCAAGCTGCCAAGAAAAAGGTTATTACGGTTCATTTGATTTTTCCCGACTGCTCCATCTGCTGCAATTCGCGCAGCGATGCGGCGGCGGTGGGGTGTCCGCGCATCGCCGCTTGTCCGAACCAGTATTTCGCCTGCAACAGATTGCGTGCCACGCCCGTACCGCTCGCATAGCGCACCGCCAAATTGTTTTGCGCTTCGGCATGACCCTGCTTGGCGGCGCGGGCGTACCATTTTGCGGCTTGGGCGAAATCCTGTTTCGTTCCCAAGCCCCGTGCATACATCAGCCCCGTGTCGAACTGCGCTTCCGCCAAGCCCTGTTCGGCGGCTTTTTTGTACCATTTCAAGGCTTCGCGCTCGTTTTTTTTCACGCCCAAGCCGTCTTGATACAGCACGGCGATGTTGTTTTGGGCAACGGCGTTGCCCTGCTGCGCCAAAGGTTTGAGCAGTTTGAAGGCAGCAAGGTAGTCGCCGCGTTTGCCCGCCTGTGCCGCTTGCTGCAGCACGGCTTCGCCTTTGGCTCGGGTGCCGGGTGCTTGGGCGGCACACGCTGCCGCCAAGGTTGTGCTGATTAAAAAAACCGTCAATCTGTGTTTCATGATGCTGTTTCCTGTCGGAGTGATTCATTCGCTTACCGCATCTGCCGCCGTTGCGGGCAACAGGTGCAGCACGTCGGGCGCAAGCGACACCAAAAAACCGCGTTTGCCGCCATTGATGTAGATTTCGGGCAGGGCGAAAATGCCGGTTTGCGCGTACACGGGCAGCGCGGTTTTCATGCCGAACGGGCTGGTGCCGCCAACCAAATAGCCCGTCCATTTGTGCGCCTGTTGCGGGGTGGCGGGTTCGAGATGTCGCCAGCCGAGTTGGCGTGCCAGATTGCGGGTGGAGATTTGCTTGTCGCCGTGCATCAGCATCACGCAGCCTTGTTTGTGTTCGTTTTGCAGCACGATGGTTTTGATGACGCTGTGTTCCGCCACGCCCAAGCATTGGGCGGAATGGGCGGTGCCGCCGTGTTCGCGGTAGGGATACAGGTGCGCGGCAAACGGCACTTTGTGCGCCCGCAAAAAACGCACGGCGGGGGTAACGGGGTAGTCGGGTTTGGGCATGATTCAGGCACTGTGCAGGGCGCGTACCGCCGCGTCTTTGTCGCCGTCCAGCAGCAGGGGCAGGTGTTGCAGGGATTTGTCGATGGCGTGTTCCAGCAGATTGCGCTCATCGGGCGAGGGTTTGTTCAGCACGTGGGCACTGACCAGATTTTTGTCGCCGGGGTGTCCGATGCCCAAGCGCAAGCGGTAAAAATCGGGGCTTGCCAGCTTTGCCTGAATGTCTTTCAAGCCGTTGTGTCCGCCATTGCCGCCGCCGAGTTTGAAGCGAATCCGTCCGCAGGGCAAGTCCAGTTCGTCATGCACCACCAGTATTTCGGCGGGGGCGATTTTGTAAAACTGTGCCAACGCCGCCACCGCTTTGCCCGACAGGTTCATGAAAGTTTGCGGTTTGAGCAACCAGATGTCGCGTCCGTGCGCCCGCACCCGCGCACAATCGCCGCAGAATTTTTTTTCATCGCGCAAAGGGGCGTGCCATTGCGCCGCCAAGCGGTCAATCAGCCAAAAACCGGCATTGTGGCGGGTGTCGCGGTATTCGCTGCCCGGATTGCCCAAGCCGACAATCAGTTTGATGTTCATCAACATTCCTTTTCGGTTTGAAACCCTGCCGTTTACGGCGGTAAAATAGCTTTTGTGTTCGGGCGGAACGTAAGCCCGTCCGAATCAGGGCAAGGCACAGAACTGGGGCGTGTCATCAATTGACCGGTAAGGCTCTGTACCGTCATTCCCGCGTAGGCGGGAATCCAAATCGAAACACAACAAACCTTGATAAAACATCGCTTGCCAAGCATTACACAGTGGATTCCCGCATTCGCGGGAATGACGGCGTTTTTTTGTATTACAATGATTTTCAATGGGAAAATCCAAATGATGACACCCCTATGCTTTATGTGCCGCCCTGTGCGTTGAAACATGATGTGTTTTTGTTTTTGCGGTTGGCAGCACGGTTGCGCCGTGCCTGTTTGGGGTCTGCAAGCAGGGGGCGGTAGATTTCCACGCGGTCGTGCGCCTGCAATACGGTGTCGCCACTGATGCGCTTGCCGAAAATGCCCAAAGGCGCGGCGGGGTCGGCATCGGGAAAGTCGCGCCACACCGCGCATTCGCGCACGGCTTGTGCGGCGGTCGTGCCTGCCGCCACCCGCAAGCGGTAGAGCTTTTGCACCTGCGCCGTGCCGTAGGCGATTTCGATGTCAATTTCGTCCCGCATGGCGTTTGTCCGCTTCTTTCACAAAGGCTTCCACCAGTTTGGCGCAAATCACGCCGAACACGGGGCTGATGAGGCGGGCGAGCAGCCCCACCGCTTCGTAGCGCAACACAAATTCCACTTGGCAGGCATCGTCGCCCACAGGCAGAAAACGCCAATGCCCTTCCAGCGTTTTAAACGGGCCTTCGAGCAGGTTCATGCGGATTTCGTGCGGCGGGGTGTTGTGGTTGCGGGTGGCGAAAGATTGCGAAAGCCCCATATAATCGATGTGCAAACGCGCTTGCAATTCGCTGTCGCTGCGGCTGATGATTTCGGTTTTGCCGTACCAAGGCAGAAAATCGGGATAGTGTTCCACTTCATCGACCAAGCGGAACATGTCTTCGGCACGGTGCAAAACCAGCATGGATTTGCGGACGGTGGCAACGGGCATGGTGTGTTCTGACAATAAAGAAAACGGCATTATAAAATTGACGGCGTTTGTTTTCCACCGCAAACGGCACGCCCGTGCCAAGGCTTCAAACGAATTGGTGGGCAACGGCACGCGCCAAGCCGATGAATTGGCGGTATTTGTCGGTACGCATGATTTTGTCGGTGTCCAAATCGATTTCAATCAGTGCGCCGCTTTTGTTGCCGTACACAATCACGTTTTCAATTTGAAACATGGTTTGACCGTTTTTCACCATCGGCACGATAAATGCCTGAATCATCTCGCCACTGGCAATGTTTTGCAGCACCAGACTTTTTTTCACGTTCGGCGGCAAATCACCGCTCACATACTGAAAGGGGTTGGTGCGCACATCGGTGATGCCGTTGAAGCTGTAGATGAAAATCTGGTGCAGCATTTTGGGGTTGTTTTTCACATACAATGACAACAGCATGCCGCGCAGGTCGTTATTTTCCATTGGTTTTCACTTTTTCAGGCAGCCTGAATCGGAATCACGCGGCTTTTGGCGCGTTTTTTGCCGCCCTCGCCGTAGTTTTCTTCCACATACTGCTGCACAATCGCCAAAAATTCCGCCGCCATATTGTTGCCTTTCAGCGTTACTTTGCGCTCGCCGTCCACATACACGGGCGCAACCGGCGTTTCGCCCGTACCGGGCAGGCTGATGCCGATGTCGGCGAGCTTGCTTTCGCCCGGCCCGTTCACCACGCAGCCCATCACCGCCACGTTCAGGCTTTCCACGCCGGGATATTGATTGCGCCACACCGCCATCTGTTCGCGCAAATATTGCTGAATGTCCCGCGCCAATTCCTGAAACACGGTGCTGGTGGTGCGTCCGCAGCCCGGACACGCCGTTACCATCGGCGTAAACGAGCGCAAGCCCATTGTTTGCAAAATTTCTTGTGCGACAACCACTTCCTGCGTGCGCGGGCTGCCCGGCTCCGGCGTGAGCGAAATGCGTATCGTGTCGCCGATGCCCTGTTGCAGCAGCACCGACAGCGCGGCGGTGGACGCGACAATGCCCTTGCTGCCCATGCCCGCTTCGGTCAAACCCAAATGAAGCGGATAATCGCAACGGCTGCCCAAATCGCGATAGACTTCAATCAAATCCTGTACCGCGCTGACTTTGCACGACAAAATGATTTTGTTTTCAGGCAGCCCCAAATCCACCGCCTTTTGCGCCGACTGCAATGCCGACACAATCAAGGCTTCCTTCATCACCGCTTCGGGACTTTTCGGCGCGGCGGACGCCAAATTCGCGTCCATCATTTTTTTCGCCAAACTTTGGTCGAGCGAACCCCAGTTCACGCCGATGCGGACGGCTTTGCCGTGTTCGGCGGCGGTGCGAATCATATAGGCGAATTTCTCATCGCCTTTCGCGCCCTTGCCGACATTGCCCGGATTGATGCGGTATTTGGACAAGGCGCGGGCGCAGTCGGGAAACTCCGCCAGCAGACGCTCGCCGTTGAAATGAAAATCGCCCACCAACGGCGTGTTGCAACCCATATCGTTCAAACGGCTGCGGATTTCCGCCACTTTCGCCGCCGCTTCGGGGCTGTTTACGGTGATGCGGACGAGTTCCGAACCGGCATCGGATAATTCCTTGACCTGCCGCGCGGTGGCGGCGGCATCGGCGGTGTCGGTGTTGGTCATCGATTGGACGACAACGGGCGCGTCCGAACCGACCGTGATGTGGTCAATCTGCACTTGGCGGGTGCGGCGGCGGCTGTACTGCATGTTCCGCTCCCGTTCACTGTGCGGCGGAAGCGGCTGCCGCCCCGCCTGTGGTAAACGCCACCGACTTGCCATCGGTACGCTTGGTTTCCAAATCGATTTTCTCGCCGTTAAACTCGGCGGTCGCACCGGTGGCATAGCCCATACGCACCTCAAAAGGCGCACCGTCCTTGAAGCGGTGTTCGCCGTTGGCAGGCACGATTTTGTTGATTAACACCTTGCCTTGCGCGTTGGTTACGGTGAGCATGGTACGGTAGCGCGTGGTAATGACCAATTCGCCCGATGACGATGCCGTGGCGGCGGGCGCGGAAGCGGCAGACGCACCGTCAGACAGCACCGCAGACGCACCGTCCGATGCCGCTTCGTGCATGGGCTTGACCACCACATTCGCCGCATTCAAATTTTCAGCAGACGGCGCAGCAGGCGCAGTGGGAATGGTGGACACGCTTTCCTGTTTTTCATTTTCGCTGTTGGACTTGTGTTGCCACATATACACCGCAGCCGCAACGCACGCGCCCGCCAGCACAAAGAAAATCCACTTGGGAAAGCCTTTTTTAATCGGCGTATTGGCATAATTCAAACCCGACACCGCACCATCGCGGCGGTAGGATTGCGGCGGCGCGACCGACACCAGCCCCCGCGCCAATTCCCCCTCGTCCATGTCGAGAAAACGCCCGTAAGTCAGCAAAAAGCCGCGAATGTAAATCGGCTCGGGCAAACTCTCGTACAAACCGTTTTCCAAAGCCTCAATGTGGCGCACCGGCAGTTTCAAACGCTCGGCAACATCACCCACCGTCAAATTTTTCTGTTCGCGCAACGCACGCAGTGCGCGTCCCAACTCGGCAGTGGCCTCCGCACCGGCAGGCGTAAAGGGAATATGCTGATTATTCATGATTGCCGCCTCCTTTGATAATGGTGTTCAATTCATGGGAATAAGGATAATGTTCGCGCAAAGTCGCTTCGTATTCATAGGCTTTGTGCGTGTCTTCTTCGGCACGGGCAATGCGCCAGCCCAGCAGCAAATCATCGGCACCCAACACGTCCACACGGCTTTGGTATTGCCGGAAAAAACGGTCTGCTTCTTTGATGTTGCCGCGCTCCAGCCACAGGCGGGCACGCTCTTTGAGCACCGCGACAAAATCGGGATTGATGCCCAAGGCACGCTCGAAAAAGCCTTCCGCCTCATCGTATTTGTGCAGCTTGGCATTGCAAATGCCCTTGTTCAGGTTCGCCACTTCGGGTGCAGGATAAGTCGGGTCTGCCAGTGCCTTGTCGAAATATGGCAACGCCGCCACAGGGTTGTTGCGGACGCTGCACAAAAACCAGCCGTAGTTGTTGTTGATTTCCGCACCCGCAGGGCTGAGTTTCAAGGCTTCCTTGAAGCTGGCTTCCGCTTTTTCATACACCTTCAGATATTGGAAAATCTGGGCGCGGGTCAGCCATGCCATATCGTATTTGCGGTCGTTTTTCAGGGCTTCTTCTATTGACGCGGTGGCGGCGCGGTAGTCGCCCGTGTTCATGTATTCGATTGCCAGTTGGGTTTTGATGCGGGCGGCATCGGCGGTGCGCTGCTGGGAAGACAAAGGCTTGAATTTGGTCAAATTCGCGCCCGTGCCTTCGGTTACGCAGCCTGCCAGCGCCAATGCGCCCGCCAACGGCAGCACCGTTTGCAAAAATCGGAAATTCATCAACATTCCTTTTCGGTTATGGTTGTTGCGCCAAATAAATCTGCTGCCATTTTGCCTGACGTTTGGTTTTGTCTTTCACCTGCCCTGCCAACTGCCCGCAAGCCGCATCAATATCATCGCCGCGCGTTTTGCGGACGGTGGTTACCAAACCCGCTTCCGCCAAAATGTCGCGGAACGCGTGGATTTGCTCGCGCTTGGAGCGGGCATAACCGGAATTGGGGAAAGGATTAAACGGTATCAGATTGAATTTGCACGGCGTATCTTTCACCAGCGCCACCAATTCGCGGGCGTGTTGCAGGCGGTCGTTCACGCCGTCCAGCATCACATATTCAAAGGTAACGAAATCGCGCGGGGCTTTTGCCAAATAGCGTTGGCAGGCAGCCATCAGTTCTTTGAGCGGATATTTTTTGTTGAGCGGCACGATTTCATCGCGCACGGCATCGTTGGAGGCGTGCAGCGACACCGCCAAAGCCACCGGCATATCGTCTTTGAGCCTGTCCATTTGCGGAATCATGCCGGAAGTGGACACGGTAACGCGGCGGCGGCTCAAGCCGTAGCCGTGGTCGTCCAGCATAACGGACAGCGCGGTAACCACGTTGTCGTAATTGGCAAGCGGCTCGCCCATGCCCATCATCACCACATTGGAAATCACGCGCTCGTTTTTCGGGGTAACGCCCAACGCTTTGTTTGCCCACCACAATTGACCGATGATTTCGGCGGCGGACAAATTGCGGTTGAAGCCCTGCCGCCCCGTAGAGCAAAACGTGCATTCCAAAGCGCAGCCCACTTGCGAGGAAATGCACAGCGTGCCGCGCTCGCTTTCGGGGATAAACACGGTTTCCACGCCGTTGCCCGTGCCGACATCGAGCAGCCATTTGCGCGTGCCGTCTTTGGAGGCTTGCGCCGCCATCAGCGCGGGTATGCCCACTTCGGCGCGTTGTTGCAGTTTGGCGCGCAGGGATTTTGCCAAGTCGGTCATCGCATCAAAATCGGACGCGCCGCCCTGATGTATCCAGCGCATCACTTGGCGGGCGCGGAACGGTTTTTCGCCCATTTGCGCGAAATGGTCGGTGAGCGCGGGCAGGTCGTAGTCGAGCAGATTGGTTTTATTCATCGGGTTCATTACACAAACGGAATACGGCATCGGGGCATTCCGTCAAAATCGGGGTGGGACTCGGGCGTGTCATCAATTGACCGAACCGTCATTCCCGCGCAGGCGGGAAGCCAAAACAAATTTCAAAAAGCATTGATAAAACATCGCTTCACAAACATCAGGCAGTGGATTCCCGCCTGCGCGGGAATGACGGCGTTTTTGTATTATGCTGATTTATATAATTGATGACACACCCTAATGCCAATATTTTCTGTACAGCATGTCGTAAGTGCCGTCCGCACGGACTTTCGCCAAGCCTTCGTTCAGTATCCGCACCAGTTCGGTATTGCCCTTTTTCACCGCAAACACATAATGGCGTTTGGGCAGGGACGGGTCGGTCAGCACAAACAAATCGGGGTGTTGGTTTTTGTATTGCTTGGCATAGTAGTACATCACCGCGCTGCTGCCGGTGGCGGAAGCGGCTTTTCCCGCCAATACTTCTTTAATTGCTTCCCATGTGGTGGTGGTGCGGATGATGTTGCTTTCGCCCGCCGCACCAAACATCGGAATCAGCGTTTCGGCGATGGAATCGCGTTTGAGCGAGACGTTTTTGCCGCGCAAATCGGCAAAACCGCGCGCGCCTGCCGCCTGTTTGTTCGCCAGCATGGCAAATTCGTATTCAAAATGCGGCAAGGTCATTTCCATGCGCTCGGCACGCTCCTTGGAATAGGTTACCGCACCGGCGACAATGTCTGCTTCGTCTTTGTCCAAAGTGTCGAAAATGCCCTGCCAAGTATGCAGCTTGGCAAAATCCAAGGTGATGTTTTGCCGTTCGGCAATCGCCTGCAGCAGTTCCAACTCAAATCCGCCGATGTCCCGACCGTTGCGAATCACCAAAGGAATGTTCAGCATTTCGGTGGTTACGCGGTACGCCTTTTGCGTTTGGGCGGGGGCGGCGGGCGATGCGGCGGCACTGCTTTTTTCGGCGGTTTTACCGCCGCATGCCGACAAGATGACGGCACACAACAGAGACGAGAGCCATGCTTTCATCATCATTCCTTTTGGTTTTTTGGCGGAAACCGTGCCGTTTGCACGGCAAAACCGCAGTGCAAACGGCAGGAGGCACGCAACAATCAGCGTGTGCGCGGGCAAAGCTCGGTGGCGGCGAAGAAATAGGCGATTTCAATCGCGGCGTTTTCGGCGCTGTCGGAGCCGTGTACGGCGTTTTCGTCAATCGATTCGGAAAAATCGGCGCGGATGGTGCCGGCGGCGGCGTCTTTGGGATTGGTCGCGCCCATGATTTCGCGGTTGGCGGCAACGGCGTTTTCGCCTTCCAGCACCTGAATCATCACCGGCCCGCTCACCATGAAATCCACCAAATCTTTAAAAAACGGGCGTTCTTTGTGGACGGCGTAAAAGCCTTCGGCTTCGGCGCGGGAAAGGTGCTTCATTTTCGCGGCAACGATTTTCAAGCCTTTTTCTTCAAAACGGCTGTAGATTTTGCCGATAACGTTTTTGCCGACCGCGTCGGGTTTGATGATGGAAATGGTACGTTCGATGGCCATTTGCTTTCCTTCAGATGTTACTTGTTTGTCTCAATTCACAGAACCGCACGGGCAAACGCGCAGCCCCATAAAACACACGGGCAGAAAATGCCCGCCGTTTTCCGCAGCAAGGGAAAACGGCGGTATTCTATCAAGTTTTGCACGGTTTAAATAGTGGGCGCGGGCGCGTTGTGTGGTTTGGGCAACAATTGCGCCCGATTAAGGCGCACCGAGAAACAGGCGGTAGGCATCATTGCCGGTTTGCTCCTCGTTTGCATAGCCCAAGCCCTGCAAAAACGCGTCAAAAGCGGCATCGTCCTGCGGCGGCACGTCAATCCCCACCAGCACCCGCCCGTAGTCCGCGCCGTGATTGCGGTAATGGAACAGGGTGATGTTCCAACGCTCCTGCATATGCCCGAGAAAACGCGCCAACGCGCCCGGACGCTCGGGAAACTGAAAACTGATGACCCGTTCGCGGGCGACTTTGTGGGTGCGTCCGCCCACCATGTAGCGCACATGCACTTTTGCCATTTCGTCATGGCTCAAATCGGTGTTGGGCAAGCCCGCCTCTTGCAATTCCTGATGAATGGTCAGATTGTCTTCGCTGCCCGATGTTTGAATGCCGACAAAAATATGCGCGTGCTTGTCATCGCCGTAGCGGTAGTTGAACTCGGTGATGTTGCGCTCGCCCAGCACATTGACGAAATTGCGGAAGCTGCCCGGCTTTTCGGGAATGGACACGGCAAAAATCGCTTCGTTGCCCTCGCCCAGCTCGCTGCGTTCGGAAACGTGGCGCAAGCGGTGGAAATTCATGTTGGCGCCACTGCACACGGCAATCAGGGTGTGGTTTTTGCAGCCGTGTTCGGCAACATATTTTTTCAAACCCGCCAATGCCAATGCGCCCGAAGGTTCGCAAATGCTGCGGGTGTCGTCAAAAATGTCTTTGAGTGCGCCGCACACGGCATCGGTGTCCACCGTGATGATGCCGTCCAGCAATTCTCGGCACAGGCGGAAGGTTTCCTCGCCCACCCGTTTTACCGCCGTGCCGTCCGCAAACAGCCCGACATCGGTCAGGGTTTTGATTTCTTTGCCGTCAATCGACTGCTTCATGGCACAGGAGTCTTCGCTTTGCACGCCGAAGATTTTGATTTCGGGACGCACCTGTTTGACAAACGCCGCCACGCCCGCCGCCAGCCCGCCGCCGCCGACCGGCACAAACACGGCATCGATGGGCTTGGGGTGTTGGCGCACGATTTCCATGCCCACCGTGCCTTGTCCGGCAATCACATCGGGGTCGTCAAACGGGGGAATATAGGTTTGACCGCTTTGGGCGACCAGTTTCATGGCGTGGTCGTAGGCATCGTTGTAGGACACGCCCGCCAGCACCACTTCCGCACCGAGCGCGTGTACGGCGTCGATTTTGATTTGCGGGGTGGTTTCGGGCATGACGATGGTGGCGCGGCAGCCGAGTTTTTTCGCCGACATCGCCACGCCTTGCGCGTGGTTGCCCGCGCTGGCGGCAATCACGCCTTTTGCCAACGCGCTTTCAGGCAGCTTGGCCATTTTGTTGTATGCGCCACGGATTTTGAAGGAAAACACGGGCTGCAGGTCTTCGCGTTTGAGGTGGATGTGGTTGTTCAGACGGCGGGAAAGGTTGGCGGCGCGTTCCAAAGGGGTTTCTTTGGCAACGTCGTAAACGGCGGCGGTAACGATGCGGGTCAGGTAATCGGCGTGGCTTAACAATTGGGCAGACATGGGCAATTGACCAAAAAAGCCGTAACCTTAACGCCTGCGCCCGCCGAATGCAAGCCTTGTCCGCCGCCGCGTTTGTGGCGCGGAACGCAACAAGGCGCGGCGCGGAATTGGGAAACGGCGGCGTGTCGGGTTATAATCTGCTGCTTGTTGCCCGCCGCGTGCGGGCATGGGGTTGTGCCGCGTGCCGAACCCGTATTGTGTTTCAACTCACAGAGCTGCACATAAAGCACAGCCCCATGCGTTACCCCGATTCGGACGGGCTTACGCCCCCGACCGAATAAAAAGCCATTTTACCGCCGTAAACGGCGGGTTTTCAAACCGAAAAGGAATTTTGATGAAAACCCTTTTTCTGCTGTTGGGCATCGGCGCGGCGTTGGCGTGTGTGCCGGTGTCTGCCGCCCAAAAAAACGCTTCCGCGCCCGTTGAAGCTGCCGCTTCTGCCGCTTCCGAAGCGCCAACCGCCGCACCGCTCACCACCAATCTGACCGCGCTGCCCGAAATCGCCGCCGCCGCTTATGTGGTCAAAGATTTGCAGAGCAACCAGATTATCGCCGCCAAAAATCCCGATAAAGCCATTGAGCCTGCTTCGCTCACCAAGCTGATGACCGCCTACCTTACCTTCAAAGCCTTGGAAAACGGCAAACTCAAGCCCGACCAAATGCTGAAAGTATCGGAAAAAGCATGGAAAGCAGAAGGCTCGCGCATGTTTTTGGAGCCGAAAAAGCCCGTCAGCGTCAGCGACCTGATTAAAGGGCTGATTGTGCAGTCGGGCAACGATGCCGCCATCACGCTGGCGGAAACGCTCGGGGGCAGCGAAGAAGCTTTCGTCAAACAAATGAACGAAGAAGCCAAACGTTTGGGCATGATGCAAACCCGTTTTGAAAACAGCACCGGACTGCCCGGCAAAGCACACCTCACCACCGTAAACGACTTGGTGCTGCTGGCATCGGCGATTATCCGCGACTATCCGCAGTATTACCCGATTTACGGCATCAAATCATTTGCCTACAACGGCATCACCCAGCCCAACCGCAATCTGCTGCTCTACCGCGACCCCAGCGTGGACGGCTTGAAAACCGGTCATACCGCCAGCGCGGGCTACAACCTGATTGCCTCCAGCAAACGCAACGGCCGCCGCGTGGTGTCGGTGGTGGTGGGAACGGCGAGCGAGGAAGCCCGCGCCACCGAAAGCAGCAAACTGCTCAACCACGCCCTGCAAAACTTCGACACCCCGCAAATGTATCAGGCAGGACAGAGCGTGGCGCGGGTAAAAGTGTACAAAGGCGCGGACAAAGAATTGCCGGTGGGTTTTTTGGACAATGTGTACATCACCCTGCCGCATGAAAACGCCGAACGCATCAAACCCGTGTTGGAAACCCGCCAACCCGTCCTCGCGCCGATTCGCAAGGGCGGCGAAATGGGCATTTTGAAATTCATGGACGGCGACAAAGTGCTGGCGGAAAAGAAAGTGGTTGCCTTAAACGATGTGTCCGAAGCGGGTTTTTTCGGTCGTTTGTGGGACGGCATCGTGTTGTGGTTTAGAGATATTTTTTCCGATTAAACAGGATTTTGCATTATGTTTGTCCATCCGCAGTTTGACCCTGTCGCCGTTGCGCTCGGCCCGCTTGCCATCCGTTGGTATGCCTTAAGCTATATTTTGGGTTTTGCCCTGTTTATCTGGTTGGGGCGCAGGCGCATCCGCCAAACCCTTGCCCCCGTTACCGTTTCCCAGCTTGACGATTTGCTCACTTGGGGCGTGGTCGGGGTGATTTTGGGCGGGCGTTTGGGTTATGTACTGTTTTACCAGCGCGATGCCTATCTTGCCGACCCTGTGTCCATTCTGAAAATTTGGGAAGGCGGCATGTCGTTTCACGGCGGCTTTTTGGGCGTGTTGCTGGCGGTGCTGCTGTTTGCGAAAAAACGGCACATTCCGTTTGTGAAACTGTTGGATTTTGTCGCGCCGCTTGTGCCGCTCGGTTTGGCATCAGGGCGCATCGGCAATTTTATCAACGGCGAACTGTGGGGGCGCGTTACCGACCCCGCCCGTTTTTGGGCAACGGGTTTTCCGCAGGCGGCGCACGCCGACCAAATGCTCGCCGCCGCCAACGCCCAATACGCGGCTTGGTACGCGCAATTCGGCATGCTGCCGCGCCACCCTTCGCAGCTTTACCAGTTTGCATTGGAAGGCTTGTGCCTGTTTGCACTGCTGTGGTGGTTTTCCAAAAAAACGCGCCCGACCGGACAAATTTCGGCATTGTTTTTGGCAGGATACGGCGTGTTCCGCTTCATCGCCGAATTTGCGCGGCAGCCTGACGAGCATTTGGGCTTGCTCGGCGCGGGCTTGTCGATGGGGCAATGGTTGAGCGTGCCGATGATTGTCGGCGGCGTGCTGCTGTTCGTCATCTGCGGCAAACATTACCGTTAGGGCGTGCCATCATTTAAACTTTCCCATAAAAATACGCCGTCATGCCCGCGCAGACGGGAATAACGGTGCCAAGGTTTTTCAGTCAATTGATAACACGCCCCCGCCCCCCCCCAACCGCGCTTGCCGCCGCAAAGCAGCAAGCGCGTCTTTCTTTTCATCAAAATCAACGCCATACAGCCGAATCCTAGAAAAAACACCCCGATTTTGCTATCATTTCCCCTTGTTTTTCAAACAACTTCACCCGTAGGAACCACAACCATGATGACCCTGTATTCCGGCATCACCTGCCCGTTCAGCCACCGTTGCCGTTTCGTCCTGTTTGAAAAAGGCATGGACTTTGAAATCAAAGACGTGGACGTATTCAACAAGCCCGAAGACCTTGTTCACATGAATCCTTACAACCAAGTGCCGGTGCTGGTGGAGCGCGATTTGATTTTGTTTGAATCCAACATCATCAACGAATACATTGACGAGCGTTTCCCGCACCCGCAACTGATGCCGGGCGACCCCGTGATGCGCGGGCGCGGGCGTTTGGTGCTGCACCGTTTGGAAAAAGAATTGTTCGTGCATGTGCAAACACTGGAAGACCCCGCCGCCACCGTCAAAGAGCAAAGCAAAGCCCGCGAAGCCGTTGCCAACGGTCTGACCATGATTGCGCCCGCTTTCGCCAAAAACAAATACGTGTTGGGCGACGATTTTTCCATGATTGACGTGGCGCTTGCGCCCCTGCTGTGGCGTTTGGACCACTACGACATCAAATTGGGCAAAAACGCCGCGCCGATTTTGAAATCCGCCGAGCGTATTTTCCAACGCCAAGCCTTTATCGATGCGCTCACGCCCGCCGAAAAAGCCATGCGCCGTTAAGGAGTTACCATGTCGGAACAACAAAAATCGCCGTCCACCAAGCCTTATCTGCTGCGTGCGCTGTGGCAGTGGTGCGAAGACAACGGCTACACGCCCTACATCGCGGTGTGGGTGAACGAGCATACGCGCGTGCCGATGCAGTTTGTGCAGGATAATCAGATTGTGTTGAGCATCAGCGCGGCGGCCACCAAAGATTTGCAGATGGACAACGAGTGGATTAGTTTCCATGCGCGTTTTCACGGCGAATCGCAGGAAGTGTGGGTGCCGGTGGGGCATGTGCAGGGGATTTTCGCCAAAGAAACCGGCGAGGGCATGGGTTTTGAGGTGGAAGCGTGGCAACCGCCCGAAACCGAAGCCGCGCCGAAAAAGAAAGTGCTGCGACTGGTGAAATGATGATGCCGTTACGGCTGTTTGCCAAGCGCAAATTTTGTTAAAATCGCCCTTTTCACGCCAACAAACAAGGATTTTGATGATGAAGTGGACCGATTCGCGCCAAATCGCCGAAGCGTTGTACGACACGCACGGCGATGCCATCGACCCGAAAACCGTGCGCTTTACCCAATTGCGCGATTTGATTCTCGCCCTGCCCGACTTTGACGATGACCCCGCCCGTTGCGGTGAAAAAATCTTGGAAGCGGTGCAGCAGGCTTGGATTGACGAAGCGGAGTAAGACACGCTCCAAGCAACACGCGCCCCGAATATTTCGATTCGGGGCGCGTTTTTTCCTTATTTTTCGCAGACTTTGGAGGCTTCGTTGTAGCTGCCGCCCGCGTCCAAACAGGCATCTTTGGCATCGCAGCCCGCCAGTGCGAGCGCGGCAAGGGCAATCAGGAAAGTGTTTTTGAACATTTTGTTTTTCCTTTCTTGAGATTTTTGAAATACATATCATTTCTTCCCCCGCAAGCGGGGAATTAGGGCGCACCATCGATTGACCGACAAAATACTGTACCGTCATTCCCGCGCAGACGGAAATCCAAAACAACAAGCATCAGGCAGTGGATTCCCACCTGCGCGGGAATGACGGCGTATTTTTATATTTCACTGATTTTCAGTGAAAATTTAATTGATGACACGCCCTAGGGTGGGGGAATGCTTAACGTCCGCCGCGCCGCTCGCTGCGGAAACCGTCTTTTTTCGCGCCGCTTTCTTTGCGCCAGCCGCCGCCTTCGCGCCGTGCCGGTTTTTTCGCGCTCCAGCGTTCGCCGCTTTTCGCGCCCCAACTGCCTTTGCCCCGCCCTTTGCCACTGCGTGTGGTTTTGCTGCGTTTGCGGGTGGGTTCCATGCCCTCGATGGTCATTTCAGGCAGCTTGCGCTCGATGTAACGCTCGATTTTATGCACCGCCATGTATTCGTTCACTTCGGCAAAGGAAATCGCCAAACCGGTGCGCCCCGCCCGTCCCGTGCGGCCGATACGGTGGACGTAATCTTCCGCCTGTTTGGGCAGGTCGTAATTGATGACGTGGGTGATGGTCGGCACGTCAATGCCGCGCGCCGCCACATCGGTCGCCACCAGAATTTTGCAACGCCCGCGCCGCAGGTCGGTGAGCGTGCGGTTGCGCCAACCTTGCGGCATGTCGCCGTGCAAACAGTTGGCGGCAAAGCCTTTTTCGTACAACTCATCGGCAATGATTTCGGTCATGGCTTTGGTGGCGGTGAAAATCACGCATTGGTTGATGTTGGCATCGCGCAAAATGTGGTCAAGCAGGCGGTTTTTGTGGTTTTTGTCATCGCAATAAAGCAGTTGCTCTTCAATTTTGCCCTGTTCGTCCACGCGCTCGATGTCAATCACTTCGGGATTTTTGGTGAGTTTGCGGGCGAGTTTGCCGACTGCGCCGTCCCAAGTGGCGGAAAACAATAAGGTTTGACGGCTGGCGGGGGTGGCGGCGACAATGGTTTCAATATCATCGATAAAGCCCATGTCCAACATGCGGTCGGCTTCGTCCAGCACCAGCATTTCCAAACGGTCAAAATCCATGCGGCCGGAACGCATGTGGTCCATCAGGCGGCCGGGCGTGGCGACAATAATGTCAATCGGACGGTTTAAGGATTTGATTTGGTGTCCGAAAGACGCGCCGCCCACCAGTGTAACGCTGCGCAGCCAGCGCAGGTTTTTGGCGTAAATCTGTGCGTTTTTTTCCACTTGCGCCGCCAGTTCGCGGGTGGGGGTCAGCACCAAAACGCGCGGGCCTTTGCCCGGTTTGTCGCTGCGGCGCATCAGTTTTTGCAGGGCGGGCAGCAGGAAGGCGGCGGTTTTGCCGGAGCCGGTTTGTGCGGAAGCCATGATGTCGGCACCGCGCAGGGCGGCGGGAACGGCTTGCGCCTGCACGGGGGTGGGGGTGTCGTAACCGGCGGCGACCAGTGCGCCGAGAATGGCAGGGTCGAGATGGAGTTCGCTGAATTTAATTGACATTTTCGTCCTAAAGAAAACAACAACTTTCTGCCTGAATCGTCTTTATCAGGCAGCCCTAGAAGCTTGGGGTGTCAATGTGGGGACAAGCGTTGTCGCCGACAGGAAAACTGCCGGAAGGTTACATCGGCGGCAACCTGCAACGGGACGTGTTTGTAAAACACAAAACGGAATATCGCGGGCGATAAAGGTCGGAGTCGATGGCTTCAAAGTAGGCACTCATTCTAAACATTTTGCGGCATCGGGTCAAGCACCGCACGACTCGGGCGCATCACCATTTAAATTTTTCCAATGAAAATCAGCGCACGTCCGATGACCTGCGGGCAAGATTTATCAAGATTGGTTTGCCTTGGTTTTGGCTGCCCGCCGGCGCGGGAATGACGGTGCAGTGGTTTCTCGGTCAATTGATGACACGCCTTAATACACCAGCACGTCCGCGCCCGCCGCCCGCGCCAGTGCTTGCAGCGTGCCGGTGTCCATGTAGCGGTGCGCCAAGCGCGAAAGGTCGGCAACCACAGGCAGGTGGCAGAGTTTTTTGGCTTTCACCAGCGCATCGGTGTCCAAGCGCAACGGTTCGCCGTGCCAGCCGAACGTCCCCGCTTCGCCCAACAATACATGACGGTTGCCGCGCATCACCACGTGTTCGGCAGCCACCAGCCAATCGCGCACGGTGTGGTGGCTGTGTTTGTACACGACAACGGGGGTGTTCAAGCTGCCCAATTCGTGCAACAGGCTGCGGTTTTCCGCCAGTTCGCCGCCCAAGCACAACACGTCTGCCCAAGCGTTCAGGGCGATGTCGATGTGGCGGCTGTCGCGGATGCGTACCCACACGACTTTGCCGGCTTGGCGGCAACGTTCGATTTGACGGCGCAGCGCGTGCGGCGCGGGGCAGTCGGGTTCGGCATCGTAGGGGCGTGCGGACGGGGCGAACGGGTCGAGGCAGACGGCGGGCGCATCGTCGGCGCAAGCATCGGCGTCGGCACACACGCGCACCGTGCCGCCGCCGCCGAAACGGACACCGCGCACGGTCAAAACCGTGTCGGCGGGCTGTGCTTCGCGGCTGACCAAACGCCAATCGTGAACGATGCGGATGGCTTTTTGCACTTTGGGCAAACGCTCCATTTGCGCGGTGTCGAACACGCGCTCATCGCCCACCGCGCCGACAATGGTACATTCTTCGCCCCGCGAAATGTGTTCGCGCAAACCTTTGTCGCGGATAAGCGCCACCACGCGGGCGATGTCGGCGTCTTCCGCGTCCGGACACATGACGATAATCATGGCAACAGTCTTCCCGAAAAAAAAATCAAAAACGGTCAATGCGCCCTCCGTGCGAACGCGGAACGCGCATTGACCGTGCGTTTGCGGTGTGTTTAGAATTTGACGAAGCGGCTCGGATTGACGGGGTTGCCGTTTTCGCGCACTTCAAAATGCAGCTTGACGCCACTGCTGGAGTCGCTGCTGCCCATGCGGGCGATTTGCTGGCCGCGCCGCACAAACTGCCCTTCGCGCACCAACAAGGCTTCGTTATGCCCGTAGGCGGTCAAATACACGGCGTTGTGTTGCAGGATAATCAGATTGCCGTAGCCGCGCAGGTTAGAGCCGCTGTACACCACCTGACCGTCTGCCGCCGCCACCACCGGCTGACCGCGCATGCCACTGATGTCCACGCCCTTGTTGTCGCCGCCGAACGAACGCACAATCGTGCCGGCAGTCGGTGCCGTCCACACGATTTGCGCGGACGGAATGTTCGGCACAGACGATTTTTTCGTCATCGGCAGGGGCGAATAAACGGGATTCACCGCAGGCGCGGGCTTGGACGGCACGGCAGCAGCCTTGCTGCCCGGCGCTTTCACGCGCAGGGTTTGACCGATGCTGATGGTGTTGTCGTACAGATTGTTCCAAGCGCGCAGATTGTCCTGCGTGATGTTGTAGCGTTTGGCGATGTTGTACACGGTGTCGCCCGCGCTGACGCGGTGGGTGGACGCATTGGGATTGACAGGCGCGTAGTTGCCGATGTAACGGCCGTTGACATTGCCCACCGTCTGCCCGACGCTGTTGACGCCGCTCAAGCCCGGAACGTGCGGCAGGGGCGCGGCGGTGGGGCTGTACACGGCGGCTGCCGGTGCGGTGGCCGCCGGCACATAGGGCGCGGCACCGTAGGGGTTCGCCCCCGTAACGGCGGGCGCGTAGTTTGTTGCGGGCGCGTATTCGGCAGCCGCATAGGGCGCATACGCCGCGCCGCCGACCGCCGTACCGCCTGCCACCACCGGTGCGGGCGCTTGGTGCTGTGCGGCACACGCGCTCAACAACAGAGCGGCAGTCAGCGTCATGACGCGGGAAAGTTGGTTGGAAATCATATTGTGTTCTGCCTTCATCAAAATTCCTTTTCGGTTTGAAACCCCGCCTTTGGCGGCGGTAAAATCAGCTTTTGTTCGGGTGGGGCGCCGGCCCGTCCGAATCGGGGCGGAGCATGGAACCGTGCTTGATGTGCTGCCCTGTGGGTTGAAACAAAAACAATCAGGCGCCATCATAATCAAACTTCGGGCTTTTCTCAAGTTTGCTATGCCTTTGCCGCACCGCATGCCGCCGGTCGGGGCATTTGTCCGCACACGGCATATCCTTTATACTGCGTGTTTTCGCGTGCCGCGCCATTGGTGCGCCCGTGCCGATTATACCGTCTGATGCGCCGCATACGCCAACAAAATTCCCCGTTGCCGCGCCAAACGGTGCAAACGCGCCACATTCCGCACGCCACGAAAGGAACCCGATGAAAAAAATCACCCTATGGACGGCACTGTGCGCCGTCTGCGCCCTAGCCTTTTGCACCGCCATGCTGTTCGTTCCGAAAAACAACGCCGGCGGTTTGAGCGTGAAAATCGGCAAAGGACAAGGCATCTCCGCCGTATCGGCCCAACTGGCGCAAAACGACATCGTATTTGCCCGCAGCCTGTTTGCCGCCGCCGCCCGCTTCAACGGACTGCACCAACGCCTGCACGCGGGCAACTACAAAATCCCCGAACGCATCTCCGCATGGGAGCTGGCAAAACTGCTGCAACAACGCCCGCAAACCACCAAAGTACGCATCATCGAAGGCATGCGCTTTGCCCAAATGCGCCAAATCATCAACGCCAACCCCGATTTGGAACACCAAACCCGCGATTGGAGCGATGAAAAACTGCTCAAAACCATCGACCCGAACGCCCCGTCCGCCCACCCCGAAGGGCTGTTTTTCCCCGACAGCTACGAAGCCGACCAAGGCAGCAGCGACCTGCACATCTACCGCAGCGCCTACCGCACCATGCAAACCCGCTTGGCACAAGCATGGCAAACCCGCCAAAAAGACCTGCCCTACAAAACCCCCTACGAACTGCTGATTATGGCAAGCATCGTGGAAAAAGAAACCGGACACCCCGACGACCGCAACCACGTTGCCGCCGTCTTCCGCAACCGCCTGAAAATCGGCATGCGCCTGCAAACCGACCCCACCGTCATCTACGGCATGGGCGAAGCCTATCGGGGCAACATCCGCCGCGCCGATTTGGAACGCGATACGCCGTACAATACCTACACCCGTTCCGGACTCACCCCCACCCCCATCGCCCTGCCCGGCAAAGACGCCCTGCACGCCGCCGCCCACCCCAGCGATGCCAAATACCTGTATTTTGTCGCCAAAATGGACAAAACCGGCAAAAGCCAATTCAGCCACTCGCTTGAAGAACACAACGCCGCCGTGCGAAAATACATCTTAAAAAAATAAAACCGCGCGGGCATGACGGCATTTTTTGCCCTACTTGATTTTCAGCAAAAAACCAAATCATCACACATTTTCACCCCCACAAGGAAAACACACCATGCTCACCCCCAAACACGTCCGCAACCTGATTGCCGGCATCATCGACTGCCAACACATCGAAGTGGAAGGAGACGGACACCACTTTTTCGCCGTCATCGTCTCCCCCGCCTTTGCCGGCAAAAACCGCCTTGCCCGCCACCGCCTGATTAAAGACGGCTTGAGCGCACAACTGGGCAGCAACGAACTGCACGCCCTTTCCATCACCACCGCCGCCACCCCCGAAGAATGGCAGCAAAAACACGCCTGAAGCCCGGCAAACCATGCTGAAAAAACTGCTGATGTGCCTGCTTGGCAGCATCGCCGCCTACCTTGCGGCGGCGCTGCTGCTGGGCAACTTCACCGTTCACGCCAGCCGTTCCTCCGACATGGGCGACATCAACATCTTCCTGCTCAGCAACGGCGTGCATACCGACATCGTCCTGCCCGTCAAACACGATGCCCACGACTGGCGCGACATCTTCCCCCCGTCCGACCTTGCCGACCCGCTCGCCGCCGAATTGGCGGAATACATCGGCATCGGCTGGGGCAGCAAACGCTTCTATCTGGAAACGCGCACATGGGCGGATTTGCGCCCCGCAGTGGCATGGGAAGCCGTAAGCGGCACGGGCGAAAGCGCCGTCCGCGTCAGCTACTACCCTGCCCCCTTGCGCGAAAACCGCCACACCGTTGCCGTACGCATCACCCCCGCCGAATACGCACGCCTGCACAAACACATCACCGCATCGCTCGTACGCCGCGACAACGGCGAAGCCCTCGCCATCACCCACGCCCGCTACGGCAGCAACGACGCTTTTTATCAAGCAAACGGACGCTACCACCTGTTCAACACCTGCAACACTTGGACCAACCGCACTTTGAAAAAAAGCGGGCTGACCGCCGTCATCTGGACACCGTTTGCGAGCGACATATTGGACGCCTACCGCTAGGGCGTGTCATCATTTGACCGATAAAACGCCGTACCGTCATTCCCGCGCAGGCGGGAATCCAACAATAAACTCAAGCAAATCTTGATAAAACATTGCTTGCCAAGCATGGCACAGTGGATTCCCGCATTCGCGGGAATGACGGTATATTTTGTATTTCACTGATTTTAATTAGGAAAATACAATTGATGACACGACCTAGGTCGTATTATCATTTAAATATACAAACACCGTCATTCCCGCACCGGCAGGAACAACGGCGTTTGAACTCAAAACTGCCGGCCGTACGCCCTATGCCAGCAGCCCCGCCTGTACCGATGCCAGCGTTTGCGAATCGTCAAAACGCACAATCGCGTGCAATTCATCGGAATGCGCGGTTTTGTACGACAAAGTTTGCGTTTCCTGCTGCCACACCAGCGCCGAATGCTTGTCAAACAAAGGGCTTTTGCTGTCGAACAAAATATCGGAAAACTTGAAATCCCGCGCATGGTCGGCAAACAGCGCACGCATGCCGCTCAAATCCAAACGGTCGCCTGCGGAAAAATCGCTAATCAGGTCGGGGCTTTTGTCGCGGTTGAGCGCATCGGCAAAAAAACGGAAGGTATCGTTGCCCGCACCGCCGACCATCACGTCCAAACCCGTTGATGCCGACAACACATCATCGCCCGCGCCGCCGTACAGCACCGCCGCCTTGTCCTGCAAACCCGACAAACGGTCATCGCCCGCCGTACCCGTGTTCACAATTTTGCTGTGTTCGAGCCAATGCGCCCATTCCGCATTGCTCATGCCCAACACCACAGGCGCCGTGCCGGAAGGCGTGTACACCAATTGGTTGTCTTGAATGTTTGCGCTTAATTCCACACCGAAAGCCTGAAGCAGCGTGCCGTCTTCCGTTTCTTTGCCCGCCACGGCAAATTGCAGCTTTTCCTCTGCTTTTACCGCATAATATTCTTTCAAATCGATTTTCTGATTGGCATCGCGAAAATTGCTGCCCAACTTGATTTCCAATACATCGGAAAAGCCGTCATTGTCGTCATCGCTGTGTCCGTTGTGTTGGTCGGGGCGCAAACCGATGCGTTTTTCCTGCACATAATCCAAGCCGTCGCCGTCAAGGTCTTCACGGGCATAGTGGGCATCGGTGCGGTAGCCCGTGCTGAAATATTTTTGCAGCTTGGCATCGCGCTCGTAAAAGCTGCTTAAATCGTGTTTGCCGTATTCTTCATCTTTTTTGAAATTAAAGAAGATTGAGTTGTCATATGAGCCTAAACCATCAAAGTGAATGGTATCTCCTGCTTTTTTGCCTACAAGTCCTCCGAACAAGAAACCTAGTAATGCACCAAACGGACCACCTATTGCTGCGCCAGCCTGTGCACCTGCCACCGCTCCGCTAATTGTACTGCCGCCCTTGATAATATCGCTTGCCAAACCATGAAATCCCGCGCTTACCCACTCGCCCGTAATTACATAGGAATTGGTTTTATAGCTGTTTTTCGGGCTTTCACTCAAATCGCTGTGGTCGGGCTGTAGTGTGCTGGCAAATTTTTCTGCTTCAGCGCGTGCCTGATGCAAAACTTCGGGCGAATCTTCATCGGTTTTCAACACGGCAGTATTAAATAAAGCACTGTGTTTGAACGCCTGTTTGTGGGCTTCGCTTTGCGCCATGGCATTGACGGCAAAAAATTGTGCCAGATAACCGCCCAAAGAATGCCCTGTGGAATACACATTGGCAGGTTTATACGCCATAACTTCATCGGCGATGTTTTGCAAATGGCGGGCTTGGTCAGGCACAGTACCGTTCATCAGTTGCAAATCGTTAATCCAGTCTTTGGGGCTGAATTTTTCCGTGCCGCGAAATGCCACGACCATGTTTTCGTAACTGCCGTCCGCCTGTTTGCCGTTGCCGAAAACAGTATAGCTCAAGCCGTTGCCCGGACTGCCTTGTTTTACAACCGTCCAGTGGGTCAGCAATTCGTTTAAATCGGCTTGCCCGATGTAGTCTTTTGAACCTTTGTTGATTTTGTCGATGGTTTCCCGATTGCCCGAAAAGGCTTTGTTCAGGGTGTTTTCGTCTTTATACGCCAATGTTGAAAACATACGCAAATCGCGGTCGGAAACGTTCCACGCATCGGGATTGCTGTCGTAGCGGTCGATGATGCCGTCGCCATCGCTGTCGAGTTGGTAGGCTTGGCGGATGTTGGTTTGGATTTTTTCCGCGCCGTGTTTTGCCGTGTATTTTGCCAAGATTTCGGCTTCGGAAACATCGGCGGTGGTGAGTTTTTTGCCTTGATGCGTCAAGCCGTCCTGCCATTTGTCCACAGGCTTGATGTGCTGCTGGTGTTGGTGTCCGTACACCACGCGGACGTGGTTGGCAACGGGTTCGGGCGCGGCAGTGTCGCCGCCGCCGTTGGCAGAAGCGGGGGCATCGCCGCGCTTGTCGTTATCGTTGTCGTTTTTGCTGCCACTGCCTTTCACGGCAATGCCGAAGCCGCCCAATGCCAGTGCGCTGCCCGCCACCCAAAACGGGGTTGCCGACATGGCGGCGCTTTTGGCAGACACGGGCGCGGGCGGCGGGGTGTGGCTTGCGGTGTGTCCGTAGGCGGGCATATAGGACGCGTTGCCCGATGCGGGCGGGGGCAGCATTTCGTCTGCCGATGCGGGCGCGGTGTCGGGCGTTGCCGCTTCGGCTTCGGTGGGTGCGTATTCCAAAGGCAGCAGCACGGTGCCGTTGTCGGCAAGTTCAGTTATTTTTGCGGGGGGGGGGGGGGAATCTGGCGGGAAGCCATTTTATTTTCCTTTATAAACAGTTTGTTGAAGAAAACGGAATCATTTGCTTAAATGGTTTTTATTATAATGATTGTGCGGGTGTTTGGCAAATGCGGTTGCGCCCTGCCCGCGCATCCGGTAAGCCGTTTTGCGCGGGTGCGTGGCAACCGGTGCGGTTTGCGGAAACACACCCGTCAGGGCGCACGGTTTTCCGCATGGCGTGTTTGCCGCCAACGGTGCAGAATGTCGTCCAGTTGCCCGCTTTCGCGCACCTGTGCCAAGCCTTGATTGATTTTTTCCAACAGTTCGTCATTGCCTTTGGCAACGGCAAACGCCAGCCGGTCGGTTTCTTCATGCTCCGAAGGCAATGTTTTGGTGTGGAAGCGGTAGGCTTGAAATGTGGGGCTGTGAATGTAGTATTCCAGCACGGTGGCATCGCCCACCACCACGTCGGCTTTTTCTTTGACCAGATTGGTCAGGCTCAAATACACGGTATCCGCAGGCACGATGTTGCGCTCCGCCACGCCGTATTCCTGTTGCAGGTCTTCGATGGTGTCTTCGTTGCGGGCGGCGGAAACGGTGTGTTGTTTCCAGTTTTTGAGTGTGTCGGCATTGAGGGCAACCGCCATATAGGGCGAGTTGTAGTAGTGGTTGCTCAAGCCTGCTGCCTGTTTGCTCTCTTCGGTAATGGCAACGGCACTGGCGATGATGTCTGCTTTGTCTTTGAGCTGGTCGAACATGCCGTCCCACTGGTGGTGGTAATAGCGCAGCTTGAAGCCCTGACGTTCCGCTACGGCATTGAGCAGGTCGATGTCCAAGCCGATGATGTTGCCCTGACGGTCGTAAAACTCAAACGGGGGATAGGTAGCATCGGTGGCGACGGTGTAAACGGGCAATGCCGCTTCGGAAGCGGCGGAAGAAGCATCGGGCGCGGCTTCGGCAACGGGCTGTGGCGGGGCGCACGCCGCCAAATACAGTGCGCCGGCAAGCAGTGGCAAAATCATTTTGTTCATCACAATTCCTTTTCGGTCGGGGCGGTGTCAAACCAAAAAGGAACTTGCCGGACAAGCCGGAAAGTTCCAAATGGTGGTGTTCAAGCGGCACGCCGTTGGGGTGTGTCATCAATTGACCGAAAAAACACGGCACCGTCATGCCCGCGCCGGCGGAAACCCAAGTCGAAGCGCGACAAACCTTGATAAAGCACGGCTTGCTTGGCATCGGACGGTGGATTCCCGCATTCGCGGGCATGACGGCATTTTGGTACAACACTGATTTTCATTAGAAAATTTAAATGATGGCACGCCGTTAAAACGGAATGTCGTCATCAATGTCTTCCACCGGCGCGGGCGGGTCGGCAACGGGGCGTTGCTGCTGGGGCGGCGGCGGCGCTTGGTAAGACGCGGCGGCGGGTGCGGCGTGGTGGTTGTTTTGCGGCGGCGGCGCGGCGGTGTAGGAGTCGTAAGACGGCGCGGCAGACGGGGCGTTGTCGTTCTTGCTGCCGAGCATTTGCATTTGGTTGCCGACAATGTCGTAGGCGGTGCGTTCCACACCGTCTTTGCCCGTGTATTTGCGCGACTGGATACGCCCTTCAATATACACTTGGCTGCCTTTTTTCAGGTATTGCCCTGCGATTTCGGCGGTTTTGTTGAACAGGGTGATGTTGTGCCATTCGGTTTTGCTGACCTTTTGACCGCTTTGTTTGTCGTTCCAACTTTCATCGGTGGCAAGGGAAAAATTGCACACGGCATCGCCACTGGGCATGTAGCGCATTTCGGGGTCGCGTCCCAAACGCCCGATGAGCATGACTTTGTTCAGGGACATGGCTGTTCTCCTATCAGAATGGGGGTAAGTTCGGCTTCGTCAAAGCCGTGTTGCAGGGCTTTGACGAATAAGGTTTGTCCGTCTTCGCTGAAGCTGACGGTTTGCACGCCCGCCACCGCCGCCACCGCACGGGCAAGCGCGGGCAGGTCGGCACGGTGCGCTTCGGGTACGGCAAACACCAGATTTTTCACCGGCAGGGGCGCGGGCGCGGTGGCGGCAAGCAGCAGCCACACGGCAACAATGGCACAGCAAAAGGCAAACGCGCCGTGGTAGCCGTAGAGCGCGTACATTTTGCTGCCCATCATGCTGCCGGCAAACACGCCCACCGATTGCAGGGTGTTGTACACGCCCATTGCCGTGCCTTTAAGCTCGGACGGGGCGATTTTGGACACCAGCGAGGGCATGCTCGCTTCCAAAATATTGAAGCCGATAAAATAAACGGTCAGGCACAGCGTGATGCCCCAAATCGAGCCCGTGCTGCCGCCCATCGCCGCCTGCGCCGCCAGCACCAGCACGATGCCCGACACGAATACGGGTTTGAGTTTGTTGCGGGTTTCGCCGATGATGATGGCGGGAATCATCAACACCAGCCCCACCAAAGTGGCGGGCAGATACAGTTTCCAATGTTCGGCACGCTCCCAGCCCAATTCGCGCAGGGCAAGGGGCAAAACGGTGAAAATCGCCATCAGCCCCGATTGCAGGGCGAAAATGCCGAAATTCAGCCGCAGCAATTGGGTGTTTTTCAGCACTTCGCCGATGCGCCCCGCTTGGGTTTGCGTGTCTTGGTGCAGGCGCGAACAGGCGGGGTTGGGGGTAACGGCGGCAACCACGACGATGCTGGTGAGGGTGAGTGCGCCCATCAGCGCGAACAGCCCCGACACGCCGCCCAACAGGTCGCTCAACACGGGCGACAGCACCATGCCCGCCGAAAAGCTCAAGCCGATGGTCAGCCCAATCATGGACATGGCGCGGGTGCGGACTTCTTCGCGGGTCAAATCGGCAAGCAGCGCGGTTACCGCCGCGCTCACCGCGCCCGCGCCCTGTATGGCACGGGCGATAATCAGCATTTGCGGCGTTTCTGCCGCCGCCGCCAAAAAGCAGCCCGCCGCAAACACTGCCAAGCCCGCATAAATCACGGGTTTGCGCCCGAAGCGGTCGGAGAGCATGCCCAAAGGCAGTTGCAGCAGTGCCTGTGTCAGCCCGTACACGCCCATCGCCGCACCGACCATGTAGGCGCGTTGTTCGGGCGGGGCGTCATCGGGAATCAGGCTGTGCGCGTGCAGTGCCAGCACGGGCAGCACCAAAAACATGCCGAGCATGCGCAGCGCGTACACGGCGGCCAGCGAATGGCTGGCACGCCATTCGGTCGGGGACATTCGGATTGCGGGTTTTCGGGGCATGGCATCGGCTCGGGAAACGGGCGGAAGGCGGATTATACGCGAATCATTGCGGTTCGTGTCCGCCCCTGCCCTTGCGCTGTGCGTTTATTCGGCTTGCGGCAGCAGGGCGTTGTCGCCTTTGCCGATTAAGCCCGTGTCGGCATACACGCCCAGCTTGGCGCGGGTGTCGCTGATGTCCAGATTACGCATGGTCAGTTGGCCGATGCGGTCAAGCGGGGTAAAGGCGGCGTTTTCCACCTTTTCCATGCTCAAACGCTCGGGCGCGTAGGTGAGGTTGGGCGACTCGGTGTTCAGCAGCGAGTAGTCGTTGCCGCGCCGCAGCTCCAGCGTAACTTCGCCGCTCACAGCTTTCGCCACCCAGCGTTGCGCGGTTTCGCGCAGCATCAGCGCTTGCGGGTCAAACCAACGGCCTTGATACAGCAAACGTCCCAAACGCAGGCCGTTGATGCGGTATTGTTCAATGGTGTCTTCGTTGTGAATGCCGGTTACCAAACGCTCGTAGGCGATGTGCAATAACGCCATGCCGGGTGCTTCGTAAATGCCGCGCGATTTGGCTTCGATGATGCGGTTTTCAATTTGGTCGCTCATGCCCAAGCCGTGCCGTCCGCCGATGCGGTTGGCTTCCAGCATCAGCTCTACGGGGTTGTCAAACTCGGTGCCGTTCAGGGCAACGGGTACGCCTTCTTCAAAACGCACGCGCACGGTTTCGGGCAGCACGCGCACGTTTTCGTCCCAAAACGCCACGCCCATAATCGGTTTGACGATTTTCACGCTGCTGTCGAGAAATTCCAAATCTTTGGCTTCGTGGGTCGCGCCCAGCAGGTTGGAATCGGTGGAATAGGCTTTTTCAACGGACATTTTGTAGTCAAAGCCGTTGGCAATCAAAAATTCGCTCATTTCCTGACGGCCGCCCAATTCGTCAATAAATTGTTGGTCCAGCCAAGGTTTGTAGATTTTCAGGGCGGGATTGGTCATCAGGCCGTAGCGGTAGAAACGCTCGATGTCGTTGCCTTTGTAGGTGCTGCCGTCCCCCCAGATATGCACGTCGTCCTGCTGCATGGCGGCGACCAGCATCGTCCCCGTTACCGCACGACCCAAAGGGGTGGTGTTGAAATACGGCACGCCGCCGGTGGCAACGTGGAACGCGCCGCACTGAATGGCGGCAATGCCTTCGCGCACAAGCTGGCGGCGGCAGTCCACCAAACGGGCTTCTTCCGCGCCGTATTGTTTGGCTTTGGCGGGAATCGCGGCGTAGTCGTCTTCATCGGGCTGGCCGAGATTGGCGGTGTAGGCGTAGGGCTGTGCGCCCTTGAGTTTCATCCACAGCAGCGCGGCGGAGGTGTCCAAGCCGCCGGAAAAGGCGATGCCGACTTTTTGTCCGGCGGGCAGGGTTTGCAAAATGGTGTGGGTCATGGCGTTCTCCCGTGCGAAAAAGCGCGATTATAACGCCGCACCCGCACCAACACACGGCTACGGCAGGGTCATTTTTTCCAATAGCCCGGCGTAAACAGCACGAAAACGGTAAAAATTTCCAAACGCCCCAACAACATCACCGCCGTACACAGCCATTTTTGCACGTCCGACAAAGACGCATAGTTTTGCGAAGGCCCCACCGACCCCAAACCCGGCCCCGCATTGGTGATGCACGCCACCACCGCCGTCAGCGCGGTAATCAAATCCAAGCCCGAAATCATCAGCGCAAAGGTAAACACCACCACCGTGGCAAAATACACGAAAATAAACGCCATCACCGCCATCGCCACCCGCTCGCTAACGCTGCTGCCGTTTACCTTGACCGTGCGTACCGCGTTCGGGTGCAGCAGCATGGTGCTTTCGCGCAGGGAAAATTTTGCCAACACCAGCCCCCGCGCCAGCTTGATGCCGCCGCCCATCGACCCCGTTCCCGCCAAAATGTTCGACAAAAAAAACATCCACAACGAAGCAATCAAGGGCCATTGGGCGAAATCCGCATTGGCAAAACCGCTTGCCATGCCGATGGAAACGTAGTTGAACGCAACAAAGCGGAACGCATCGCCCAAAGGATAAAAGCCTTTGTAATACAGGTACAAACTCACCAAAACAATGCTGCCCGTCAGCAAAAACAGCATGATGCGGACTTCTTCGTCCCGCCAATACGGGCGCAGCGAGCGGCGGCGCAGCGCGGCGAAGTGGTTGGCGAAATTCACCCCGCCTGCCAAAGTTGCCAGCATCACCACCGCCTCCACCGCTTGCGAATCGAAATGCCCGATGCTGCCGTCCCGCGTGGAAAATCCGCCCAAAGAAAACACCGACATGGCATGGCACACCGCATCAAACCACGTCATGCCCGCCCAGCGCAGCGACAAACACGTCAAAACGGTAAACCCCAAATACATCAGCCACAGGCGTTTGGCGGTTTGCGAAATGCGCGGGGCGGTTTTGTTGTCTTTTTCGATGCCCGGAATTTCGGCTTGGAACAATTGTCTGCCGCCCACGCCCAGCATCGGCAACACCGCCACCGCCAGCACGATAATCCCCATGCCGCCGAGCCAGTTGAGCATGTGCCGCCAAAAATTCAGCGCGGGCGCGAGCGTGTCCAAACCGCTCAAAATGGTCGCGCCGGTGGTGGTCAGCCCGCTCATGGCTTCAAAAAAGGCATCGGTAAACGAGATTTTGGGAAAATACAGGTAAAACGGCATCGCCGCCGCCGCCGCAAAGCCCAGCCACAGCAGCACCACCAGCGTGAAGCCGTCCCGAGGCTTGAGTTCGCGCTGATGACGGCGCGTCAAAAAGCGCACCACCAGCGACAGCACCGTCAGCACCAAGGCAGTCAGGGCAAAAGCGGGCAGCGTGTTGTCGCCGTACAGGTAGGACACCGACACGGGAATCAGCGTCAGCAGGGCAAACAGCAGATTGAATTTGGATAAAACATAAAAAATCGGCAGCAGTTTGTGCATGGGCATCAAAGCGGACAACCGTGTGTCCGCCGCATGGTGGTGTGAACGCCCATTGTGCCACATCGCGGCGGCGCGGGAAACGGTCGCCCCGTCCGTGCCGTGATTTGCAGGCAAAAGCGCATCACCCCGATTGCCGCACCAACGGACATGACGGGCATCGGAAATTGTGCCGTCAAACCGGTTTGAACATCTGCGCGGGGTGATTGGGGTGCATCATCAATTTACTCCCCCGTCATTCCCGCGCAGGCGGGAATCCACATCGAAGCACGACAAACCTTGATAACATATTGCTTGCAGGTCATCGGACGCGGGAATGACGGTGCAGAGGTTTCTCGGTCAATTGATGACGCACCCTGAAGGACAATTCATTTCTGCGCAGCTTGGGTTGAAGCGTGGCGCAAACCCAACAATACATTGTTTTATTGTGAAATTGTTGGATTTTCACTTCGTTCCAACCCAACCTGCCACTGATTTTCAGTAGAAAAGTTTGAATGATGACACGCCCCGGTATTCAGTCAGATTCCGTGTCCGTCCACGCTTGGCGCAGGGCGCGTTGCACCGTATCCGCCGCAAAACCGCGATACGCCAAAAACCGCATCTGCTTGGCGCGTTCCGCCGCGTCTGCGGGCGCGGTTTTGAATTTTTTACGCAACACCGCCACCGCGTTCGCCAATTCCGCTTCCGCATCGGGCAGGAACGCCGCCGCCGTTTCCCGCGCCACGCCCCGCGCCGCCAAATCCTGTTGCAAACGCAAACGCCCGTGTTTGCGCGATTTGCCGTTCACCCACATTTCGGCAAAACGGCGGTCGGACTGCCAACCTTGCGCGGCCAGTTCGTCCAATAATGTGTCCAATTCGGCGGCATCGGCGGCGTGCGGCGCGAGTTTGCGGCGCAACTCTTCGCGTCCCGCTTCGCGCCGCGCCAAAATCGCCAAGGCGCGGGCTTTCAAACTCGGCGTGTTCACGCCGTTTCTTTCGTTTCGCACGCCCGATTGCGGCGGACAATCCAGTCGTAGAGTTCGGGCAGTCGGTCGATAATGTGGTCGGGACGGGTTTCAGGCAGCCGCGCCAGTTCGCCGACATCGCCGTAGCCGTAACTCACCAACACGCTGGGACAGGCGGCGGCTTTGGCGGCGAGCAGGTCGTTGGCGGAATCGCCCACCATCAGCATTTCGGCGGGGGCAACGCCCAAAATGTCGGCAACGTGGCGCAGGGGCGCGGCGGACGGTTTGCGTTCCGGCAGGGTGTCGCCACCGACCACAATGCTGAAATGCCGTGCCAAACCCAGTCCGCGCAACACTTGCACGGCGGGAATTTCGCTTTTGTTGGTAATCACGGCGAGCGGCAAGCCCAGCGTTTTGAGCAAGTCCAACGCGGTTTCGGCTTCGGGATAGGGGCGGGTGGCATCGGTGAGTTTGGCGGCGTAGTGGCGGGCGAACACGGCGAGCGCGGGGGTGAAGGTGTCGGGGTTGGCGCGTTGGTCGCGGGAATCGGTCAAAACGCGGTGTACCAGCACGGGAATGCCGTCGCCGACATAGCTTTGCACCCGTTCCTGCGGCAGTGCGGGCAGGCCGAGTTCGCCGCGCATGGCGTTGGCGGCGGCCGCCAAATCGGGAACGGAATCCACCAAAGTGCCGTCCAAATCAAAGGCAACGGCGCGAATGGGCGTGGTCATCACAAGGGCTTTCTCAAAAAACGGTCAAGCGCGGGATTATAGCAAATCGGGGGCTTGTTCCGCGCTGGAATTCGCGCCGAAAAAAGCGGCGGGAACATCGGCGGGCTTTACCGGACTGTTCGGCTATTTGGGCGGCACGGTGGCGGCGGCGTGCTGGCGGTGGTGCTGATGCTGATTACCATGCTGGAAGAAGGCAAACACAAAGCCAAACTCGGCGACCATTGGCAAATAAAACCATGCTGCCTGAAACCGCCAACCCTTTGGGGCATTGGCGGTTCTTTCAGTTAGGATGTGGTTCTTTGCCAATAATAACGGTTGATGTTAATAGCGGATTGCGTTACGATTGCTTGTCCGTATCCGCACACCACCACGATGAGCATCAACCACTTTGCCTGTGCCGACACCCAAGCCCTGTTTTACGGGCGGCGCGTGGCACGTTTTGCCAATATTGAACGCGTCGCCTTACGCAAACTGCAACAGCTTCATTCTGCCGCCAATCTGAACTTTTTGCGTACACCGCCCGGCAACCGTTTGGAAGCTCTGAAAGGCGACCGGCAAGGACAACACAGCATCCGCATCAACGACCAATGGCGCATCTGTTTCGTTTGGCACAACGGCACGGCAAGCCAAGTGGAAATCGTTGATTACCACGACTAACTCAAGGAGCAACATCATGATGAATAAACGCGAAGTCCCTTTAGTCCACCCCGGCGAAATTCTGTTGGAAGACTGGCTCAAACCTTTAGGCATCAGCCAATACGCGCTGGCAAAAGCCATAGACGTGCCACCGCGCCGCATCAATGAAATCGTACACGGCAAACGTGGCATTTCGCCCGACACCGCGCTGCGTTTGGCGGCGTTTTTCGGTACGGACGTGCAAAGCTGGCTGAACCTGCAAAGCCATTACGATGCGGAAACGGCACGGGAAAGCATTGCCGATACTTTGGCGAATATCCGCCCGTTTGCTTTTCAGGCAGCCTGAAAACCCTTTTCCAAACAAATCAAAGGAAGCAAATATGAAAACCAAAACCCTTGCCGTACCGCTATTGGCATTGTGCCTTGCCGCGTGTGGCGGCCGTCCCGAAGGCGCGCCTGTCAAACAACACACAGCCGCGCCCATGCCCGACAAACTCATCATCGCCCATCGCGGCGCAAGCGGCTACCTGCCCGAACACACCTTGGCGGCGAAAGCCTTGGCGGTGGGACAGCAGGCGGATTATCTGGAACAGGATTTGGCGATGACCAAAGACGACCGCTTGGTGGTGATTCACGACCACTTTTTGGACGGCCTGACCGATGTGGCGGCGAAATTTCCCGGCCGCGCCCGTGCGGACGGACGCTATTACGTGATGGATTTCACGCTGGACGAAATCCGCACGCTGGAAATGACCGAAAACTTCAAAACCGAAGACGGCAAACAAATCCAAGTTTACCCGCAGCGTTTTCCGATGTGGCAATCGCATTTTGCCATTCACACCTTTGAAGAAGAATTGGAATTTATTCAAGGCTTGGAAAAATCCACAGGGCGCAAAATCGGCATCTATCCCGAAATCAAAGCCCCTTGGCTGCACCATCAGGCAGGCAAAGACATCGCGGCGGCAACGCTAAAAGTTTTGAAACAATACGGTTATCAAAACAAAAACGACCAAGTTTACCTGCAAACCTTTGACTTCAACGAACTCAAACGCATCAAAACCGAGCTGATGCCGCAAATGGGCATGGACGTGAAACTGGTGCAACTGATTGCCTACACCGATTGGAAAGAAACCGAAGCCAAAAACGCCGCCGGCGAATGGGAAAACTACAGCTACGACTGGATGTTCCAACCCGGCGCGATGGCGGAAGTCGCCAAATACGCGGACGGCGTGGGGCCGGGCTGGTATATGCTGATTGACAAAGAACAATCGCAAAAAGGCAAAATTGTTTACACGCCTTTGGTGGCGGAGTTGGGCAAACACAAAATGGACGTACACCCCTACACCGTCCGCCGCGATGCCCTGCCCGAATTCTTTGAAAACGTGGACGAAATGTACGATGCCCTGCTCAACGGCGCGGGCGCAACGGGCGTGTTTACCGATTTCCCCGACACGGGCGTGGCGTTTGTGAAGCAACGTCAGGGCAAATAATCAATCAAACCATCGGGCTGCGCTGTTTTCGGGCAGCCCGTTTTTGTGTCCAAACCGAGCGTGTCATCAATTGACCGATAAAGCTCTGTACCGTCATTCCCGCGTAGGCGGGAATCCAACAACACATTCCGGCAAACCTTGAAAAACATTGTTTGCAGGTCATCGTGCAGTGGATTCCCACATTCGCGGGAATGACGGTATTTCTGTATTAAACTGTTTTTAAATACAAATCTAAATGATGACGCGCTAAACCACCCGCGCTTTCAACAAATCGTGCATATTCAACGCGCCGACCACTTTCCCCGCCGCATCGCACACGGGCAGGGAATTGATGCGTTTTTCGCGCATCAGTTTCACCGCTTCCACCGCCAAACCATCGGGCGCGATGGCGGTCGGGCGTGCGCTCATCACATCGTTTACCGTCAAAGCGGCGAAGCGGTCGCAACGTTCAAACAGGCGGCGCAAATCGCCGTCCGTCAAAACCCCTTTCAGACAGCCCGCGCCGTCCGTTACCGCCACCATGCCCAAGCCTTTGCCGCTCATCACCACCACCGCGTTTTTCAAAGGCGTGTGTTCGCGCACGGCGGGCAAATCGTCGCCCGTGTGCATGATGTCCGCCACCGTCAGCAGCAAACGCCGTCCCAAGCTGCCTGCGGGGTGGCTCAAGGCGAAATCCTGCGGCGTAAACGAACGCGCTTTCAACAACACGACGGCGAGCGCATCGCCCAATGCCAGCACCGCCGTGGTGCTGGACGTGGGCGCGAGTCCGAGCGGGCAGGCTTCCTGCGATACGGCGGCGGTGATGTGGATATCGGCGTAACGCGCCATTGTGGATTGCGGTTTGGCGGTGATGCAGATAAACACCACGTTTTTGCGTTTCAGCGCGGGAACGATGGACAAAATTTCATCGCTTTCGCCCGAATTGGACAATGCCAGCACCACGTCGCCGTCCGCCACCATGCCCAAATCGCCGTGCGCGGCTTCGGCGGGGTGGACGAAAAACGCGGGCGTGCCGGTGGAGGCGAAGGTGGCGGCGGTTTTGCGGGCGATGTGTCCCGATTTGCCCATGCCGGTGACAATCACGCGCCCCGTGCACGCCAGCAGCGCACCGGCGGCGCGGACAAAGTTTCCATCTAAAGACGCGGCGACTTCGCGCACGGCTTCGGCTTCGGTGTGCATGGCGGTTTTTGCCCAGTCAAGGTATTGCTTGTGCAGATTCATCGCGCTTTAGTTGTCCAAACCGTCTTTCACCATCTGCGCAGCCCGCAGCACCGCCCGCGCCTTGTTTTGCGTTTCCTGCCACTCGGCTTCTTCTTCCGAATCGGCAACAATCCCGCCGCCGCTTTGCACATACAGCGTTTGGTTTTTAATCACGCCCGTGCGAATCGCAATTGCCAAATCCATGTCGTTGTTAAAGCCCCACACGCCCACCGCGCCGCCGTAAATATTGCGTTTTTCCGGCTCAAGTTCTTCAATGATTTCCAAAGCGCGGACTTTCGGCGCACCCGACAGCGTACCGGCGGGAAACGTCGCCGCCAAAATGTCCATATTGTCCGCATCATCGCGCAAACGCCCTTCCACATTGGACACGATGTGCATCACATGCGAATATTTTTCAATCACCATTTTGTCGGTTACGCGCACCGAAGCGGTTTGGCTGATGCACCCAACATCGTTGCGCCCCAAATCAATCAGCATCACGTGTTCGGCGGTTTCTTTCGGGTCGGCAAGCAGTTCGGCGGCGTGTTGCGCGTCCTGTTCGGGCGTGGCACCGCGCGGGCGCGTTCCCGCAATCGGACGGACGATAACTTTGTCGCGCTCGCGCCGCACCAAAATTTCGGGAGACGAACCGACCACGTAAAAATCGTCAAAATGGTAGTAAAACAGATAGGGAGACGGGTTGAGCGTGCGCAAGGCGCGGTAGAGCGCAAGCGGCGGCTCGGCAAACGGCAGGCTGATGCGCTGGCTGGGAACGACCTGCATACAGTCGCCGTCCAGAATATAATCGCGCACGCGGCGCACATAATCTTTGTAACGCGCTTCGCCGGTGAGGTGTTCGGGCTGCACCGCGCCGCCGCCGCCCAAAGAAAGCGGAATGGCCACGCTTTGGCGCAGTTGTTCGCGCAAATCTTCCAAACGGGCGCGGGCGGTTTCGTAGCCGTCTGCGCGGGCGGGGTCGGCATAGACAATCAGGTAAATTTTGCCGCTCAAATTGTCCACCACCGCCAATTCCTGCGACAGCATCAGCAGAATGTCGGGCGTTTCAAGCGGGTCGTTTTTCAGGCTGCCTGAAAGACGGTGCGCCAAATGTTCAAAATAATAAATGCTTTCGTAGCCGAAATAGCCCACCAAACCGCCGGTAAAACGCGGCAGTTGCGGAATGTCGGGCGTTTTGAAACGGGTGTGGTAGGCGGAAATAAACGGCAGGGGATTGCCTTCGTGGGTTTCAACGGGTTGATGCTGTTCGTACACTTCGGTGCGCGTGCCGGACACTTTCAAATAAGTGTGGCAGGGCAGCCCGATAAAGGAATAGCGTCCGAAACGCTCGCCGCCCACCACCGATTCGAGCAGATAGCTGAACGGGCGGTTGGCGAGCTTGAGATACAGGGAAAGCGGGGTGTCCAAATCGGCAAGTAGCTCTTGTACAAGCGGAATGCGGTTGTAGCCCCGTGCGGCTTGGTCTAAATAGGTTTGTTTGGAAATCATGGTATGACTACTGTATTTTTGGATTTTCAGGCAGCCTGAAAACAATTTCATAGCACCGTATTCGCCGGTTCGTAATGCAAAACTTCGCGGATTTTGTTCTGCCCGTCCACGAGAACCACTTTCGGCTGGTGTGCGGCGATTTCCGGCTCCGACAGCATCACATACGACATGATAATCACCACGTCGCCTGCCTGCACCAGCCGCGCCGCCGCACCGTTCAGGCAGATGATGCCGCTTCCGCGCTCGCCCGCGATGGTGTAGGTTTCCAAACGTGCGCCGTTGTTGTTATTGACGATTTGCACTTTTTCGTTGACCAAAATCCCCGCCGCGTCCAGCAAGTCCAAATCAACGGTGATGCTGCCGACATAGTTCAAATCGGCTTGGGTAACGGTGGCGCGGTGGATTTTGCCGCCTAAAAGGGTACGGAACATGGTGTTTGCCTGCGTAAAACCCACCATTGTAGCAAAAAACCGCACGACACGGGGTCGGGCGGTTTGATGGGGCGGGTGGGCTTATGCCAAATCGGCAAACAGGGGGGTGGACAAATAACGCTCGCCGTAAGACGGCAGCAGCACCACAATCAGCTTGCCCGCGTTTTCCGGTTTGGCGGCGAGCTGGAGCGCACTCCACACCGCCGCGCCCGATGAAATGCCGCCCAAAATGCCTTCTTTTTGTGCCAATGCGCGGGCGGTTTCAAAAGCGGCATCGTTGGAGACGCGAATCACGCCGTCATAAATCCCGGTGTTCAGGTTTTTCGGCACAAAGCCCGCGCCGATGCCTTGAATGGGGTGCGGGCCTTTCGCGCCGCCGCTCAACACGGGCGAAGCGTCCGGCTCAACGGCAAACACCTGTACGCCGTCTTTTTTGGCTTTCAGCACTTCGCCCACGCCGGTTACCGTGCCGCCCGTGCCGACGCCGCCGACAAAAATGTCTACCGCGCCATCGGTATCGCGCCAGATTTCTTCGGCGGTGGTGCGGCGGTGTACTTCGGGATTGGCGGCGTTTTCAAACTGTTGCGGCATAAAATAGCGGTCGGGGTCGGCATCGGCGAGTTCCTGCGCTTTGGCAATCGCGCCGCCCATGCCTTCGGCGGCGGGGGTCAGCACCAGTTCCGCACCGAAGGCGCGAAGCAGCATGCGGCGTTCTTGGCTCATGCTTTCGGGCATGGTGATGACCAGTTTGTAACCTTTGGCGGCGCACACCATCGCCAAGCCGATGCCGGTGTTGCCGCTTGTCGGCTCAACGATGACGGTGTCGGGCTTGATTTTGCCGGCTTGCTCGGCGGCTTCAATCATGGCGGCGGCGATGCGGTCTTTGACGCTGTTGCCGGGATTGAAAAACTCCAACTTCGCCACCACGCGGGCGGGCAGGCCTTCGCTTAAGCGGTTCAGTTGCACGAGCGGGGTGTTGCCAATCAGTTGGGTGATGTCGCGGGCGATGTTCATGTTGCGGTTTCCTGTTTGCGGTGGATAAACGGCGGTATCTTACCCGATTATGCCGCCAAACGGAAAGAATTTGCCGTGCTTTGGCAAAGGCGCGGCGGTTATATCGCGTGCCGTCAAACGCACCGTTCCGCACGCCAAGCACTTCCGCCCGCGCCCAAAAGCCGTTATAGTCCGCTTCCGCCCCGTCATGCCCCTTATACCGGCGTGGCAACCCGCAGGAAGGCGCATCAGGTACAGCCCGATGTCTTGCCCCAGCGCGTATCATCAATCAAATTTTTCTGCTATAAATCAGCATAATATAAAAACGCCGTCATTCCCGCGCAGGCGGGAATCCACTGCCCGATGTTTGTGAAGCGATGTTTTATCAATACTTTTTGAAATTTATTTAGGATTCCCGCCTGCGCGGAAATAACGGTGCCGTGTTTTTTCGATTAATTGATGACACGCCCCGATGCAAACGGGGCAAACAGAAAAGGAACACAATGAAACCCGCCCAAAAAATCACCCTTGCCGTTTTGCTGCTGCTGTTTGCGGCGGTCAAAATCCTGTTGCTGCTGTGGTGGCAAGGCAAACAAAGCACCGTGCATGCCCTGCCCTGCAATCCTGCTGCCGAAGGTTGCCGCTTTGACGGCACGGCACACCTGCGCCTGACGGGTGCAGACCCGCACCGCCCGTTTGCGGCAACGGTGTCGGGGCTGCCGCCGCACACGCAATCGGTGTCGCTGTCGTTTGCCATGCGCGGCATGGACATGGGCTTCAACCGCTTTGATTTGCACCGCGACCCGAACGGCATCTGGCGCAACGACACACTGCGGCTGCCCGTGTGCAGCCTGTCGCGGCACGACTGGATTGCCGAATGGACGGTAGACGGCAAACGCTATCAAGCGGATTTTCAAACACAACAATAGTCCGCAGAGCGGTTGAAAAGCCGCGCCCCGCAGCGTACAATCGCAGCGTTTTCCCATCTGATTTTGCGAAAGCACGCTCATGACACACCCCAAAAAAGGCAATGTTTTCATCATCTCCGCCGCCTCCGGCACCGGCAAAACCACACTGGTGTCGCGCCTGTGCGCCAACCCCGACAACCGCATCCGCGTATCCGTATCGCACACCACCCGCGACCCGCGCGCGGGCGAATCCGATGGCACACACTACCATTTCGTTTCCAAACAACAATTTATGGAATTGGTGGGACAAGGCGCGTTTTTGGAACACGCCGAAGTGTTCGGACATTACTACGGCACGGGCATGGCGGGCGTGGAAGACTTGTGCAATCAGGGCTTTGACGTGATTTTGGAAATCGACATACAGGGCGCGGAACAAGTCCGCCGCCTGCTGCCCGATGCGGTGAGCATCTTCCTGCTGCCGCCCTCACTGGCGGTGCTGGGCGAGCGCCTGCGCGGGCGCGACAGCGACAGCCCCGAAGTCATCGCCCGCCGCCTGCTGCAGGCAGAGCAGGAAATCCAACAAGCCTTCATTTTCGATTTCGTAGTAGAAAATCACGACTTGGACACCGCCGAAGCCGATTTGCTGCACATTTTCAAAGCGCACCGCTTCAGCCAAAAACAACAGCGCACAACCATTGAAAAAATTCTGCAAAATCATTAAAATCGGGGTTAAGAACCTTTAACGCACGTCCGCAAAGCGGAAATTTCAGAAAAATCAATAATATTGGAAAGCACATTATGGCACGTATTACTGTTGAAGACTGCATCGGCAAAATCTCCAACCATTTTGACCTCACCCTTGCTGCCGCCCGCCGCGCCCGCCAGTTGGAAAACGGCTCCATGCCTTTGGTGGACGATGTGCGACACGATAAAGCCACCGTTACCGCTTTGCGCGAAATTGCTGCCGGACAAATCGGCACGGAAATCTTATCGCGCAACCGATAATCCGAAACGGCATTTGACCAACGGCACCGCTTTGAGGCGATGCCGTTTTTTGTGTCCGGGGTGCATCATCATTGTTGAAAATCCTTGCAAAGTGTTCAACCTTGCGCGGATTTTTGCTTGAACAACCGCGATGCCGGGCAATTGATGACGCGCCCGATGCTGCCGGAAGTTTTTTGTTTGAACCTGTATTTTTAGGAGTTTGTCATGAAGATTCGTCCGACACCCGCCCCCGCCCCCACCGCGCCCTACGATGCGGAATACACCGCGCCCGCACGCGCCATCTTGTTCGGCATTGCCGGACACTATCTGGACACGGAAGCTTTGGCACTGCTCGAACGCGCCTGTGCCTTCGCCTTCCGCGCCCACGACGGGCAAACGCGCAAAAGCGGCGAGCCTTACATCACCCACCCCATTGCCGTCAGTGCGGAGCTGGCAAAATGGGGCATGGACATCGAAACCCTGTGTGCGGGTTTGATGCACGACGTGCTGGAAGATACAGACGTTGATTACATGCAGATGGCCAACCGTTTCGGCACGGTGATTACCGATTTGGTGGACGGTGTGTCCAAGCTCGACAAGTTCGAGTATTCCGACAAAGCCCAACACCAAGCGGAAAGTTTCCGCAAGCTGGCGATGGCGATGACCAAAGACGTGCGCGTGATTATGGTCAAGCTGGCAGACCGTTTGCACAATATGCGGACGCTCGGCGGGGTGGGCAAGGTGGAAAAACGCCGCAGCACGTCGCGGGAAACGCTGGAAATCCACGCGCCCATCGCCCACCGTTTGGGGCTGAACAGCGTGTATCGGGAAATGCAGGATTTGGCGTTTGCCAATCTGTATCCGGAGCGTTTCCGTGCTTTGGAAAAGGCGATGGTAACGTTCCGTCAGCAATACGGTCATGTGATTGATACGGTGGTGGAAAAGTTTGCGGCGGGTTTGGCGGAACACGGTATTGCGGCGGAATTGGACGGGCGCGAGAAGCATGTGTACAGCATTTATGAGAAGATGAAGCGGCGAAAACTGCATTTTAAGGAGGTGTTTGATATTTACAGTATTCGGGTGTTGGTGGACAGTAATTTGGATTGTTATACGGCGTTGGGGGTGATGCACATGCTCTACCGTCCGGACTTGCGCCGTTTCAAAGACCACATCGCCATTCCGAAAAGCAACAGCTATCAGAGCCTGCACACCACTTTGAAAGGCCCGAGCGGTTTGCCCATCGAGGTGCAAATCCGCACCCGCCAAATGCATTCGATTGCGGAAAGCGGGATTGCGGCGGTGCTGGACAGCGAAGACACTTGGGCGCACACCAAACGTTGGTTGTCGGACATTTTGGAATTGCAGGAGCGCAGCGAGGGCGATGCGGCGGAGTTTTTGCAAAACGTGAAAAGCGATTTGGCGGGCAACGAGGTGTATGTGTACACGCCGCAGGGGGAAATCATCACGCTGCCGCGCGGGGCAACGGCTTTGGATTTTGCATATGCGATTCACACCGATGTGGGCAACAGTTGTGCGGTGGTGAAAATCAATAAAAAGGTTTGTCCGTTGCGAACGTGTTTGCACAACGGCGACCAAGTGGAAATCGTGCGTTCGCAGCAGGTGCAGCCGAAAGCGCAGTGGCTGGATTGGGTGGTTACGGGGCGCGCCGCAGCCGCCATCAAGCAGTATTTGAAACGCCGCAGCCGCAGCAATACGGTGCGGTTGGGGCAAACGCTGCTGCAACAGGCGTGGGCGGCGATGGTGGGGCAGCAGCCCGTGCCGGAGCTTGATGAGGAATCGCTGTTGCGCATCGGCAGTGGCGAATTGCCGGTGCAAGAAGCGGTGCGCCGCTTGGCACGCCAACACGGCGTGCAGGCAAACGATTGGGCGGACGCCGTGCCGTATCGGGTGGACGCGGCAGCCGCAGGGGTGTTGCTCGGCACGTGCTGCCATCCGGTGGCGGGCGACGCGGTCGGCGCGGTACGCAGCGCGGGGCATGGCTTTACCGTGCATCGCGAGCATTGCCCGCAGTTGTTGCAGGCCGCGCCCGAACAGCGTGTGGAAGCCGTGTGGCAAGGACGTTCCGAACACGGCTACGATGTGGCTTTGACGGTAAGCTGCTTGGACGCGCACGGCCTGTTGGCGGCGCTGACTTCGGCGGTGTCGGCAAACGGCGGCAACATCAACGCGCTGGACACGGTGGCGGAAGCGGACGACACGGGCATGATGGTGTTCCGTTTCCACGTGCGGGTGGCGGATTTGGCGGGCTTGCACAAGCTGACGGACGCGCTGGCGAAAGTAAAACAGGTGCGTTCGGTGAAACGCGGCTAGGGCGCGTCATAAATTAAAATTTTCTACTATAAATCAGTAGAATATAAAAAAACGCCGTCATTCCCGCGAATGCGGGAATCCACTGACTGATGTTTGTGAAGCAAGCGTAGCTTGGGTTGAAACGAAGTGAAAACCCAACATTTTTCCGGAAATTTATGGATTTTGTTGGGTTTGTGCTTCGCGCCAACCCAAGCTACACCTGCGCGGGAATGACGGCGCAGTGGTTTTTCAGTCGATTGACGACACGCTCTCGGTCGTTGCTTCATATAGTTGATTAAAATCGCAACGATACGGCGTTGCCAACGCCCTTATATCCGTACACGGCGGGCGTTGTCGCCTTGTCTCGTTTTTATTTTTATCAACCATAAAATCCAATCCGTTGTTTTCACATTGGCAATAAAGCAACAAAAACACCCGTCCCATCGCTTGCGGTGGGGCGGGTGTCGGCTTATCGGAACGGCACTCGGGCGCGTCGTGTTGGTTTCAACGCACGGGGTTTCAAACCGAAAAGAAATTTTGATGACACCACCTAACGGTGTGTGTCGCGGTCGCCGCCGCGCCGTACGGTGGTGAAGTCGCCTTCGATGACGTCGTCATCGTGGTCGGGACGGCGGTTGCGCGGGTCGCTGTGGAAGGTGCCGCCGAATGTGCCGTAGAAATCCTGTTGTTGCGTGCCGTTGTGCGGTGCTGCCGTGCCGTCACCGCCGCGCAGGGGCAACAGCAGCAGCAATGCCAGAATGTCGGACAAGAATCCGGGCAGCATCAGCAAAAATCCGGCAAAGGGAATGCGTACGGGCCACAAAAGCTGGTAGGGCGAAATGCGTCCGTTGCCGCGCATCATGGCGGCGGCAAGCAGGGTTTTGGCTGCGCCGCCGCGCCCGCGCACCAAGCGCCTGCCCAACAAAAAGCTGATAATCATCAATACGATGACGATTGCACCGCCAAGCAGTCTGGCGGCAAGAAAAACGGACAGGATTTCCAAAACAACAAAAATCAAAGCAAAAACGCCCATAAAGCGCATAATCGGTTTTCCTTTCTTTGCGGGTGGTTGGCGGTGTGGGGCATACATGGCGGCGCGGCGGCGGATAACAAGGGCGTACGGCGTGTAAAAGCGGGTTAAAACCAGCCGCCGGCGCGTATCAGTGCGCCGATGTGGGCTTTGGCGGCGCGGGAGAGCGCTTCGGGATTGTAGCCGCCTTCGAGTACGGAAACAATACGTCCCTGCGCGTGGCGGTCGGCAATCAACACGATTTTGCGGGTGAGCCAGCCAAAATCGGCATCGTTCAGGCACAAATGTCCGATGTCGTCTTCGCTGTGGGCATCGAAGCCCGCCGAAAGAAAGATGATTTGCGGTCGGAACGATGCCAGCTTGGGCAGCCATTGCGCCCGCACCAAGTGGCGGAACACGGCGCTGCCGTCGCCCGCTTTGAGCGGAAAATTGAATACGTTGGGGTTGCTGCCGCGATAGTCCGTGCCGGTAAAGGGGTAGAGCGGAGACTCGAATGACGAAATCAGCATCACACGCGGGTCGTTGGCAAAGATGTTTTCCGTGCCGTCGCCGTGATGCACGTCAAAGTCAATCACGGCAATGCGTTGGAGGCGGTATTCGGCAATGGCGTGCATCACGCCCACGGCGGTGTTGTTGATGAAGCAAAAACCTGATGCGTGGTCGGCAGCAGCGTGGTGTCCGGGCGGACGCACGGCGCAAAAGGCGTTTTTGGCGTGTTTGCGCATGACCATGTCCACCGCATGCACCACCGCGCCGGCGGCGTGGCGGGCGGCGGCAAGGGTGTCGCGCCCCAAGTAGGTGTCTTCATCGATTTTTACCGTACCGCCCTGTTGCGGCACGCGGTTTTCCAAATCCGCCAAGTAGCGCAAGCTGTGTACCCGCGCCAGTTGCACGTCCGACACTTCGGGCGCATCGATTTTTTGCAAACGCGCCCACAAATGCGATTGGTGCAAAAGCTGCTCGATGGCGGCGATGCGCTCGGGCTGTTCGGGGTGCGGCACGGTGGTGAAGGCAACACGGCAGTGGGGCGACGAAATCCACGCGGTGCGCCCTTTGTAGCCGATGCTGCGGAAAAAACGGCGTTTGAAAAAACGCAGATAGGTTCGCAGCATCTTGCCCACAGGCACGGGGCGGCGGAGAAAGTCCGAAGCAATCATTCCGATGTTTTCAGAAAATGTTCCAACATTGCCAGCGCGTATTGCACGGCTTGGCTGCGGACTTGTTTGCGGTCGCCGTCAAAACGGTAATGCTTCGCCCAAATGCGCTGCTTGGTGGCAAAGCCGAACCACACCGTGCCGACCGGTTTGTCCTTGCTGCCGCCATCGGGCCCGGCAATGCCGGTGATGGCAACGGCGTAATCGTTGCGGGTGGCGACCAATGCGCCCAATGCCATTTCGCGCACGGTTTCCTCACTCACCGCGCCGTAATGCCGCAGCGTGGATTCCAACACGTTGAGTTGTTGGGTTTTGGCTTGGTTGGAATAGGTGATGAAGCCGCGCTGGAAGTAGGCGGAGCTGCCCGGCACGGAGGTCAGCTCGGCCGCGAGCAGCCCGCCGGTGCAGGATTCGGCGGTGGTGATGGTGCGCTTGCGGGCGGTGAGTTCGCGGGCGATGTATTCTAATCGGGTCATAGGGTTAGGGGTTTTCAGGCAGCGTGCGGCGGTTGGAACCCGCCACCATGTCCAACACATACAGGCGGCAGTCCAAACGCCCGTTCAATACGGGGATTTTGCGTTTCGGCGACAGGCGCATCAGTTTCGGCAGGGCGCGGTCGCTGCTGAGCAGGGCGGCCGTCCAGCCCGCATAATGCCGTTTCAGCCATGTGCCGAGTTGCGGATACAGCGCGTGCAAGGCCTGCACTTCCGCCAAACGCACGCCGTAGGGCGGATTGGACAACATCAGCCCCTTGGCGGCGGGCGGGCGCGTGTCGCACACGTCTTGGCAAGTCAAATCAATCGCATCGGACACTCCGGCGGTTTCGGCGTTGGCGCGGGCGGCGGCGAGCATGGCGCGGTCGTTGTCGGAAGCGGCAATCGGCGCGGCGGCGGAGCGCACGGCGGCGCGGGCTTCGTTTTGCAGTTGCGCCCACAACGCCGCATCAAAGTTTTTCAAGCGTTCAAAGGCAAAGCCGCGCAATAAGCCGGGCGCACGGTTTTGCGCCAGCCACGCCGCTTCAATGGCAATCGTGCCGCTTCCGCAAAACGGGTCTTGGAACGCTTGCGTGCCGTCATAGCCCGCCAGCATCAGCAAACCGGCCGCCAGATTTTCGCGCAGGGGCGCATCGCCCTGTTCGCGGCGGTAACCGCGTTTGAACAGGGCTTCGCCGCTTGTGTCCACAAAGATTTCCGCTTCGCGCTCGCCCGCAAAGATTTGAATTTGCACATCGGGCGCGTCTTTGTCCACGTCGGGGCGGCTGCCGGTGTCGGCGCGGAAACGGTCGCACACCGCGTCTTTCACTTTCAGCGCGGCGAAGTTCAGGCTTTTGAGCGGGGCGCGTCTGCCCTCGATGCGGATTTTGAAACTTTGTTGTACGTCAAACCATTGCGCCCAACAGCAATCGCGGGCGAGCGTGTACAAATCGTGTTCGTGGCGGTAGCGTCCGTGCGCCACGCGCAGCAGGACGCGGGCGGCTGTGCGGCTGTGCAGATTGGCGCGGTAAACCTGTGCCAAGCCGCCGGTGGCGGACACGCCGCCGTCGGCGGCGCGGACGCAAGTGCAGCCTTGTGCGGCGAGTTCTTGCGCCAACACGGCTTCCAAACCGCGCGGGCAAGTGGCGAATAAAGCATGCTTCAATTAAAATTCCTTTTCGGCGGGCAACCCCGCCAAGCCGTTGCCCGATGTCCGGCAAACGGGTGTTTGCTCAAAATGTGTTTCTGCGGCAGATGCCAAGGCGTGCCATCAATTGCTTCGGAAGCGGTTTTTCAAGCAGATGCAAGGCAAAAATTCGCACAAGGTTGAACACCTTGCAAGGATTTTCAACGCGGCAGGTGCGGATTTGGGCTGAAAATACCGCCGCATAAGTAAATGATGACACGCCCCAGCCCGTGCGGGCGCGCGCTTCCGGCACAAAATAAGATGATAACACGCCCTAGGGTGTGTCATCATTTAAACTTTTATGCTGAAAATCAGCGCAATATAAAAAAATCCGTCATTCCCGCGCAGGCGGGAGTCCACTGCCCAACTTGGATTCCCGCCTGCGCGGGAATGACGGTGCGGCGTTTTTTCGGCTAATTGATAACACACCCTAACGGCTTTGGTGTGCCGCCGGCGAAGCGCGTATCAAGCCCACCCCGAACGCGTGCGGGCCGATGTGCGCCGCCACCACCGGACTGATGGGATAAGAAGGCAAATGGTGCAAATTGTTGCGCGATGCCAAAATGTCTTCCAAATCGCGGTGCAAATCCAAATCGCCCGAATACAGGGTAAACACCGAATAATTGCCGCGTTGCAGATACGTGCCGACACGGTCGGACAACACCCGCATGGCGCGGACGGTGGTCATAATGCGCTCCGCCACCACCGCCTCGCCCGCACGGTTTACCTGAATCAAAGGCTTCAGCCGCAACAAATTGGCGATAAAGCCCGCCGTTTTCGACAAACGTCCGTTATGCAGCAGATAGCTCAAATCGCCCACCCCGAAAACCACACGGCAATCGCTGCGCAGCTCGTCCAAACGCGCCAGCGTCTGCTCCATCGTCCGCCCCTGCCGGAAACAGTAATCCGCTTCCAGTGCCATCATGCCTTCGATAAACGTACCGCTACGGCTGTCAAACACGCGAATCACCATTTTGCCCTCAAACAAGGGCACGATTTCGCGCACTCGCGCACAGGTTTTGCTCAAGGCTTCCGACATGCCGACAAACAACACTTCCCGATAGCCTTCGTCCATGATTTTCAGGAAAAATTTGGTAATCTCCAAACGGCTGGGCGGCGATGTTTTCGCCATTTGGCGGGGGTGTTCGAGCATCCAATTTTGAAAATCGCCGTTTTTCAGGGTTTGACCGTCCACATAGCGGCGGCCGCCCATTTCAATGTTCAAACGCAAAATGCGGATATTGTGTTGGTAGGGATGGTAATCCAAACACGAGGTGGACATGGCAACCACCAGTTTTTTGTCCATGGTGATGTTCTCTAAACCACAATCATGCCGATATTGTAAAGAATTTTAACCTGAATTGATATAGAGTGCGTACTTTTCGCTTCATGCGGGCGGCACAAACACCCCCGCTTGCGCGAATACTTGCCGGTACGCCGCCGCTTTGTCCGCCAACGGCAAAGGATAGGCGCGGGACGATGAGGGCAAACGGTACAGCCGCAACGCCCGTCCCGCGCACGCGCCGTTTGCCGGTATGCCGATGGCGGGTTTTGCGCCAAGCTGCGGCAGCAGGGTATCGGCGGCTTTGTCGCCGGTAAAGGCGATGGTGCGGCATTCGGGCAAACGCGCCAGCAAAGCCGCCACATTCAAAGGCTCGACCACTTCCAAAAATTTGTCTGCCGCATTGCCTTGCAAACGCCGCACCGTGTGCGCGGCATCGGCAACGGCGATGCCTGTTTGCATTAAAAAATCACGAATGGCGGTTTCGCGGAAGTTTTTGTTTTCGATAAAATAATCTTTGTCGCCAAAAAACACCAGCCCGAAAATCCGCCACATGTCGTTTTGGCGGTTCGGGTAGTAAAAATCCATCGTCCAACGGCGGTGCGGCGGCGGAAAGCTGCCGAGCATCAGCAGTTTGGCACCGGACGGGGCAAAAGGCGGCAGGGGGTGGGTTTCGGTATCGGACACGTCATGTTCCCGTAACAGCATCTCAAACACCGTCATGTCCGCACAGGCTGTTCCGACTTGGCTTCCCGCCTGCGCGGGCATGACGGCGCAGTGTTTTTTCAGTCAATTGATGGCACGCCCTTAAGCCAATTCCGCCAACAATTTGGCAAACGCTTCTTCAAACTGCTTCAGCCCGTCCGTCTGCAAACGCGCCGCCAATGCGTCCAAATCCGCGCCCGTGTCGCGGACTTGCGCCAACACCTCCGCCGCTTCGTCCGTGTTTTCCGTTAAAGCCGCACGCGCCGTGCCGTGTTCGGTAAAGGCGGCCAGCGTGGCATCGGGAACGGTGTTTACCGTGTGTTCGCCAATCAATTCATCGACATACAGCGTGGCGGGATAGGCGGGATTTTTCACGCCCGTTGATGCCCACAACAGGCGCGGCGGGTTCGCGCCCCGCGCCCGCAACTCCGACCATTCCGGCGCAGCCGTGTGGTGCTGCCAATCGCGGTAGGCGGTTTTCGCCAGCGCGATGGCGGTTTTGCCGCGCAGGGCTTCGGGCAACTGCGCGTCCAGCGCGGCATCAATGCGCGAAATAAAAAAGCTGGCGACCATTTGCACGCCGTCCGCAGGCAGCCCTGCCGCCAAACGTGCGGCGATGCCTTCGCGGTAGGCGGTGCAGGCGCGGCGGATTTGTTCGTGTGCAAACAGCAGGGTAACGTTGATGCTGATGCCCGCTTGCGCCAATTCGCGCACGGCGGCGATACCCGCTTCGGTGGCGGGGATTTTCATCATGGCGTTGGGGCGGTCAATCGCGGTGTGTAGGCGTTGCGCGTCCGCCACCGTGCCGCCCGCATCGTGCGCCAGTTCGGGCGACACTTCCAAGCTCACCCAACCGCCCTGCCCGCCGCTTGCCTCAAATTCGGGACGCAACAAATCGCAAGCAGCCCGAACGTCCGCCACGGCAAGGGTTTCGTAAATTTCAACGGCGGTTTTGCCCTGTGCTTTGAGCGCGGCGATGTCGGCGGCGTAGAGCGGGTCGGTGGCGAAGGCTTTTTGGAAAATGGCGGGGTTGGAAGTAACGCCGCTTACGCCTTGCGCCAGCCAGTCGGCAAGCGTGCCTTGTTGCAGCAGCGAACGGGACAGGTTGTCCAACCAGATGTGTTGTCCGAGTTTTTTTACTTCGGCTAAAATGCTCATGGTGTTGCCTTGAAATGTGTGGTTAAAGGGTGGAATGCTAGCGTGTTTTGGCGGGTTTGAACAGGGTGGCGGACGGCTTTACGGTTTGCCCTGCGGCTTGGGCGGCATCGCTTCGGCGCACACGGGCGTTTGCCGCACCGCCGCATAATAAGCGCGGCATTCGGCAGAAAACTGCGCCCGCAAACCGGCATAATGCGGCGGCGTCATCAGCGCCGCGCCGTAAACGGGATATTTGGTCGGATAATAGCGGTACATCTGCCGCAACCAGTCGGCGGCGGCTTCGCGTTCGCCCGCGCGGTAGGCGAGCAACGCCCATTTGTGCGCGTTGGCGTAGGGGCGGTAGTGCGCCGACAACCGCGCTTCCTGCGCCCACGCGGGCAGATGGTCGGCGGCGGTGTCCACATGGTTGAGCAAATTCATGTGCGCGTAATAACGCCACATCGGTTCGGTACGCGCCAGATACAGCAGTTTGACGATTTTTTCGCTTTTGGCAACGGCATCGCGGCTGCCTGAAGCGGCGTGGCGCAAATCGTTATAAGCAACACCCAGCCGCACGATGCCGAATATCACAATGATGGCCGCCGCCACCGCCGCCCAAAACCAGCCCGCCGCCAAAGCCCGCGTTTCCCGTTGCGGCGCGGGCATCATGCCGACAAACACCGTAAACGCAGTCAGAAAATAAACATACCAAAGCGGATATTCCAACAGGCTGTGCACCAGCGACACGCTCATCGCCGCCAACAAAAACAGCGAAGCGGCGTTTTTGCGGACAAACGCCGTGCGCACGCACCACGCCAGCCCGCCGAACACCAAGCCCGTGCCGACCGCGCCCATTTCCGCCAACAGGTTCAACACACCGTTGTGGCTGTGGGTGAACAACACGTTTTGGTCGTATTGGCGGAAACCTTTGGCATACACGGCGGGGTCGGCGAGAAAACCTTGCAGCGCGTAGCTGCCCCAGCCGTGTCCGAACCACGGTGCGGTTTGGAAAATCTGCCATGCTTTACGGCTTTCGTAGTCGCGTCCCGACTGTCCGAAGCTGTGGTTGCCCAAACGTTCCGCCGCGCTTTCCACGCTGCCTGAACCGAACAACTGCAAAAGCGGTTCAAGCGCGAATTGCAGCACCGCCAACACCGCCAACGCCAGCGCGACAATCCGCACCGCCCGTTTCGCAGCCGCGCCCGCCCACAGCCGCCACAATAATGCCAACACCGCCAAGGCGATAAAATACGCCAATACAGACCGCGAACCGGTCAGCGCCATCGCCCCGCCCAGCCAGCACCACACCGCCAACGCGCCCCACCACGCCATGCGCCGCGCCGTCCACAAATACGCCGCCGCCAACGCGCCCCACATCAGGTAATGCCCGAAATGGTTGCGCTGCCCGAGCTGTCCTTCCACGATGCCGGCGCGGTACATCAGCCAAGGTTTGAAATGCGCGGCGTGTCCGGTGTATTGCAGCCAGCCCACCGCCGCTTGCAGGCAGCATGCCGCCACCAACACCCACGCCAACACCGCCGCCGCCCGTTCCTGTCCCGCATCGCGCACCCACGCACGGCACGTCCACACGCCGAATGCCAAGACGACAAACGTCCACGCGACCATATCGCTCAAGCCGACATAGTCCAACTTCATCAGCCGCGCCTGCGCCGCCCAAAACACCGCCAACAGCAGCAGCCACCACGTTGCGGCGGGCGGCGCAGATTTCAGTTTTCCCGCCGCCGCCGTTGCCGTGAACCACACCAGCACGCCCAGCAGCGACATGGCTTCCAAAAAAAACGCCGACTGCGGGCCGGTGCGAATCAGGCTTAAAAACGGTAGCGCCATCGTCAGGGCAAGCCCGACCCACAAGGGCAGCAGCGACAGTTTGAACACGGATTGGGGCGAATCAGACATGGTGTTTGGATTTGAATTGGTAAAGATAACGCAGGCACAGCACGAAAAACGCCGTTGCCGCCGCCGTTTGCAGCGCGGCGAAATACAGGCTGCCTGCAGGCGCATCAAACAGGCGCATCACGCCTTCGGCAAAATAAGGCAGCACCAGCATGGAGCAGTATTGGTAGGTGTAAACGCGGCCGCGCCAAATGCCGCGCAGGGGCAGACACAGGGGCAGCAGCTTCAGCAGCAGCAGCCAGCGTCCGGTGTGGAGCGGCACGGCGATGCCGTCCCACAGCAGGGTCAGCGCAATCAGGGCGCACCAGCAGGCGGCGGCGGGGCGGTGGGAAAGGGGTTTCATAAACGGTAGCGCACCAGCGAAAACAAACGGCACATTATACGCGAAAAAATATTCGGGCAAGCCCGTGAAGCTGCCCGATTGGTGTCATGCGTACCATTATTTTTTGCCGCGAAAACCGCGAATCTGCCGCCACGCCGACCACACTGTCGATGCCCCGCCCAACACCAGCAGCAAAATCACCGGCACCACCAACAGCTTGGGGAAAAACCACAACAACAGCCCCGCCGCCAACAGCATCGCGCCCAAGCCCAAATACGCATACGCTTCTTTTTCATCAACAATTTTTTCGCCGTAGAAATTGCCCTCAAACGCGTGCGACAAGCGCAAAAACTGCCGCGCCACCGCCTGCGCCTGTTGGCGGCTGCGGATTTTCAACTGCGAAAAACCCAGCTTGCGCCGCTCGGCGGCGACGGCGCGTTCTTCATCGTTCAACACGATTTCGGTGGCATTGTCCAAATCGCGCAAAAACTGCACTTCCAACTGCTCCGCCAACTCCGTGTCTTCCAGCACCACGTCCAATTCGCGGTTGAAATGCCAACTGGCGAAATTCAGATTGGTCGAGCCGATACGCGCCCAACGCCCGTCCGCCACCGCGCTTTTGGCGTGAATCATCGTGCCGTTCCACTCAAACACGCGCACGCCCGCATGCAGCAGCTCGCGGTAACGGGTGCGCGACACGCGGGCAATCCACGCAATATCCGATGTTTGCGGCACGAGAATCCGCACGTCCACCCCGTCTGCGGCGGCGTTGATTAAGGCTTGGGTGTACAGGCGCGTGGGCATGAAATAGGCATCGGTAAGCCACAAACGGCGTTCTGCCAGCGCGATGGCGTTCAAATCCACGCGCATCATATTGTTGTTGTTCGGCGTGGTCGCCACGATGCCCGCACGCACGCTGCCTGAAACCGCCGCCGTGTCCGCCGTAATGTGTTCGGGCAAGGCGCGTCCCTGCGATTGCAGCGTGTCGGCAAACGCGCTTATCAAATCCGCCACCGCCGCACCGCGCAACAGCAAGCCCGTGTCGCGCCAAGCGGCGGCGTTTTTGGCGGGATTGCCCTCCCACGCGGCGGAAATGCACAAACCGCTTACAAATGCCGTATGTCCATCAATAATAATGGATTTGCGGTGATTGCGCGAAATCAGCCCGATGCCCCGCGCAAAACCGAGCGGATTGTACGGCACGGCAAGCCCGCCCGCTTCGCGCAGGGGACGGAAAACGTTTTTCAGCGATGCGCCGATGCTGCCCACCCAGTCGTACACCAGCGCGACATACACGCCCGCGCGGGCTTTTTCCACCAGCAAATCAAGGATTTTTCTGCCAAACGCGTCATCGGCGAAAATATACATTTCAATCAGGATAAAGCGTTCCGCCTTTGCCAGCACGTCCAACCATTCGGGGAAGTTTTCGCAACTGTCGTGCAGCAGGCGCACTTGGTTGCCCGCGCGGATTTCGCCGCCGCCGGAACGGATTTGCAGTTGTTCAATCAGTTGCTTGGTTTTGCTCATAAGTATCTGTTTGGTAAAAATTAAAGTGTGGCACAAACGATAATGCCGCCCAGCCCCGCGCTCGCCGACAAATGGAAAATCTGCCACGCATCGCCACTGTGCAGGTAATACGACAGCACGGGAAAATCGGCGGCAATGCGCGGCGGCAGGGTTTCAAGCGTGTATTCGTCTATGCCGAACAACACATTATGCGGAAAAAAGCCACTAAAGGCAAAATCCGCCACACAGGAAAATTCACGGTCGGGAAAGCCTTCAAAACCGAGAATCAAACGGTCTTCATCGGGCAGATGGCGCACGGACAACAGGCGGGCGTTTTGGTGGGTACGGTTCATAATCAGCTCATGATATTAAAGAGAAAACTGCCTGAAATCTATTCTCAGGCAGCCGCGTCAAACAGCACTCAAATCCGCAAAATGCGCTCGCCGCGCCCGATGCCCGCCGCACCGGTACGCACCGTTTCCAAAATCAAACCTTTGGGCAGAATTTCCAAAAAGCTGTCCAGTTTTTCGGAAGTCCCCGTGATTTCAACGGTGTAGGATTTATCGCTCACGTCCACCACCTGCCCGCGATAAATATCGGCAAGGCGCAGGATTTCATCGCGGTCTTTGCCCAACGCCCGCACTTTCACCAGCATCAGCTCGCGCTCCACGAAACGGCTTTCGTTCAAATCCACCACTTTCACCACTTCAATCAACTTGTTAAGCTGTTTGGTGATTTGCTCCAAAGCGGCATCGTCGCCGCGCGTTACAATGGTCATGCGCGACAAAGTCGGGTCTTCGGTCGCGGCAACCGCCAAAGAATCAATATTGTAGTCGCGGGCGGAAAACAGCCCCACCACGCGGCTCATCGCGCCGGAACGGTTTTCCATCAAAACGGATAAAATATGTCGCATTATGGCACGCTCCTTGTGTCGTAATCGCGGTCGTTCACATCGTTTACATCGGAATCGGCTTTGCGCTCGCGCATATGCGGCGGCAGCACCATTTCGTCCAAACCTTTGCCGTTGCCCACCATCGGGAACACGTTTTGTTTGCGGTCGGTGATAAAGTCCATGAAAACAAAGCGGTCTTTCAGCGACAAGGCTTCGCGCAACGCGCCCTCCACATCGGCGGGACGTTCAATCCGCATACCGACATGACCGTAGGCTTCAGCCAGCTTGACGAAATCGGGCAGCGAATCAAAATAGGTTTCCGACTCGCGGTTGCTGTAATACAGCTCCTGCCATTGGCGCACCATGCCCAAATAGCCGTTATTCAAACAAATGATTTTCAAAGGAAGTTTGTATTGCAAACAGGTTGCCATTTCCTGAATGTTCATCTGAATCGAGCCTTCGCCGGTGATGCAGCACACGTCTTTGGACGGGTCGGCAAGATACGCACCCATCGCATACGGCAAGCCCACGCCCATCGTGCCGAGTCCGCCCGAATTGAGCCATTGGCGCGGGCGCAAAAACGGATAATACTGCGCGGCAAACATTTGGTGCTGACCCACATCTGAAGTGATAATCGCCTGATTTTCCGTGATTTCAGCCAGCGTTTTCACCACCTGCTGCGGCAAAATCACGTCTTGGCGCGGTTCAAACCACAGGCATTGGCGGCTGCGCCAGCTTTCAATTTTCTGCCACCATTTTTCCAGCGCGGCGGCGTTCAGCAGCAATTCCTGTTTTTTCCACAGGTTCAGCATTTCCGCCAACACGTTTTTCACATCGCCGACAATCGGCACGTTCACTTTCACGCGCTTGGCGATGCTGGACGGGTCAATGTCAATGTGAATGATTTTTTTCGGACTTTCGGCAAATTTGGACGGCACGGACACCACGCGGTCGTCAAAACGCGCTCCTACCGCCACAATCACATCGGCGTTTTGCATCGCCAAATTCGCTTCGTAAGTGCCGTGCATGCCCGGCATGCCGAGCCATTGGCGGTCATCGGACGGATAGCCGCCCAAACCCATCAGCGTGCCGGTGCAGGGTACGCCTAAAGTTTTTACAAAATCAATCAGTTCGGGCGATGCGTTGCCCAGCACCACGCCGCCGCCGAAATACACCAAAGGACGTTTCGCCGCCGCCAGCATTTGCACGGCTTTTTTCATCTGCCCCATGTGCCCGTGAGTAACCGGTTGATAGGAACGGATAAAAATATCTTCTTGCGGATAGCTGAATTTGGCGGTGGCTTGGGTAACGTCTTTGGCGATGTCCACCACCACCGGGCCCGGCCGTCCGCTTCGGGCGATTTGGAAGGCTTTTTTGATGGTAACCGCCAAATCGGCAATGTCGGTAACCAAGAAATTGTGCTTGACGCAAGGTCGGGAAATGCCAACCATATCAATTTCTTGGAATGCGTCCGTGCCAATCATGGGCGAGCCGACCTGCCCCGAAATCACCACAATGGGAACGGAATCGGTGTAGGCGGTGGCGATGCCGGTGATGGCGTTGGTTGCGCCCGGCCCCGATGTAACCAGCGCCACGCCCACTTTGCCGCTCACCCGCGCATAGGCATCGGCGGCGTGGACGGCTGCCTGTTCGTGGCGCGTCAAAATGTGTTCAAATTTATGCAGTTGGTAAATGGCATCGTAGATTTCCAGAACCGCTCCGCCCGGATATCCGAAAACGTATTCCACGTTTTCGGCCTTAAGACTGTGCACGATGATTTGTGCGCCTGAAATTTGCATGACAACCTCTTGTGTTGGCGCGAAAGCACTGACGCGGAAGATTTGCGCGGCGGGTGTATCGGTAATACGGCACGTGCGGACGGCGGTTTCGGGTACGCGAAGCACACGGGCGGGGCAGCAGCAAATCCGGCGCGGCAAGGCTTTGACGCTGGGTTTGTAAATGTTTGCCGGTTTGGCTCAACACGCAGCACCACACGCGGCACCGCGAAAAGAAGCGGGCAAAGATAACCCAATCCGTGTAAACGCGCAAGGGTTTTTTTGACATTTCTTTACACAAACAAACGGGTTTGGCACAACATACCCAAGCCGCTACGTATCATCAATTAACCGAACAAATACCGCGCCGTCATTCCCGCGCCGGCGGGAATCCAAAACAAATTTCAAAAAGCATTGATAAAACATCGCCTGCCACAAACATCAGACAGTGGATTCCCGCCTGCGCGGGAATGACGGCATTTTTGTATTATGCTGATTTATAGTAGCAAAGTTTAATTGATGACACACCCTAAACCCAATCAAAACGCATAACCCGCTTTCAGCCGTTCCATGCCGTTAGAACGCCCCGAAGCATCAAGATTTTTAGCAGAAAACTGCTAAAATGCAATTTTTAGCAGTTACATCTGTTACAAATGAACGCCATGCCCGAACTTGTCGAACTCAAAAGCAACCATCTGCATTTTCGCGGACGCGCCTTGCCCATTACCACCCCCAAACGCGCCGCCCTGTTTTTCAACCTGCTTTTTCGCGCCCACCGCAGCCAAACCGTTTTGCACAGTGCCGAGCTGGTGCGGCAGATACGTTTGCAGCAAGCTGATTTCGTGTTGCACCGCACCCAAATCAAACGCTTTTTCGACTGCTGGGCAAAGTGTCGGGACGAATTGGGCATTCCCACCGACATCGCCCACCTGCCCCACCAAAAACACACAGGCCCGTGGTGGCTGTCGGCGCACCGCCCCTGCCTGTTCGCGCCCGACGACGGCAACGCCACGCCCGCAGTGGCGGAACGCTTTTTCAGCGACGGCGCGGGCTTGTCCTTAAGCGCATACCTGTCGCGCCTGTGCGGATTTTTGAATATTTGGGTGAGGGCAGACATGCACTTCAAAATGGGCATGGTGCAAGAAGCCGAACAAGGCTTGGCAGATTTGTGCAACAACGCACAATGGCGTTTGAGCAGGACATTGTCGGTGGTAACGGCGTTGCGCCACATGTGGATTTTGCGTAACAGCAACCGTTCCGAACAGGCAAAACAGGTATTGGTGCGCGTGTTGAACGAAAGCCGTATCAGCCCCGAAAGCCGCATCGGACGCTTGCTGCAACTGCATTCGGTGTGGCTGGACTACGAAACCGCCGAATTGGCACGCATTCCCCTGCTGCGCAGCAATATGCCCCCGCCCGTTTGCGGCGGCGACGGCGACATGACGATGCTGATGGAATGGCACAATCTGTATGCGCTGCTGTTGAAATGGGAGGTGTACGCATGCTCCGTGCCGCAACGGGCAGAATTGCACGGGCGCATTTTGCGCCACCATTATGAATCGTTTTTTTATGCATTGTGCATCAATGATTTGTACCGTTTGCACAATTTTATGTTTAATCTTGCCGATTATTTGAACAAGGCGAAAAATGTCGGGATAGACGTTCCCGCCCAAGCGATTTTGTCGTGCTATCTGCTGATTTTTGCTTTGGAAGAATGCGGCGGGCACAAGGAGCATGCTTCTTGGGGCAGAATCACGTTTGCCGAATTTTGTTTGAGCCATGCCGATGCGGTCGGCAATTTGCCGGCGCAGTGGTCTGACGACATGAATCCGATGAACCGCGCATTTTACCGCCATTTGTCGGAAAAGGTGGAACAATACGGCACGGCGCGGGAACAGGCGATGTTTTATCTGGTGTATATGCGTTTTTTGCGCCGGCGCGGTGAAGCGGAAGGTGCGTTGTATGCGGGTGTGCATCGGCAGTTGTACGCGCTGTTGGCAGAGCAAAATCATGTGCGCGATTATTTGTTGCGGGAGGGGTATGCTTTGCCGTAGGGCGTGTCATTATTTAAATTTTTCTACTGAAAATCAGTGCAATATAAAAAAATCCGTCATTCCCGCACAGGTGGGAATCCACTGCCCGATGCTTATAAAGCAATGTCTTATCAAGGTTTTTCGTGATTCGACTTGGATTCCCGCCTGCACGGGAATGACGGTGCGGCGTTTTTTCGGCTAATTGATGACACGCCCGAGCCTGCCTTGCAGTGTCATGGCATTATCATTACAATGTAATGGTTCAAAATATGCCGAGGGATGTGATGATGGGTTACAGCAATTTTAATATGCGCCTTGACGACAAGCTGCGTGCCGATGCTTATCCCGTGTTGGAACAATACGGTTTGACGCCCAGTCAGGCGGTGCGGATGTTTTTCAACCAAATTGCCCGCACGGGCAAAGTGCCTTTATCGTTTGATTGGGCGGCTCCCAATGCTGCGACCTTGGCAGCCATTGCGGAATTGGAAAGCGGCGGCGGCAGCACTTACGCGGATGCGGACGAAGCATTACGGGCAATGCGTGCGATGGCGGATGAGGAACATGGGTAAGCCCGTTACCGTCAGCAATCAGTTCAAACGGGATTTGCGGAAACAATATTTGCTGTTGGTTTCGACAGAATGGGCAGAGGTGCTGAATACTTTGGCAAATGACGGGATATTACCCGAGAAATACCGCAATCACCCGCTTAAAGGCAATTATGCGGGCTATTGGGAATGTCATATCCGACCCGATTTGTTGTTAATCTACAAGTCGGGCGATGACGGTTTGTTTTTGGCGCGTTTGGGAACGCATGCGGATTTGTTTTGATTTTTTAATGTGTTGTCAAATACCACCGTTATTCCTACTCAAGCAGGAATAACGGTGGTGTGTTTTTACAGCCCCGACAAACGCGCCGTATCCTGCGCAATCATCAGCTCTTCGTTGGTGGGAATCACCACCGCCACCGCGCCGCCCGTGTCTTCGGTAATCACGCCCGCATTGCCGAAACGCGCCGCCAAGTTTTTCTCTTCGTTGAGTTTCAAGCCCAAGAATTCGCAGTAGCCGACCACTTTGGCACGCACCAGCGCGGAGTTTTCGCCGATGCCGCCGGTGAACACCAGCGCGTCCAAACCGCCCGCCGCCACCGCCATGGACGCAACGTATTTCGCCAAGCGGTAGGCAAAAATTTCCAATGCCAACAATGCGCCTTCGTGTCCTTTGGCGGCTTCTTCCTCGATGGTGCGGCAGTCGTTGGACAATTCGGAAATGCCGAGCAAACCGCTTTGTTTGTTGAGCAAATCGGTGATTTCCTGAATGCCCAAGCCGGTGTTGTCCGCCAAGAAAGAGAACACGCTGGGGTCAAGGTCGCCGGAGCGCGTACCCATCACCAAGCCTTCAAGCGGGGTCAAGCCCATGCTGGTGTCTTGCGATTCGCCGTTTTTGATGGCGGCCACAGACGCGCCGTTGCCCAAATGCGCGATAACCATGCGCAGGCTGTTTTTGTCTTTGCCGAGAAAACGCGCGGCTTCATCGGCAACGAAACGGTAACTCGTGCCGTGAAAACCATAGCGGCGCAGGCTGAAATCGCGGTAAAAACGGCGCGGAATGGCGTAGGTGTAGGCGTGGGCGGGCATGGTTTGGTGGAACGCCGTGTCAAACACCGCCACATTCGGCAGCCCTTTGAAAATGTCTTGCGCGGCGCGGATACCCAGCAGGTTGGCGGGGTTGTGCAGGGGCGCGAGCGGAATGCATTTTTCAACGGCAGCAAGCACTTGCTCGTCAATCAGCACGGATTCGCTGTAGGCTTCGCCGCCGCTCACCACGCGGTGTCCGACCGCACCGATGCGGCTGTCCAAGCCGTGTTTTTGCAATTCCGCCAGCAATGCGCCCACCGCGCCGGTGTGGTTAGGCTGTGCCGCCAGCGATACTTGTTCTTTTTCACCGTTGATTTTAAAGGTGATAAACGCATCGGACAGGTTGAGTTTTTCCGCCAGACAGCTCAACAGCACTTCGCCGCTCGCGCTGTCCAACACCGCGCCTTTGAGCGAGGAGCTGCCGCAGTTCAAAACCAGAATCAGTTTGTCGGACATATTTTGTTCCTTTGTTTGAAATGGAAAAAATGCTTTCAGGCAGCGTGTGCGTTCACGGCGGGCTGCCTGAAAGCCGTTACCGCGCCGTCATGCCCGCATTCTCGGGAATGACGGTGCGGCGGTTTTCAGCGAAATAAATAAAACGCCCTAAACTTTTTTGCCTTTGGCAAGCACCACGCCGACTACCAGCCCCGCCAGCGCGGGCAGCACCCAGCCCAAGCCGGAGGCGTAAAGCGGCAGCGCGGTTTTCAATGCGCCGTCAATCCGCATCACCAAGCCGTCTTCCGCGCCGCCCAGCATGCCGTGCAAAGTGCGCCAGCCGTCCAGCAGCGCAATCACGGCGGTCGCGCCGATGGTGCAGGCGTAAACGATGCGGTGTCCGCCGAACACATTGTGCAAAAACGCCAAAGCGATAATCGCTACCGTAAGCGGATACAGCAGCATCAGCACGGGAATGGAAAACTTGATAATCGCGCTCAAGCCGAAGTTGGCAATCACCAGCGACACCAGCGTAAACACCGTTACCAATGCCTGATAAGACATTTTCGGCAGCAGGCGGTTGAAATACTCGGCGCAGGCGGTAATCAAGCCCACCGATGTGGACAAACACGCCAAAAACACAATCACTGCCAGCAGCACTTTGCCCGTGCCGCCGAAGTAGTGTTCCGCGCTCTTGGACAACACCGCCGCGCCGCTTTCCTGCATGCCGATGGCCGCCACGCCGGTCGCGCCCATATAGGCGATAAACACGTACACCACCGCCAAACACGCCGCCGCCACCATGCCCGCACGCGCGGTCAGGCTCAACACCTGTTTTTTGTCGGACACGCCCATCGCGTACACCGCCTCAATCACGATGATGGCAAACACCAGCGAAGCGAGCGCGTCCATCGTTTCGTAGCCGTCCAAAATGCCTTTGGTCAGTGCGCCCTGCGCGTAGGCTTCGGCAGGAGCGGGCGGCGCGCCCGCCGGTGCGAATGCGGCATAGCCCACCAGCACGGTAATCGCCACCAGCAGCACGGGCGTTAAAATTTTGCCGATGCGGTCCACCAGCTTGCCGGGCGACAGCGACAGCCAGTACGACAGCGCGAAAAACACGATGGAAAACGCCACCAAAGCACCGCTTTTGCCGCTATCGGACACCTCGCCCAAAAACGGCACCACGCCGATTTCAAACGACACCGTTGCCGTGCGCGGAATGGCAAACAAAGGCCCGATGGACAAATACAAGGCCACCGCAAACGCCACGCCGTACCAAGGCGCCACCCGCGAAGCCAAATCCTGCACGTCCCGCGAACCGGAGTAACCCACCGCAATCACGCCGAGCAGGGGCAAACCCGCGCCCGTGAGCAGAAAACCCGTCATCGCGGTAAAAACATTGCTGCCCGCCTGTTGCCCCATCGCGGCGGGAAAAATCAGGTTGCCCGCCCCGAAAAACAGGGCGAACAGCATCAGCCCCGTTGCCACGAAAGCCGATTTGTGCGCATTGCCGTTCATGCCGTATTCCTTTCTGTTGGAAACCCCGCTTCCGAAGCGGGAAAAATGGTTCAGCCCAAACGTTCCGTTTCATGCAATCCGAAACGGAACGCCGTCCGAATATAGCAGAGTTTTTTAAGGAGACCAAGCGTTTTGTAAACAAAGTGTAAAAAAACGGCAAGACACTTGCCCGCACCTGCGCTGCCGTCATTATCGTTTATAATCGGGCGCATTTTTCACCCGATGTGCGCGGACACGCACCGCGCACCTGCTTGCTGCCGTTTTTCGGGCAGCCTGAAACAGAAAGTTCATAATATGAAACCCACCATCGCTCTGGTCGGCCGCCCCAATGTCGGCAAATCCACCTTATTCAACCGCTTAACACGCAGCAAAGACGCACTCGTCCACGACCTGCCCGGACTCACCCGCGACCGCCATTACGGACACGGCCGCGTAGGCAGCAAACCCTATCTGGTGGTGGACACCGGCGGTTTTGAACCCGTTGTCGATAGCGGCATTTTGCACGAAATGGCGCGGCAAACCCTGCAAGCGATTGACGAAGCCGATGCCGTCATCTTTTTGACGGACGCGCGTACCGGTCTGACCCCGCAGGACAAAATCATCGCCGACCGCCTGCGCCAAAGCCCGCGCCCCGTGTTTTTGGCGGTGAACAAAGGCGAAGGCGGCAACCGCGCCGTACTCGCGGCGGAGTTTTACGAACTGGCGTTGGGCGAACCGTATGTGGTTTCGGGCGCACACGGAGACGGCATTTACGCGCTGATGGAAGAAGTGTTGGCGCACTTTCCCGATGCGGAAGAAGAAGTTGCCGCGCCCAAACACCCCGTGTTCGCCGTGATTGGCCGTCCGAACGTGGGCAAATCCACGCTGGTAAACGCCGTGTTGGGCGAAGAACGCGTGATTGCCTTTGATATGGCGGGAACGACCCGCGACAGCATTCACATTGATTTTGAACGGGACGGCAAACCGTTTACCATCATCGACACGGCGGGCGTGCGGCGGCGCGGCAAGGTGTCGGAAGCGGTGGAAAAGTTTTCCGTTATCAAAGCGATGCAGGCCATTGAAGCGGCGAATGTGGCGGTGTTGGTGCTGGACGCGCAGCAGGACATCGCCGACCAAGATGCCACCATCGCCGGTTTCGCGCTGGAAGCGGGACGGGCGTTGGTGGTGGCGGTGAACAAGTGGGACGGTATCAGCGAAGAGCGGCGCAACGACATCAAGCGCGACATTGCCCGCAAACTGTATTTCCTTGATTTTGCAAAGTTCCACTATGTTTCCGCGCTGAAAGAAAAAGGTATTGACGGGCTGTTTGCCAGCATTCGGTCGGCGTATGCGGCGGCGATGGCAAAGCTGTCCACGCCGAAAATCACCCGCGTTCTGCAAACCGCGATTGAACGCCAACAGCCGCCGCGTGCCGGTTTGGTACGCCCGAAAATGCGTTACGCGCATCAGGGCGGCATGAATCCGCCGGTGATTGTGATTCACGGCAATTCGCTGCAACACATTCCCGACAGTTATACCCGTTATTTGACGCAAACGTTCCGCAAAGCCTTTGATTTGCAAGGCACGCCTTTGCGGATTCAATACAATGTTTCGGAAAATCCCTACGGGGAAACGGCGGAAAAAACCAAAAACCAAGCGCTTCGGCGCGTGTCTTTGAGCAACCGCATTGCCAAGCGCGAAGGGCGAAAAGACGAAAAAGCGCGTAATAGCGGCGGCAAAAGCAAAAAACGCCAAGTGAGCATTAAGAAAAAGCAAGGGTAACGCCGCACCGTCATTCCCGCGCAGGCGGGAATCCAAGCCGAAGCACGGCAAACCTTGACAAAACATCGCTATGCTTATCTGCCGTCTGGAAAGAAAAATATAAAAAACACCCTTATCATCAGAATGATACGGGTGTTTTTTGTTGCCCTTATCTGCGTAAGCGCAGGGCGTTCCACACCACCAGCAGCGAGCTGAAGCTCATGCCCAGCGCCGCCAGCCAAGGCGTTACCCAACCGCACGCCGCCAAGGGCACGACACAGAAGTTGTAGGCAGTCGCCCACCACAGGTTTTGGCGGATAACGGTTTGGGTGCGCCGCGCTTGGGCGAGCAGTTGCGGCAGCAGCGACAGGTCGTCTTGCAGCAGCAGTACGTCTGCGCCGTCCCGTGCCACGTCGGCGCTGCCGGCAACGGCGGCAGACACGTCTGCTCCTGCCAACACGGGGGCGTCGTTGATGCCGTCGCCGAGCATCAAGACGCGGCAGCCTTGCTGTTGCAGGTGGCGGACGTAGTGCAGTTTGTCTTCGGGTGCAGCATCAGCACGGTAGCGGACGATGCCGGTGTGCCGCGCCGCCGCCGCCACTACCGCTTCGCGGTCGCCGCTCAGCAGGTGGGTGCGTAAGCCTTGTTCGTGCAGTTGTGCCAATACGGCGGCGGCGTCTTCGCGGATTTGGTCTTCCAGCACCAGTGCGGCATGAAAGCCCTGTTCGTTGCCAAGAAACACCAGCGTGCCGTGTTGTGCGGCGAGGGTGCGCCATTCATCGGGCAATGCGCCCGCCCATTGGGCGACAAAATCCGCCCGCCCCAATGCCCACACGCTTTCGCGCCCGTTTACCGATACGGTGGCGGATACGCCACAGCCGATGTGGTTGCGGCGTTCGCGGCAGTGCAGTTCGGCAGAACCCGGCTCGAGCGGCATGGCGGTGATGGCGCGGGCGATGGGGTGTTCGGAATGGCGTTCGAGCAGTTTGGCGATGTGCAGGGCGGCGGGGTCGGCAGTGGCGCAACGCAGGATTTCCGTTACGCGGAAGGCGGCGCGGGTGAGCGTGCCGGTTTTGTCGAACACGACATCGGTAACGGCGGGCAGGGTTTCCAAAACGTGTCCGCGTGTCATCAAGATGCCGTGTTTTGCCAAGCGCCCCGCCGATGCCGCCAAGGCGGCGGGCGTTGCCAGCGACAGGGCGCACGGGCAGGTAATCACCAGCAGCGATACGGTAATCCACAAGGCGGTTGCCGCGTCCGCATACCACCACCAGCCCAGAAAGGTCGGTACCGCCATCACAATCAGTGCGCCGGTAAAGCCCGAAGCGTAGCGTTCCGCCGTTTCCGCCAAGCGCGGTTTCTGGGCAAGGGCGCGGTCGAGCAGCTTGACGATGTGCGCCAAACGGGTGTCGGTGCCGGTTTGGCGCACGCGCACAATCAGGGGGGCGGCGGTGTTGAGCGTGCCGGCGGTTACGCGGTCGCCCGTGCGTTTGGCAACGGGCAGGTTTTCGCCGGTGAGCATGGCTTCGTCCGTTTCGCTTGCGCCTGCCAGCACTTCGCCGTCCGCAGGTATGGTTTCGCCCGCCCGCACCACAATCACGTCGCCCGCTTTCAGGGTGGCAACGGCGGCTTCGCGGCTGCGTTCGTCTGCGGGATAGTCGGGCAAGATGTGGCAAAACGCGGGAATCAGGCGCACCAGCCGCTCTGCCGCATCGCCCGCTTTGTGCCGCGCATTTTGTTCCATAAACCGCCCCGCCAGCAGGAAAAACACAAACATGGCGATGCTTTCAAAATACACGCCCTGCCCCGCGCCGGTAAACAGTGCGTACAGCCCCGCCACAAAGGTCAGCGAAATGGCAATCGCCACCGGCGTGTCCATGCCCGAACGGCGGTTTTTCAAATCGCGCCACGCGCCCTGATAAAACGGTGCGGCGGCGTAGAAAATCGCGGGCAACACCATCACCAACGCGCCCCAATGCAGCGTTTGCAGCAGCGAAGGCTCGATTTGGGCGTCAAAATAGGTCGGCAGGGCAAACATCATCGTTTGCATCGATGCCAAGCCCGCCACCGCAATGCGTACCAGCATTTTGCGGCGTTGGCTGCGGGTGTGCTGTTCCAATTTGCGGGCATCGTAGGGTTCGGCGCTGTAGCCCGTTTGCCGCACCGCCAGCAGGATTTGCGACAAGGGCAGTACATCGTCCCGCCACACGGTGCGGGCGCGTCCGGTGCTGTAGTTCAGCTCCACGCTGACCATGCCGTTCAAACGCAAAAGTTTTTGTTCAATCAGCCACGCGCAGGCAGCGCAGGTCATGCCGCCGAACATCAGCACCGCTTCGCGGCATTGGTCGGGGCGCGTTTCCACAAAGCCCTGCTGCATTTCGGGCAGGTCGTAGAGACGGAGCTGCTCGAGCAATTCGGGCGGCGGCAACGCGGCTTGGGCGGGATTGGCGGTGCGGTGGCGGTAGTAATTGTCCAACCCCGCATCGATGATGCTCTGCGCCACCGCCTGACACCCCAAACAACACACGGGCTGCGCCCGTTCTTGGTAGGCAACGGTCAAATCAAGGCTTGGCGGCACGGGCAAACCGCAATGGAAACAGCTTTGGGAATCGGTCATAAGGGCAATCACAAAACAAAAACAATACGCCCGCACGGGCGCGGACGCATTGTACGCCCAAACGGGCATGACCGGCACGGCGTGCGGCTATCGCGCCGGTATCCACAATTGATGGAACAACTCAAATCACCGCCGCCGGATACGAGCCCGCCACTTTCACAAACGCCGCCCGCTCGCGCAAACCGTCCAAAGCCTGCCGCACCGCCGCATCGTCGCCATGCCCTTCAATATCCACAAAAAACAGATATTCCCACAAACCGTTGCGGCTGGGACGGCTTTCAAACTTGCTCATGGAAATGCCCGCGCGGGTAAACGGCTCCACCAAACGGTTCAACATGCCCGCACGATTGGGCGCACTCACCACCAGCGAAGTCTTGTCGCGGCCGCTCGGCGCGGTGTGCTGATGCCCCAACACCAGAAAACGGGTGGTGTTGTCCGGCTCGTCCTCGATGTTTTCCGCCAGCTTGTGCAAAGCGTAAATTTCCGCCGCCGTCTGCCCCGCCACCGCCGCCGCATCGGGCTGCTCTGCCGCCAACCGCGCCGCTTCCGCATTGCTGGACACCGCCACCCGCCGCACGCTGTCGGACAGGTTTTTGCCCAGCCAATAATGGCATTGCGCCAAAGCCTGCGCGTGCGCGTACACCACCGTGATTCCGTTTAAATCATTGTTTTGACGCAATAAATGATGATGAATCCGCAACACCACTTCGCCGCAAATCTTGAGCGGCGTGGACACCAGCAAATCCAGCGTGCGCCCCACCGAACCTTCGGTGGAATTTTCCACCGGCGCGACCGCATAATCCGCCTGCCGCGCTTCCACCAAACGCAAACTTTCGTCCACCGTGGCGCAGGCGACCGTATGCGCCGCGTGTCCGAAATGCTTTACCGCCGCCTGTTGGGTAAACGTCCCCTGCGGGCCCAAATAGGCAATTGTAAGCGGACGCTCCACCGCCAAACATTCGCTCATCACTTCGCGGAACAGCCGCGCCACCGCTTCATCGGGCAAAGGCCCCGCGTTCAAATCCTGAATGCGCCGCAACACTTGCGCTTCGCGTTCGGGACGGTACACCGCGCCCGTGCCTTTCAGTTCGCCGATGGCGCGGGCGTGGGCGGCGCGGCGGTTGAGCAGTTGCAGGATTTCGCCGTCAATCGCGTCAATGGCTTGGCGGTGCGGCAGCAGTTTTTCGTCAGACATGGCGGTACTCGCTTAAAATCATTCTCCAAGCGGGCGATTTTAACGCATTTTGCCGTTGCGGTACGTTTGCAGGCTGCCTGAAAGCGGACGTTCGCGCCACGCAAACGAAACCAACAAAAAATCATTCGGATTACCGGCGTTTTCGCCTGAAAAACACAGCTCAATTTTACTTGCGGGCAAATACAAGCAAATCCAACCGTTTACGCTGCGGTATTTTTCAAAATCGGCATCATTTTGATTCAGTTCACAGATAAGATTTTGCAAAGTCAGACGTTTCGGCACACGCAAAATCCATGCGTCCAAATCCAAAGCCGTTCCGCCGTCCAAACCATCTGTTTGATTTTGCAAACGGTCGCTGTAAATCATATTCAGGCAGCCATCGGCAAAATAAAACTCCAAATCGCCATATCGCCAAATATCGTTTTTCCGATAAGCAAACGCACTTTCGCCGTGCCAATCAGGGTCGGGGAAATTTGCCAAAATCCATTCCTGTGTTTGACCCAATGCCAAGCAATCAAACTTGCCCGTCAAGAAAAATTCGCGCATATCTATTTGAAGTGGCTTGAGTAATTTCATCAGTTTTATCCTTTGGTTGTCAGCGTGTACAAGCGGCTTTATGATACCGTTTTTTCGGATTTTTGGAAAAACACCATGCCCTGCCCTTTTGCCCTGTTCGGTTTGCCCGAACAATTTTCTGTGGACACCGCCGCTTTGGACACGCGCTACCGCGAATTGGCGGCGCAGTTCCACCCCGACCGCGCCGCCGCCGCGTCCGTTTTTGAACAAAAACAGGCGGTAATGATGAGCGCGGCGGTAAACGAGGCCTACCGCGTGTTGCGCCACCCGCTTGAACGCGCCGCGTATTTGTTGAAAAAACAAAATATTGATGCCGATGCACCCGAACACACGCAGTTTGCGCCCGAATTTTTGATGAAGCAGATGGCGTGGCGCGAACAGCTTGCCGAAGCGGAAACTGCTGCCGAATTATCGGCGTTGCGCGATGAAACCGCCGCCGATTTTGCCGCGCTGCTGGACGAACTTCAGGCAGCTTTCGCCGCCGCGCAATACGATGTGGCGGCGCAACTGTTGCGGCAGGGGCGTTTTATTGACAAGATGATGCGGGAAATCAAAACAAAGTTGCCTGAATAAGGCAGGCACATCCATAAAAAATCCGCATAAAGCCATTGCCTTATGCGGAACAATACATTCGGTTTACAAATCGCCAATCGCCCTGCCCTGCAAAGCGCGTTGGATATTGCGGTCCATGCGGCGGGCGGCAAACGTGTCGGTGGCGTCCGCCAAAGCCTGAATTTTGCCGCGCAACACATCGGCGGCATCGGCGTGCATGCCTTGTTCCAACTCGGCAAGCCGCGCATCAACGGCAGCCCGTTCCGACCCGTCCAACAAATCGCCGTCCAAATCCAAGGCGCCGCGCACCGCCGCCAACAGCCCTTCCGCTTCCACCCGCGCTTCGGCTTGGGCGCGGGCGGCGGCATCGTCTTTGGCATTGGACAAACTGTCCTTTAACATCTGCGTAATCGCCGCATCGTCCAAACCGTAAGACGGCTTCACTTCAATTTGCGCCTGCACGCCGGTGGTCTGCTCCCGCGCCGACACCGACAGCAAGCCGTCCGCATCTACTTGAAAAGTTACGCGAATCCGCGCCGCGCCCGCCACCATCGGCGGAATGCCGCGCAGGGTAAATTTCGCCAAGCTGCGGCAATCCGCCACCAATTCGCGCTCGCCCTGCACCACATGAATGGTCATCGCCGTTTGTCCGTCTTTGAAGGTGGTGAACTCTTGGGCGCGGGCGGTCGGTAAGGTACTGTTGCGCGGAATGATTTTTTCAGCCAGCCCGCCATAGGTTTCCAAGCCCAGCGAAAGCGGGGTAACATCCAACAACAGCCATTCGCCCTCGCGCTTGTTGCCCGCCAGCACGTCTGCCTGCATCGCCGCGCCCAACGCGACTACTTGGTCGGGATTGAGATTGGTGAGCGGCGTTTGTCCGAAAAACGCGGCAACTGCTTGACGCACATGCAACATTCGCGTTGCGCCGCCCACCAAAATCACGCCTTTGACATCGGCTTTGGCGATGTCGGCATCTTGCAAAGCCTGTTTCACCGGCGCAATGGTTTTGGCGACAAGGTGTTGTGTCAGCGCGTGAAATTCGCTGCGGCTGACGGTCGCGTCCACGCACGTACCGTCATGCAGTTCGGCGGTAATCCGCGCTTCCGTGTCTTCGCTCAAACGTTCTTTGGCTTGGCGCACCAAACCCATCAGCAGTTGCACATCGCCTTCATCGGTCAGCGAAAGATTTTGTGTTTCAAGCAGATGACAAAACAAGCGGTGGTCAAAATCATCGCCGCCGAGCGCGGAATCGCCGCCCGTTGCCTTGACTTCAAACAAGCCTTTGGACAAGGACAACACCGACACGTCAAACGTTCCGCCGCCCAAATCGTACACCACAAACGTGCCTTCGGACGCATTGTCCAATCCGTAGGCGATGGCGGCGGCGGTGGGTTCGTTGAGCAGGCGCAACACGTTGATGCCCGCCAAACGCGCCGCATCTTTGGTGGCTTGGCGTTGGGCATCGTCAAAATAAGCAGGCACGGTAATCACCGCGCCGACCAGTTCGCCGCCGAGCGCGGCTTCTGCACGTTGGCGCAAGGTGTGCAAAATGTCCGCCGACACGTCAATCGGGGTTTTCACGCCATGGCGGGTGTGAATGCCGATGATGTGCTCGGACGGGCTGAAGCGGTACGGCAGATGGGCGGTGTCGATGTCGTCCAAAGTGCGCCCAATCAATCGCTTGGCGGAACTGACGGTGTGGGCGGGGTCGCGTTTTTGCATCGCCAATGCCGCCGCGCCGACCGTTTTTTCGCCGTTGTCGGCATAGCGCACCACCGAAGGCAGCGATGCCGCGCCGTCCGCATCGGGCAGACACACCGCCGCGCCGCTTTTGACGGTGGCCACCAAGCTGTTGGTCGTTCCCAAATCAATGCCGACCGCCAAGCGGTGTTGGTGCGGCGCGGCGGACATGCCCGGCTCGGCAATTTGCAAAAGTGCCATAATCTTCCTAAATCACAATCAAAACGCGGCGTATTGTAGCATTGTTGAGCAGTTTTGTCGGAATTGGCAACGCAGGCTGCCTGAAAACAAAAGCCGCCCCGTTTTGCACAGGGCGGCTGTGAGAACTGCTCGGATTATCTTGCTGCGCGGTTGCGCAAATAATCCAAAGTTTTCAATTCGGCGATGGCCGCAGCCAAAGCAGCTTGGGCGCGCGCGCGGGATTCATCGTCTTGCGCTTGGGAAACCGATGCTTCCGCCGCTTTTTTGGCTTCTTCGGCACGCTGTTGGTCCATTTCGGCACTGCGTACCGCCACATCTGCCAACACGGTAATCTTTTTCGGCGAAACTTCCAACACGCCGCCCGCTACCGCCACCAAAACCTCTTCATCGGAATCGGCAGGGATAACGCGCAACGCGCCCGGGCGCACCAAACTCATAATCGGCTCGTGGTGGGGATAAATCCCCAACTCGCCGTTTACGGTCGGCACGACCACAAATTTCGCTTCGCCTGTAAAGATGTGCCGTTCGTTGCTGACCACCTCAACCTGCATGATGCTCATGCCCGCCTCCTTAGCTCAAGGTTTTCGCTTTTTCAACGGCTTCTTCAATACCGCCGACCATGTAGAACGCCTGTTCGGGCAGATGGTCGTACTCGCCGCTCAAAATCGCTTTAAAACCGGCGATGGTGTCGCGCAAGGAAACGTATTTGCCGGGCGAACCGGTAAACACTTCCGCCACGTGGAAAGGCTGCGACAGGAAACGTTGGATTTTACGCGCCCGCATCACGGTCAATTTGTCTTCGTCAGACAACTCGTCCATGCCCAAAATGGCGATGATGTCGCGCAACTCTTTGTATTTTTGCAGGGTGGATTGCACGCCGCGCGCCACATCGTAATGCTCCTGACCCAAAACCATCGGGTCAAGCTGGCGCGAAGTGGAATCCAAGGGGTCCACCGCAGGATAAATACCCAAAGAAGCGATGTCGCGGCTCAATACCACTGTTGCGTCCAAGTGGGCGAACGTGGTGGCGGGAGACGGGTCGGTCAAGTCGTCCGCAGGTACGTAGACTGCCTGAATGGAGGTAATGGAGCCGGTTTGCGTGGAGGTAATGCGCTCTTGCAAACGCCCCATTTCTTCAGCCAGCGTGGGCTGGTAACCCACCGCAGACGGCATACGACCCAACAGCGCGGACACTTCCGTACCCGCCAGCGTGTAGCGGTAGATATTGTCCACAAAGAACAATACATCGCGACCTTTGCCGTTTTCGTCTTTTTCATCACGGAAGTATTCCGCCATAGACAAACCGGTCAATGCCACGCGCAAACGGTTGCCGGGCGGCTCGTTCATCTGACCGTACACCATGGCGACTTTGTCCAATACATTGGAATCTTTCATCTCATGGTAGAAGTCGTTGCCTTCGCGGGTACGCTCGCCCACGCCGGCAAATACGGACAAACCACTGTGCGCTTTGGCGATGTTGTTAATCAACTCCATCATGTTCACGGTTTTGCCCACGCCCGCGCCGCCGAACAAGCCCACTTTACCGCCTTTGGCAAACGGACACAGCAGGTCAATCACCTTGATGCCGGTTTCCAACAATTCGGTTGCGCTGGACAATTCGTCAAATTTCGGCGCGGCTTGGTGAATGGCACGGGTTTCCGCCGCATCAATCGGGCCGGCTTCGTCCACCGGTTTGCCCAAAACGTCCATAATCCGACCCAGCGTGGCTTTGCCCACCGGAACGGTAATCGGCGCACCGGTGTTTTCCACCGCCATGCCGCGTTTCAAACCGTCGCTGCTGCCCATCGCAATGGTACGCACCACGCCGTCACCCAGTTGCTGTTGGACTTCCAAAGTCAAATCAACATCAACCAGCTTCAAAGCATCGTAAACGCGCGGGATTGCATTACGCGGAAATTCCACGTCCACAACGGCACCGATAATTTGTACAATCTTACCTTGGCTCATTATCGTATCCTAATTCTGTTTGACGGAACGGGGCATCAAACCGCCGCCGCACCCGCCACAATTTCTGACAATTCTGTGGTAATTGCGGCCTGACGTGATTTGTTGTACACCAAACGCAATTCTTTGATGGCATTGCCCGCATTGTCGGTCGCTGCCTTCATCGCCACCATACGCGCTGCCTGCTCGGAAGCCATATTGTCGCACAAGGCTTGAAACACCACGGATTCCAAATAACGGCGCACCAAATAATCCAACACGCTCAACGGGTCGGGTTCGTAATGGTAATCCCAGTTATATTCTGTGGCTTCCGCGCCATTTTGGGCTTCGGTTTCCGCGCTGCCTTCCAACTCCGCCTGACCAATCGGCAGCAGCACTTCCAAACGCGCTTCCTGCTTCATCGTGTTGATAAAACCGGAATACACCAAATGCACAACGTCCAGATGCGCATCGGTATAGCGGGCAAAAAATTCGTTCAGCGCACCGAGCAACATCGTCATTTTCGGCGTGTCGCCCAAATTGACCACGCTGGCCACCACGTCCAAACCGACCCGTTGGCAGGCTGCCAAGCCTTTGCTGCCCAAACAAACCACTTCCACTTCCACGCCCTGTTCGCGGTATGCCTGAACTTGGGCGAAGAATTTTTTCAGCAAATTGGCATTCAAGCCGCCGCACAAGCCTTTGTCTGTGGTAATCAGAACAAAGCCTGCGCGTTTGACCTGCTCACGGCGTTCCAGAATCTGCAAGCCGTGATACTCGTTGGTTTTTGCCAAGTGGTTCATTACCGAGCGGACTTTGTCCGCATAGGGTCTTGCCAAACGCATCCGTTCCTGAGTCTTGCGCATTTTGGAAGTGGACACCATCTGCATCGCTTTAGTGATCTTTTGGGTATTTTGAACACTGCGGATTTTGGTCAGAATCTCTTTTCCTACTGCCATTTCAGACTCCTTATTTGCTGCTTACGATGCGTAATCGGAAGAAGTTTTAAAGGTCTTCATGGCATCGGCAAGCACTTTTTCGTTGTCATCGGACAATGCGCCGGAAGCGTTTACCGCGTCCAGCAATTCGGGGTGCTGGCTGCGCACGAAAGACAGGAAGTCGGCTTCAAACGCCAAAGCTTTGGACACGGGCACATCGGCATAAGAGCCGTTGTTGATGGCCCACAAAGTCAATGCCATTTCCGCCGTGTTCAGGGTGTTGAACTGCTTTTGTTTCATCAGTTCGGTAACCACTTCACCGTGTTGCAATTGCTTGCGGGTGGCTTCGTCCAAATCGGAAGCAAATTGTGAAAACGCTGCCAATTCACGGTATTGTGCCAATGCCAAGCGAATACCGCCGCCCAATTTCTTGATGACTTTGGTTTGCGCCGCACCACCCACACGCGATACCGAAATACCGGCGTTGATAGCGGGACGGATACCGGAGTTGAACAAATCGGTTTCCAAGAAAATTTGACCGTCCGTAATGGAAATCACGTTGGTTGGTACAAATGCGGAAACGTCGCCGGCTTGGGTTTCAATAATCGGCAGCGCGGTCAGCGAACCGGTTTTGCCTTTAACTTTGCCTTCGGTCAGTTTTTCCACTTCATCGGCATTAATCCGCGCAGCGCGTTCCAGCAAGCGGGAGTGCAGATAGAACACATCGCCCGGATAGGCTTCACGACCCGGCGGACGGCGCAGCAACAGGGAAATTTGACGGTAGGCAACCGCTTGTTTGGACAAGTCATCGTACACAATCAGCGCATCTTCGCCACGGTCACGGAAGTATTCGCCCATCGTGCAGCCCGCATAGGGCGCGATAAATTGCAGCGCGGCGGCTTCGGAAGCGGTTGCGGCAACCACAATAGTGTGTTCCATCGCGCCGTGCTCTTCCAGCTTGCGTACCACGTTGGCGATGGAAGACGCTTTTTGACCGATGGCAACGTAAATACAGATAACGCCCGTGCCTTTTTGATTGACAATCGCGTCCAATGCCACGGCGGTTTTACCGGTTTGGCGGTCGCCGATAATCAGCTCGCGCTGACCGCGACCAATCGGCACCATGGAATCAATGGCTTTGATGCCGGTTTGCATCGGTTGGTCAACCGATTGGCGGGCAATCACGCCGGGAGCGATTTTTTCAATCGGTGCGGTTTCGGCGGTGTTAATCGGACCTTTGCCGTCAATCGGCTGACCCAAAGCATTGACCACACGACCGACCAATTCGCGACCAATCGGCACTTCCAAAATGCGGCCGGTGCATTTGACTTCATCGCCTTCTTTGATGTGCTCGTATTCGCCCAGCACCACCGCACCGACCGAATCGCGCTCCAAGTTCATCGCCAAGCCGAATGTGTTGCCGGGAAATTCCAACATCTCGCCCTGCATCACATCGGACAAACCGTATACGCGCACGATACCGTCTGTAACGGAAATTACCGTACCGCCGGTACGCACTTCGGGCTTGGTATTCAGTTTTTCAATTTTGGCTTTCAGCAAGTCACTGATTTCAGCAGGATTAAGCTGCATGAAAACTCTCCTAGTTTGTCATTGCCGCATACAGACCGTTCAGCTTGGCCTGTACCGACAGATCCAACACCTGATCGCCCACTTCCACTTTCACGCCGCCGATAAGCTCGGGGTCGGTTTGGAAAGTCGCTTGCAGACGGGTGTTGAAATATTGTTCCAAATCACTGACAATCTTAGCCTTTTGATCTTCACTGACCACATCGTAGGCGGTATAGACCACCGCCTGTTTGACATGGTTGTGCATCAAAACCAGATTTTGATATTGCAAATAGATTTCAGGCAGAACGGCCAGCCGCTTTTCCTGCGCCAACACTTGCACGAAATTGGCAAACTCGGCACTCTTGACCGCATCGGGGCAATCAAGCAATGCCGTCAGTTCATCGGCTTTTTGTGCGGCTTCGGTATCCACCCTGCCGAGCAGGGCGCTTACCTGAGGTTGCCGCACCAGCCATGCCAACTGTGCAAGACCGCCCAGCCAAGCCTGTGTTTGCTGCTTTTCTTCAGCCAGCTCAAACAGCGCTTTGGCATAGGGACGCGCAACGGTTGCGAACTCAATCATAAGCTTACAGCTCCTGTTTCAAGGCACTGAGCATTTTGGCGTGCTGTTTTTGGTCCACTTCGCGGCGCAAAATGGATTCCGCACCTTTTACGGCCAAAGCAGCCACTTGTTCCCGCAATGCTTCGCGGGCGCGGTTTACCTCTTGTTCAACATCGGCTTTGGCTTGCGCCGCAATGCGGGCAGCTTCACTTGCGGCTTGGCTTTTTGCCTCTTCCACAATTTGGGCTGCGCGCTTTTCCGCATTGTTTACCATTTCGGTAACTTGTGTACGCCCTTCGGCCAAGAGTTCTGCAACTTTTTTCTCTGCCTGTTCAAAATCACTTTTTCCGCGTTCGGCAGCCGCCAAACCTTCGGCAATTTTGCTGGCACGCTCGTCAAGTTTCTCGGCAATGGGCGGCCAAACGTATTTGGCAACAAACCACACCAAAACGCCGAAAACGATGACTTGCGCAATTAAGGTTGCATTTAAATTCACTTTACTTAACCTTCGTATCAGGGGTTAATCAAATCCGCATTGTCGATTCAAGACGGATATCAGCCACCGAACGGATTAACGAATGCGAACAACAGGGCAATGGCGACACCAATCAGGAATGCCGCATCAATCAAACCGGCAATCAGGAACAGTTTGGTTTGCAACGGACCAATCAGCTCGGGCTGACGGGCGGAAGATTCCAGATATTTGGAACCGACCATGGCGATGCCGATGGAAGCACCCAAAGCACCCAAAGCAACAATCAAACCACATGCAATCGCAATCATGTTATAACTCCTTGAAAAGTCAAAAGAAAGGTTAGGTTAAAAGAAAAACGGTTAGTGATGGTCGTGCGCCTGACCGATGTATACAAACGCCAGCGCCATGAAAATAAACGCCTGCAGGGTAATAATCAGGATATGGAAAATTGCCCATGCCGCACCTGCCAAAATATGGAACACGAACATAATCGGGTCAAGCAGGTCGGGTGCGTACCAAGTGGTTGCCCATGCGCCGCCGAGCAAGGCAATCAGCAGGAAGACCAATTCGCCCGCATACATATTGCCGAACAGCCGCATACCGTGCGAAACGGTTTTGGACAAAAACTCCAAGATATTGAGCAGGAAGTTAATCGGAGCGAGCCAAGGACCGAAAGGCGCGGTAAACATTTCGTGCATCCAGCCGCCGAAGCCTTTGATTTTCACGCTGTACACGATGCAGGTAATCAATACGCCGATGGCCAGCGCCAAAGAGATGTTCAAATCGGCGGTGGGCACGACACGCATCAGGGCGTGGTGTTCGCCGGTCATGCCCTGCCAAATGCGCGGAATCAAGTCCACAGGCAGCAAGTCCATGGCATTCATCAGGAAAATGGACACAAACAGTGCCAAGCCCAACGGGGCAACGACTTTGCGGGATTGTTCGTTGCTGATGATGCTTTTGCACATATCGTCCACAAATTCAATCAGCAATTCAAAAGCGGCTTGCGCGCGTCCCGGAACGCCTGCGGTTGCGGTGGTGGCGGCACGCCACAGCACGAAACAGCCGATGGCACTCAACAGAATGGAGAAAAACAATCCGTCAAGGTTTATATAAGAAAAATCAGCAATATTCTGCAAACCTTGACCTTGTGTTACGTCTATGACGCTGGTAAGGCTTTGCAAATGGTGTTTGATGTAATCTGCTGCACTGACTGTTTCACCCGCCATAACGATAAACCTTTAGAAAAATTAAAAAAACCAAATGACTGGCTGCCAACAATCCGATTAAGAATGCGAAAAAGTTGCGCCAAACCTGCAATTCGGGATAAAACGCGAAGCACAGTACCAGCAGGATTGCGGACAGGACGGTTTTGATGCCCGAAGAGCCGATAAATGCGGCACCCGCAGTGGTGGGGCGTGATGCCGACCATTTCATCAGCGATGCCGCCGCCGTTGTGGGAACGATGTAGCACAAGCCGCCCAATATCAATGACACCGCGCACGCCGCACCGCAGACAAAATAGGCGGCAAGCGACAAAACGGCAACCGAAACGGTTTGTACGGCAACGATTTTAAACACGAAAGACGGCACTCTGCGTTTCAAAAACTTGGCGCAAATATAATCAAGCGGCGGCGTTTCGTCAAGGTAATTTGTTAATCTTTGTGAAACAAAAGCAAATTTTGTTTAGCGTTTGTTTTGTTTTCAATTGCTTGGCGCGGGCGGGCGCAATTCTTTTTTCAGGCGCAGGTAAATGGTGCGTTTGACCAAAGCCACCGTTTCGCCCGCATCGTCAAACAGGCGCACGGTAAAATCGGGCAGGCATTTTTCGCCCGATGCGGTTTGTTCGCGGATTTGGGCAACGGTTTCGGCATCGATTCGGCAATCCAAATACACCGCGCCGAAGCCCGGTTTGACAAACTCGATTTCGGCTGCCTTGTCCCACACATAATGCGTTTGCCCGAAAATGCAGTTGAGCATCATGGCGTAAATCGGGTCGGTGAGCGCAAACAGGCTGCCGCCGAATTGCGAACCGTGCGAATTTTTGGTGAGCCACCAATCGCGCAAACGGGCGCGGCAATGGGTGTAATCTTCGGAAAGATAAGTGATTTGTATGCCGCTAAACAAAAGCGGCGTCCACAAATTGATGCGGCGGCGCGTGGCTTCGGCGGTTTTGAGCGGTTTTTTCGGCATCGGCAACACGGCATCACTCGCTTTCTTCGGTGGGGAAAAAACGCCGTTTCACCGCAAGCGGGCTGCCTGAAACGTTGAAAACGTCCTGCGCGGCGTGTTTGACCACCGCCAGCGCGAGCGTGTCCTGCGCGTTGATGACGATGCCCGCTTCCGCACCCGCCGCATCGTTCAAACGGTCGCCCGCCGCCAAAGGCGCGGCACTTTCCAGCACCGCCAAACCGCGTTTCACCTGCCCGCGATACTGCGCCCGCGCAATGATTTCCTGACCCGGATAACAGCCCTTGCGAAAATGTACGCCGCCGATAAGATGTTGATTCAACATCTGTGCCACGCTGCTTTCGGCAGTGGCGGCGGCAATCCACGGATAGCCGCACAGGATTTCGTGCCGGTTCCATACGGCTTCGGCGGCGGCATCGTGCGGCGGCAGTTCGGCAAGCGGCGCAACGGTCAGCGTGCCGCCGTGCGGCAGCGCGATGCGTCCCTGCGGCGCGGGCAACACCAGCGCGGGTGTGTCGGCAAACACAGGCGGCGCGTCATCGGGCAGGCTGCCTGCCACGCCCCAATCCGCCAACAGCTCAAATTGCACGTCCGAGCGCAATACAAACATTTTCAAACGTTTAAGCACGTTTTCTGCCACGTCCGCCGCCATTACCAACAGAATTTCACCGCCGTTGCGGTAGGCGAGCAGATTGGCAATCACGCGCCCTTTGGCTGTGTTGTAAGTGGCGTAACACGCGTGTTGGTCGGGCAGATTGTTGATGTCGTTGGACAATTGCCGGTGCAGAAAATCGCGGCAGTCTTTGCCCGATGCGCGGACAACCGCGAAAAAAGGAAGCAGGGTGTGTGTCATGGTTTTATGCTCAAACTTTAACTTTGCCACGCCTCAAGGCGCGTCATTATTTAACATTTACACTGAAAATCAAAAAATAAACAATACCGTCATTCCTGCAAATGCAAAAATCCACTACCCGATGTTTGGAAAACGATGTTTAAGGTTTGTTTCCATTTGTTTTGGATTCCCGCCCGCGCGGGAATGACGGTGCGGGGTTTACTCGGTCAATTGATGACGCGCCCTAACGCTGTCCGTCTGCCCGGTCGCCAAACCATCTTTTCAACAGCTTGGCATAAGTGCCGTCCGCACGCACTTTGTCCAAACCTTCGTTGAGTTTGTCCAACAGCTCGGTATTGCCCTTTTTCACCACAAACGCCACTTCTTTTTTGGGTTCGCCCACATTGATTTGCTTCATTTTTACGGCAGGATTGTGCAAGCTGTAATACGCCAGCACCAAATCCTGACCGAATACGCCGTCCGTTTTGTTGCCGTAAACGGATTTCAATGCCAGATAAAACGTATCGGTCGGCACCACCAAGCCCGCCGATCCGGTCAGTTTGCCGACAATTTCGGGGGCGCTTTTGCTGTAGCTGCTGACGGCGATTTTTTTCCCTTTCAGGTCGGCAGCGCTGCGGACGGTTTGATTTTTCTCGTTGTCCACCACGTACACCACGTTTTCCACCGCAAGAAACGGTTTGCTGAAGCCGGCAACTTCTTTGCGCTCGGGCGAGATGGTAAACGAAGAAGACCAAATGTGGAAACTGTCGTTGTTCAAGGTGCGTTCCCATTCTTTGCGCGAGGTGTGGACGATGTGGGCATTGAATTGCGCGGCACGGGCAACCGCTTGCATGAGTTCGACTTCAAAGCCGATGGGCACGCCGTTTTCATCACGGTATTGGAACGGGGGATAATTGGCTTCGGTGGCAATTTTGTAGGTGGGCCAGTCGGGGTTGGCGGCGGGCGCGGCGGTGCTGTTGGCGGCGGCGGCTTGGGACGGCGGCGGTTTTTTGGCGGTTTGGTTTTCTTCGACGTCGTCGGAGCAGGCGCTCAAAGCCAAGGCAAGGACGCACAGGACAAATGTTTTTTTCACGGTATGACTCCTGAAAGGGGCAGACGCGCACACGGGGTGCGGCGCAGCCGATGTGTAACAAACTGCTTATTTTCAAAAAATTAAATCACTTTAAAAATTCTATGTAAAAAAATGATTTTGTCAAGACGTAGGGGCGGCCGTGCGGGCAGGACGGCATTTTTATCCCGCACCGAATCTAAAACAATCCGCTAATCACGCCGTTTTCGTCCACATCAATGCGCTCGGCGGCGGGCGACTTCGGCAATCCGGGCATGCGCATCATGTTGCCGCACAACACCACCGCAAAGCCCGCGCCCGCCGCCGCCTGCACGCCGCGCACGTTCAGCACGAAACCTTCGGGACGACCCAATAATTTGGCGTTGTCGCTCAAGGAATATTGCGTTTTCGCCATGCACACGGGCATGTTGTCCAAACCCGCCGCCGCCAAAGCCGCCATATCCGCTTCCGCCTCCGCGCTAAATGCCACGTCTGCCGCGCCGTAGATTTTTTGCGCCAGCGTGCGGATACGGTCGCGCAGGCTGCCTGAAAGTTCGTAGGCAAAGGCAAAACGGTTTTCCTGTTCTGCTATCGCCGCCAATACTTTACGCGCCAAATCTTCGCCGCCCGCGCCGCCTTTTTCCCATACTTCCGTCAGCGACACCGCCGCGCCGTGCGCTTCGCAGGCCGCCCGCACCGCCGCCAGTTCCGCATCGCTGTCGGCGGCAAAACGGTTCACCGCCACCACAACGGGCAAGCCGAACACGTTTTTCAGATTGTCTATGTGTTTCAACAAATTGGGCAATCCCGCTTGCAGTGCGGGCAGGTTTTCTTGATTCAATTCGGTTTTTTCCGCGCCGCCGTTGTATTTCAAAGCGCGGACGGTGGCAACGACCACCGCCGCATCGGGGCGCAAACCGCTCAAACGGCATTTGATGTCGCAAAACTTTTCCGCGCCCAAATCCGCGCCGAAGCCCGCTTCGGTAACGGCAAAATCCGCCAAATGCAGCGCGGCGCGGGTGGCAATCACGGAGTTGCAGCCGTGCGCGATATTGGCGAAAGGCCCGCCGTGGACGAATGCGGGCGTGCCTTCCAAAGTTTGCACCAGATTGGGTTGGAACGCGTCTTTGAGCAAAGCCGCCATCGCGCCGTGCGCGTGCAAATCGCGCGCGAAAACGGGTGTGCCGTCAAAGGCGTAGGCAACCAGCATCGCCCCCAAACGTTGTTTCAAGTCCGCCAAATCGTTGGCAAGGCAAAACACCGCCATCACTTCGGAAGCCACGGTGATGTCAAAACCGTCTTCGCGCGGCACGCCGTCCGCCGTTTTGCCCAGTCCGCCGATAATGTGGCGCAGTTGGCGGTCGTTCATGTCCAGCGCGCGCCGCCACAAAACGCGTTTGGGATTGATGTTTAAGGCGTTGCCGTGATGGATGTGGTTGTCAATCAGGGCGGCGAGCAGATTGTTCGCCGCGCCGATGGCGTGGAAATCGCCGGTAAAGTGCAGGTTGATGTCTTCCATCGGTACGACTTGGGCGTAACCGCCGCCCGCCGCGCCGCCTTTGATGCCGAACACGGGCCCCAAAGACGGCTCGCGCATGGCAACGGCGGCGTGTTTGCCGATGCGCCGCAGCGCGTCCGCCAAGCCGATGGTTACGGTGGTTTTGCCTTCGCCGGCGGGGGTGGGGTTGATGGCGGTTACCAAAATCAGTTTGCCGTGTTTTTCAGGCAGCGCGAAAATGTCGGCGGGGGCGATTTTGGCTTTGTATTTGCCGTAGTGTTCTAATTTGTCGGCGGCGATGCCGAGCGTGGCGGCGATGTCGTTGATGTGGCGCAGGGTGGCGGCACGGGCGATTTGGGCATCGGATAACATGGTTTTTCCTTTTTCAAACGCTTTGACAAACAGTCTTTCTATGGGTCAAGGCGTGTCATCAATGGCTTGGCGAAGCGGATTTCCAGCCAAAATCCGCAAATGCAAGGCGAAAATCCGCGCAAGGTCGGACACCTTGCCCGGCATAATACAAACATGCCGTCATTCCCGCGAATGCGGAAATCCACTGCCTGATGCTTGGCAAGCGATGTTTCATCAACGCTTTTTTCAATTTGTTTTGGATTCCCGTCTGCGCGGGAATGATGGTACGGGGTTTTATCGGCTAATTGATGGCACGCTTTAGGGCGCATATTTCGCAGCATCAAGATGCTGTTCTTCCATAATGTATTCCTTCAGCACCTGCGCGTCCACAAAGCCCGAATCCACATAAGAAGGGTGCTGGCGCAAATTCGGATAACCGTCGCCGCCGTTGGCACAAAACGCCGTCAATGCCACCGTGTAATATTGCTCTGCCTGAAGCGGCCGGCCGTTGATGCGGATGTTGCGGACACGCTGGTTATCGTGGTCGATATCCATGCTCAAATTGCCCGAAAACTGGGCATACGCGCCCGACCCCGCCTGCTTCAGCGCCACCGTGTGCAGGTAGTCCGACAACTCGCGCCCGCTCAAGCGCACCCGCCCCATCGTGTTGCCGAAAGGGTGGACTTTCAAAACCTGTTTGTAGGTAATGTCGCCTTCGGGCAGCGAATCGCGAATCGCACCACTGTTTACCAGCGCGATGTCGGCTTTCAAACGCTTGCGGTAGGCTTCGGTAATCAAACGCCCCAAATTGGTCTGTCGGTGGCGCACGGCATCGCGCCCGCCCTCAAACGCGCCCGTGCCGGTGCCGATGTTGATGTCGAGCAAACGGCTGCCCTCGTCCTGATACGGCTGCAACGCCGCCGCCACTTCGGCATCGGGCGCGATGGTTTCGCCGTAGGGACGGTATTCGGTTTGACCGTCTGCGGTTTGGATTTTTTGTTTCAGGTTGATGGGAATCAAACGGTAGCCGACCAGCTTGGTTCTGCCGTTGCGGAACTCGAAATCGGCACGCCCCAAATATTTGCCCCACTCGCCCGCCTGTACAATCCACGCGCCGTTTTGGTAATCGGGACGGCAATCGTCGCCCGGTTTGAAATCGTGGTTGAACGAGCCGTCTTCGTGTACGCAAACCGTGGTGTGCGAATGCCCGCCGATAATCAGGTCGAATTGCTGCCCCGCTTCGTTTTTCAGGCTGCGGGCAAGGCTCACATCGCCCGGTGCGTTGTCGCCGTGTTTGCCGTTGTGGTAATAGCCCATGTGCGTCAGCGCGATGCGTACGTCGGGACGGTGGGTTTGCGCCAGTTCTTTGAGTGTGCGCCGTGCGGCGGCGGCAGGCTTTTCAAAATCCATCGCCGCAGCATGGGCGCTGAGTTTGGGCGTGTCTTCGGTGGTGAGTCCGACCACCGCGATTTTCAAACCGCCTTTGTTCAGCACGGTGTAGGGCTTGACCAGATATTCGCCGTTTTTTTGGCGCACATTGGCAGCCAAAAACGGGAATTTTGCCTGTTGTTCCTGTTGGCGCAATACATCAACGGGCTTGTCAAATTCGTGATTGCCCAACACGGCGGCTTCGTAGCCGAGCAGGTTCATGCCTTCGATGTCGGGCTTGGCGTTTTGAATGTCGGATTCGGGTACGCCCGTGTTGTGGTCGCCCGCACTCAACAGCAGCACCTGCCCGCCCTGTTCCGCCACTTCTTTTTTGATGCGGTCGATAAGGGTTTTTTGTGCCGCCATGCCGTATTCGCCCTGCTCGTTGTGCCAGAAGCGTCCGTGAATGTCGTTGGTGTGCAATACGGTAAAGCGGTAGGTTTGGTTGAGCGTGTAGGCATACGCGCCCTGTGCCAGCAGCAGCACAACGGCGGCGGCGCAACAACGGCGTTTCATCATCATTATTATGGTTTCCAAATATCAAGATACTGCTGATGCAAAAGCCGTTTGCGGACGGGACTGCCCCGCAAACGGCACCTGTTTTAAGCACTGCAAGGCGTTTGCCAAGCAAATTCCATGCCAATCAGCGCGTTACCGGCTTGTAACGGATACGCTTCGGCTTCGCGCCCTCTTCGCCCAAACGGCGTTTTTTGTCGGCCTCGTATTCCTGATAATTGCCGTCAAAAAACACCCATTTGGAATCGCCCTCGCACGCCAGAATATGCGTGGCGATGCGGTCGAGAAACCAACGGTCGTGCGAAATCACCATCACGCTGCCGGCAAATTCCAGCAGCGCGTCTTCCAAGGCCCGCAAGGTTTCCACGTCCAAATCGTTGGACGGCTCGTCCAACAGCAACACATTGCCGCCCGCAATCAAAGTTTTTGCCAAATGCAAACGCCCGCGCTCGCCGCCCGACAGCTTGCCGACAATCTTGCTTTGGTCGCTGCCTTTAAAGTTGAAACGCCCCAAATATGCGCGTGCAGGCAGCTCAAACTGCCCCACCTGCAAAATATCGCGCCCTTCGGCGATTTCGTCAAACACGGTTTTGTCGTTGCCCAAACCTTCGCGGCTTTGGTCAATCAGGCTCATTTTGACCGTTTGCCCGATTTTTACTTCGCCCGAATCGGGTTGTTCCTTACCCGCAATCATTTTAAACAGCGTGGATTTACCCGCACCATTCGGACCGATAATGCCGACAATCGCGCCCGCAGGCACTTTAAAGCTCAAATCGTCAATCAGCAGCTTATCGCCAAACGATTTGGAAACATTCACAAATTCAATTACTTCATTGCCCAAACGCTCGGCAACGGGAATAAAGATTTCCTGTGTTTCATTGCGTTTTTGGTATTCGTAATTGGACATTTCCTCAAAACGCGCCAAACGCGCTTTGGATTTGGCTTGGCGGCCTTTGGCGTTTTGGCGCACCCATTCAAGCTCTTGTTTCATTGCCTTAATTCGGGCGGCTTCGGATTTGGCTTCATTCGCCAGACGCTGTTCTTTCTGTTCCAGCCAAGACGAATAATTGCCTTTCCACGGAATGCCGTGTCCACGGTCCAGCTCCAAAATCCATTCGGCGGCATTGTCCAAGAAATAGCGGTCGTGCGTTACCGCCACCACCGTTCCGGGAAAACGCACCAAAAATTGTTCCAACCATTCAACGGATTCCGCGTCCAAATGGTTGGTCGGCTCGTCCAACAGCAGCATATCGGGCTTGGACAGCAGCAGTTTGCACAGGGCGACACGGCGTTTTTCGCCGCCCGACAACACGCCGATTTTCGCGTCCCATTCAGGCAGCCGCAGCGCATCGGCGGCGATTTCCAATTCGTGTTCCGCGCCGCCGCCGCTTGACGAACCGGCAGCGATAATCGCTTCCAAACGCCCTTGCTCTTCCGCCAGCGCGTCAAAATCGGCATCGGGTTCGGCGTAGGCGGCGTACACTTCTTCCAAGCGTTTTTGTGCGGCGGCGACTTCGCCCAAACCACTTTCCACTTCTTCGCGCACGGTTTTTTCGGGGTCAAGCTCGGGTTCTTGCGGCAGGTAGCCGATTTTGATGCCGCCCATCGGCACGGCTTCGCCGTCAAATTCCTTGTCCACGCCCGCCATAATCCGCAGCACGGTGGACTTGCCCGCGCCGTTCAAGCCGAGCAGCCCGATTTTCGCGCCGGGGAAAAACGACAGGGAAATGTCTTTGATAATGGTTTTTTGCGGGGGAACGGTTTTGCTCACGCGCAGCATGGAGTAAACGTATTGGGACATGGGGTTTCCTATGTGGCAGAAAAGTTGCAACGGAGTGAAAGTTTACCTATTTTAACCGTTTTTCTGCTTTTTCAACAAGGGTTCTATTTCTCCTTGCAATGGTTGTTCTAAGGATGAAAGTTCCTGCAATTGCTGTTCTAAACATTCACGCCAAGACTGGGCGGGCTTGGTGTGCGCCGCATGATAGAGCAATACAGTATGGTAAACGGCATGGGCACCCCCTTTCATCGAATAGACACCGACTTGCCGTGTTGCTTCGTTTGACCGTACACACAAGTGGTAAATTGGCGGCAACCAATAATCCGTACTACCGAGCTTCTTCATAAGCGTGATGCGTTCAATATCACACCATGCTTTTTGCCACTCACGGTTACGGGGGAACAGTGCAGCAAAAGGACAACGCACCGTGATGCCTTTGCCGTCCAGTATCAGCACGGGACGGCGGTAAAACAAGGTCGGCAGCCAATGCCAAAACAGATACAAACCCAAACTGCCAGACAGCAGACCGCCAAAAACGAATAATAACCAACCAAAGTGCGGGGCATTGCCATTCATCACTTCCTGCCACAATGTCATGATGGCGACATACGCAAGCAACAGAGAAAACAGGGCATAAAACAAAAAAACCAATCCAAGTTGCCAACTGTAGAATAAAGAAGTGGTTGGCGTAATATGTGGCGGCTGATGCAGGCGCAACGCGGCAATACTCTGTTGCAGCATGGGAAACAAATCATGGCTGCCCCCTTTAAGCAAACGGCTTTGCAATAATTTGGGCGCACCGTAACGGTTGTGAAAAGCAAAACAATGGGAAGACGGCGATGTAACCATGACAATATCTTGCCACGATAATTGCCATTGGCGTTGCGAACCTTGCCACACGGCAGGTTGGTTCACACGGATACCGTGTTTGTCAATCGCCACCACTGTCCGCCGGTAAAACCATTGCCGCCACACCCGCACACAGCCAATAAACTCCGCCCGCCAATGCCGCAAGCGTTATCAGCAGCTTCAACAATGCCAAAATTTGCGCTTCAGGCTGCGGCGCCTGCCAAACGGCGTGCCAAAATTTGGGCAGCAACGCCCAAGCAATCACCACCAAATGCAAACCCAGCAGCACAAACGCGCTGCCGCGCCGCAGACTGTAACGGACGGTGCAGGACGGAAAATCTTTGTGCATCTGTCGGACTTTCGGAAAGAAACTGTTTGGCATTGTAACAACGGCAAAAATTTTTGTCTGCGCCCGTTTGGCTTAACTGCGTTACAATGCGGGCTTTTTTGCCGATGGGGGTTTCATGTCTGCCGTTCCCGCTTATTTTGACCGTATCCGCATTGTGTTGTCGCGCACCAGCCACCCCGCCAACATCGGCGCGGCGGCGCGGGCGATGAAAACCATGGGCTTGCGCCGTTTGGTGCTGGTGTCGCCGAATCTGATGGCAACGCCGCAAACGCCCGAACCGCCCGTGTTCCGCCCCGAGCGTGCGGGTGAATTTGTGTTGCCCGAAGAGAGTTTTGCTTTGGCATCGGGCGCGGCAGACGTGTTGGAACGGGCGCAGGTTGTGGCAGATGTGGCGGAAGCCGTTGCCGATACGGTGCTGGCGTGTGCGCTGACCAGCCGCCGCCGCGAATTGTCCGCGCCTTTGCACACGCCGCGCCGATTAACGCCCGAGCTGCTCGCCGCCGCGCAAGCGGGGCAGGAAGTCGCGCTGGTGTTCGGCAACGAAACGTTTGGTTTGAGCATTGACGAAGTGCGCTGCTGCAACCGTTTGCTGACGATTAACGGCAATCCCGATTATTTTTCGCTGAATCTGGCACAAGCGGTGCAGGTGGTGTGTTACGAATTGTTCAGCCAAACCGATGCCGATTTGCGCCGTTTGCAGCCCGATGCCGCGCCCGCCACGGCGGAACAGGTGGCGGGCATGGTGGCGCATTTGGAAGAAACCCTGCACGAAATGGATTTTTTCCGCCGCCGCAATGCCGAACGCATGATGCGCCGTTTGCACGTTTTGTTCCAACGCGCACAGCCCGAATCAGAAGACATCGATTTGCTGCGCGGCATTTTCCGCACGGTGCAGCAGCGCACCGGAACGGACAAATAACAAAAGCCCCGCAGCAGGCGGGGCGGAAGTCAGCCTTTGAACACGGGCAAAATATCGGCGCGGCTCAAAAGCTGGGCAACGATGTTGATGACGCCGAAGGCAAACACCCACACCATCAGCCATGCGCCGCCGTACACGCGGTAGCCCTTGCCCAAGCCGAATTTTTTGCGCGAAGCACGCAGCAGCAAGGCGGGGACGAGCGCCGTCCACACCGTTGCCGCCAAACCCACATAGCCGATGTATTTGACAAAGCCTGTGGGAAACAGCAAACAGGCGACAAACGGCGGCAAAAAGGTGATGGCGGCGGTTTTCGCCCGTCCGGCACGGCTGCCGTCAAAGCCGAACAAATCGGCAATATAATCAAACAAGCCCAGCGTTACCCCCAAAAAAGACGAAGCAATCGCCATATACGAGAAAAAACTCAATATCCACGCCATATTGCCGGTGGCGGCGAATTTGGACAATTCCGCAATCAAAACCTGCACATCGCCGTCGGCGGCAATCACGGGCGCAAACGCGTTGCGCGGCAGATTGCCCTGCACCGCCGCCTGCCACAGCACATACACCGCCAAGGCAAGCAGCGTGCCGATTTGCAAAGCACGGGCAACTTTGCGGGCGTTGCCGCCAAAATACTGAAACAGGCTCGACACATTGCCGTGAAACCCGAACGATGCCAAACACACGGGCAGCGCCGCCCCCAAATAAATCCAATAAGACGTGCCTTCCGGCGCGGCGCGGTCAAACAACACCGACACCTGCGCCGAAGCCAGCAAACCGCCGTTTGCCCACAAAAATGCCACCACCATGCCGCCAATTAGCACCGAAGTCAAACGGTCAATCCAGCGCGTGGACAGCCACACGCACGAAGCAAACAGCACGAAAAACACCACCTGCCCCACCGGCAAAGGCGCATCGCCCAAAGCCCGTGCCGTCAGCCCGCCGCCCACGAAAATATACGCATAAGTGAGCAGATACAGCACAAACGCCACCGACAAACCGTTCACCACATTCCAGCCCCGCCCGAGCAAATCCTTCACCATCGTGTCAAAATTCGCCCCTTGCGGATAATGCGTGTTCACTTCCAAAATCATCAGCCCCGATGAGAGCATCGAAAACCACGTATACAGCAACACCAGCAGCGAGCCGGCAAACCACACCCCCGCCGTGGCGGTGGGGTTGGCAAGCATGCCCGCCCCGATGACCGTACCGGCGATAATCATCGCCCCACCCAATAAAGAAGCCTGTTTGTGCATCAAAATCCACCTGTTTTCGGCAAAAATACAAGCATTATAACGTAATTTTACACAAAAATACATTTGGCAAAATTTGCTTGCACAGCCTGCCGCACACACGGGCAAATATGCCACACTTTTACCTGCCGCCGCGCCGCCGCGCTGCGATTCGGCGCGGCAATCCCGTTATAATCGCGCCATTGTTTCCCCCATCGCAACACACCACAAAAGGCAGCGCGATGTTTCACCCACAGGGCGGCACATAAAGCACAACCCCACGCCTTGCCCTGATTCGGACGGACTGACGCCCCGCCCGAACAAAAGCTGATTTTACCGCCGTAAACGGCGGGGTTTCCAAACTGAAAGGAATTTTATGAATACCCCTGTTGCCGCACCTGCGGGCGGTTGGCGCATTTACTTCGAGCGGCGGGCGCTGACCCTGCTGGCATTGGGCTTTTCGGCGGGCTTGCCGATTGCCATGATTTTTAGCGGACTAAGCTTTTGGCTGGTGGAAGCGGGCATCGAGCGCAAAACCATCACCATGTTCAGTTGGGCGGCGCTGGGCTACGCCTTCAAATTCGTGTGGTCGCCTTTGGTGGACGCACTGCCCCTGCCCGTGCTGACACGCACGCTCGGCACGCGCCGCGCTTGGCTGCTGACCGCACAACTGCTGGTGGCGGCAGCCATGGTATTGATGGCATTCACCGACCCGTCCCTGCCCGGACAAATCACCGTCATGGCGGCGGGCGCGGTGCTGCTGGGTTTTGCCTCCGCCACGCAAGACATCTGCATCGATGCCTACCGCATCGAAATCGCCCCCGACGATTCCGCCATGCAAACGGTGATGTCGTCCACCTATGTGATGGGCTACCGCTTGGGCATGGTGGCTTCGGGCATGGGCGTGTTGTTTTTGGCGGCGAAGCTGGGTTCTGCCAAAGGACAATATCTGTATCAGGCATGGCAATACAGCTATCTGGCAATGGCACTGCTGATGGCGGTGGGCATCGCCACCACACTGCTGATGCGCGAACCGCCGCACAGCCGCGAACACCAACCGGCAGCAGCAGGCGAAAACCTGCGCTTGGTTCTGACCTTCGTGTTGGCGGTCAGCGCCTTCGTGCTGGCGTTCCGCTTGGCGGGCGCGGCACTGCCCGACATCAACAATGCGCCGCTTACGGCTTTCGCGCTGGAAACCCTGCGTTTGGCGGGCGCATTGGCGGCGGCATTGGCAACGGGCGTGTTGGCGGTCAAAGCGGGTTTGGTGTCGGCGGCAACGGCACAACGCACATGGATTACCCCCGTTACCGACTTTTTCAAACGCTACGGCGCACGCGCCGCCCTGCTGCTGGCACTGATTGGGCTGTACCGCATTTCCGACATCGTGGCGGGCGTGATTTCCAATGTGTTTTATGCCGATTTGGGCTTCAGCAAAGAAGACGTGGCGTTGGCAGTGAAAACCTTCGGCGTGGTGATGATGGTGGTCGGCGGTTTGGCGGGAGGCATACTGGCACAACGCTTCGCCATCATGAAAATGATGATGCTCGGCGCGGTGGCGGCATCGGTAACCAACCTGCTGTTTATCCTGCTGGCGCAACACGGCGGCAACACCCACTTGCTCTACTGGGTGGTGGGCTTCGACAACTTCGCCGCAGGATTGGCATCAACCGTTTTCGTTGCCTTCCTGTCTGCCCTGACCAACATCCGTTTCAGCGCGGTGCAATACGCCCTGTTCAGCTCGCTGATGACCCTGTTTCCCAAAGTATTGGGCGGCTACTCGGGCGCGATGGTGGACGCAATGGGCTACGAAGGCTTTTTCGGCTTCACCGCCGCGCTGACCTTGCCCGTTTTGCTGCTGATTTGGCTGGCGGACAAAAAAATCTTCTCGCCGCAGCACGCCAATCACTCCAACCTTTGAGCAGGCGTTCCGAACGCCCCTGCCCGCCCAGCCGTGCGGCAGGGGCGTTTTTCCGCCGCCGCAAGAGTAATAAATCAAATTAAAAATCAACTTTCTATAAAAATTTATCCCGCGCCGTACGGCACATTTGATTTACATCAATAAGCCGTTTTGCCAAGCGCCTATAATGGCATAAAAATAAAAGCACAAAAGAAACGCAAACCGCAGAATGCCCGTCATTCTGTTTCCTTAAAAAAACCATTCAATCGTTTAACATTTTTCCTCTTGATGTGTGTGTGTTTGGGTGTGGCTCGTGCCACACCTTCTTTTTTTGCCGTTTTCGCGCATCATCACACCCCCCAAAAAACCTCTGTACCGTCATGCCCGCGCAGACGGGAATCCATTTCCTGATGTTTGGCAGTTGAACTTCGACTTGGATTCCCTCATTCGCGGGAATGACGGCGCGGTGTTTTTTCGGTCAATTGATGACGCGCCCTACCCCGCTTTGCCCGCCAAACGGGCGACAATCTGCGCCGCCGTTCCCGCTTGTGCCAAAGGTGCGTTTTGTCCTGCCCAAAACGGCGAAAACCCCCATTCGTTCCGCGCTTCGGCAGCACGGCGCAGGGGCGCGAGGGCGGCGGCGGCATGGGGAAACGGCGGGGCGTGTTCGTGCCACACGCCCAGTTCGCGCATCAGCCGTCCGACCACGCCCCGCGCGCCGCCGCCACTGAACAGATTGGTAACGGCGGTGTGTCCGGCGGCGGGGCTTTGCAACACGGCACGGTGGGCGGGCGCGGTGTCGGCTTCGTCTGCCAACAAAAACGCCGTTCCCGCCTGCACCGCCGCCGCCCCCAGCGACAAGGCGGCGCGGGCAGTGGCGGCATCGGCAATGCCGCCCGCCGCAATCACGGGCAGCGACACGGCACGGACGATGTTCGGCAACAGGGCAAACGTGCCGCTTTGACCGTGCGGATTGGCGTCCAAAAACCAGCCGCGATGTCCGCCCGCTTCCCAGCCCTGCGCGATGACCGCGTCTGCGCCGCGCTGCTGCAAAAACCGCGCTTCGGCAACGGTGGTCGCGCTCGCCAGAATCCGTGCGCCTGTGGCGCGTACCGCCGCCAACAAATCGGGCGCGGGCAAGCCGAAATGAAAGCTCACCACCGGCGGGCGGAATTGTTGCAGCACCGCCAGCATTTCCGCATCAAACGGACGGCGGACGGCGGCGGGCGCGGCATCGTCTGCGGCGGCAAATTCGTCATAATACGGCTGCAACCGCGCCCGCCACGCCGCCAACACGTCTGCATGGGCAACAACGGGCGCATGGGCAAAAAAATTGACGTTGTACGGACGGCTGCCGACTGCGGCACGCACCGCTTGCAGCGATTGCGCCAATTGCGCCGGCGACAACATCGCCGCCGGCAGCGAACCGAGCGCACCCGCACGACACACGGCAACCGTCAGCCGTTGCGACTGCACCCCCGCCATCGGCGCTTGAATCACCGGATAAAGCAATTGCCCCAACAAAGAACGCATGGTTTTACCTTTTTCGATGTGCTGTTGATGCCAAAATTATAGACGGTTTCGCGGCGGCTGTTGTAAACACACACACCCGCCGCACCCGCCGTCCGCGCCGATTTTTCCCAAACAAAGCAAACTGATAATCATCTTTTCGTGCCGCGCAACGGCAAAATCTGTTAAAATCACGCCGTTATCCGTCAAAATTTTTCCGCCATGACCGCTCCCCTGCCCCCAAGCCTTGCCGAACGCGCCGCCCGCATCAAACTGCTGATTGTGGACGTGGACGGCGTACTCACGGACGGACGGCTCTACATCAACGCGCACGGCGAAGTGTCCAAAGCCTTTCACACGCTGGACGGACACGGCATCAAAATGCTCCAGCAAAGCGGCACCCCCACCGCCGTCATCACCGCCCGCAACGACCCCGCCGTCCGCGCCCGCGTGGAACAACTCGGCATCGCCCATTATCTGTGCGGCGAACACGACAAAAAAGCCGCTTACGCACGTTTGCGCGGACAAATCGGGCTGCATGAAAGCGCGTGCGCCTTTGTCGGCGACGATGTGATTGATTTGCCGGTGATGGTGCGTTGCGGACTGCCCGTTGCCGTGTCCAACGCCCACGACTTCGTCAAACGCCACGCCGCGTACACCACCCGCGCAAGCGGCGGCGCGGGCGCGGTGCGCGAAGTGTGCGAACTGATTTTGCAGGCGCAAGGGCATTTGGACGCGCTGCTGGCGGAATATGTGCGATGATGTTGCGCGGCAACTGGCTGTTTCCCACCGCTTTGGCGGTGATTTTGGGCGGCTTGTCGGCGTGGCTGGAACGGGTCAGCACCGTGCCGCTCGAGCCAACGCACCTTGACCCCGCCTTGCCCCAATACGAAATTTACGGCATGGCGGGACGGCGTTTTGACGGACACGGGCGTTTGCGCGAACAGTTGGACGCGCAACGCGCATGGCAGTTGCCCGACCGCGAAGACGTGTATTTGCAGGGCGCGGAACTGCGCGTGTCGGAAAACGGGCAGCCGCGTTACGCCGTTTCAGGCAGCCGCGCCCGCTACGGCATCAAAACGCATCTGCTGGATTTTGACGAAGGCGTGGTGCTGCGCCAATTTTCCGACCGCCAACGCCCCGAAGCCGAAGTGCAAACCGCCGCGCTGACGGTGGACACGCAGGCGCAAACCGCCCGCACCGATGCGCCCGTGTCCTTCCGTTTCGGGCAGTCGCACGGCACGGCGCAAGGACTGCATTACGACCACAAAACCGGCAAACTGGATTTGCCCGCCCAAGTGAAAGCCTTGATTTATGACTGGAAAAATCATCAATAATACCTTAACCGCGCTGCTGTGCGCCGTCTGCCTGCACGCGCACGCGCTGGAAAGCGACCGCCGCCAGCCCATCGCCATTGAAGCCGACCAAGGCTCGCTCGACCAAAAAAACCAAGTAACCGTGTTTAGCGGCAACGTCGTCATCAAACAAGGCAGCCTGAATATCCGTGCCGAGCGCGTGCGCGTGGCGCAGGACAAAAACGGCAACCAAACCATGCAGGCGGAAGGCAGTCCCGTGCGTTTCGGGCAACAGCTTGAAAACAAAGGACAGGTGGAAGGTCAGGGCAATAAAGTGGAATACGCTTCGGCAACGGGCATCGTGCGCTTGAGCGGCAACGCCAAAGTGCGGCGCGGCGGCGATGTGGCGCAGGGCGAAACCATTACCTACAATATGCGCAGCGAAGTGTATACCGTACTCGGCGGCAAAGCGGCGGGGCTGAAAAACGGCGGGCGCGTGAGCGTGATTATCCAGCCGAGCGGCAGCAAAGAATTGAAACCAAAAGATTTGAAAAAACCGAAATAAACGTTTTCAGGCAGCCTGAAAACCGCACATCATGACTTCACATTTACACGTTGCCGGTTTGCAAACAACCTTTAAAAAACGCCAAGTGGTCAAAAACTTCTCGCTGGACATTCATAGCGGCGAAGTCATCGGGCTGCTCGGCCCCAACGGTGCGGGCAAAACCACCAGCTTTTACATGATAGTGGGGCTGATTGCCGCCGATGCCGGCACGATTACGCTGGACGGCACGGAACTGCGCCACCGCCCCATTCACCAACGCGCCCGCGCCGGCATCGGCTACCTGCCGCAGGAAGCCTCGATTTTCCGCAAAATGACGGTGGAACAAAACATCCGCGCCATTTTGGAAATCCGCCTGACCAGCCGTTCGGAAATCGAACGGCAATTGGAACAACTGCTCGCCGACCTCAACATCGCCCGCCTGCGCCACAGTCCCGCGCCTGCCCTGTCGGGCGGCGAGCGGCGGCGGGTGGAAATCGCCCGCGTGTTGGCGATGCAGCCGCGTTTTATCCTGCTGGACGAACCGTTTGCGGGCGTGGACCCGATTGCCGTGATAGACATTCAAAAAATCATTGTTTTTTTGAAACAACGCGGCATCGGCGTCCTCATCACCGACCACAACGTCCGCGAAACCCTGCGTATTTGCGACCGCGCCTACATCATCAGCGACGGCACCGTGCTGGCATCGGGCAAACCGGACGACTTGGTTGCCGACCCACAGGTTAAAGCCGTGTATTTGGGCGAAAACTTCAACTACTGACACCATTATGAGCCAAAACCACCTTCACCTCAAACTCAGGCAAACCCAGCAACTGAGCCAAAACCTTCAGCACTCACTGCGCGTACTGCAGATGTCGGGGCAGGAATTGGAACGCGAAGTGGAAGACTGGCTTGCCGACAACCCCCTGCTCGAACGCGCCGCCGAGCCGGAAACCCCGCTCGAACCCACCCGCCTGTCTGCCGCCATCGGACAACGCGCACAAGGCATCGGCGGCGACGATGCCGAAAACGTTTGGGAAAACATCGCCAAAGAAGACAATCTGTACACCTACCTGCACGCCCAAGTGTGCGAACACCCGCTTGACGAACAAGAAGCGGCACACGTCCACATTCTCATCGACTTTTTGGACGAACACGGCTACCTCACCGACAGCCTCGAAGAAATCGTGGAACACACCCCGCTCGAGTGGATGCTCAGCGAAAGCGACTTGGAAACCGCCCTCGCCCACCTGCAAAACTTCGACCCGCCCGGCATCGCCACTGCCAATCTCGGCGAATCGCTGCTGCACCAGCTCTCGCGCCTGCCCGCCTCGCCCGAACGCCGTTGCGCCGCCCAAATCGTCAGCCGCCACCTCGACCGTCTCAAACACGGCGTCCACCAAAACTGTACCCACCTTGCCAAGCACCTGCCCGATTTCGATGCCGACACCATCAAAACCGCCTTGGAAATGATTGGCACACTCAACCCCTTTCCCGCCTACGGCTTCGCCGCCGACACCCCCACCGCCTACATCCAGCCCGAAGTCGTCATCAAAGAACATCAGGGCGTTTGGCATGCCGTCAGCAACGAAACCACCTGGCCGCGCGTCAAAATCAACAGCGAGCTGATGCAGGCACTGAACGAAGCGGGCAGCACCGACCCCGTTTGGAAAGAAAAAGCCGCCGAAGCACGGCAAAAAGTGGACATGCTGTGCCAACGCAAATCCACCGTCATGCGCATTGCCGAATACATCGTCGATAAGCAGCAGGATTTTTTTCATTTTGGCGAAATCGGACTCGTGCCCATGCTGCTCAAAGACTGCGCCCAATATCTGGAGCTTGCCGAAAGCACCATCTCCCGCGCCGTCAATCAAAAATATTTGTCTTGCCCGCGCGGCGTATTTCCCTTACGATACTTCTTTACGCAAACGGCGGTAACCGGCGAAGACGAAGAAGGCATCAGCCAAAGCGTCATCAAAGCACTGATGGTGCAAATCATCGACAGCGAGAACAAGCACAAGCCCTACAGCGACAGCCAATTGATGAAACTGCTGCAACAGCAGGGCATCAATATTTCCCGCCGCACCGTTGCCAAATACCGCGATTTGCTCAACATTCCCGCCGCAGGCAAACGGCGCGTGTAACTGTTTTTCCGTCCAATGTTCAAGGAGTTGAACCATGAATCTGCACATTACCGGTTTGAATGTCGATGTCGGCGACGCTTTGCGCCAGCGCATTGCCGCCAAAATGGAACGGGTAAACCGCCACAGTAGCGGCATCATCAGCGTCCAATTTACGCTTTCCGCCGACAAACACCAGCACAAAGCCGCCGCACAAATCCACTTGGCGGGCAAAGACCTGCATGTGGAAGCGGTGGAAAACGAAATGCAGGCGGCGATTGACGTCTTGATGGACAAAATCGACCGCGCCGTGTTGCAGCACAAAGAAAAAAGCCAAAACGTGCGCTAGGGCGTGTCATCAATTGCTTTGCGAAGCAGCTTTTCAAGCAAAAATTCGCAGATGCAAGGCGAAAATCCGCACAAGGTTGGGCACCTTGTAAGGATTTTTAACGCGGCAGGTGCGGATTTTAGCTGAAAATACCGCCGCATAAGTAAATGATGACACGCCCTGACCGCCCCGACAAACCCAAAACAAACAGCACCTTTTTCAAGGTGCTGTTTTTATGAACACAATCGTGGCGCAATTTAAACTTTTGACCGGGGCGTGCCATCAATTGACCGAAAAAACACCGCACCGTCATTCCCGCGAATGCGGGAATCCAAATCGAAACACAACAAACCTTAGATAAAACATTGCCCGCAAGTTATCGTACAGTGGATTCCCGCCTGCGCGGGAATGACGATGATTTTCATATTGAACTGATTTTCAGTAGGAAAATTTAGTTGATGGCACGCCCTAATCTTTCTGCGACACCATCACCGGCAAACCGCGCACGGCAGCCAGCGTTTCATCGGTTTTTTTCTGATATTTTTTCAGTGCCGCCAAATCGGGGGCATTGAGCTTGGGCGTGGGCAGTGCCGCCGTTGCCGGATTGACGTGCTGTCCGCCGATACGCACTTCATAGTGCAGATGCGGGCCGGTGGAACGCCCCGTGCTGCCCACCAAACCAATCACATCGCCCGCCCGCACCCGCGTGCCTTCGTCCACACCACTGACAAACGCACTCATGTGGGCATACAGCGTTTCCATACCGTTGCCGTGCGACACCATCACCGTATTGCCGTAGCCGCCCTTCCAGCCGCGAAACGTTACCACCCCGTCGCTGGGCGCAAGGATTTTCGTGCCTGTCGGCGCGGCGTAGTCAATGCCCGTGTGCATTTTGATGGTTTTCAATACGGGGTGCAGACGAATTCCGTAGGGTGAAGAAATGCGGCTGAAAAACTCAATCGGCTGACCGGCAAAACCTTTTTTCAAAGCATTGCCCTTTTCGTCATAAAAATTGCCGCCCGTGTCGCCGTGCTCGAAATAATAGCCGTGATAAGTGCGCCCGCCCGTGCTGACTTCCGCCGCCAACACATTGCCCGTGGCGATTTCCTGCCCGCGAAAATACAGGCTTTCATACAGCACGCGGATGCTGTCGCCCGCTTTAAGCTCGTTCAAATCAAATTTGTCGCTGAACATCTCGCGCAAAGACGTGCGGATTTCCACCGGCACGCCCGCCCGCGACAATGCGCCCGTTGCCGATGTGCTGACCACCACCGAACGCAGCGAAGGCATGGTTTCGGTATCGACCTCGCCCACATGAAGCTGCCATTTGCCGTTGATTTTTTCAATGGCAACCAAATTGCGCTCGCCGTTGTCGTCATCATTAAAAAACTGCACGTCGGTAACGTCGCCCGCCGAGTCCACCCGCGCCGAGATAATCTGCCCTGCGCGAAGCTGGAGCATTTTGGTATCGACAGGGCTGTTTTTCAGGAAATTTTGAATGCTGTTTTCGCTCACGCCCAAGCGGGTGAGAATCAGGCTCAAGTTGTCGCCCGTTTGCACTTCTTCGTCATACCAATAGCTTGTGCCTTTGCTGCCGTTGGCAGCCACAGCAGGCATGGGCAATTCCTGCACCACGCGTTCGACTTTGTACTGTTCTGCGGGCGCGGCAGTTTGGGGCTTGCCCACAGTCGCCCACGCCATGCCCGACACCGTCAGTGCCGCGATTACGGAAAAACTTCGGGAAAAATTCGGTTTTTGCATCGCCATAGATTGGTCAGTTAAACAAAAATGATGAAAACAGCCGCGTATCTTATCAGCATTCGGGCTTGTTTTGCTTTGGTTTTTACAGAAAAATACATTTTTTGCGCCGCACAAAACGCTTTTTAGCCAAATCAAGCATTTGTTTTGCAAAAATTATTGTGAAAAACGGCTTGGCTTGTGTAAATTTTTGCAAACGCGGGCAATGCTATATTATACCAATTGTTCGCCCCAGTGCAGTTTTTGGCGCAGGGTGCGATAGTATTGGTAATGCACGGGGTTGAGTACTTTCACGGCGTGGTGGTAGCGGCGCAGGGCGATTCTGTCCATGCTTTGAATGTCGGTAAAGGATTGTCCGTCATAGTGGACGCGGGCATCGCTGGCTTTGGTAACGAGTATGTCGATTTCGGCGGTGTCGGAGATGACAATCGGGCGGTTGGTCAAAGACTGCGGGCAGACGGGAACAAGGGTGAAGGCGTTCAGCCCTGCCTGCAATATCGCGCCGCCCGCCGCCAGTGCGTAAGCGGTCGAGCCTGTGGGGGTGGACACAATCAAGCCGTCCGAACGCTGGGTGTAGACGAATTGTTCGTTGATGAATACTTCAAACTCTATCATTTTCCCCGCCAATCCCCGCGACAGCACCACGTCGTTCAGGGCAAGGTTGCGGTAAACGGCTTCGTTGTTGCGGTACACTTCGGCTTGCAGCAAGATGCAGTTTTCGGTGAGGTATTGTCCGGACATGATGCGGGCGAGTTCGGCGGTCATGTTTTCGCGCGGCACTTGGGCGAGAAAGCCGAGTGTGCCGAGATTGACGCCGACAACGGGCACGCGGTAGGGGGCGACTTGGCGGGCGGCGGAAAGAAATGTGCCGTCTCCGCCCAATACGATGATGAGGTTGCACAAACGCCCCCAGTCTTCGTGGTCGGCATGAACGCTGCACGGGGCAAGCGCGGCGGAAGGCAGGTATTCGGCACAATCGCGACCGATGTGGATTTCCGCGCCGCGCCGGTGCAAAAACGCCACCAAATTGTGCAAATCGGGGGTGATGTCGGGGGTGTCGGGGCGGGTAACGATGCCGATGCGGGTGAAAACGGTCATGATGCGCTGCTCCGGTTCAGGGCTTGACCCGCGCCAAATACACGGTTGCCGCCAGCAGCAGCCAGCACAGGGCATATGCACTGTTGGCGCGGGTGCTGCGCGGCGTTTGTTTCATGCAGAAGATGCCCGCAGCGATGTAGGCGCACACCAGCACCAGTTTTCCCCCCAGCCATGCCGCCGCGCCAAAGGGCTGCCATTTGCCCAGATGCAGCAGTGCCGCGCCCGTACACAGCAGCAGGGTGTCGTTGGCATGGGGTATGATGTCCAGCCAACGCGGCACGGGGCGGTGCACACGGGCAAAGCGCAGCCAGAATTTCAGATTAAACAAAATAATGCTGATGCACACCAATAAAATATGGCTGTGTTTGAGCGGCAGGTACATGGGTGTTTCCTAGATTGGGCTGATGCTTTGTGCCGCGCCTGTCGGATTTTTTTCGATTGCCAGTAAAAACGGCGGGTAGGCGGCGCGGTTGGTGAAGCCGTAATACAGGACGTTGAAGGCGGGAAACGGCAGGGTTTTGGCATAGCGGTTGAGCAGGTCGGCTTCGGTTTTGCCCGCGTCGTGTCCGGGATAGAGTACGGCAACAAGCAATCCGCCGTCTGCCAGCAGCGACAATGCCGCGCCGACCGCCGCCAAGCTGGTGTCGGCGCGGGTGGTGATGTTTTTGTCGCCGCCGGGCAGGTAGCCGAAGTTGAATATGGCGGCGCGGATGCCCAAAGGCACGTGGCGGGTCATGTGTTCGTGTCCGGTTTGAATCAGCTCGGCGCGGTGGCGCAAACCCGCCTGATGCAGACGGTCGGCGGTGGCGGTGAGTGCGGCGCTTTGAATGTCGAAGGCAAACACGCGCCCCGCATCGCCCACGCAATGCGCCAGCATCAGGGTGTCGTGGCCGTTGCCCATGGTGCCATCCACCGCGTAATCGCCCGCGTGCAGGTGCTGCTGCACCAAGGCATGGGCAAAAGGAATTACATTTTGTAAAGTCATGTTTGTTCAGTATGTTTCAACGCACAGGGCTGCACATAAAGCACAGCCTTGTGCCTTGCCCCGATTCGGACGGGCCGATGCGCCGCCCGAACAATCAAGCTGCTTATTTTACCGCCGTAAACGGCGGGGTTTCAAAGTGGCAAACCGAATCCGCCAAACGCCGCAGTGCGTCTTGGTTGGAGGGCGATGAGGCGCGTTGTGCCGCCGCCGCCGCGTCCAGCCACGCAAACGCCGTGTGTTCGCTCAACACAAGCGGGGTATCCCGCGCCACCACTGCCGAAAACCAATGTTCGGTGTTGCGGCAGACGCCTGCGGGATAGCGGTGCCGCCAGTGCGGGTAGATTTCGTATTCCACGCTGTGCTGCCAGTCGTGCAGGCGGTGCGGCGGCAGGACGATGCCGGTTTCTTCGGCGGTTTCGCGCAAGGCGGCGGCAAACGGGGTTTCGCCCGCTTCCAAGCTGCCGGTTACCGATTGCCAAAAGCCGGCACGGTCGGCACGCTCGAGCAGCAGTGCCTGTCCTGCGCCGTCGTGCAGCACCACCAGTACCGATACGGGGCGTTTTTTTGTTTCCATCTGCATTTTTCCGCACCAAACGGCGGATTATAACGCTTTGTTCTGCGATGACAAGCGTTGCCGTGTGCAAAAGGGCGGGCAAAGCGTCCGCACCTGCCGGAAACCGTGCCGCCGCCGCGCATCATGCCGCGCCGTCTGCCGCCAACGCCCGCACCGCTTGTGCCACATCGGCGGCGGCGGCAATGGCGGAAATCACGGCGATGCCGTCCGCGCCCGCCGCACGCAGCAGGGGCGCGGTGCCGGCTGTGATGCCGCCGATTGCCACCAAAGGCGCGGCAATGCCCGCCGCGCGTACCTGCCGCACCAAGTCCACGCCCACAGGGGCTTTGGCATCGGGCTTGGATTGGGTCGGGAAAATCGGGCCTGCCGCCAGATAATCGGCGCATGCCGCCGCCGCGCTGGTTTGGGCATTGGCAAGGGAATTATTGGAAATGCCCAAGAAGATTTTGCCGCGACACAGGTTCGCCGCTTCGCGCAGGGGCATGTCTTGCTGACCGATATGCACGCCGTCCGCGCCCCATGCCAGTGCCGAACGCACGTCGTTGTTCAGCACGAACGGCACGCCGTAGCGGCGGCACAGGGCGCGGCATTCGCCTGCCAAACGGCGGATGCGGGCTTCGTCTTGCAGGGCGTGTGCGCCTTTTTCGCGCAGTTGGTAGCAGGTGATGCCGTTTTGCAGGGCGGTTTCCAATACGCCCAGCAGGTTTTGTTCGGGCGTGTGCGGCAGGTGGCGGCAGTCTTGCGTGCCGGCAACAAAGTACAGTTTTAAGGTTTCGCGGGAAAAGTTCGTCATGATGTGGTTACCAAGCGCATGGGTAAGACGGCGGTTCGGCAAACGCCCAATGATTGACCGGCCCGCAGCCCGCGCCGATGTTCGGGCTGGCGGCAATGGCGCGGTGCAACAGGGCTTTGGCGGTGCAAACGGCATCGGCAACGCTGTGTCCTTTTGCCAATTCGGCGGCGATGCAGGCGGAAAAGGTGCAGCCCGTGCCGTGTGTGTGCGCGGTGGCGATGCGCGGACGACTCAGCTCCAAGCAGCGTCCGTCTGCCAAAAATACGCGGTCGCAACACACGTCCGCACCGGCATGCCCGCCCTTTATCACCACATTTGCCGCGCCCTGCCGCATGAACAGGCGGGCGGCGCGTTCGGCATCGGCACGGGTTTGCACGCAAATTCCGCTCAAACGTTCCGTTTCGGGCAGATTGGGGGTGAACACGGTGGTGCGCGGCAGCAGTTTGGCAGTCAAGGCAAACAGGGCATCATCGGCAAGCAGCGATGCGCCGTCTTTCGCCCGCATCACGGGGTCGAGTACCAAGGGCGCACCGTGGGGCAGGTGTGCCGCCACGCAATCAATGATTTGCGCCGAACCGAGCATGCCGATTTTCACCGCGCCGATGGCAAAATCGTCCGTTACCGCACGCAGTTGCGCCGCCACCATTGCGGGGGGAACGGGGTGGACGGCATGCACGCCCAAAGTGTTTTGCGCGGTCAGGGCGGTGATGACGCTCACGCCGTACACGCCGCGCATTTGGAAGGTTTTCAAATCCGCCTGAATGCCCGCGCCGCCGCCACTGTCCGAGCCGGCAACGGTCAAAGCCTGTGCGGTCAGCCCAGCCATGCCGTCAGCCACACAATCAGAATCATCAGCAGCACCAGCCATTGCGCTGCCGAGCCGACATCTTTAGCACGCTTGGCAAGCGGGTGTTTTTCCAAAGAAATATAGTCCACCACCGTTTCGATGCCCGTGTTGAGCAGCTCCACCGCCAACGATAAAAACGATACGGCAATCAAGATGATGCGCGTGGATGTGTCAAAATCGAAACACCACACGGCAAGCAGCAGCACGCCGTGCAGGGCGAGCAGTTGGCGGAAGCCCGCTTCGTGGCGGTAGGCAGCCCGTATGCCGTCTGCCGAATAGCCGATGGCGGCAAACAGGCGTTTGCAGCCGCTTTTGCTTTTCATGTCGTTGAACCGCGCTTCGGGCGGAATTTCGCACACCACCGCAGTGGGACGCGCTTCGGGCTTGGCAAGCACATAGCCTGCGCCCAATACGGCGGTTTCCGCCGCACCGGTGGCACGGCGCAAGTCCACCGCCACACCGTGCCGCCAACACGCCGCCAACCACGCAAACGCCGCCGCCTCCACCTGCTGCGGGTGCAGATTCAAGGCATCGGTACGGCGCAAATCCGTGTTTTGGCGTGCCAAGGCTTCGCGCAGCAGGCGCATCAGTTCGGCATTTTCCACGCCGCCGCCGCAGGCATACACGCATTCGGCATCGGGCGCGTAACGGCGTATCGCCGCCACCGCCGTTTCCACCGTAAAATGCAGCAGCGTGTGCAACACGTCTTCGGGCGCTTCGCCACCGCGCAGATGGCTTTGCAGCCACGCCAGCGAAAACAATTCGCGCCCCGTGCTTTTCGGTGCGGGCTGGTCAAAATAGGGGTGGGCGCACAAACGCGCCAGCAAATCGGGCAGCAATTTGCCTTGCGCGGCTTTTTCGCCGTTCCGGTCAAACGGCTGCTGCCAAACGTGCCGCGTCCACGCATCGGCAAGCATGTTGCCCGCGCCCGTGTCGAAACCGAAGGGCGCATCATCGGGCGCAAGCACGCTGATGTTGGCGATGCCGCCGAGATTCAACACCACGCGGACGTGTTCGGCGGAAGCAAACAGGGCGTGGTGGAAGGCGGGAACGAGCGGCGCACCCTGCCCGCCCGCCGCCAAATCCGCACTGCGGAAGTCCCCCACCGTATCGATGCCGCTCAAACGCGCCAGCCATGCCCAATCCGCCAACTGCACGCTGTAGCCGTGTTCGGGGGCGTGGCGCACCGTTTGCCCGTGGCAGCCCAGCGCGGTGATGTCTTGCGGGCGCAAACCGTTTTCGCGCAGCAGTTTTTCCACCACCAGCGCATACAGCTCCGCCAATTCCCGCGCCAGCAGGCGGCTGCGGTGCAGTTCGTCTGTGCCGCGCTGTTGCAAATCCAGCAAACGCGTTTTCAAATCATCGGGATAAGGCAAAAAAGCATGGGCGCGCACGCCGCGCCATTGTGTGCCGTCCAAGCACGCCAGCACGGCATCTGCGCCGTCCATGCTGGTGCCGGACATGATGCCGATATAATATTCGCTCATGATTGGGGTTTTCCTGAAAACAGTCGGGCGACTGTGCCATCGGGGGAACAGCCGCCGTGATTTTACTTGCTTTCTGCAGAAGCCGCCGCTTTGTCGCGCCGTTGTTGGCGGCGCAAACGGCGTTTTTCCAACAATGCCTGCTTACGCGCCAGCAAACGGCTGCGTTTGCGCCACCAAAACCACACGCCGCCCGCCACCGCCAAGCCCAGCAGCACAAACAAGATGTTTTGAAAACGGTGTACCTGCATCAGCAGCCATTCGCGCTCGTTTTCGTCTGCACCCGCATAGCCCAAATACACCCAAAGCGGCACGGAAACCAGCGCCGCCAAGCCGTCCATCAGCAGCCAGCGCCAAAACGACACTTTGCCGCTCATGCCCGCCGTCATGAAAATCGGGCTGCGCAAGCCCGGCAAAAAACGGGCGACAAACAACACATAATTGCCGTATTGGTCAAATTTTTTCTGCACCTGCGCGTAACGCTTGGGCGGCATCAGCTTGCGTACCAAACGAAACTGCAAAATCCGCTCGCCGTAAAAACGGCCGAGCAAAAACATGATGCCGTCGCCGACCAGCACGCCGAGCATGCCCACGGCAAACATCAAATGCACATTGGCATAACCCAAGCCCGAAATGATGCCGCCGGCCACCAGCGTGATGTCTTCGGGAATCGGCACGCCGAAACCGCACACCACCAGCACGAAAAACACGGCGGCATAGCCGAAATTCTGAAAAAACGTTTCCAATAAAGCAAGCATACCAATTCACTGCGTTTGGCCGCGCCGCCGCCGCGACCGTTTCTGATTCAAACAACCCGTTATTGAAAACGGGCAGACAAAGCATCGGCGATTTTCCGCGCCGCGCACGCTGCCAAAGCCACATCGTCCGCTTCCGCCATCACCCGCACCACAGGCTCGGTGCCGGAAGGACGCAGCACCACGCGCCCGCGCCCCGCCAATTCGGCTTCGGCTTCCGCCACAAACGGCGCGGCCACCGCTTCCCAATCGCTGTTTTTGTCGATGTGTACATTAATCAGCGTTTGCGGATAGGGCTGCCAATCCACCGCCGCCGCCAAATCCTGTCCCAAAATTTTCAGCGCGGCAAACACCTGCAGCGCGGCAATCGTGCCGTCGCCGGTATTGTGCCGGTCCATGCACAAAATATGCCCCGAAGCCTCGCCGCCCAGCAGCCAACCGCGCTGCTGAAGCTGCTCCAGCACATAGCGGTCGCCCACCGGTGCGCGGGCAAAGGCAATGCCCTGCGCCGTCAAAGCGTGTTCCATCGCAAAATTGCTCATCACCGTGCCGACCACGCCGCCAAACGGCACGCCCTGCTTGGCGCGGGCTTTTGCCAACACATACACCAGCTTGTCGCCGTCATAGGAAATACCGTTTCTGTCCACCATCATCAGGCGGTCGCCGTCGCCGTCCAGCGCAACGCCGTAATCGGCTTTTTCTTCACACACACGTTTTTCTAAAGCCTTGACATCGGTTGCACCCACTTTTTCGTTGATATTGAAACCGTTGGGTTCATCACCCATTCTCACCACTTCCGCGCCCAGCTCGCGGAACACTTCGGGCGAGCTGTGGTAGCCCGCGCCGTTGGCAGTGTCCACCACCAGCTTGATGCCGTACAAATCCATATCGGCGGGAAAAGTGGATTTGCAAAATTCGATGTAGCGGTCTGCCGCGCCGTCAATGCGCTTGGCGCGTCCGAGCAGGTCGGACGCAACGGTGCACATGGGTTTGTCCATTTCCGCTTCAATCGCCAATTCCATTTCATCGTTGAGCTTCACCCCGCCTTCGGCGAAGAATTTGATGCCGTTGTCGTGGTAGGGATTGTGCGAAGCGGACAGCATCACGCCGCCGTCCAAGCGGAAGGCGCGGGTAAGGTAGGCGATGGCGGGCGTGGGCAAGGGGCCGGTTTGCACCACGTCCACCCCTGCGGCGGAAAAGCCCGACACCAGCGCGGTTTCCAGCATATAACCCGACACGCGCGTGTCTTTGCCGATGATGACTTTGGGTTTGTGGTTTTGGTTGGGGCGGAACAGGGTGCGCCCGAACGCGCACGCCAGCTTCATCACCACATCGGGGGTAATCGGAAATTGACCGACCGTGCCGCGCACACCGTCCGTGCCGAAATATTTTTTGGACATGGCAAGCGCCTCCAAGCAGATTGAAACAGCGCGTATTATACGGAAAACGGCGCACCCGCACGAGTGCGCCCGACACAAATTTACACAAACACAACACTTGCGCCGCCACGCAAAAACGGCACGCCGTCCGTGCGGGAGCGTGCCGTTTCCATCGGGCAAACGGTTAGTGGTCGGACGCTTCCGCCGCGCCGATACCCGTCATCGAACGCACATATTGCGCGTCAAAGCCGGCTTTGTCCAACTTCGCCTGCTCGGAATTGTCCAGCAGCGACACAATCCACGACACGACAAACGCCAAAGGAATGGTGAAAATCGCGGGGTTTTTGTAGGGGAACACCGCTTCGGCATTGTGCAGCACTTCCACCCACACGGTCGGGCCCAACACAATCAGCACCAAAGCGCCAATCAGTCCGGCAAACCCGCCCGCCACCGCGCCGCGCGTGGTCAAACCTTTCCAGAACATGCTGAGCATCAGCACGGGGAAATTGGCGGAAGCGGCAACGGCAAACGCCAAGCCCACCATAAACGCCACGTTTTGGTTTTCAAACGCCAAGCCCAACACAATCGCCAACACGCCCAAGCCCAAAGTTGCGGCTTTGGACACGCGCATTTCTTCTTCCTGCGAAGCCTGACCTTTGCGAATCACAGACGAATAAATGTCGTGGCTGACGGCAGACGCGCCCGACAGGGTCAAGCCCGCCACCACCGCCAAGATGGTCGCAAACGCCACTGCCGAAATAAAGCCCAGCAGCAAATCGCCGCCCACCGCTTTGGACAAATGCACCGCCGCCATATTCGTACCGCCCACCATCGCGGTCGAGCCGTCTTTCAAGGTTTCAAAAAACTCGGGGTTTTTGGTCAGGAAAATAATCGCACCAAAGCCGATGATGAAGGTGAGCAGGTAGAAATAGCCGATAAAGCCCGTTGCCACCACCACCGATTTACGCGCTTCGCGGGCATCGGGTACGGTGAAAAAGCGCATCAGAATGTGCGGCAAACCCGCCGTGCCGAACATCAGTGCCAAACCCAGCGACAGTGCGTCAATCGGGTTTTTCACCAAGCCTCCGGGTGCCATAATCGCTTCGCCCTTGTCGTGGACTTCCACCGCTTTTTGGAACATGGCTTCAAAGCTGAAACCGAAGTCTTTCAAAATCATGAACGACATAAATGTCGCGCCGCCCAGCAGCAGCACGGCTTTAATCATCTGCACCCAAGTGGTTGCCAGCATGCCGCCGAACAGCACATACGCCACCATCAGCGCACCGACAATCACCACCGCCGAAAAATAGCTCATGCCAAACAAAAGCTGAATCAGCTTGCCCGCGCCCACCACCTGTGCAATCAGGTAGAGCATCACCACCAGCAGCGAACCTGTGGCGGCAAACAGGCGCACGGGGGTTTGCTTCAAACGGTAGGCTGCCACGTCCGAAAAGGTGAATTTTCCCAAATTGCGCAGGCGTTCCGCCACCAAAAACAGCACAATCGGCCAGCCCACCAAAAAGCCGGTGGAATAAATCAAGCCGTCGTAGCCACTGGTAAACACCATCGCGGAAATGCCCAAAAACGAAGCGGCAGACATAAAATCACCCGCAATCGCCAAGCCGTTTTGAAAGCCGGAAATGCCCCCGCCCGCCGTGTAAAAATCTTTGGTGGATTTGTTTTGCGAAGCCGCCCACTTGGTAATCCACAGCGTTGCGCCCACAAAAATGAAAAACATGATAATCGCCGTCCAATTGGTCGGCTGCTTTTCCACCTCGCCGCTAAAAGCGTCCGCATACGCGCCGCCCGCCGCCAATGCCGACAGCGCGGCAAACATCAGCTTATTGACCATGCTGTGTCTCCTTATTTCCGTTTTTCATCACTTCATCAACCACTTGTCGGGTTGCTTGCTCAAATTTGCCGTTGGCGACCGCCACATACACCAGCGTAATCACAAACGAAAACAAAATCACAAACACCCCGGCGTAAATGCCCAGCGTGGTCACGCCGTTTTCCGCCATTTTGGCGGCGAAAAACTGCGGGTCGGTGCCGATAATCCAAATATAGCCGACATAAACGGCGAAAATCACCGCCGAAAACGTCCAGCCGACCAGCGCCTTCTGTTTTGCCATATTTTGAAACTTCGGGTGCGCCAATACCTGCGCCGCCACCCGCGCTTCTTCGCCCGCAGACGGGCTTTGGGCTTGCTCTGCCATAAAAAACCTCCTGTAGAATCGTTTTTCTGATTTTGCCGCACAAGTGGGCAAGCGCGGGAATGTACAAACAGACGACTACAGTTGCCCAATCTTATTTTTCAATGACCATTATCCAAAAATCTGATTACACGACCGAGCATTATTGATTTTTATGATGTTCGCCATCAAAAAACCGTTCCAAAAACCATCAAAATATGTTAAAAACCACCCCAAATTTCTTTACAAAAACCTGCTGCGGCCGCCCAAGCCCCCGCCCGCGCCGCAGCCGAATCACGGATTGTTCATGGACATCAACCAATTGCGTGCCTTTATCACCGTAGCGCACACCAAAAACCTCACCCAAGCCGCCGAAAAACTGTTTTTGTCGCAACCTGCCGTGTCGGCGCAAATCAAGGCCATCGAAAACGACGTCGGCACACCCCTGTTCAAACGGGTCAGCAACGGCATGTGCCTCACCCGCGCCGGCGAAGTTTTGCTGCCCGAAGCCGAAGCGCTGATGCAGCACAAACACAAACTGGAAATGTTTGTGCGCACCCTTTCCGAAGACTACGTGCAAAACGCCCAACTGGGGCTGATTCACCCCATCGACCCGCACAAAGTAACCGAACTGACCCGGCTGGTGATGCACCAGCACCCCAATGTCCAGCTTCACATCCAATACGGCATGAGCGGCGAAATCCTCACCCGCATTCTCGCCAAAAAACTGCACGGCGGCTTTTTCTTGGGCAGCATCAACCAGCGCAGCCTGCAAAGCATTTTTTTGGAAAACATCGCCTACTCGCTGATTTGCCCCAAACAGGACGCGCCGCGCCTGCTGGCGGGCTTGCCCAAAAGCCTCAACAACTTCACTTGGGTGGAAATGTCGCCCGTTTCCGGCAGCCACAAAAACCTGCAACAATTTTGGCACCGCCACAAGCTCGCCCCGAAAAAGCAAATCATCTGCGACTATCCGCAAACCATCATCGACTTGGTGGCGGCGGGAACGGGCTTGGCGATGGTGCCCAAACACAAGGCGGAAACGGCGGTGGCACAAAACCGCGCCATTGCCGTTATCGATGAATTTGAACAGCTTTTGCCTTTAAACTTTATTTACTTGGACGAATTTGAGCAAGACCCCGCGCTGATGCTGATGCGCGAAGGCGTGGAACGGCTCTGGGGCATTTGACGGGCGTGTCCCGAACATCTGCCGTCATTGTATAATCGGCACTTCTGCCACAATTTTAGGAGCGAATCATGACCGAAATCACCCGCGACAAACGCATGAACGTGGAAAGTTTCAATCTCGACCACACCAAAGTCAAAGCCCCCTATGTGCGCTTGGCATGCGTTACCGATGGCGAGCACGGTGACAAAATCTACAAATACGACCTGCGCGTGTGCCAGCCCAATCAAGAACACATGAAAATGCCCGCGCTGCATTCGCTGGAACATCTGATGGCGGAATTGTCGCGCAACCACTCGGACAAGGTGGTGGACATCAGCCCGATGGGTTGCCAAACGGGGTTTTACATCGCCCTGCTGAATCTGCCCGAATATCAGGACGCTTTGGATTTGATTGAGAAAACGCTGAATGATGTGGTGGCGGCAACCGAAGTGCCTGCCTGCAATGAGGTTCAATGCGGTTGGGCGGCGAGCCACAGCTTGGAAGGGGCGCAGGAAATCGCCCGCATGCTGCTTGCCAAGCGGGCGGAATGGACGGAGATTTTTGCATGACCGCGCCGTTTTCGCCGCAAAGTTTCGGCATCATCGGCGCGATGGAGCCGGAAATCCGTCTGCTGCATCAGGCGATGCGGCAGGTTCACACCCACAATATCGGCAAGATGACAATTTATCAGGGGGTTTTGGACGGTAAGAATGTGGCTTTGTGTTTGAGCGGCATCGGCAAGGTCAATGCGTCCATCGCCACGACTTTGCTGTGCGAGCATTTTTCGCCCGACTGCATCATCAATACCGGCAGCGCGGGGGCGGTTGGCGCGGGCTTGAAAATCGGCGACATCATCATCGGCACGGAAGTGGCGCATCATGATGTGGACGTTACCGCTTTCGGCTACGCGCACGGGCAAGTGCCGCACCTGCCCGCACGTTATGCTGGCGAACACGCGCTGATTTACGCCGCCGAAGAAGCCGCCCGCCGCCAAAAAAGCATTCATTGCCATCACGGGCTGATTGTGAGCGGCGACCAGTTCATTCACAGCAACGACACGTTGCGGCACATCCGCAGCCGTTTTCCGGGCGCGGCGGCATTGGAGATGGAAGCCGCCGCCATCGCGCAGACGTGCTGGCGTTTCGACAAACCGTTTGTGGTGATTCGCTCGATTTCCGACAGCGCCGACAACGGCTCGGAAATCAGTTTTGAAGCATTTTTGGAAACGGCAGCGGCGCATTCGGCGCAGTTGGTGCGCCACCTTTTATCGCTGTTTTAACAGGAATTTCGCCGCAACACCCATTTGATGTCCGCACCGAGCGGCGACACCGATACGGTGTGCCAAGCGGCATCGCCTGTGAGTGCGGCGGGGTTTTGCGGCAAGGCAAACGCGCCGCGTGCCGCCGCGCCCAGCAGCTTGGGCGATTGGTACAATACGATTTCGTCTGCCAAATCTGCCTGTAAAAACGCGCTGTTGAGTGTCGCGCCCGCTTCCACCATCAATTCGCCGATGCCGCGTCCTGCCAACTCCGCCAGCAGCGCGGCAAGGTCGGTTCTGCCGCTTTTCTCGGGAACAAATACAACGGCAACATGGGGATAATCGGCAAAACGCCGCGCATCGCCGCCCACTGCCGCAATCAGGGTCGGTACGCCGTCTTGCAGCAAACGGCTGTGTGCGGGCAGGCGCAAACGGCTGTCCGAAACCACGCGCAAAGGTTGGCGCAACACGGGAAAATCGCGCACGTTCAGGCGCGGATTGTCTGCCAGCACCGTGCCGATGCCGGTTAAAACAGCGCAGCTTTCCGCCCGCAAAACCTGCACGTCCGCACGCGCCGCCGCACCGGTAATCCATTGGCTGCGCCCGTCTGCCAGCGCCGTTTTGCCGTCCAAACTTGCTGCGATTTTCAGACGCACAAACGGACGCCCGCGCTCGATGCGCGACAAAAAACCGCGATTGAGTGCGCGTGCTTCCTGTTCCAAACACCCCGACACCGCATCGATGCCCGCCGCCCGCAACATCGCCAAGCCTTTGCCCGCCACCAAAGGATTGGGGTCTTCCATCGCCGCCACCACCCGCGCCACCCCCGCATCAATCAAGGCTTGGGCGCACGGCGGCGTACGCCCGTAGTGGGCGCACGGCTCCAAGCTGACATAAGCAGTCGCACCCCGCGCCGCTTCGCCCGCCTGACGCAAAGCATACACTTCCGCATGCGGCGCACCCGCCCGCACATGAAAACCCTGCCCGACCACCTGCCCGCCGCGCACCACCACACAGCCCACACGCGGATTGGGCGATGTGGAAAAACGTCCGTGCCATGCCAAATCAATGGCTTGGCGCATATATTTTTTATCTTCGTCATCAAATACCACTGTCATGCCCCACATGCCCTCACAAAAAAATCAGGCAATCCGCCCAATCGGATTGCCTTGATGTCCTGACTGACAAACTGTTTTAATTGGCAGCAGAAACTGCGCCCGAAGCAGACGCTTCAGATGCTGCGGCAGCCGAAGCCGCTTCCGCGCCCTCTTCGGCAAGCACGCGCACATTGATGTCGTTCAACACCGCCGCCAAAGCATCGGTGGAAATTTCCGGACTGGAAGCGCACACGCCGTACACCTGACCACCCGCCACCAATGCCGCACAGCTTTCGTTCAGCGCAAAATCGCCGTTGGCATCGTTTTGGCTGAAGCGGTAATCCATACGCGCTTCGGAGAGCGTTTCCACACGCAAGTCTTTCAAATCTTTATTGCTTTCCAACGCTTTTTTCAGCTTGGCAAAATAATCCGCCGCTTCGTGCTTCGCCTTGCCGAAATCGGCGGCATACACGGTAATGTTGTCGGATTCGTTGTGTTGCAGCAAAATCAACTGTTCGGGCTTGATGCCTTCGGGGCGCAAGGCTTCATCGTCTGCCTTGTCGGCAAACGCCCCTGCGGTTTTGATGGTCAAAACCCCGTCGCGGCTTTTGAGTTCCACCGTTTGCGGCTCTGCTGCGGCAGCTTGTGATGCGACTGTCTGCGAAGCGGCTTCAGACGTTTGTGCGCCCTGCCCTTCGCCGCCCGATACCGGATTATCGCATGCCGCCACCGCCAACACGCCCGCCAACAGCCAAACCGTTTTGTTTATCTTCATCGCAAAATTCCAACTTAAAAAAACATCATTGCCCGATTATAACAAATCCGCGCCGACGACACAGCTTTTCACTGCCGTTACCGTTGCGGCACAACGGAAAAGCCACAATCAAGGCTTGCGCAGCGACACCACAATCGCCGCACTCCGCGCTTTCCAAGTAATCGGAATCACAAACGAACGGTCTTTGCGCGGCAGCAGAATTTCATCGGGCGCACCGCGCAGCACAATCGGCACGGAAATTTCAAACTCCTCGCCAAATTCACTGCGGGCATTGCCGGCAATGGTGTTCGCCACTTCGCCCACCAAATCAATCATAAACGCTTCGCTGACGTCTTTTTCGCCCATCAGCACCAGCAAACGCTCCAACAGCTCTTTGGGTGCGGTGAAATACACGATGCCCTTGTTTTTGCCCGAAACGGCAATCACACCGGTAAAATCTTTGGCGGAAGGCACGCTGTTTTCCACCAAATACGGCGTACCGACAATCAGCTCCTCCGGATCCATCATCTGATGGAAGTACTTTTGCACACCATCAAGAAAAACCTGTAATTTTTCCTCTTTCATAATCAACCTTCCATCATTTCGAGTAATGCCTGTATCAGCTCCTCATCGGAAAACGGTTTGCAGATAAAGCCGCGCGCGCCAAATTCCAGTGCCTTGATGCCCGTTGCCTTGTCCGACAAAGCGGAAATCACCAAGATATTGGCTTCCTCGTCTGCCGCACAAATCTGACGGATGCACTCCAAGCCGTCCATTTTCGGCATGGTCAAATCCATCGTTACCAAATCGGGATGATGACGGCGGTACAGCTCTACCGCCTCCATGCCGTTATTGGCGGTTGCCACCACCTCAAATTCGACTTCTTTGGAACTGCGGCTGATGCGGTTGCGAATCACATTGGAATCGTCAACAATCATAATGGTTCTAACCATTGCTCATACTCCCAAGCTTTCAAACGGCTTTTTTGGGGAACGTAAAGGTAAAGCGCGTATAGGCACCCGCAGAAGTAGACACGTTGATTTTTCCGCCCAGTGCGTTCACACGGTCTTTAATCACGTCCAAGCCCACACCGCGCCCCGCATCGCCGATGGCTTTTGCCACAGTGGAAAAGCCCGAGCTGAACATCAGCATCAGCAATTCTTTGGTACTCAGGGAAGCGGCGCGTTCGGCAGAATATTTGCCCATTTCCACCGCTTTGTTGCGGATGGCATCGTAATCGATGCCGTTGCCGTCGTCTTCCAAGCGCAAAACATAGCTGTTTTCCGTTTCGCGCAGCTCCATGCGCACATGCCCTGCTTCCAGTTTGCGTTTGGATTGGCGCACGGCGGGTGCTTCGATGCCGTGCACCACCGCATTGCGCAACAGTTGCACCGCGATTTCGTGAATGGTGGTGCGCAAACCTTCGTCAGGCACTTCGCCGACGCCCGAATAGCTGAAGTCCACCACTTTGTTGTTGCGTTCGGCAACATCCGACACCAAACGCGCATAATAATCCGTCATGCGTGCTTTGCCGGCGGCAGGTGTTTGGGGCGTGCCAATCGGTTCGCCGTGTCCCAAGCGGCTGACCAAATCCTCAATGGTTTGGGTGAGGTTCATCAATTCTTCCAGATGCACCGCCAAGCCCAAGAAGTTTTCACCCGAAAGGCTGCTTTGCGCCTGCAGTTTTTTCAATTCGTTTTCGATGTTTTCGGCAATCACGGTAAAGCCGTGCAGGTTCAGCGCGTAGGCTTCGCCCTTCAGGCTGTGCGCTTCGCGGAAAATATGCTCGATTTTGCTGCGCAATTCCACCTGACGCTCGCCCGGCGTTTTCAGGGTGTTGTTGATGCTGATGTTGTGTTTGTGGGTGTTGCGGATGAAGTCGTCAATCATTTGGCGGTCGGCACGCAAAATGGTGCTGAGCATTTCCAATTGCAAATCGTTTTGCTCGCGCTCTTCTTCGATTTTGCGCTCCAGCAGCACCGCATCGGTAACGTCCGACACGTTCACCAGAATCCGCGAGATGTCGTTATCCTGATAGACGCGGTTGAATTTGAAGTCCAAATAACGCTCGACCGGATTGCCGTTGCGGTCGGTGATGTTCATGGCTTGGCGGGTGAGCGGGTTCAGGCTGCCAATCAGGCGTTCTTTCACGCGGGGATTGTACAGTTGTCCGATAAAGCCGTGGGTGGTGTTCAGGTCTTCTTGGGAAATCATGTTGCCCAGCACTTCCATCAGGTTGCGCCCCGCCAGCTCGTTTTGACCAATCAGGCTTTCGAGCTCTTTAGAATATTGCGAACCGATGTTCAGGTCTTTGTCGAGCAGGAACAAGCCCGTGCTGACGGTGTTCATGATTTCGTCCGTTTCTTTGCGGGCGGCTTCCACGCGCACGTCCGAATCGCGCAAACGGCTCAAGAAGTAGAATACGAACACCAAGAAATACGCCAGCGCAATCACCACGCCGATGGTTTGAATCCAGCCCAGCCATGCGGTGCGGGCGGTGATTTTGCCGTTGATTACGCTCAAAACGCCATTGACGTTGGCTTGCAGTTTTTCGTTGATGTTTTGCGCCCCCATTACCGACAAATCCAAGCTGGACGAATCCGCCAACGGTGAGGTGGCTTCGGCAAGGTAGGTGTCGATTTGGCGCGACAGGGGTTCCCAGTCGTTTTTAAACTGTTGCAGGCGTTGGGCATTGCCGTCTTGGGTCAGGGCGGAAATTTTGAATTTGCTGCCTTCTTGGGTTTCCACCGTGCCGCCTTCGGTCAGGGCGACAAGATTGGCGTTCAGGTGGTCTTTGCTTTGCTTGACCACGTCCAAGGCGTGGCGGATGTGGGGGCTGTTTGGGTCTTCACCGTAGCTGAGTTTGAGATTGAACAGGTTTTGGGTGATGACCTGCGTGGCACTGTTTACCTGCTCGACCGCGAGCTGCTCCATGGTGTTGTTGCGGATTTTGGCAGACAGCCAAATCGAGCTGACCATCAGCAGCGCAATCAATGTCAAAAACACTGCCACCGACCAAATCAGGCCGCGATAGCGCGAGGATATGCTTTTTTGAAACACGTGTACCGTTTTTGCAGAAGCCATCAGTCAAGTTTCCTTCGGTTCGACCAACAATCAATAAATACCGGCCACCTTTGCCGCGCAGCCCGCCATGCAGAAAATCCGGCGCAAACCGTGTGAATTTCTGCCAAATTTCGCAATGGCGAATCTTAATCCGAAACGCCGTGCTTGTAAATGTTTTCCATGCGCCCCGGCGCGGGGCGGTGCTGCAAAACGGCATGTGCGGGCATGCCGTTTTGCGCGTGTCGCGATGCATTGCTCCAAGGCGTGTCATTATTTGGATTTTTATACTCAAAAAATCAGTGCAATATAAAAACTGCCGTCATTCCCGCGCAAGCAGAAATCCACCGCCCGATTTTGGGCAAGCCATGTTTTATCAAGGTTTGCCGTGCTTCGATTTGGATTCCCGCCTGCGCGGGAATGACGGTGCAAAGGTTTTTCGGTCAGTTGATGACCCACCCTAAGCCGAAAATCCTGTTTCGGCAATGATTTGCTTCACCGCTTCGGCATCGTTGCCGATGTGGCGGACGTTTTGCGGGCGCGATTCCAAATCCGCCAGCGCCGCCGGACGCGGCACGGGCACGTTTTCCCCCACCGCTTGGGCAATGGTTTCGCCGAACTTGGCGGCCAGCGCGGTTTCCAAGCACACGACCGTTTCGCCCGCTTCGCGCAAATCCCGCGCCACTTTCACGCCGTCTGCGGTGTGCGGGTCGAGCAATTCGCCGTCGCTTGCATACACGGCGCGAATGGTGTCCAAACGGTCTTGGTGCAGGCTTTTGCCCGACACGAAGCCGTATTGTCCGCGAATTTGCGCCAATTGCGCCGACAAGTCAAAACCGCCCGTTTGCGCCAGCCCCGCCCACAAACCGCGCACCGCTTCGGCATCGCGCCCCGTCAAATCAAACACGAAGCGTTCGAAATTGGAGGCTTTGGAAATGTCCATCGACGGGCTGGAGGTAACAAAGGTTTGCGCCGTGCCGCGCGGACGGTATTCGCCCGTGCGGAAAAACTGGTCCAGCACGTCGTTTTCATTGGTGGCAACCATCAAACGATTGATGGGCAAGCCCATTTGTTTGGCAACGTGTCCGGCGCAGACATTGCCGAAGTTGCCGCTCGGCACGCAGAAGCTGACGCTTTCGCCGTTGTGTGCGGTGGCGCGGAAATAGCCGTAGAAATAATACACGACTTGGGCGACAATCCGCCCCCAATTGATGCTGTTTACCGTGCTGATAGCGTATTTTTGTTTGAATCCGGCATCGTTTTGCACGGCTTTGACGATGTCTTGGCAGTCGTCAAACGTGCCGTCCACCGCCAAATTGATGATGTTGCCGTCTTGCAGGCTGTACATCTGTGCCCGTTGGAACGCGCTCATGCGCCCTGCGGGCGAGAGCATGAACACGTTGATGCCGCGTTTGCCGCGCAAGGCGTATTCGGCAGCCGAACCCGTGTCGCCGCTCGTTGCGCCCAGAATGTTGATTTTCTGACTTTTTTTGGCAAGGACGTATTCAAAGGCATTGCCGAGAAACTGCATTGCCATGTCTTTGAACGCCAAAGTCGGGCCGTTGGAAACGGCTTGGATTTTGATGCCGTCTTGCAGGGTGCGTACGGGGGCGATGTCGGGCGTGCCGAAGGTTTCGGCACGGTAGGTGCGTTTGAGCAGGTCGTGCAAATCTTGCGCGGGAATATCGTCGGCAAACAGGCTGATGATTTCAAATGCCAAGTTGTGATAGCTTAAGTTGCGCCAATTGGCAAGCTCGCGCGCGCCGATTTGCGGGTAGTGTTCGGGCATCATCAAGCCGCCATCGGGGGCCAGCCCCATCAACAGCACTTCGCTGAAGGTTTTACGGCCGGTGTTGCCGCGCGTGCTGATGTAGTGCATAAGTCGTTCCTTTGCGCCAACAGGCAAGGCGTGCGCCCGCCCTGCCCGAACAGTCAGGCAAGGCGGTGCGCCGTATGGTTGCGGAAAAATCAGGATTTATTTTTGATACAAACGTTTGAAGCAGGCGGTAACGGTTTTGACGGTTACTTCGGCGGCCACTTTGTTGCGCCCTTCCTGCGTGAGCATTTGTCCGATGTCGGCGGCGGAAATCTGCTTGGGCGCTTCTTCGGAAGCGCAGCCGCAAATGCGGTCTTCCCATTCTTGCTGTTTTTCCGCCGACATTGCCAGTGCAATCAAGCGCCATTCGTTGCGCTTTTGCAGCTCGCCGACACACTGGTTTTGCACCCACATTTTGACCAAGCCCGAGCCGGCTGCTCCGATGTCCGCGCCGCCGACGTTGCCGAAACCCGCGCTGCCGTTGGGTGCGGCGCAGGCGGTCAGTGCCAAAGCGGTGAGTGCCGTCAATGCGATTTTGTTCATGTTATGGCGTCCTTTGTTTGGTGGTGAAACGGTTCGGCGCATTATACGGCAAGCGCCGCCCCATTGGAAAACGCTTCCACGTTGTCAATCAGGCGGGTTTGCCCCAAGCGGGCGGCGGCCAGCACCACCAGACGCGCCATGCCGACACGGGCAATGTTGAGCGTGTCTGCTTCGCGGATTTCCACATAATCCACCGTCCAGCCGTGTGCCGACAATTCGGCTGCCGCCTGCCGCTCCAACGCGGCATAGTCGCACGCGCCGCCGCGCAGGGCATCGGCAACGCGGCGCAATACGCGGTACAGGCGCGGCGCTTCGGCGCGTTCGTCAGGGGAAAGGTAGCGGTTGCGGCTGGACAATGCCAAACCGTCCGTATCCCGCCCCGTGTCCACCGGCACAATCCGCACCGCCATGTCCAAATCGCGCACCATGCCCTGCACAATCATCAATTGCTGATAATCTTTTTTGCCGAAACACGCCACATCGGGGCGCACGATGTTGAACAGCTTTGCCACCACCGTTGCCACGCCGCGAAAATGTCCGGGGCGGAACGCGCCGCACAATTCGTTTTGCAGATGGGGCGGCTCGACCTGATAATGCTGCGCCACACGCGGATAAAGCTCGGCTTCATCGGGCGCGAACAGCACCGCCACGCCCGCATCGCGCAATTTGGCGGCGTCTTCGTCCAAAGTGCGCGGATAACGGTCGAAATCCTCGCCCTGCCCGAATTGCAAACGGTTCACAAAAATGCTCGCCGCCACATCGGGCGCGTGTTGCGCCGCCGTCCGCACCAACGCCAAATGCCCCGCGTGCAGATTGCCCATGGTCGGCACAAACGCCACCGCACCCGCCGTTTCGCGCCAACGGCGAAATTCGGCAACGGTATGAATGATTTGCATGGCTTACTCGCTTTCAGAAACGCGCTCGATGCCGTTTTGGGTTTTGATTTTGCCGCTCAACGACGCGACAAACGCCTGCAAACGCGCTTCCGTTTGAAGCTGCGCCATACTGCCGCGCACCAGTACCGCAATCTGCTTGTCGGGATTGACCGCCGCAATTTTCTGCACCTGCACAATTTCCGGCACGCCCATGCGCTCAATCAGCACATAAGCGGGCTTGTCGCCGCGCGGAACGGCCTGAATCAAAGCCTGATACGCCTGCGGCGGCAACTGCACCCGCAATTCGGCGGGATTGACCGTTTGCACGGGCGACCATGCCACTTCGGGCGACTTGCCCGCCTGCAATTGCGCCAGCAGCTTTTTGCCTTCTTCGTTTGCCAAGCGCACCGATTCGGAACGCAGCCAATCTTCTTTAACCTGCTCTTTTACCTTGTCAAAGCTTTGCGCGGTTTCGGCACGGGTTTCCGACACGCGCACCACCCACGCATCGCCGTTTACATTCACCACTTCGGAATTGAGTTTTTTCTCAAACACATCGGCGGAAAACAGCGCGTCCGCCACTTGCGGGGCGATGTTTAATTCGTTGGCATTGGCGCGGGTCAGCCATTGTTCCTGCACCTGCACGGTCAAGCCGAGCTTGTCGGCAGCCGCTTTGAGTTCTTTGGGGTGGGCAAACGCCAATTCGCTCAATTCTTCGCGCAATTTGGCAAAGGCTTGTTGGGCTTTTTTCTCTTTCAGCGATTTTTCCGCCGCCGCCCGCGCCGCATCGCCGCCGTCTTCGCCGATGTCGGCAACGTGGACGATGTGGTAGCCGAAGCTGCTTTCCACCACACCGCTCACCCCGCCTTTTTCCAAGGCAAACGCCGCATCTTCAACGGCTTTGCTCTGCTCGCCCATGCCGTTACGCGCAAATTCGCCCAAATCGCCGCCCTTGTCCGCCGTGCCTTCGTCCTGCGAATATTGTTTTGCCAATTCGCCGAATTTTTTCGGGTCTTTTTTGGCTTCGGCGGCGATTTTTTCTGCCTGTTCTTTGGCTTTGGCTTTGCTTGCCGCATCGGGCGCAGCAATCAGAATGTGGGCGATGCGCCGTTTGGCTTGGTTTTGGCTTGCTGCCTGCGCCTGTGCCTGCTTCAATTCGTCTGCATCAAGTTTCTGCTTTTCCGCCAAGTCTTTGGGCGACAACACAAGGTATTGGAATTTCACCGCTTGCGGCAGCACGTAGTTTTTCTTGTTGGCATCGTAAAACTTTTTCAACGAAGCCTCATCGGTTTTCACTTTGGTGGCAAAGGCGGCAGGATTCAGCCCCGCACTGCGTAAGGTGCGTTCTGCCATTTGCGAATCAATCAGTTGGCGCACCTGCGGGTCGGCAACGGGATAATTGCCCAGCAATGTCAGCATGTTCAGCACGGTCAGGTCTTCGCGCTGGCGTGCCATGAAGATTTCTTCGTTGATGTGGTTTTGTTTCAGGTATTCTTGAAATTTGGCGGGGTCGAATTTGTTGTTGGCATCATGAAAATCGGGGGTATTGACAATCATGTGTTTGATTTGTTCGTCAGAAACGGTCAAGCCCAGCAGTTTGGCGCCTTCGAGCAGATAGGCGCGGGAGAGCAGTGTTTGGAAGCCTTGTTCGCGTGAAGGGGCTTGCCCGCCCTGCCGTTCGCTGTTTTGCAGGTGGTTGTCCAAATCGTGGCGGGTGATGACTTGGTCGCCGACACGGACGATGTATTGGTTGTTGCGGGTGGTTTCGTAGCCGTACAGCCCGAAGCCGACAAACGAAATACCGATGGCGCCGAGCAGGATTTGCGCGGGCAAGCGGTATTTGTCCATTGCTTTAAACATGATTTTGTCCGAAAAATTGGGAAAAACGGGGTATTTTAACCTGATTTTCCGCCCGCCAACAGCAAAAACCGTTGCCGCAGGGGCAACGGTTCGGGCAAACTGATTGCGCCCGTAAAGCCCCGTCCTTCAGGGCGGAGAATATAAGGCGCGGACTGCGAAGCAGTTCTAAATCAGTGTTAAAATACTACTTCGCTACCGTATTGAATACATCATGCAAATCCGTAAAGCCTTTAAATTCGAACTGATGCCGAACGGCGCACAAATCCGCAAAATGAAACAGTTTTGCGGCTGTTCCCGTTTCGTATTCAATCGGGCTTTGGCGCATCAGAACGAGCAACACGAAGCAGACAAATTGTTTAAATTCAGCTATACCAAAATGACGGCACTGCTGCCCGAATGGAAAAAGGAACTGATTTGGCTGAAAGACTGCCACAGCCAAGTTTTGCAGCAAAGTTTAAAAGATTTGGAAAGTGCGTTCAAAAACTTCTTTGCCAAACGTGCGGATTTTCCTAAATTCAAAAAGAAAGGCGAAAAAGACCGTTTCCGTTTTCCGCAGGGTTGTAAGCTGGAGCAGGGCAACGCACGCATTTGGCTGCCGAAAATCGGTTGGGTGCGCTACCGCAACAGCCGTCAGGTTATGGGTGCAGTCAAAAACGTAACCGTATCGCAGAAATGCGGAAAATGGTTTGTTTCTGTCCAAACCGAATTTGAACAAGAAATCCCACAGCCTAAAGGTGGTGAAATCGGGATTGATATGGGCATTGCCAAATTCGCCACGCTTTCCAACGGTCAGTTTTTTGCGCCGATTAACGTATTTAAAACCTTAAAAGGCAAATTGGCAAAACTGCAAAAGCAGTTCAAGCACAAAACCAAGTTTTCAAACAATTGGCAAAAATTAAAATTTAAAGTCAGCAAACTGCACCACAAAATTGCCAATGTCCGCAAAAACTTCCTGCATCAAACCACCAACACCATCAGCCAAAACCACGCGATTGTGTATGTTGAAGATTTGCAGGTGGCGAATATGGCTAAATCCGCCAAAGGCAATGCGGAACAGCACGGCAAAAATGTGAAGCAAAAATCAGGTTTAAACCGTGTGATTTTAGACCAGTCTTGGTATGAATTTAGGCGGCAATTGGATTATAAATTGTTGTGGCGCGGCGGGTATTTGCTTGCCGTTCCGCCGCAGAATACCAGCCGTTGTTGTCCTGCTTGTAACCACACGGCAAAGGAAAACCGCATCACGCAGGAAAAGTTTGAATGTGTGCAATGCGGTTACTCAAATAATGCCGATGTTGTCGGCGCAATCAATGTATTGAAGCGCGGTCAAGCGATTTTGGCAGCGCAACAGTAGTTAAAAATCAGGGCAGGACGTGTCCGCAGCGCGTGTGAAGTGAACAATGCAGTAAGGTTGTCAGCAGCACGAACCCGCCGAAGTGATTTGCGAGCAGCTTGATGCTGCCCGCAAACGCCGTAGGAATCCCCTTGCTTTGGCAAGGGGAGGATGTCACAAAAACATCAGATTGATGTACACCAGTTGCAGGATAAACACCAAAAATGCCACCATGGTCGCCACCACCCAGTTCAGCTCGGTGGCGGCGGATTGGACGGGCATTTGCACGGGCATTTGCGGCGGGGCGGCGGCGTTGTCGGGCGCGGCAAGGGTGGTGCTGCTGTTTTGTCCGTCGCCCACCAGTGTGAACACCAAGCTGCCGGTGTGGATGGTGATGTTGTTTTGCTGCTGTTCGCTGCCGTTGTTCGGGCGCAGGGCGGGCGGCGATGCGGTGCTGCCGTCTGCGGGCGGATTGACCGACACTTGCGGAATCTGCATGTTCGCGCTTTGCGGGTCGAGCAGGTTGAATGCAAAAGGCTGTTGCCCGACGTCGGCAAAATCACGCGGCGGTTTGGTTTGTGCTTTGGGCACGCGGTATTGCGGGCGTTGCGGGGCTTTTTTGCGCTTGGGCTGGGGTGCGGCGGCTTCGCGCGTGCCTTCGGGCCAGCCGTCTGTGGGCCATACGGGTTCGGCACCCGCGCCGCCGGTGCTGCCCACTTCTTCAAATACGGGGCGCGGCGGGGTTTGGGCGCGTTGTTGTTTGGCGGTTTGGTTTTTGTTTTTTTTCACCAAGCGGAAAATATGCTGGCACTCGCGGCAGACCACCCGCCCTTGCGTTTCGCGCAATTTCGGTTCGGGTATTTGCAAAGGCGATTTGCAACTGGGACAATTGACTTTGATAATGCTCATAATTTGTGTTCGCTCCTAATCGTCAGGCACGTTTGGTGCCGCTCAGGCAGACCCAGCCTTGTTCGTAAACGGGTTCGTCCATGTCGAACCAACGGGCATACAGTGCGTTCAATTCTTCGGTTTGTTCCGCCAAAATGCCCGACAGCACCACGCGCCCGCCGGTGCGGGTACGCGCTGCCAGCACGTGCGCCAATACGCGCAGCGTGTTTGCCAAGATGTTGGCAACGACGATGTCGTATCGGGCGTGGTCGGGCAGGCTGCCGCCATCGCAAAAATCGGCACAAACGTGGTTTTGGGCGGCATTGGCGCGCGCCGCTTCCACCGCTTGCGGGTCGATGTCCACACCAGTGGCGGCAGACGCGCCGAATTTCAGCGCGGCAATCGCCAAAATTCCCGAGCCGCAACCGTAATCCAACACAGTTTCGCCGCCGCGCACACGGGCATCGAGCCAGCGCAGGCACAATTGCGTAGTGGGGTGGCTGCCCGTACCGAACGCCACGCCGGGGTCGAGGCGCAAATGCACGGTACCGTCACCGGCGGGCGCGTCGTGCCAAGTCGGGGTAATCCACAGGCGTTCGCAAATGCGAATCGGCGCAAACTGCGATTGCGTCAGCCGCACCCAATCTTGGTCGGCAAGCGTCTCGACCCGCACGGCGCCGCCCGCTTCGCAGCCGGTTTCGGCACAGGCTGCCGCCACCGCCGCCGCCACATCGGCGTCTTCGGCAAACAGCGCGTTCAACACACAGTGCCGCCACACGCGCCGCGCCATGCCCGGCTCGCCGAAAATCGGCTGTTCGGCATCCGTACCCGCCCCCGCATCTTCAATTGCCACCGACAGCGCCCCCTGCGCCATCAGCGCATCCGACAAAGCGTCCGCCCAATGCTCGGCAACGGGAATGCCCGCTTGCAGATAGCCCATAAATCCTCTAAAAACGGCATAATTACAAACCTGAACAGTTTAACATTTTTCCGCGCAAGATTAAAACGGATTCTGAACGGACGGCGCAGATTGTGGCGAATACGGCGTGTTCGGGCTGAAAAAACTTGCCATTCGCCACAGTCGTGATTAAAATGGCGCGTTTTCGTCAAATTTGATTTCCCGATTAGGAGTTTGTTTTATGGCCAACAGCGCACAGGCGCGCAAACGCGCCCGCCAATCCGTTAAAAACCGTGCCCACAACGCCAGCCAGCGCACCGCTTTCCGCACAGCCGTGAAAAAAGTGCTCAAAGCCGTAGAAGCGGGCGACAAAAACGCCGCGCAGGAAGTGTACCGCCAATCGGTCAAAGTGCTTGACCGCATCGCCGACAAAGGCGTGTTCCACAAAAACAAAGCGGCGCGGCACAAAAGCCGTTTGGCTGCCAAAATCAAAGCCATGGCTTAATGTTTTTCGGATAAACAAGTGCTTGAAAGCCTGCTGTTCCCATAGAACGACAGGCTTTTCTTTATCCCTTACTCGGTCGCCCAACTGACCCAGCCGAACCAATACGTCAGCAAAATCAAGCCGCCAAAAGCAATGCGGTAATACGCGAACGGCACATAATTGTTGCCCGACACAAAGCGCAGCAAAGCACGCACCGCCAGCAAACCCGCCGCAAACGCCGCCACAAAGCCCACCGCAATCAAGCCCACGTCCGACCAAGTAAACAACTGATAATTTTTATAAATATCATAAAACGTTGCCGCCACCATCATCGGCACCGCCAAGAAAAAGGAAAACTCGGTGGCAACTTTGCGCTCCAAGCCCCACCACATGCCGCCCATAATGGTGCTGCCCGAACGCGACGTTCCCGGAATCAAGGCGCAAACCTGCGCCACCCCCACCGCCAAAGCGTCTTTTACCGTCATCGCATCGACATCGCGCACGCGCGGGGTGATGTTTTGCGCCCGTTTCTCCACCCACAGGATAATCAGCCCGCCCACCACCAGCGCCACCGCCACGCTAATCGGATTAAACAAAAACTGCTTGATTTCCTTGCGGAACAGCAAGCCCATCACCGCCGCAGGCACAAACGCCACCGCCAAGTTCAGCACAAAACGGTTTACCGCCGCATCGCGCCCGATGTGGCGCACCACATGCGAAAAACGGCTGCGGTATTCAAACACCACCGCCAGCACCGCGCCCAATTGAATCGCGATTTCAAACACTTTGCCTTTGCTGTGGAAGCCGATTAAATCGCCCGCCACAATCAGATGCCCCGTGCTGGAAATGGGCAGAAATTCGGTCAGCCCTTCAATCACGCCCATCAACAGGGCTTTGAAAATCAATGCAATATCCATATTGTTCTTTCCGATGTGCCAACACGCGGGGCTGCACATCACGCACAGCCCCATGCTTTGCCCCAAGGCGTGTCATCATTTAATTTTTTATACTGAAAATTCAGTGCAATATAAAAATCCGCCATTCCCGCGCAGACGGGAATCCACTGAGCGATGCTTGGCAAGCAATGTTTTATCAAGGTTTGTCGTGCTTCGATGTGGATTCCCGCATTCGCGGGAATGACGGTGCAGGGTTTTCTCGGTCAATTTTGGATTGTCCTACTGAAAATCAGTGCAACATAAAAGACAACGCGCCCCGAAGCATCAACGGTTTACCGAGCCGGCAATCGCCGCGCCCTTGCTTTTCGGGGCGGCGGCGCGGGGTTTGGCGGCGGGTTTTTTCATGCCGCGCTCATCGCGCACTTTTTGCACCAGTTCGTCAATGGTTTTCATGCCTTCGACAAAGTTGGACGAAAACAGCACTTTGTATTTGCCGCCGACAATCACGGTGGGGGTGCTGTTGATGCCGTATTCGGCGGTGCGCGCCGCCATTTGTTTGGCTTGCGCCTGATTGCTGAAGGAGTTGTACGCGGTCAGCAATTTGTTGCCGTCAAAGGATTTTTGCGCTTTCATCCAACGGATGGTTTCGCCGGGGTCGTTGAAATTGACTTTTTCGCTGAAGATGGCATCGTAAATGGCGGGGTTGGCTTTGTCTTTCAAACCCGCTTGATTGACAGCCGCCGCCAAGCGGGCAAAGCCCAAGTGTCCGCTTTCGTCCCAAACGACGTGGTCTGCCTGAAAATAGGTGTCGGCGGCGAAGGTTTTGACGTGTTTGCGGATGACGGGGTCGAGGTTTTTGCAGTGGATGCAGAAGTAGCCGAAAAATTCCAATACTTCGATTTTGTCTTTTTGGGTTTGCGGCATGGGCTTGGACAGGACTTCGTAGTCTTTGCCTTCGGTGAGTGCGGCGGCGTTGCCCGCCAAACCGATGCCCAGCAATACGCCAATCAGGGCTTTTTTCAACAGATTCATGTTGTTCCTTTCTCTCATAGGGTGGTGGTACGGTATTGCCGATGCGGCAATGATTCGGCAAGGCGTTTGCCCTGCCGAATCATTATACTGCCCGCACGGGCGGGATTTCAAACGGCATACGCACAATTATTGTTGTGCGGAACGTTCGTATACGTCGTTCACGCCGTTTTTGTTCAGCCTGTTTTTGGTGTTGCCGGCGCGTTCGCTGTTCATCGGGGCGGTGTGGACGCGGTAAACCGATTTGCCGTCTACTTTGGCTTCGGAGATTTTGGTTTGCACGCCCATCATCGCCAAGCGGGCGCGTTGGGCATCGGCAGCGCGGGCGCTGGAAAACGAGCCTGCCTGCAGGACGACGTTGCCGCCTTTGCTGCCGCTTGCGGCGGGTTTGCTTTCGGTTTTGGCAACGGGTTTGGCGGGTGCGGGTTTGCCTGCAGCTTGGCGTTTGGCGGCTTCACGCGCTTTGTCGATGTTGCCGGTTTCCAAAATCATTTGCGGGGTGGGTTTGGGGTCTTTTGCGGGCGCTTTGGCGGTGGCGGCGGGTTTCGGTTTGGGTGCTTCCGCCAGTTTGGGCGCGGGCTTGGGACGGTTGGCCGCCACGTTGCGTTCGGGGGCGGGGCGGGACGGGGCGGGCTGGGCGCGGCGGACGGGCTGTTCGTTGGGGCGGAACACCGATGTGCCGCGTACCGTGCTTTCGGGTCTGCGCGGTTTGACGGCAGCTTGCGGGGCGGGACGGCTGTCGCGCACTGCCGGTGCGGTTTGCGCTTTGGGCGCGGGTTTGGTTTCGGCAGGTGCGGTTTGCGCTTTGGGCGCGGGTTTGGTTTCGGCAGGTGCGGTTGGCTTGTCTTTGTTTTGCAGGGCGTTGGCTGTGGCGGCGGCGCCGGCTGCCGCGCCGGCTGCGGCGGCGGTTTGGGCGGGCGTTACCGCAGGACGGGTTTCGGAAGCGGCGGCAAGGGCGGGCGCGTCAGCCGTGCCGTGTTCGGGCGCGGGCTGGGAAACGGCGGTTTGCAAGCCGTCTTGCTGCAGGGGCGGGGCAAGCGCCGATGCGTCTGCTTGTGCGGGGGTGCTGCCGCCCAGTGTCGGGTCGTTTTTGAAATCGCGTTTGCTGTTGCCGTTGAGCATCAGCAGCACGGCGATGATAATCATGGTTGCCAAGACCAAGCCTGCCAAGAAGCCGACCAAGCCTTTGCCTTTTTGGGAAGAAGGTGTTTTTTGGGAAGACATGCTGCTTATCCAGTTCGGAAAAATAAAATTGGAAAAAAGATTAGGCGCATTCTAACACGATTTGCCCCGCCGCATTCCAGCACGGCGGGGCAAACGGGGGGTTTGGGGCGGGTGGGGGTGTAACAAATTGTCCACAAAAACATTCACAAGCCGCGCCGCAAGCCCACGGCTTTGAGTATGTGGGCGCGTGTTACCGTGTCGTCGCCCGCCAAGTCCGCCACCGTCCGCGCCACGCGCAAAATGCGGTGGTAGCTGCGTGCCGACAGCGACAGTCGTTCCAATACGGCTGCCAGTGTTTGCCGCGCTTCGCTGCCGATGCCCGCCGCTTCGCCATCCAGCTCGGCGGGCGACAGGGCGGCATTAGTTTTGCCCTGCCGTGCGTTTTGGCGTTGCCGCGCCGCCGCTACCCGTGCCGCCACCGCCGCGCTGCTTTCGCCGGCTCGGGTATGGGTCAGCTCGGCGGCGGAAAGGGCGGGGACTTCGATGGTCAGGTCGATGCGGTCGAGCAAGGGGCCGGAAATTTTGTCGCGGTAACGGCGCACGCTCTCGGGGCTGCAACGGCAGGGCTTGGACGGATGTCCCAAATAACCGCAAGGGCAGGGATTCATCGCGGCAACCAGTTGGAAGGCGGCGGGAAACACGGCGCGGCGGTTGGCACGGGCAATATGCACCACGCCGCTTTCCAAAGGCTCGCGCAGCATTTCCAACACGCGCCGTTCAAACTCGGGCAATTCGTCCAAAAACAACACGCCGCAATGCGCCAGTGAAATTTCGCCCGGACGCGGGTCGGAACCGCCGCCGACCAGCGCCGCCGCGCTGGCACTGTGGTGCGGGCTGCGGAACGGGCGTTGTTGCAGCAAGGCTTCTTCCTGCTGCTGCGTTTGCGGCAGCAGCGAACGTAAAGTCCACACCGCCACGCGCTCTTCCTCGCTCAAGGGCGGCAGAATGCCCGGCAAACGTTGCGCCAGCATCGATTTGCCCGTGCCGGGCGGCCCCACCATCAGCAGACTGTGCGCCCCCGCCGCCGCAATTTCCAATGCCAAACGCGCCGTGTGCTGCCCTTTGACATCGCCCAAATCGGGCAAAGGCACAGACGGCAACGACACCGGCGCACCGGCACGCACGCGCGGCAGCAACGCTGCTCCCGACAAATGCGCCGCCACCGCCCGCAAATCCGCCGCACCGTAAACTTCCGCACCGTCCGACACCGCCGCCTGTGCCGCATTGTCGGCGGGCAGCACGAACGCCCGCCCTGCCAACCGCCCCTGCCGCACCATCGCCAACGCCCCGCGCACCGCCCGCAACCTGCCCGACAACGCCAACTCCCCCGCAAACTCATAACGCGCCAAACCATCGGCGGCAAGCTGCCCCGAAGCCGCCAAAATTCCCAACGCCACCGGCAAATCAAACCGCCCCGACTCCTTCGGCAAATCCGCAGGTGCCAGATTCACCGTGATTTTCTTGGCGGGAAATTCAAAACCGCTCTGCACGATGGCAGCACGGACACGGTCGCGGCTTTCCTTCACCTCCGTATCGGGCAAGCCCACCAAATGAAACTGCGGCAAACCGTTGCCCAAATGCGCCTCCACCTCCACCAAAGGCGCGTCCGTACCGCACAGAGCGCGGCTGTACACCAAAGCAAACGACATCTTTTACACGCCGCCGTCCGCCCCGTTGCTGCTGCGAACCCCGTCGTGCAAAGCCTCCGGCTGCGCCACCGCCTCGGCAGACGGCGCTTCGGGCAAAGCGGCAAGCGCACCGGCTGCGGGCGTTTGCGCCGCTTCCAACGCCGCCAAACGCGCTTCCAATTCGCCCAACTTGGTACGGGTTTTAATCAGCACCTGCTGCTGGATGTCAAACTCCTCGCGGGTAACCACGTCCATTTTTGCCAACGCCCCGCCGAGCATGGCTTTGGCATTTTTTTCCAAATCCTTGGCGGGGCTGTTGGCAATCGTCTCACCCAATTTCGCGGCAAGGTCTTCAAAAAGCTGTTTGGCAATCATTGTTTATTCCAATCGGTAAAAAGATTGGCTATTGTAGCGGCAATCGCCGCAACGGTACAGCACCGCGCTCAATGACACCATTGCCGTTCGCAGGGAATGCCGTCGCCGTTACCGTCCATTTTCACATTCGGACAATTTTGCAGAAAAAATTTGGCTTCTTCGCAAGAAGTCATGTGCGAACAATGGGTTCGTCCATCACAACGAAATGGCTGCCGGAGAGCGGGCGGCGGCGTGCTCGACACATGCCGCGTTGCCACCGCGTGCATCTGCCCGTCTCCCGCCCGCTCCCCCTCCTGCCCGCGCCCGAAAACATACCAAATCAAGCCCAACGCAATCAGCACCGTCATTGTCCACTTATTCATGTCCGACCTTTCTGTTTTCCCGTTCTACGGGGAAACTTCGTTTTGAAAATCGTATTATAAAGCCTAATTTCTCTGCTTAAAACCCAAAATTCGTATTTTAAATACCTTAAACAAAGCGTGCTTCTCAACGACCATGCGCCCATTCGCACCGCAGGAATCCCGTGCATGACGCCGATTTTGGAAAACCCCGATGCCGTCAGCCGCCGCATCGGTCAAGCCATCGCCCGCCGCCGCCGCGCAAGCGGACACACGCAAGAACACATTGCCGAAATGCTCAATATCGGCAGCGAAACCGTTTCACGCATCGAACGCGGCTTGATTGTGCCGAATATTTTACGGCTGCTGGAATTTGCACAACTGTTTGATTGCACGGTATACGATTTTTTGTCGGACAGCATGCCCGCGCCACTGCCCGCGTCCGCAAACCCCGCCGCACACCGGTTGGCGCAATTGTTGGACGGCTTGGACGCAAACGATTGCGAATTGCTGTTGGACTTCGCCGCCGCCTTTGCCACACGCCTGAAACGGGCGCAAACATAAAAAAACCGCCCGCCGTTTTCGGCACGGCGGGCAGGGCGTTGGCAAACGGATTTTATTTCTGGTTGGCTTGAATCAACTGTGCCAACTGCGGCATGGGCGCGTAACCGCTTTGCACCTTGCCGTTGGGGAACACCATGGTGGGCGTGCCGTTGAAGCCGTATTCCAAGCCCAAATTCATCACGTCTTCAATCGGATTTTTACAATCGGCGACTTTCGGCGGGTTTTTGCCTTTACGCATCCAGTCCGTCCACGCTTGGGTGCGGTCGGGCTGGCACCAAATCTGCACCGATTTTTGATAGGCGCGCGGGTGCAGCGTGGGAATCGGCATCAGAAAGCTGTAAATGGTAACGTCCGTCATTTTGGCAAATTCGCCTTCCAAACGTTTGCAGAACGGGCAATCGGGGTCGGAAAACACCACCACTTTGTCTTTGCCGTTGCCGCGCACTTCTTTTACCGCTTTGTTCAAAGGCAGTTTGGAAAAATCAATCGCGCTCAATTCGGCACGGCGTTCTTCGGTCAGGCTCGTGCCGTCTTTGGTGCGAATCAAATCGCCGACAATCATGTATTCGCCCGCAGCATCGGTATAAACCACCTGACGGCTGTCGGTAACGACTTCGTACACGTCTTTCATCGGCGTGGCATGGACGCTTTTGATTTTCAAGCCTTGTTCGGCATAATTTTTTTCCAGCGTGCGGACGATGGTTTGCGCGGTGGCGGCGGCAACGCCTTCGCCTGCGGCGGCGGGCGCGCTTTTGGCGGCGGAAGCGGCTTTGGGTGCGGCCGGCACGTCGCCGCACGCCGCCATCGCCAACACGAGGGCGGGAATCAGAACACGCAGGGACGGGGTGGTTTTCAACATCGACATTCCTTTCGGTTTACGGGCATTGCCGGCATGCCCGATTTGCCGTTCACGGCAACCGCAACGCGCCGGCAAGGGCTTTTCGGATTCAAACCGCGCATTATGCCCGAAAGCGGCACGCCATTTGCCAAATTTAACACAATTTTTTATCCGCGCCTTTTCAGCGCCGCCGCCGCGTGCCACAATCGCCTTTTTGCCAACCCGCCCCCCCAAACCATGACCCCGATTCTCGCTTTCGACATCGAAACCGTTCCCGACACCCGCGCCGTGCGCCTGCTCAACGGCTTGCCCGGGCATCTGAACGACACGGAAACCGCCGAATACGCCCTACAGCAGTGCCGCGCCCGCACCGGCAAAGATTTCCTGCCCCTGCACCTGCACCGCATCGTTGCCGTTGCCTGCTGTTTGCGCTGGAACGGCAAAATCCACATCGCCGCCATCGGCAGCCCCGAAGACGATGAAGCCCAAATCATCGGCAAATTTTTCAGCCTGTTCGACAAATACACGCCGCAACTGGTCAGTTGGAACGGCGGCGGCTTCGACCTGCCCGTTTTGCACTACCGCGCCCTGATGCACGGCATCAACGCCGCCCGCTACTGGGACACCGGCGAAGGGCGCTTTGCCGACAGCCGCGATTTCAAATGGAACAACTACATCAGCCGCTACCACCACCGCCATTGCGACCTGATGGACGTGCTTTCCCTGTACAACGGACGCGCCGCCGTGCCTTTGGACGACATTGCCAAACTGTGCGGCTTTCCGGGCAAGCTGGGCATGGACGGCAGCCAAGTGCGCCAAGCCCACCAAGACGGCAAAATCCACGAAATCCGCGACTACTGCGAAACCGATGCCGCCAATACCTATCTGATGTACCTGCGTTTTTGCCTGATAAGCGGACGCTTGGACGAAACCGCCTACCACGCCGAAGTGCAGATGTTCAAACAGCACATCGGCGAACTGGCGGCAAGCAAAGCCCATTGGGCGGAATTTGCCGCCGCGTGGGACGGACAGGCATAAAACGGCAACGGCGGCGGTTCTGCCATTCGGTCAAGTACCGCCGCACAACGCCCGCCAAACTTTGAGCGCGTCTGCCGTTTCGCGCACATCGTGCACGCGCAGTACCGCCGCACCGCGTTCCGCCGCAAACAGCGCCGCCGCCACACTGCCCGAAACCCGTTCCGCCGGCACGCCGCGCCCCGTGATTTCGCCAATCATGCGTTTGCGCGACACCCCCGCCAGCACCGGCAAACCGCCGCACGCCGCCGCCAGCTCGGGCAGCGAGCGCAGCAAATCCACGTTGTGCGCCAAAGTTTTGCCGAAACCGAAACCCACGTCCAACATCAGGCGCGGCGCGGCGATGCCCGCTTCGCTACACGCCCGCACGCGGTCGTGCAAATAGCCCGCCACTTCGCCGACCACATCGTGGTAATGCGGATTGTGCTGCATGGTTTGCGGCTGCCCGCGCATGTGCATCAGGCACACGCCCGCCGCGTGCCGCGCCAGCAGGGGCAACGCGCCTTCGTCTTCCAAAGCCTGAACATCGTTGATGATGTCGGCAAAACCCGCGTCCAACGCCTGCCGCATTACCGCCGTGCGCCGCGTGTCCACGCTCACCGGCACGTTCCAGCGCGACACTTCCGCCAGCACGGGGGCGATGCGCCGCCATTCTTCATCGGGCGGCACGGGCAGCGCATCGGGGCGGGTGGATTCGCCGCCGATGTCCAGAATGTCCGCGCCGTCCTGCAGCAGTTGCTCGGCGTGGCGCAGCGCGGCGGCGGGGTCGGCGGAATACCTTCCGCCATCGGAAAACGAGTCGGGGGTGAGATTGACGATGCCCATGATTTTGGGCGCGGACAGGTCAATTTGAAAACGGGTGGTTTGCCAAAACATCATTATTTTTCGGAAAAGCTAAAAAAACGATGGTAGCGCGTTTTCTGCAGAATGAACAATCAGAACGCACTATCCGCACACCAAACAAAAACGGAACAAGCCCGAGCTCATTCCGTTTCAACATTCAAACCACCTGTAATTTAAGGTGCTTTGCTGCTCTTGCGCACACCCACATTGTAAATGCAACCGCCATTCCGAGGGTCGATGCCATCATAGGGCAGCCAACCTGTGCTTCGTACTTGACCATTGCGAACGAAAACAATATTGTATTTAACTGCACGCAATGGCAAATCCTTTTTAAATACAAAACGTGCAGGTCTGTTCTGCATTAAAGTTGCTTGGCTGTGGTAGCCTGCACTCAATCCGCCATACTGCGCATTAACATTACCGCCAGATGTATTGGTTTCTTGAGATGGGTTTTCGTAATTCATCGCATATGATTTGCGTGTTCTCAAACATTTTCCATGAAAAATCCCTGTAATGTGAATCACCGCCGAATGCACAGCACGGTCGAATTGAATACTAAATGTCCGTGCACCTGAAAACTTATTATCAAGAGAATAAGATGTAGTGTAAAAAACGTCATCAATATCATTTGCTACTGCTGGCGCCACCGTTACCGCACCCAACACGACCACTGCCAATGCTTTTGAAAAAAACTTGCGCATCATCATTTCCTTTGTTAAGATGGATTAGAGTTTGACGACAACAGATATCTCTGTTGCTGTTATCAATCATATAGATAAAATACCATGTTGAACAGGAAACGAACCACCAAAATCAAACCATTCACCCACCCGATTAAGATGTGTTTGTATCGATTCCCGCTCAACTCACTTGGAACATTATTGCCATGTTTCAACTCACAGGGCTGCACATAAAACACAGCTCTATGCCTTACCCTAATTCGGACGGGGTTACGCCCCGACCGAATAAAAAATCCATTTTACCGCCGTAAACTGCGGGGTTTCAAACCAAAAAAGGAATTTTGATGAATATTTTGGAACAAATCCGCACTGTGCGCGAATGCAAGAACCTTTCTCAAGAACAAATGGCGAAAAAATTAAACATGACAACGGGTAATTACAGCAAATTGGAGCGCGGTGAAAGCGGAATGAATGTGGATAAATTGGCAGAAATTGCCAAAGTTTTCGGTATGGATTTAAAAACTTTGTTGTCGGTGGAAGGCAAAATGCCCGTTTATCAAATCCCTGATAATCAGTCGCCCATCAGCCAATCGCCGCCGATGTTTCATTCCAGTTATTATTATGTGGCGGGCGATGCGGAAGTGGAAAAGCTGATGTCGCAAATCAAGCATCAAAATGAGCTGTTGGCAGAAAAACAAGCACAAATCCACCAACAAAACGAGCAAATTCAAACCTTGAAAAATCAAGTGGCAATGGCGCAAGAGATGATTGCACTGCTCAAATTGTCCCAAGCCAAATAGTGCGCTGTATTTTGACCGTTCTGCTCTTGCCGGCAGAACGGTTTTGTTATGCCGTTTTGCCGCGCACGATGTCGCCAATGATAAGGCGGTTGGGGTGCAGGGCGTGGCGCAGCCGTGCCGACAATACGTGCGGCAAGCCGAGTATTTGCGCGGCTGTTTCGGCGGCACACACGGGCGCGGTAATCAGTCCGCGACTGCCGTGTGCGGTGTTTGTCCACACATTCGGCACGTAGGGACAAGGGGTATGTTGGGACAGATTTTTGTCTTTTGCCAGCGCGGCATAGCTTTGGCGCATGGCAGCAGCATCGCCCACCGCGCCGACAACGGGCAGATGGTCGCGGCTGTCGCAGCGCACGGCAGCGTGTCCGCCCGTGTCGGTTGCGCCCAATTGCCGTGCCAAAAACGGATTCAATTGCGCCAACAAACGGCGGTTGTGGGCGTGTTCGCTGTCGCGCCACGCGGTATCGGCATCGTTGGGGACGAAGCTTGCGCCGTAGGTATGGGCATCGCGCCATGCGGGGGCGATGTAGCCCGCACCCGACAAAGCGGCTTTCAGTGTGCGGCTGGCGGGGGTGGCGCGTGCCGATGCGCTTTGTCCGCGTATCAGGCGCAAGGGCAAATCGCCGACAAAAGGCAGACGCACGCTGTCCGCACCGCCGCACAAAACCAGATGCGATGCCTGAAAGCTGCCGCGCGTGGTGTGCAGATGCCACATGCCGCCGACACGTTCCGCTTGGCACAAGCGCGTTTGCGTATGCGTTTCAATGCCCTTTTGCGCCAACAGCGCCGACACCAGCGCGGCGGGGTTCAGCCACACGCCCTGTTGCCAATACAGGGCATTGTGGGCAACAGGTACGCCCGCAATCTGCGCGGCTTCCGCCGCCGACACCGCACGGTACAGATGGGCATGATGAACGTGCGCCGCCAATTGGCGGTGGCGGCGGGCTTCCCGGTCGTCAAAATCCAAATGCAACACCCCTGCCCCGCCCCATGCTTCGCCATCGGGCAACAGCGTTTCCAGCAGATAACGGCTGTAACCGTAGCCCGCCAACAACAATTCCGTTTGGCAAGTGGCGTGGGCGGAAATTTTGGCATACAACAAGCCCTGACGGTTGCCCGACGCCGCCGATGCGGGCGCATTTGCCGCTTCCAACACCGTTACCGCCACGCCGTGCCGTGCCAGCTCATACGCCGTTGCCGCCCCCGCAATCCCCGCCCCGACCACCGCCACCCCTTGCACGGGCGCAACCGGCGGCACGCTCAGCCACACCTTTTCCCGCACGGGCGCGGTTTGCGCGACAGGCTCGTCCGCCCAATGCACCGGCGCACCGGCGTATTCTTGCCAACGTTCGGCACAACGGCGCGGCATCAGCCGCAGCCACACACCGTCCGCCAGCTCTGCCGGCACGGAAGCCGCCACATTTTGGGCGCAACGCGTCAGCGCGTGCAAACGCCCTTGCCACACCGGCGCACCTGCGCCCGCTTCGGAATAACGCGGCGGCGCACCGTCAAAACACAGCAGCAAATGCAGGGGACGCTGCCGCACCCGCGCCAACACCGCCGCAATCCCGTCCACAGACGGCGGCGCTGCCCAAGCCCACACAAACATCATGGCATCCTTTAAAAAAACGGCGTAAAATCATCATTGCCCATACATTGCCCCGAAGCGGACAGAATTGGGGCGCATCATCGTGTGCATTTTCATGCGGAAAATCAATATAAAACCACCGTGCCAGTTGATGACACGTCCCGCCCCGTCCGCACACAAGCCGATTTTCCCCCCGCAAACAGCAAAATTTTAAACCGAAAAGGAATTTTGATGAAAAACATCGCCATCATCAACGGCCCGAATCTCAACCTGCTCGGCACACGCGAACCGCACCTGTACGGCTCGGCAACGCTGGCAGACATTTCCGCCCGCTTGGACGGCATCGCCGGCAAACACAACGTTGCCCTGTCGCACCACCAGCACAACGGCGAAGGCGCACTCATCGACACCGTCCACGCCCTGCGCGGCAATACCGACATGATTATCTTGAACGCGGGCGCATATACCCACAGCAGCATCGCCCTGCGCGATGCCCTCGCTGCCGTGTGCATTCCCTTTGTGGAAGTGCATGTATCCAACGTTTATGCCCGCGAACCGTTCCGCCACCACTCCTATTTGTCCGACCAAGCCGTTGGCGTGATTGCCGGACTGGGCACTTTCGGCTACGAAGCGGCATTGCTGTTTTGCATCGACTATCTGCACCATTAGGGCGTGTCATCAATTGACCGAAAAAACGCTGCGCCGTCATTCCCGCGCATGCGGGAATCCAAATCGAAGCACGACAAGCCTTGATAAAACATCGCTTGCCGAGCATTGCACAGTGGATTCCCGCATGCGCGGGCATGATGGATTTTTTATATTGCACTGAATTTTCAGTATAAAAAATTAATTGATGACACGCCTTAGCCCAACCTTAAAAATCAACGGAACGAAAACCTGTCAATTTTTCACCGCAAACACCTGCCGCAAATACGCCAAAAACGTATCGTTGTCGGTAACGGTTTTGCCCGGCGTGTCGGAAATCTTCGCCACCGACTGCCCGTTGCACTCCACCAGCTTCAACACGATGTTCAGCGTTTCGTGTCCCAAATCGTTGGTGAAATTGGTGCCGATGCCGAAGCTGGTTTTGAAACGCCCTTTGAAATACTGGTGCAAATCCCACGCCTTTTCCAAAGTCAAACCGTCTGAAAAGGTGAGCATTTTGGTGCGGCTGTCGATTTTGAGCTTGCGGTAGTGCGCGTACGCCTTGTCGCCCCAAGCGTAGGGGTCGCCGCTATCGTGGCGCAAGCCGTCAAACAGTTTGGCGAAATACAGGTCAAAATCGCGCAAAAACGCGTCAATCCCCACCACATCGGTGAGCGCGATGCCCAAATCGCCGCGATACTCGCGCACCCACGCTTCCAACGCCGCTTTTTGGAAATTGCGCAAACGCACGTCCAATGCCTGAAACGCCTGCAAAAATTCGTGCGCCATCGTGCCGATGGGGGTCAAACCCAATGTTTTGGCAAGGTAAACGTTGCTGGTGCCGCGAAACAGTTCGGGGGCTGCCTGAAACAGGGTTTGCACCACATGTTGCTGCCACGCAAAGGTGTAGCGGCGGCGCGTGCCGAAGTCGGAAATCAAAAACGGCGGGTCGTCCGGATTTTGTTTGGCGGCGTAGGCGCGTAACAGTGCGGCTTTCGCCTGCAAACGCCGTTCGCCTTCTTCCAGCACTTCGGGCGTTTCCAAACGGCGGAAATACAGTTCGTTCACCATCGCCAAGATGTAGATTTCAAAAAACATCGCCTGAATCATCGGGCCTTCCACGCGGATATTCAGGCGACCGTCCGCGCCCGCCGACACTTGGACAAAACGGCGTTTGAGCTGGAACAACTCCAAATAATCGACAAAATCGCTTTTGATAAAACGCAGCGAGCGCAGATACGCCAATTCATCGGGCGCAAGACGCAGTTCGCACAGGTGGTCGAGTTCGCGTTCCAAATCGGCGCGGATGTCGGCAAGCGGATAGACGGTTTGCGCGTTGCGGCAACGGAATTCGTAAACGCTGTGGGTTTCGGGAAATTGGTGCAACACCACTTGCAGCATGGTGAATTTGTACAAATCGGTGTCGAGCAGGGAACGGATAATCGGCATGGCTGGCTGAATGGCAGGTGGAAAACGCCCATTATATAACGGATTGCGCCGCGATAATGCTTGTGTGCGCCCCCGACATCGGCAAAAAGTGAATTTGTGTTAAAATCCGCTTTCTTTTTTTGCCGCGTGCCGCAATCTGCGAAAGGAAGCGATGATGAAAGCCCCGTCCGTTTTTGCCAAACTGTTGCATCCCGATGTCTTGGCGCGTTTTGCGGTGTATGGCCGCCTGATGCGGCTCGACCGTCCCATCGGCACGCTGCTGTTGTTGTGGCCGACTTTGTGGGCGGTGTGGATTGCGGCAGACGGACGACCCGATTTTACCGTATTGGCGGCATTTGCCATCGGCACGTTTCTGATGCGCAGCGCGGGCTGCGTGGTAAACGACTGGGCAGACCGCGACATCGACCGCCACGTCGCCCGCACCGCCGACCGCCCCGCCGCACAAGACCTGGTCAGCAAAAAAGAAGTGGTGAAGCTGGTGGGCGTATTGTGCTTTCTCGCCGCCCTGTGCCTGATTCCCTTCAACGCCAAAACATGGCTGCTCGCCGTACCCGCACTGTTTTTGGCGTTCACCTACCCCTACACCAAACGCTTCTTCCCCGTGCCGCAGCTTTATCTGGGGCTGGCATTTTCCTTCGGCATACCGATGGTGTTTATGGCGACACTGGGCGAAATCCCCAAACTGGCATGGTGGCTGTTTGCCGCCAACGTCTTTTGGACACTCGCCTACGACACCATCTACGCCATCGCCGACAAAGCCGACGATGCCAAACTGCCGATTAAAACCGCCGCACTCACCTTGGGGCGCTACGATGCCGAAGGCGCCATGCTCAGCTACGCCGTATTTGATTTGCTGATGATGCAGGTGGGGCTGATGATTGGCGCCGTGTGGCTGTACTGGCTGATGCTGGTGGTGGTCGTATGCCGCCAATGGCACTTCTACATCCGCATCCAAACCCGCGACCCGAAAGCCTGTTTCGACACCTTTGTCGCCAACAACACCATCGGACTGCTGTGGTTTATCGGCATTTTGATGCACTACGCCTATATTTGACTGTTCACACAACAAGGATTCCACCATGCACCCGCAAGACCTTTGGCTCGCCATCCGCGAAGAAACCGCCCGCGCCGCCGCCGAAGAGCCGATGCTCGCCAGCTTTCTGCACCTGACCGTATTGCGCCACAAAAGTTTGGCAAACGTGCTGGCGTTCCAGCTTTCCAGCAAACTGTGCAACAGCGTGATGGACGCGCGCAGCCTGTTTGAAGTGTTTGCCGAAGTGCTGAACGGCAACGACGACATCACCGCCGCCGTACAAGCCGACATCCGCGCCTGTTACGAACGCGACCCCGCCTGCGACCAATACACGCTGCCTTTGTTGTATTTCAAAGGCTTCCACGCCATTCAGGCGCACCGCATCAACCATTGCCTGTGGCGGGACGGGCGCAAAACGCTGGCGTATTTTCTGCAAAACCGCGCTTCGGAAGTGTTCGGCGTGGACATTCACCCCGGCGCGGTGTTCGGGCGCGGCATCATGATTGACCACGGCACGGGCGTGGTGGTCGGCGAAACGGCGGTGTTGGGCAACGATATTTCGCTGCTGCACGGCGTTACGCTGGGCGGTTCGGGTAAGGAAAGCGGCGACCGCCACCCGAAAGTGGGCGACGGCGTGATGATTGGCGCGAATGCTTCGGTGCTGGGCAACATCCGCATCGGCGAGTGCGCCAAAATCGGCGCGGGCAGCGTGGTGGTGCGCGATGTGGAAGCGCACACCACTGTGGTCGGCGTTCCCGCCAAAGCGGTGGGCGTATCCAAAAACAAACCCGCCGCCGAGATGGACCAAGGCTTTGCGGGTTTGGACGATTTGCATTTTGTCATTTGATTGCGCCCGTGCTTAGGGCGCGTCATCAATTGACCGAGAAAAACACAGCGCCGTCATTCCCGCGAATGCGGAAAGCCACTGCCTGATGTTTGTGAAGCAAGCGTGGCTTGTGTTGAAACGAAGTGAAAACCCAACATTTTTCCAAAAATTTATGGATTTTGTTGGGTTTGCGCTTCGCGCCAACCCAACCTGCACCTGCGCGAGAATCCAACAATAAACTGCAACAAACATTGATAAAACATCGCTTGCCAAGCATCGGGCAGTGGCTTTCCGCATTCGCAGGAATGACGGCGTGTTTTTATATCAAACTGATTTTATGCAGAAAATTTATAGTTGATAAAAATAAAAACGAGACAAGGCGGCAACGCCCGCCGTGTACGGGTCGTACATAAGGGTGTTGGCAACCGTTGTTTTTACGGGAAATCACGATGCGCCGCCCAATTGCTCGGTTACCCGTATCGGCAAACCTTCCGCCAAACGGCGCACGTCTCGGGAAAAATTGAGAAATGCGCGGTAATCGCTGGGCGTGGCGGGAATGGCGATGCGCTGACGGTTGGGCGCAATCAGGATTTTGTGTTTTTTGCCTTTACGAACCTGCCAGCCCGCCCGCACTTTCTCTGTAACCAAATTATTGATTTTATCGTCTTTGCTAAATTGCATGGTCTTTCTCCGTAGGTGTGTGTGTTTTACATTATTGTAGTTGTGCCAGTGCCTCCTGCGCCAATTGTGCCACGGCGCGGTTGCCGCTTTGCGCTGCCGCCCGATACCAATGCCGTGCCTGTTCGGGGTTGGCGGGCGTGCCTTCGCCGTCGTGATACAGGGTGGCAACGATGTATTGCGCTTCGGCAAAGCCTTTTTGCGCCATCGCCAGCACTTGCGGAAAGGCGGAAGCGGCATCGCCCCGCGCCAAAGCCTGACCCGCAGCCGACATGGTTTGACGGTAGGCGTGGACTTCGGCTTCGCTGACGGGGCGTTGCGCTTGTGCCAATGCGGGCAGCAGCAGGCAGATGCCGGCAAGTGATGCGGTGATTTTTTGGATTGCGTACTTCATCAAAATTCCTGTTCGGTTTGAAACCCCGCCGTTCACGGCGGTAAAATCGCTTGATTATTCGGGCGGGGCGTAAGTCCGTCCAAATCACAGGGCTGCCCTTTATGTGCAGCCCTGCGCGTTGAAACATCGGAAACCGTTTTCGTTACATCTGTTACAACCGGCGGCACGTTTCAAGGTACGGAGCGGTACACCGGCACCACTCCGTGTGTTTTGCCCGCCGAAAAGGCATTTTGACAAATCAAACCTTTGTCTTTTGCACTGATTCAAGATTAGCACGCCCTTTGCACAAATGCAAGGGCGCGGCGGTCAGCCCGTGCCGTACAATGCCCGCGCTTCGGCGGCGATGGCAGCGATGCCCCGTGCCAATACGGCTTGGTCTTGGGCGATGCTGATGCGGACGCATTCGCGGGCGTGGCAAAATTGTGCGGTGTCGATGCCGACAAAAAACGGTTCGCTTGGAATGACGAGCGTGCCGCGTGCTTTCAAACGGCGGTAGAGTTCGTCGCTGCCTGCGGGCAAGCCTTCAAACCACAGCCACAGGAAAATCGCGCCTTCGGGAAGGTGGATGCGTACGGGCAAATCCGCCATTTCCTTTTGCAGCAGCGACACCGCCAAATCGGCTTGACGGCGGTAAAACGGGCGGATAACGTTGTCGGCAAGGGTTTTGAGGCGGTCGTCCTGCAAAAGCGGGGCAGCCACTGCCGCACCGAAACGGGTCGGGGCAAGGTTTACCACCGCATTGAGCGCGGTGATGGCGCGTATCACTTCGGGGCGTGCCAGCACGATGCCGCAACGCACGCCGGGCAAGCCGACTTTCGACAGGCTGAAGCACAGGATAATGTTGTCGTGCCACACCAATTCGGCATCGCGGTGGATGATGTTGGGAAAGGGCATGCCGTAGGCGTTGTCGATAATCAGGGGAACGCCGTGCCGCCGCGCCAATGCGTCCAAACGCGCCATTTCGGCATCGGTCAGCACATTGCCCGAAGGGTTGGTCGGGCGCGAGCAGCACACTGCGCCGATTTCGCCCGCCGCCCATTGCGGCAGCTTTTCCAGCGCGTCAAAATCGATGCGGTATTTGAAAAAGCCGTCCCGTCCGCCGTATTGCACGTTTTCAATCTGCGGCGGCACGGACACAAACCGCGACCCGCCCACCTGCACATCGGCATAGCCGACATATTCGGGCGCAAGCGGCAGCAGCACCGATTTTTGCACCGTATTGCCCTGATTGTCGGTAAACGCGCCGCCGAACAGGTTGAACAAATAGAAAAAAGCGTTTTGCGAGCCGTTGGTCAGCGCCAAGTTTTCGGCAGACACGCTCCAGCCGTAATGACGGCGCAAAAAGGCGGCAACGGTGTTCAAAAATGCGCGGTCTCCCTGCGGCTCGGAATAATTGCCGATGTTTTCCACCGCCGCCGCACAATCATCACCGTTGGCGATGTCGCGCAACACTTCGGCAAACAGCGCATTCACGGCGGGAATGCGGGCGGGATTGCCGCCGCCGAGCATATTCACCCCTTCTTGCGCCAAGGCTTTGCCCAAATCGTCCATCAACTGCAAAATCGCGCTTTCGCGGGTAAAATGTTGTCCGAAATCGGAAAACTGCATGGTTGTATCCTTATTGTCCTGATGATTGAAAATGGCTGCGGATTTCGGGCATACGCACCCAGCCCGTGTCACCGGGCGGCGGCGTGGTCAGAATGATGCTGTCCGGCCATGTTTTTGTGTCGCCCGCCCATGAAGAGTGGCGGTTTAAAGGACGGAACGGCTCGCGCGAAAACACAATGGCGTGTCCGGGATAATCGCCCTCGCTGTCGCGTGCCACCAGCACCGCATAATTCGGCGAACAGTAGCCGCGATAATCCGCCGCCGGCCGCCGTTCCCAATCTTTTAAGGGCAGCACGGTTTGTCCCAACCAATCCACCGCGTGCGCAAACGGCGCGGCAGACGGCGCGGGCGGACAATCGGCAAAGGCGGTTTCCTCGCCAACGGGCAGCGCGGACGGTTCGGGCGGCCAATGTTCCGCAAACTGCTTGTCCCAATGCCTGTCGTATTCATCGTTCAGCAGGGAACGAGGTTGATGCGGCACGCGCCACAGCGTTTTGCCCTGCTTGTCCGCCAAAAACCATTCGCCGTTCCGCAAGCCGTATTGATAGTCGGCCACGCTGTTTTCAGGCAGCCGCGACAGCAAGGCGACTTCTTCCAATTTAAAAATCTGCACCCGCCAACCGCGATAATCAAACCGTCCCGGCAGCTCCACCACCGTCCAAGGCTTGATGCTGCCGTCCCAATCGCCGTGCAACGCCAGCGTACTTTGCGGCGGCAGCGCGGGCGGCGGCACATAAGGTTGTCCGGACAAGGGTTTCAAGGTAAACGCCGCCCCCAAACGCAGATACACCCGCCGTTCCAATTCGTTGGCGTGCTGCCATTGCCATGCGTACACCGGCAGAATCGGCAACACCGCCACCGCCGTCATTGTCGTCAAACGCCGCCGCATTTGCTGAGCGGTTACATCATAGCCATACACCGCAAACGTCAGCGCACCAAACGACAAAAACCACAATACCGCACCCCAACCGAAAGTGGTTTGTTCGCGCATCGCAAAAAACACCGTGCCGGGAACGGCCAATATCCATGTTATCCACAACAACGCTTTGACGGAGCGCGTGCCGCCCAGCCGGAACATCAGCAAAGCCGCCCAATAAAACAGATTGGCATACACCGCCCAGCCGATAACCGGAAACATCCAGCCAAACCCCATAAACACCCATATGCCCAAGCCGAACATCATATTCCTGTCCAAGGACAAGGCAGGCAGACACAGCGATGCCAGCATCAGCAGCAAAGAATAACGCGCCGCCGTTACGGACGCTGCCGTCCGCAGCGTTGGCGAAGGTTCGGATTGTCCGTTGTGTTTCATTTTGTTTTTCCCGTGATGTTTTTTCAACGATATAAACGGTTTTCAGGCAGCCTGAAAAATGATTTTTTCCCTCCCCCGTTTACGGGGGAGGGCTGGGGAAGGGGAAACGCCATGCTCCTACCCTACGTCAATCCGCTATTTTTCAGGCAGCCTGAACGTTTGACGGCTTCGCCCGTGCCGAAAAACCACACCACACCGTCATTCCCGCGCAGGCGGGAATCCATGCTTCCGCCATAGTAAATTTTCATTTTCACAAGAACAACTTTGGATTCCCGCATTCGCGGGAATGACGGCGCGGAAAAATATTCGGGCTGCCTGAAAAACTTTTACAACAACACTTTCTCAATCCCCCCGTTTTTGGTGTGCGCCACAAACTCGTCCTGCCAATTCTCGCCGAGAATATGCTTCGCCATTTCCACCACAATGTAGTCGGCGGGCAGATTGTTGTCGTCCGTATAACGGCTCAAACCCTGCAAACACGCGGGGCAGGACGTGAGCATTTTCACATCGCCGCGCTGGTTTTCAGGCAGCATCGCCAAGTTTTTGGCGATTTCCTCCTGCTTGCGGAATTTCACCTGCGTGGCGATGTCGGGGCGTTTCACCGCAAACATGCCGCTTTCGCCGCAGCAACGGTCGCTGTTGATGACAGGCTTGCCCATCAACTCGCCCGCCAGTTTCGCCGCGTCCATCGTTTTCACGGGCGAGTGGCAGGGATTGTGGTAGAGATACTGCCGACCCTGCACGCCGTCCAGTTTCACGCCTTTTTCCAACAAAAATTCATGAATGTCAATGATGCGGCAATCGGGGAAAATGTCTTCAAAACGGTATTCCGCCAGCGAGTCGTAACACGTTCCGCAGCTCACCACCACGGTTTTGATGTCCAAATAATTCAAGGTGTTCGCCATGCGGTGAAACAATACGCGGTTGTCGGTAACGATTTGTTCGGCGCGCGCCTTGTCGCCGCCCGCGTTTTGCGGATAACCGCAACACAGATAGCCCGGAGGCAGCACGGTTTGCACGCCGGTGTGGTAGAGCATCGCCTGCGTTGCCAAACCCACTTGGCTGAACAGCCGTTCCGAGCCGCAGCCGGGGAAGTAAAACACCGCTTCGGCATCTTCAGGCAGCGCGGGATTGCGGATAATCGGCACGGTTTTCGCGTCTTCGATGTCCAGCAGGGCGCGCGCGGTTCTAATCGGCACATGGCGCGGCAGGGGGCGGTTGATAAAGTGGACGACCTGTTCGCGCACGGGGGTTTTGCGGGTGGTGGCTTTGGGGGCTTCTTTCTGCTTGTCCGCGCCGACGGGGAATTTTTGCGCCAATTCGTAGGCGAAGTTTTGCAGTTTGAAACCGCCTTTGGCAACGGCTTGGCGCAACAGCTTGATGGTGCGCGGGTCTTTGGCGTTTAAAAGTGCCATGCCTGCGGCGGCGGCGGGGCTGAACTTCGCCTTGCCCGATTGTTTCAGGAAATGACGGATGTCCACCGTTACATCGCCGAAATCAATTTTCACGGGGCAGGGTTTCACGCAACGGTGGCAGACGGTGCAGTGGTCGCCGATGTTCGCCAGTTCGTCAAAATGCTTCAGCGACACGCCGCGCCGCGTTTGTTCTTCATACAAAAACGCTTCCGCCAGCAAGCCCACGCCGAGAATTTTGTTGCGCGGGCTGTAAAGCAGATTGGCGCGGGGGACGTGGGTGGAACACACGGGTTTGCATTTGCCGCAGCGCAGGCAGTCTTTGACGGCGTGGGTGATGCCGCCCAGCGCGGACTGTTCCATAATCAGCGATTCAAAGCCCATCAGTTCAAAAGACGGGGTGTAGGCGCGGCGCAAATCCGAGCCTTTCATCAGTTTGTGGCGGTTGAAACGCCCGTGCGGGTCCACTTTGGCTTTGTATTCCCAAAACGGCTGCATTTCCGCATCGTTTAAAAATTCCAGCTTGGTGATGCCGATGCCGTGTTCGCCGGAAATCACGCCGTCCAAGCTCCGCGCCAAGTTCATGATGCGGGCAACGGCGCGGTGGGCGGTGTTGAGCATTTCGTAATCATCGGAATTGACGGGAATATTGGTGTGGACATTGCCGTCTCCCGCGTGCATGTGCAGGGCAACGAACACGCGCCCGCGCACGGTGGCGGCGTGGATTTTGCCCAATGCCGCCATAATTTTGGTATCCGCCTGACCGCTCAAAATCTCCGCCAAAGGCTTCATCACGTCTTCTTTCACCGACACGCGCAAACGGAAATCGCGAAAAGCAATAAAGCAGCTTTCTTCCGCTTTGGCGGCAGGGTCGGCAAACACCGCTTCGCCGTAACGCGCCCGATAATCGGCAAGCGGCGCGTCCATATTGTCCAGCAGCCATTGCCAACGTCCGCGCACGGCTTCCACATGCGCCAGCGCGTGTTTGGCGCGGTCGCCCAAAAGTTCGCTGTCGGGCAGCTCCGTGCCCATGCGTTCCACGGGCAGGCTGCCTGAAAGGTATTCCGCCAACGCCGCACACAGTTTCAGCTTGTTTTGAATGGACAATTCAATATTGATGCGCTCGATGCCGTCCGAATACTCGCCCAAACGTTCCAAAGGAATAACCACGTCTTCGTTGATTTTAAAGGCATTGGTGTGGCGGGCGATGGCGGCGGTGCGGCTGCGGTCCAGCCAAAAGGTTTTCCGCGCTTCGGGCGACACGGCGATAAAACCGTCCCCGTCCCGCGCCCGCGCCAGTTGCACGATGTGTTCGGCGGCGGCGGACACGGCGGCTTCGTCATCAGACACGATGTCCGCCAACAGCACCATTTTCGGACGGCCGCGCCCCGCCGCTTTGGTGGCGTAACCGACCGCGCGGACGTAACGCCAATCCAAATGCTCCAAACCCGCCAAGCGCACCGAATCGTGCCCCAACATAAAATCGCGGATTTCCACGATGGACGGCGTGGCATTCGCCACCGTGCCGAAAAATTCCAAGCACACGGTGCGGGTAAACTTCGGCATGGTGTGCAAGACAAACGCCGCACTCGTAATAATCCCGTCCGTGCCTTCTTTCTGCACGCCCGGCAAGCCGCTCAAAAATTTGTCGGTAACGTCCTTGCCCAAGCCTTCTTTGCGGAAGCTGCGGCCGGGAATGTGCAAACGCTCGGTTTTGGCAACGGTTTCGCCGTCATCGCGCAGGGTATGCACGTCAAAAACCACGTCTTCTTGGTCGTGGATTTTGCCGAAATTGTGGTTCACGCGCTCGATTTTCAGCCATTCGCCCTGCGGATTGACCATTTTCCACCACGCCAGATTGTCCAGCGCCGTCCCCCACAACACGGCTTTTTTGCCGCCCGCGTTCATGGCGATGTTGCCGCCCACGCAACTGGCATCGGCGGAAGTGGGGTCCACGGCAAACACCAGCTTGGCGGCGTGGGCGGTTTCTTCCACGCGCCGCGTTACCACGCCCGCGCCGCAACGGATAACGGGGTGCGTGCCGTCCAAGCCCGCCAAAGGCACATATTCCACGCCGTTGTGCTTGTCCAGTTTTTCGGTGTTGATGACCGCGCTCATCGCGTCAAGCGGAATCGCGCCGCCGGTGTAGCCCGTGCCGCCGCCGCGCGGGATAATGGTCAAATCCAGCTCAATCAGGGCGCGTACCAAGGGGGCGATTTCCGCTTCGCTGTCGGGATTGACGACCACAAAGGGATATTCCACGCGCCAGTCCGTGGCATCGGTAACGTGGCTCACCCGCGCCAAGCCGTCAAACATGATGTTGTGTTTGGCGGTAATTTTGCCCAAGCGGGCGAGGATTTGGCGGCGTTTGAGCGCGGTGGCGGCAAAGCCGTCTTCAAAACGGTTCACCGCACTTTCGGCGGCTTGGACGAGTTTCAAAACTTCGCTGTTGTCATCGCGGCGTTTGCGGATTTCGTTGAGGCGGTGGCGCATTTCGCGCACGAGGGCGGCTTGGCGTTTGGGGTGTTCCAGCAAATCGTCAATCAGGTAGGGGTTGCGCTGCACCGCCCAGATGTCGCCCAACACTTCAAACAGCATCCGCGCCGAGCGGCCGGTGCGCCGTTGCGAGCGCAAATTTTGTAAAATGTCCCACGCGGCATCGCCCAGCAGGCGGCAGACGATTTCGCGGTCGGAAAAAGAGGTGTAGTTGTAGGGGATTTCGCGGATGCGGGGGGTGCGGTTCATCAAGATTCCTTTTCGGTTTGAAACCCCGCCGTTTACGGCGGTAAAATCGGTTTTTATGCGGGCGGGGCGCAGGCCCTGCTTGATGTATTGTTTTGTGCCGGTGTTTCTGCCGCCGCGCCCGATGCGGCGCGGTCGCGTTGAGACGGCACGGGGCGTGTATTGTAAAAGATTTTCGCGGCTTTCAGGTTGAAAAATATTGACATCTGCCGCAAACGGTTTTTGCAAACGGCGGCGACGGTTTGCAAGGGGGGCGAAACCCGCTACAATCACACGGTTTTTTATTGGAATCCGTCCATGATGTTCCGTTTTGTCCGCCCCGCCCTGCTGTGGCTGCTCGCGTGCGGCATCGCCCACGCCGCGCCCGCCGCCGATGAAGCCGAAGTCTTCGCCGCCGAAAGCGCAGCCGAAGCCGAAAGCGAAGCCGCCGACACCGACCTGCCCGATGTCCCCGACCCCGAAGGGCGCGGCTGGTTTGAATTGTACGTTGCCCCCACCCATCGCGGCCGCCCCGAAATCCTGCTCGAAAGCATCCGCACCACAAACGGCAACACCATACGCTACATTCTCAACCGCCGCTCCGCCGCCGGCAGCCACAACGTCAGCTTGGAAGGCATGCGCTGCGAAGAAGACCTGTTCGGCTCCGAAGGCGCCCAACACCGCGTGTTTGCCTACGCCGACCTGTACAACCAAACATGGGTTGCCCCGCGCAACAGCCACTGGCAGCCGACCGGCAACAAACTCACCGGCACCGACCCCATACGCCAAGTGCTGTACGATGCCTTCTGCACCGAAGGCAGAGCCAAAAACGACCAAGAACTGCGCCGCCGCATCCGCAACGAAGCCGGACACCTGATTCAAAAAGACTACTCCAAATAATCCGCCCATGTCCGTTCACAGCCACAGCATCGTTGCCCCGCAACTGTTTGCCTTTGAGCAACCCTTTGCCCTGCAAAACGGCGACACCCTGCCCCGCTTTGATTTGGCGGTGGAAACCTACGGCACGCTCAACCCCGCCGCCGACAACGCCGTGCTGATTTGCCACGCTCTTTCCGGCGACCACCACGTTGCCGGACGCCACCACCCCGACGACAAATATCCGGGCTGGTGGGACAACATGGTCGGCGCGGGCAAACCGATTGACACCGACAAATTTTTCGTGGTCGGGCTGAACAATCTGGGCGGCTGCGCGGGCAGCACCGGCCCCTTAAGCCGCAACCCCGCCACCGGCACGCCCTACGGCGCGGATTTCCCCTTCGTTACCGTCCCCGACTGGGTACGCACCCAAGCCCTGCTCGCCGACCGTCTCGGCATCGCCCGATGGGCGGCGGTGGTGGGCGGCAGCTTGGGCGGCATGCAGGCACTGCAATGGACGCTCGCCTTTCCCGAACGCGTCCGCCACGCCCTCGTCATCGCCTCCTCACCGCGCCTGAGCGCCCAAAACATCGCCTTCAACGACGTTGCCCGCCAAGCCATCATCACCGACCCCGACTTCCACGAAGGACACTACACCCGCCGCCACACCCTGCCCCAACGCGGCTTACGCATCGCCCGCATGATGGGACACATCACCTACTTGGCAGAACACGGACTCGGACACAAATTCGGCCGCCAACGCAAACACCCCCACTACCAATACCACTACGGCAGCGAATTTGAAGTAGAAAGCTACCTGCGCCACCAAGGCGACAAATTCTCCGCCCGCTTCGATGCCAACACCTACCTGCTGATGACCAAAGCACTCGACTACTTCGACCCCGCCGCCGAACACGGACACGACCTGCAAAAAGCCCTTGCCCACGTGCGTGCCGACTTTTTCGTTGCCAGCTTCAGCAGCGACTGGCGGTTTGCCCCGTCCCGTTCGCACGAGCTGGTACGCGCACTCATCGGCGCGCGCAAAAACGTACGCTACATCGAAGTACCGTCCCAGCACGGACACGATGCCTTTCTCATGGAAGACGCGCCCTACATCAACGCCGTCCGCGCCTATATGCACAACATTACCGTTTCCCCCGCCGCACCATCATGAAACACACCCTTACCGGCATTTGCGCCCTGATTGCACTGGTGTGGGGCTACACCCTGCTGCCGGTCGAATGGCGCCGCCACAAAGACATCGATTTGGGCAACACCCTGATTGCCCGCATCGATGCCCACCTGCAACAGCACGGACACCTGCCCGAACCCAACGAAACCAATCTGCAACAACTCGGCTTCCGCCACGACAAAGACATCGGCTGGCAACCCAGTTACCGCATCATCAACGGCACGCACTACCGCATCGTCTATCAAAACGGCTACGCCCCGCCTTGGCTGGGCTGGGATTCGCAACAGCGCGTGTGGCAACTACAGGGACAACAGCCCTAACGCGTGCCATCGTTTAAGTTTTTAATTTAAAATCATCACAATAAAAACGCCATCATTCCCGCGCAGGTGCAGGTTGGGTTGGAGCGAAGCGCAAACCCAACACAATCCGTAAATTTTCGGAAAAATGTTGGGTTTTCACTTCGTTTCAACCCAAGCTACGCTTGCTAAATTTTTCCAATGAAAATCAGTGCAATATAAAAACACACCGTCATTCCCGCGCAGGCGGGAATCCACTACGCAATGCTCGGCAAGAGATGTTTTATCAAGGCTTGTCGTGCTTCGATTTGGATTCCCGCCTGCGCGGGAATGACGGCGCAGTGTTTTTTCGGTCAATTGATGACACGCTAACGCGCCGTCAGGCAGGCAAAATCAAAAGAAGAAATTGAAATTGTGGCGGTTCGTTATGTTTCAAACCGAAAAGGAATTTTGACGGACGAATGGATTGGGCGGATAGCAAATAAGAACTTTTATTTCATTTTAAGCAATTTTCCGCCCCTCCCCCCGATTTTTTGTATTTTTATTTTGATTTAAATCATATATAAACAATAAAAAACCAAAAATCAATTTGTGTGCCGAGAGAAAGATGGTATGATGCTTGGCTTTCTTAAGCAGAAAATCTTAAATTTTTAAAAATCAACAACTTAAAAACCAATAGGAGCAACCTTGATTATGGTTAATAAATTACAACGCGTCTTGACTGAAGCAACAAATTCAATCAATGAATGTGTGGCGGCCGGTTATGTGGATATTCAAACGGGCTTATTGTTGGGCGTGAATACTTTAGATTCGCACCCAAGTGCGGTTTTGGAATTGGTGGCAGCAGCAACAGCCGATTTATTTGCCGGACAAAATGTAACCGAAATTGAACGTATGTTCAAACAAGCCCGTCAATCCAGTTCCAATCGGCGTTATTTTCAGGAAATTATTGTGAATAGCGATAATCTGATTCACATTTTTATACGTGGCCAACGCGATGAGAATCATGTTGCGGTATTTGTGTGTCGTAATAAAGCCTTATTGGGCATGGTGTTGTCACAGGCACGCAAAATGATGCCCGCTTTGGAGTCTGCTGCCTAATTTAAGGTGCGTTCGAACGCGCCTTATCAATAAGGTACAAAAGAGCCTCAATGAAAAAACATTGAGGCTTTTTGTACCCTATTTAATCGGGATTTACATGCGCTCAATCATCGCTTTGCCGAAAGCGGAACAGGAAATTTCGTTCGCGCCGTCCATCAGGCGGGCGAAATCGTAAGTTACCTGTTTGTCGCCGATGGCTTTTTCCATTGATTCGATGACCAAATCGGCGGCTTCTTTCCAACCCAAATGGCGCAGCATCATCTCGGCGGACAAAATCAGCGAACCGGGGTTCACTTTGTCCTGACCGGCGTATTTGGGTGCGGTGCCGTGCGTGGCTTCAAAAATCGCGTATTGGTCGGAAATATTCGCGCCCGGCGCGATGCCGATGCCGCCCACTTGCGCCGCCAGCGCATCGGAAATGTAGTCGCCGTTCAGGTTCAGGGTGGCAATCACGCTGTATTCGGCGGGACGCAACAGGATTTGTTGCAGGAAGGCATCGGCAATCGCGTCTTTAACGATGATTTCTTTGCCGGTTTTCGGGTTTTGGAAGCTGCACCACGGGCCGCCGTCAATCGGTTTGGCGCCGAATTCGGTTTGCGCCAGCTCGTAGCCCCAGTCACGGAAACCGCCTTCGGTAAACTTCATGATGTTGCCCTTGTGTACCAGAGTTACGCTGGGCTTGTCGTTGTCAATCGCGTATTGAATCGCCGCGCGGACAAGGCGTTGCGTACCTTGTTTGGACACGGGCTTGATGCCGATGCCGGAGGTCTCGGGGAAACGGATTTTTTTCACGCCCATTTCGTTTTGCAGAAAATCCACGACTTTTTTGCAGTTGTCGCTTTCGGCTTCCCACTCGATGCCGGCATAGATGTCTTCGGTGTTTTCGCGGAAAATCACCATATCGGTTTTGCTCGGGTCTTTCAGGGGCGAGGGCACGCCGTTGAAGTAGCGCACGGGGCGCACGCATTGATACAAATCAAGCTCTTGGCGCAGGGCAACGTTGAGCGAGCGGATACCGCCGCCAACGGGCGTGGTCATCGGGCCTTTGATGGACACGGAGTATTCTTTCAGGGCTGCCAAAGTTTCTTCAGGCAACCAGACGTTGTCGCCGTAAACTTTGGTGGCTTTTTCGCCCGCATACACTTCCATCCAATGAATTTTTTTCGCGCCGCCGTAGGCTTTGGCAACGGCGGCGTCAATCACGTCTTTCATCACGGGGGTGATGTCCGCGCCGATGCCGTCGCCCTCGATGAAGGGAATGATGGGGTTGTTGGGAATGGCTTGACCGGGAACGATTTTTTGACCTTCGGCAGGTACTTTGATGTGGCTCATAGAGGCTCTCCTGAAAAGGGAAAAACAAGGACTTGATTCGGCAGGTGCGCCAAATCAAGAATAAGAACAGGAATTCGGGTGTTTGCCGTTGCGGGCGTTGCCGCCTTTGTCCGATGCACGGAAAACGTTTTGATTGTACGGCAAAACGCCGAAAAAGTGTGAATCTTTTTCCAACTGTTTGGCGGGAAACAAAATGCCCGACAGCCGCACAAGCGGTCGGGCAGGCGTGTTCAGTTTTTCAACAGGGCACGGGCGCGGCGGGCGGCGGTGCTGTTGGGGTAGCTGGAAATCAGTTTGCGCCATGTGTCGCGGGCGATGTCCTGCTGTTGCAGTCCGCGCTGGCATTCGCCGACGGTGTACAGGGCTTCGGGGGCTTCGGGGCTGTTGGCGTAGCGCGATGCCAAGCGTTGTCCGATTTGAATGACGGATTGGCAGTGGTTGAGCCGCAAGTTGGTTTGCAGCAGCAAGTACATGCTGTGCCGCGCCGCCGTGCTGCCGTTGCCGCCGCCGTCAATGCCGCGCAGGGTGTTCAATACGCCGCGATAGTCGCCGCGCTTGAATTGCTGCCGCGCCAGTTTCAGGTTGTCTTCGGTGGGGTCGGGCAGGTTGCTGCGGTAGGCACTCATGTCGGGGGTGATGTTTTCGGCGGGAATGCGTACGGCGGTCTGTTTGCGGGCAGGCGGTGTTTTTTTCTTGGGCGGACGCGGCACGGGGGCGGGCGGGGTGCTGCGGGTATGCTCCATTTGTGCCAAACGTTCGTTCAGGTAATCGACTTGTTGGCGCAATTGGATGTTTTGGGTGGTCAGCAAGTGGATTTGTTTTTGCTGCTCCAAGTACACCGCATCATTGTAGGGTGTCGCCGCCACCGAAGCGGTCAGGGGAACGGGCGGCGGCACGACGGGGCGCACCGCCGGACGCGCCACCGGTTGCAAAACAACCTGTTGTGCGGGAACGGGCGGCACCACCGCCACCACCTGCCCGCTCGGTACGGGCTGCAAACGGTAGGGTGCTTGCGCGGCATACGCCGAAGCGGCCTGCTGGGGCGTTACCGCCACCGGACGCAAAGGACGCTCGTTCAAACGCTCCGCCACAGGATTGCGGATGGGCGCAGGGTAAGACGATACGCCGATGGGGGCAACGCCGACACAGGCGGTCAGCGGCGTGGTGATGGCGCACAAAGTCAGCAGACGGGAAGATTTGTTTATCATGGTCAATCAATTCAAACGGGTTGTTGGTCAATGCAGAAGGCAATCGGTGCGTACGGGCACGTCCGTCTGCGGTGCGGATAAAACGTCCGGCACGGATGGGCAACGCTCGAAAAAACAATACAACATACTTATTGCTTCATCAGCAGGGTCAGCCCGTCGCCCAAAGGCAGTGCCAAAACATGCACGCGCCCGTCCTGCGGCAGCGCCGCGTTGAACGCGTGCAAACGGGCATGCCCCGGCGGCGCATCGGGGCGGTCGGACGACACCACGCGCCCGTGCGACAACACATTGTCGATGGCAATGATGCCGCCCGAACGCACCAAAGGCAGACAGGCTTCGTAATACTGCGGGATAAACGGCTTGTCGGCATCAATCAGCGCCATGTCGTAGCTGCCGCTTTCGCCCGCCTCCGCCAATTCGCGCAAAGTAATCAGAGCCGGTTGAAGATACAGGCTTATTTTATGTTCAACACCCGCTTTTTGCCAATTTTGCCGCGCCATTTGGGCAAAAGTGATGTTGATATCGCAACAACTCAAGCGCCCGTGTTCGGGCAAAGCCAGTGCCATTGCCGTGCTGCTGTAGCCGGCAAACACGCCGATTTCCAAATACCGTTCCGCCCCAATCAGCCGCGCCAGCCATGCCAGCAACGCCGCCTGTTCGGGCGCAACCGCCATATTGCCCGCACGGTGCGCGGCGGTTTGGGCGCGGATTTCCGCCAAAATGGGGGCTTCGGGCGCACTGATGCCGCGCAGATAAGCACGGGTCTGCGCGGAAAAACCGTCCGGGCCGGCACTCACCGCAGCCACCCGCGCAGCAAACGCCCCGCCGCAACGCGCCGGCACTCAATCGGGCTGATACGCATAAGGCTTTTTCGGCAACTTCGCGGCATCGAATCCCGCCTGTTCTTCCGCGTCCAAAGTAACGTCCCACAACAAAGCGCGGTTGTGCAGACGGCGCTCCGCTTCTGCCGGATTTTGCGCCAAATATTCGTTCAAAAACTGCGTGGTTTCAGATTGGTAATGGTACATTTTTGTTTTCCTTAAGGTTTGCTGTCGGGCTTGGGGGTTGCGCCGTCCGGCTCGACCAAATCCAGCACGTCCTCATCGGGCTTCACCTCAAAAGGCTTGCCGTTGAGTGTCGGCTTGCCCTCCTGCAGCACAATCTTGGTTTTCACCGCATTGTCTGCCAGCGTGATGTAGCCGTCATGGTGCAGATTATCCAGCATCGACCCCATAATCAGGCGCACGGTTTCGTCCACGTCCTGCTGCTCTTTGGCGGTCAAATCCGCCTGTTCCCCCGCATCATCGGGGGCATCGGTGGCAAAAAAGCTGCGCGCCTGCGTTACCGCAAACGACTCCAGCACCTTTTTGGACACGTCCAAGTCGATTTCGGCGTGCATTTTGCCCAACATCGCGGCAAAATCATTCAAATCAACGGCTTCCAAGCCGTTGAAACGCAAACCGCCGCGCACTTTAATGTGCCCCGAAGGCAGTGCCAGCTCGAATTTATTGACTTTTAAAACAGGGTCGTTGGTAAACAAACCTGCGCCTTCCTTACGCAGGGAAGCGAGCATTTGCTGCTGCCATTTGTCGGCATCAACGGCTTCCGTACTCATCTGCTGCCAACGGTTTTTCAATGCCGCCAAGCTTTTGGCATCAAGATGCTCCGCCGACACATCGATGTCCAAAGGCCCGTAGCTTTCTTCGCCGTACAGCAGTTTTTCAAACGAAAAACGCCCTTTGGCATCGATAAAGCCTTTGTTTTCGTCTGTTTGGCTTTGGTAGGCGAGGTTGTGGACGGCGAGTTTGGCGGGCGCGACCGTGCCGGTGGGATTAATGAACGCGCCGATTTGCAGGTCGGTTACGGCATTGACCAAGTCGTTCAAACGCAGATTGTAATCGATGTTTTCTTTCCACTCGATTTCAAAACGCCCGAGCTTGGTATCGGAAGCGCCGAGCGACACGCCCTCGCGCCCTTCGCGGGTTTCGCTGTTTACGGTGATGTTTTCAAGGGTGATTTGCCCCATGTCCGCCAACACCGCGCTCAAGCCCGGAATGTCGAAACGGGTGGTGTAGTTTTTAAATCCGTCCTGATAGGCGATGTCGGCACGCATGCCCTGCCAATTGAGCTTGATGCCGGAAAGTTCTTCATAATTGAAGGGGGCGATGCGCACGTCCATTTTGCCGCCGCCGCCCAAATACACGGTGTTGCGGACGGTAAACGGGTCTTGGGCGGGATTGTTGAAAAAGCGGTTCAGGATTTCCTGCACTTTGGGGTCGAAACGAAATTCGGTGCGCACGCTGGCGCGGACGGGGCGGATGCCGTCGGCAAACAGCCCGTGTTTGACGTGGTTTACCAGCGTGATTTCCTTGTCCAAAACGGTTTGAATGTTGGCGGGCAACTGTTTGGACAGGTTGGACAGCAAATTGGGGTGGAAGCGGATGACGGTGGTTTCGGTGGAGCTGAACCAGCCTTGGTCGTAGTCGTGCGACACCACGTCGAAAAAGAAGGTATCTGCCAAAACGCGGTGTTGTTCGGTCAGGGTTTCACGCGCTTTGATGCCCAGATAGTACGGTGTGCCGAGAAAAACCGCCAAAACAAGCGGTACTACTGTTGCCAGCAGGATTTTTTTCATTGTTTGTACCTTTAGTATAATGTGTTTTGCCCACGCCTGCTTGTGGAAAAAACCTGCCGCGCCGTGTGCCTGCGGCAGGCAAAACCCAATCAAAACGGCGATGATACCACAAAAAAGCCGCCCAAAGGCGGCTGCGGGCGAGCAAGTGCCGTTTTGCGGCAGTGGCGGCTCACACCGAAAAAGACGAGCCGCAACCGCAAGTGGTGGTGGCATTCGGGTTGCGGATGACAAATTGCGAACCGTGCAGGCTTTCGGTGTAGTCGATTTCCGCGCCAATCAGGTATTGGTAGCTCATCGGATCGACCAAGAATGTCAAGCCGTTTTTTTCGATTTCAAAATCGTCGTCGTTTTTGATTTCGTCAAAGGTAAAGCCGTATTGGAAGCCGGAGCAGCCGCCGCCGTTCACAAACACCCGCAGCATCAAATCGGGGTTGTTTTCTTCGGCAATCAGGTCTGCCACTTTGGCACAGCAGGCTTCGGTAAAAACAATCGGGGTTTCTTCAGACATGGTACATTCCTCACATTCGGAGCAGAAAATCGGCGTCATTATACCCGATGTGCGCCCGTTCCGCACCCGCCGCCCGAAACGGCAGACAATATGGTATCATAGCGAAATTTTGGGCAGAATTTGTTCGCGCCCGCGCCCATGCCGGAACGGTTGTGTTGCGTGCAACCGCCGCCCCTTCCCACCCACCGCAAAGGAAACGCCACCGATGCCTTATACGACCACACGCGTCTGCCGCCCGTTGGCCGCAGCTTTGTTGCTGGCACTTGCCGGAAGCCTGCACGCCTACGCCCCGCACACCGAAAAAATATTCCGCCCCTCAATCAAAAACCCGCCCGCCAGCGAAAGCGAACGCGCCGCCGACAACCTGCGCCGCCGCACCGTTTTGGAAAACACCCAACACATTTTCGCCCTGCTCGGCGCGGAAATCGCTGCCGCGCGCGGACAATCGCAACTGGCACTGAACACCTATCTGGCGGTATTGCAAAAAACCAAAGACCCCGAAGTTGCCGAACGCGCCATGGAGCTGGCGGTGGGCATCCGCGCCTACGACACCGCCGAACACATCTACGCCCAATGGCGCAAACTCGAACCCAAGCCCGGCCCCGCGCAAAGACGCATCGCGTGGACACGCGCCCTCGCCTTCGGCGACCACGACCAAGTTGCCCGCGATTTGGAAAACGTGGTCAAAGAAGCCAACGAAGAGCAGGCACAACGCATCTTCCTGCTGCTGGCACAAGTCGGCACGGAAAACCACGCCCTTGCCGCCAAAGTCCTCAAACCCCTGCACCGCGCCGCCCAACGCCACCCCGACATGACCGAAGCGTTGATTGCTTCCGCCCTGTTCGACTCCATTGCCGGCAACACCAAACAAGCGGTGCGCGATTTGCAAAAACTCGCCGACAACGACACCCAGCTCACCCCCGCCACCCGCTTGGCACTCGGGCTGATTGTCCGCGACAACCCCAAACTGCTGCCCGAATTTTTCAAACAAACCGACACCGCCAAGCTCTCCCCCATCTGGCAGGAGCTGGAAGTGGAAAGCCTGATTCAGGACAAACAATACGACCAAGCCTACGAACGCCTGCAAAAACTGCTGGCAAACAAAAACGATGCCGACCTGTACATTCAGGCAGCCGTATTGTCCTACCAGCACCAAAAAGACCTGCAAACCACACTGAACCATCTGGAAAAAGCCCATCAGCACGGCACCCAACTGCAAAAATCCCGCGCCGCCGTGCTGGCTGCCATCCGCCTGCTCGCCGACCGCCGTTTTGACGAAGCCGAAAAATGGATTGCCCGCATCCACGCCCCCGAAACCGCCTTCGACAAACTGGTTTTGCAAGTTTCGCTCGCCGCCGAACAGCACCAATGGCAACAAGCCCTGCAACTGGCAGGCAAACGCGGCAAACCCGATTCGCGGCAAGGACGCTTTTTCAACGAAGACGATTTGATTGAGCTGGAACTGTTTGCCCTGACCGAACACCACGCCCCGCCCAAACAAAAACTGGCACAACTCAACCGCCTGATAAACCGCTTCGCCCCCCAGCCCCAACACCGCAGCCATTTGGCGGCCACCCTGTACCAGCGCGGCATCGTTTATGCCGAACAAAACCGCTACCGCGAAGCCGTTGCCGACTTCCGCCACTACCTGCGCCTCAAGCCCGAAGACGCACAAGGACTCAACGCCTTGGGCTATACCCTGCTCGAAGCGGGCAACAGCCACATCGAAGAAGCCTTCGAGCTAATCAAACAGGCATACCGCCAACAGCCCGAAAGCCCCGAAATCAACGACAGCATCGGCTGGGTATACTTTAAAAAAGGCGACCCGAAAACCGCCCTGCCCTATTTGCAATACGCCTACGAAAAAGCCCCGTCCGCCGAAGTGGCGGCGCATTTGGGCGAAGTGTATTGGGCGATGGGCGAACACGCCAAAGCCCGCGACGTGTGGCACGAAAGCTGGCAGCAAAACCGCAACAACCGCTTGCTGCGGCAAACCCTGAACAAATACGGCGTACGCTTTTCCAATACCTCATCGCAAAGCACATCGCATTAGGGCGCGTTATCATTTAAATTTTTATACTGAAAATCAGTGCAATATAAAAATACACCGTCATTCCCGCGAATGCGGGAATCCACTGCCCGATGACCTGCAAGCCATGTTTTATCAAGGTTTTTCGTGATTCGACTTGGATTTCCGTCTGCGCGGGAATGACGGCACTGTGTTTTTTCGGTCAAGTGATGACACGACTTGGAACACATCATCAATTTGCCCGCACGCAAACATCAGGCGTACCGTTGTGTTACGGTACGCCTGTTTTTATGCGTCTGCCACCGCGTCAAGCTGTGCTTTGGTCAGCACGAACACGAAGCCGTCGCCGCCACTGGTTTCCAACCACGCAAAAGGCAGGTGCGGAAACGCTTGTTCCAACACATCGCGGTTGTGTCCGATTTCCACCACCAGCACGCCGTGCGGATTGAGCAAGGCGGGGGCGCGGGTGAGAATTTCGCGCACCGCGTCCAAGCCGTCTTCGCCGCTTCCGAGTGCGATTTCCGGTTCGTGCAGGTATTCGTCCGGCAGGGCGGCGACCGATTCGGCATCGACATAGGGTGGGTTGGACACAATCAGGTCGTATCCGCCTTCCAAGCCTTCAAACATGTCGCTGTGAATCAGGTTGATGCGCGTTTGCAAGCCGTAGTGTTCGACATTGACGGCAGCCACTTCCAAGGCGTCCAAGCTGATGTCCACCGCGTCAATCGAGGCATCGGGATAGTGGTGCGCCATTTGCACCGCCAGTGCCGCGCTGCCGGTACACAAATCCAAGGCGTGATGCACCAGCTCGTCATGTTCAATCCACGCGCGAAGCGGCTCGCCCAACACTTCGGCGATGAATGAGCGCGGCACGATGACGCGTTCGTCCACATAAAATTCAAATTCGCCCTGCCGCGCCCGCGTGGTCAGATAAGCGGCGGGTATGCGTTCTTTGACGCGGCGGGCGATGATGTCGAGCAGGGCGCGTTTTTCGCTGTCGAGCAAACGGGCATCGCAATACGGCTCCCACTCGTCCAAAGGCAGGTTCAGAGTGTGCAGTATCAGGTAAACGGCTTCGTCAAAAGCGTTGTCGCTACCGTGTCCGAAAAACAATTCCGCTTCGTGGAAGCGGCTGACGGCAAAACGGACAAAATCACGCGGGGTGTGCAAAACGGCGGCGGCTTCGGCAAACGGGTCGGCAGGCGGAACGGCGGCAGACGGCGCATCGGCGGCGTTGGAAAACATGATGGTGCGGCTTTCAGACAAAACAGCCATTATACGCGCAAGCACCTTGTGCGGCGACGGCAAAATAACGTTATAATGCCGATTTCATTTTTCAACACGAACACCACGAAAGCATCGACCATGATGAAACCGAACCTCACTTTTCCGCTTGCCGTATTGAGCGCCTGCATTTTGGCTGCCTGCAACCCGCCGCCCGCCGGCGAAGCCGCATCGTCCGCGCCCGCCGCATCGTCTGCGGGCTCTGCCTCCGCCCCCGCAGGCTTGGAAAACGATATCAAACAAATCAGCTATGTTTTGGGTTCGCAATTTGGCAAACAGCTTCAGGAAGTGAAAGACAACGGCGGCGAACTGGACGTGAAAGTGCTCACCGATGCCATTCAAGAACGCTTGGACGGCAAAGAGCCGAAAATCAAAGACGAAGACGTGCCTGCCGTCATGCAGAAATTTGTCAAGCTCATGGAAGAAGCCACCGCCAAAAAAGCCGAAGAAAACTTGGCAAAAGGCGAAAAATTCCTTGAAGAAAACAAAGGCAAGCCCGGCGTGGAAACCACCAAATCCGGTTTGCAGTACAAAGTCGTCAAAGAAGGCACGGGCGACGCCCCCGTGATGGGCGACGGCGTGATGGTCGAATACACCGGCAAACTGATTGACGGCAGCGAATTTGACAGCACCAAAGCACACGGCGGCGAGCCCATGCCCGTGCCCTTGGCAAAAGACAACGGACTGATTGCCGGCTGGACCGAAGCCTTGCAACTGATGAAAGAAGGCGGCGAATACACTATCTACATTCCCGCCAAACTCGCCTACGGCAAAGACTCGCCCACCCCGAAAATCCCCCCCAACTCCGTTTTGGTATTTGACATGAAAATCGTCAAAGTCGAAAAAGGCGCGGCAAAAGCAGCAGCCAAAGACGCCAAAGCCCCCGCCAAAGACGGGAAAAAAGCCGAAGAAGAAAAAGACAAGAAAAAATAAACCCACCACCCACGGCGGCGCGGCACGTCCCGCCGCCGTCTGATTTTTCCAGCAACACAAGGAACACCCGTGAACGTTTTACTTCTGGGCGCACCCGGTGCGGGCAAAGGCACGCAAGCGCAATTCATCACCCAAGCCTTCAACATTCCCCAAATTTCCACCGGCGACATGCTCCGCGCCAACATCAAAGCCGGCACACCTTTGGGCATGGAAGCCAAAGCCATCATGGACGCGGGCGCACTGGTGCGCGACGACCTGATTATCGCCATGGTCAAAGCACGCATCGCCCAAGCCGACTGCGCCAACGGCTTTTTGTTTGACGGCTTTCCGCGCACCCTCGCCCAAGCCCAAGCCCTGCAACAAGCAGGCGTAAACTTGGACGCCGTTGTCGAAATCGCCGTACCCGATGCCGCCATCATCGAACGCATTAGCGGACGGCGCGTGCATTTGGCATCAGGGCGCAGCTACCACATCGTCCACAATCCCCCCAAAGTGGCAGACAAAGACGATGAAACCGGCGAAGATTTGGTGCAGCGCGAAGACGACCGCGCCGAAACCGTACAAAAACGCCTTGCCGTGTATCACGAACAAACCGCCGTTTTGATTGATTTTTACGGCAACTTCCAAGGCGAACGCGCCCCCCGCTACATCAAAGTAAACGGCTTGCAGAGCGTGGACACCGTGAAAAACGAAATTTTAAGCCAATTGCAACAGGCAAACGCTTAAACTGCTTCCCCTCCCGCCCCGCAGCCCAACAAGGTGTAGGGGTGGGAGGTATTGACCATCGCTACACAATAAAGATTAAATCAATGTCTGCCAAAACAATATTCCTTGCCTTTATCACCACATTTTTCTTAAGTGCCTGTGGAACACTAACAGGCATTCCCGCACATGGTGGCGGCAAGCGCTTTGCCGTAGAACAAGAACTGGTTTCTGCATCTGCCCGTGCCGCCGTCAAAGACATGGATTTACACGCACTACAAGGACGTAAAGTTGCATTATATGTTTCTACCATGGGCGACCAAGGCTCAGGCACAATTTCCGGAGGGCGTTATTCTATCGATGCACTGATTCGCGGCGAATATTCAAATAATCCTGTATCTACCACAAACCATGATTATCCCCAATATACCACCAATGCCAATACCACAGCCGACGGCTTGAACAGTACAACCCAATCCACATCTATTTTAAATTCCCCCAGCACCTCCAAAACCCAAACAGGCAAAAAAACCATCCGCCGCACAATGGGTTTAACTAATAATGGTATGGGTGAATACCGAAATGAAACTTTAATGCCCAACCCCAAAGATACATCCTATCTAAACAACTTGGTACAAACTGTTTTTTTCTTACGCGGTATTGATGTCGTACCTGCCCAATATGCAGATACAGACGTATTTGTGAATGTAGATGTATTTGGCACCATCCGCAGCCGTACAGAACTGCATTTATATAATGCAGAAACATTACGGGCACAAACAAAATTAGAATATTTTGCGGTAGATAGAAACAATAAGCAACTGCTGATTAATCCCAAAGTAAATGCCTATGAAGCTGCCTACCGCGAACAATACGCCTTATGGACAGGTCCATATAAAATACATAAAAAATTACAAAAAGCAGATGGATTGATGGTGGATTTTTCAGATATTGAGCCTTACGGCAAAGGAACAAACCAGTGAAATTATCAATTTCATTGAAAAATTTATTGATAAACCTGATAATTTGTATCAGTATTTTATCAGCTACCGCCACATATGCCGCTACAGCACCCGCACCCCCACAGATTGATCAACATGGCAGATTGGTTTTACCTACCCATAATCCCTTCCCCAAACTGCCAACCAACCCTGACAAATATTTTAAAAAACATAAAGCCTATGAATATGAAGCAATATTATCCATAGATGGCGTTGGCATTGCAGATCGCAGTCAAGGCTATACATTATACAGCAACCGCGCCTATAACGAAATAGAAAGTGTACTGGCTCCCGGTCCCGAATGGGGAAACCGATGGGCTAAAAGCATTAAAGAAAGAAAAGATGCCGATGATGGTTATACTTCAATCGTAGGGCAATTAAGCACAATAGGTATTCAAAGTAAAGGAGATTATTCGGGATATGCCCTGTTTGGCGTCATTGGCAAAAACAGCCACTATTTGAGCCAACAAGCCGCTTTCAACGCAATCCTACCCGAAATCAAAGGCTATAACCGTTTTCGTGATGAAGTATCCAAGCAACATGGAACTTCACCACAAGAACGCAGCCGATTACTTGACGAATATGTCCGCCAACAATCACAGGCACAACCTTCATCAGGACGACCGCCTTATATATTTAATCCCGATTACCGCCGCAAAGTACCTGATGGAGAGTTTTGGGGGGAAGAAGCAAATCATACCGAATGCGAAAGCTATGCTTATTCTTTTTTTCCAGGACAAAAAATCTGCAGCAGTAATAAACTGTCTGCTTGGGAACAAACTCAAGGAAACATTGGAAAATATTCCCGTGAACTGGACGACCACTTTAAAGAAGTGGGCGACCAGACCCAAGATAATTTACGCGAAGCCCACAACCGCATTTGGGCAGGGGGTAACGCACCCGATGATTTTAGCCTGGCAGGAAAAATAAGCCATGTAGGCAACGGTGTATTTCAAGCAGCGGGAACCATACCCGATACTTTAATACGCGCAACAGGTATAAATAAAGCAGTAGGCTACGCTTACCAACAATATACACCGGATAATATCAAACAAACTGTTTCCAATATTGGCAATACATATAAAGAATGGGCAAAATCCCATCCCGAAGCCCATGAACACCTTAAACTGGCAGGCAATACTGCTGCCACCATACTGGGGGCGCGTGCTACAGGCGCTATCAACAAAGGTACATCAGGGAAAGCCGCAGCAGGTACAGGCAGAAATACCAGAAGCACGGCAGGTAAAACATCCAATCCACAAACCACCAGCCAAACCACAGCAAGCAGCAAAACCACTACAAATAACAATAAAAACAACAAAGCCCCTGCTAAAAACAATAACAACCAAGCCAATAGAACCACCCCGACAGGCACAGCCAACCATACTGCCAAAAGCAATCCAAGCAATGGCACACGGAGCAGCGCGTCCAATCAGCCATCCCGAACCGACAAACCTGCGGGACGTGTTCCTGTGGGTAACGATTTTGCCGAAGCGGCAGTACACAGGCACAGCAGCCAATCTACCGCAACAAAAGGTAGCAATCATTCAACCGATACCCCAACCCTGCCGCCATATAGAAAGCCCGATACCACCACCCCGCACGGCACAACTGCACACGGCAAAAGCAATACTTCATCTGGTAAAACCCAAACAACAGACAACACCAAACTGAACAAAGAATACTTTGATTCGCGCTATGGCACATCAAATGTACAGCAAGGCGGAGGCAACCGCTTGTCTGTTAATGAACGGGTACGCAACAACACCGCCAACAGCAGCCATGCTTCAAGTAAATCTAATTTTAATCAGCATGTTGATAAAAACCATAGCAATAATGAACACAATCTTGCCACAGAAAACACACCTCCACATTCCAACCAATCCAACCCTCAAGATACCTTATCTGCAAATCGGTTAACCGACCAATCCAAGCGCTTATTTAATGGAGAAACCTTGCATCCAAACTTACCTGCCCCTGCTGCAGGTTGGGACTACAAACCCGAGAAAATTTCGCCCAAAGGAAAATCCACAGAAAAGAATATTGACTCTCATATTCGCGGATATATAGCAGAAATCAAACTGGCAAATTACGTTGCTGAACAAGGTTATATTGTATTAAAATGGGGAGACAAAGTAGGTAGACACGGTAGCGATATTATTTCGATACACCCCGGAACACATGAAGTGGTGTTATGGGACAGTAAATACCGTAGTAATGGTGGGAAATTGAAAATTTCCCCCACTTTTGACAGCGATGCTAAAACCAAATCAGGCAAACAAAGTGGAGCTTTGGAGAATGCCAAGGAAGAAGCAAAAAGAGCCATTAGAGACTCTTCTTTATCAGCCGAAATTCAACGAAAAACACTCGCTAATTTACAACAAGGTAATTTTGAAACTCGAACAGTTGGTAGCGGAGCCTTAAAGGGGCAGGAAGTCATTCAAAAATATCGCAATGATAATAAATTCAATAATTAACCCAATTAGATAGGAAAAAATCGTGCAAATCATTAAAAATGATATTTTAAAAACTCTTTCAACCCATCAAAAAGATGGATTCAGTTACCAATTTAATGTTAATCAAACCAGCACAGAACAAAATATTATGCATGGCTCGCAAGCATATTATTTATTGTTGGATATTTTTTATGCCTACAGTGTCGGACAAAAAGATTTATTTGACCTGTTTCTACCCACTGCTTTGTCGTGGTTAAATACCGCCATTGCCTTAAAACAAGAAGTAGATTGGAAACCACGTCATGTTTATAGAATCTATCAGGCACTTGCGGGCGTAAAATGGTTGCAAAGCGGTCAAGACAGTGCTGAAGTAGTGGAAGCATGGCGCGAATGTTTGGCGCAAAGCAATTTATGGATATTTGAAGACCGTTACCCTAGGCAATATTCTGCTTCAAAGGGTATGACAAAAGATTTATTTTATTCCTATTTGCAGCAATGCCTGTTTGCCCGAGATTATCAGCGCGGTATTGAGGTTTATCAGCACTTTAAAGGCGATAAGCCCGTCCGTTTAACCGCTAAAACAGGATTAGTTGCGTTAATGTATGCGGTTTTACGCCATTATGCCTATGGCGAATACGAAAAAGAAAAACTCAATAAAACCATGCGGCAGGTTCTAGGCAAAGAACTGCGTGAAACCTATACACGCGGACATATGTATCGCGTTGTTCATTGGCTTAAAACCATGTGCACCATGCGCGAACGGATTTACACCCCCGAAGAAACTATTTTAACCTTTTATGAATTTTTGGAAGACGATGAAATTCCTGATGAAATTCATGTTTTATTAAAGGCAAAGAATTTGCTGACAAAAACAGATATCACCAAAGCGAATTGACCAACAGATGGATTTGCTTCGGCAATCTGTTTTTTTATTATGCAAATGTGGCACGACAAACAGGTATTTGAGAGCAGAGAACACCGCCACAAAAAGCTATGCTGTTTTGTGAACTTCTATAATACGGTGAAACCCATGGTGGTTTAAACGGTGATACGCCTTTTGAAGTGTTGCAGGCTTATTTTTCACAACCTGTTTTGCAAACAACTCGGCGATTTTCTACACATTATGAGCAATTTAATTCAAATGCTATTAAGCATTAAAAATCCTAAAAATCAATTTATTGAACGCCCTGAACTCATTCAAGGTTATACCGAAGATGAAATCAGGCAAATTGAACAAAAATATAACTTTCCTATTCATGGTCAATTGAAAGAATTATTAATGACAATGGGCAAGTGTTCTGGTGGACTGTTATTTGGGGAGGATATTTATATATAGAGATACAATAGATGCTTATTATTTTTTTAATATTTCAAACATAGAAATACAAGAAGACCCAGATTGCCAAGAGTTCATTAAAAATATGGGGAATATTAATCTGGTGGAAAAAAAATATTTTGTACTCGCTGGTATAAATGAGTATAGATTTCAATATTTTATGCTTCTTGAAAATAATAATGACATTATTTATGAATGGGATACGGATACCGATGAAGTTAAAGAATTTGGCACATTATTTGACTTTTTAAAATTTTATCGTCAAATTACTATATGTCCTATTACTGGGGAAGAAAACAATGATTTTAAAGAATTAACAACAGGTAGATTATTGTAATTTTTAAAGAAGCTATCCTAGCTAGACTATGACATGCCCCAATTTGCTTATACGGCGGTATTTTTGGCACACATTCGCGTATACAAAACAAACGAGAATACACTCTAATGAGATTACAAGTGATAGATAAATAGGATTTTCAAAATGATTAGTATCAGGAAATGAATTAAGCTATACGAATGTTGTAGCAAGATGGCTAAACTATTCCCAGCCTGTTGAATACGAATTGCACCGTTGGACAATGCTCATTCCCATTGACGAATTTTTACAGAGGTGTGAACAAGAATGTAATGAAATGATTGATGAGATTGCAACCGACACCATTGCTGAAAATCTAAAATACGAACGCGAATTAGCAGAAGTGGCATTGGAATTGGGCTATTATCCTGATATACGCACTGTTTGTCTGTATTATCCTGAAGCACTTGTCATGTTAATTAAAGACTATTTCTATGATGATATTTACGAGGCGTTTTTAAATGCCAAAGACGAAGATTGGCTCTTTATTATCAATAGCCATGATTATGTAGATATTAAAGATGGTGTGATTACCCTGTCGGGGCTGGGCTGGCACTATCCTAAATCATAAAACCATTTCTCTTGCTTATCCAAATCCATATAAACACGGTTTTTATTATATACATGATTGCGTCCACACAGGCAAAGCAGTCTGTATAGGGGAAACGTGCTACAATTCACGCTATTATGTATCATTGATTTTTTGCAACACCATGATTTCCACCAACAACATCACCATGCAGTTCGGCGCAAAGCCCTTGTTTGAAAACGTATCCGTCAAATTCGGCGAAGGCAACCGCTACGGCTTAATCGGCGCCAACGGTTCGGGCAAATCCACCTTTATGAAAATTCTCGGCGGCGATTTGGAGCAAACTTCCGGCGAAGTCGCCATCGAGCACGGCGTGCGTTTGGGCAAGCTGCGCCAAGACCAGTTCGCCTACGAAGACAAGCGCGTGTTGGACGTGGTATTGATGGGGCATACCGAAATGTGGGCGGCGATGACCGAGCGCGATGCCATCTATGCCAATTTGGAAGCCACCGAAGACGACTATATGCATGCCGCCGAATTGGAAGCCAAATTCGCCGAATATGACGGCTACACCGCCGAAGCGCGTGCTGCCGAACTGTTGAGCGGCGTGGGCATCGATGAAGCCCTGCACAACGCAACGATGGCGGAAGTCGCGCCCGGTTTCAAACTGCGCGTGTTGCTGGCGCAAGCCCTGTTTTCCAAGCCCGATGTTCTGCTGCTGGACGAGCCGACCAATAACTTGGACATCAATACCATCCGTTGGCTGGAAGGCGTGTTGAACCAATATGATTCCACCATGATTATCATCTCGCACGACCGCCACTTTTTGAACGAAGTCTGCACCCATATGGCGGATTTGGACTACAACACCATCACCATTTATCCCGGCAATTATGACGATTATATGCTCGCGTCCGCGCAAGCCCGCGAGCGCACGCTGAAAGATAATGCCAAAGCCAAAGAAAAACTGCAAGAATTGCAAGAATTTGTGGCGCGTTTCTCGGCAAACAAATCCAAAGCCCGCCAAGCCACCAGCCGTCTGAAACAGGCGGACAAAATCAAGGCGGAAATGGTGGAAGTGAAACCGTCCACCCGTCAAAATCCCTATATCCGTTTTGAAATGGACGAAAAATCCAAGCTGCACCGTCAGGCGGTGGAAGTGGACGGTTTGGCAAAATCTTTTGAAAACAAATTGTTTGAAAAACTGGGCTTTATTTTGGAAGCGGGCGAGCGTTTGGCGGTCATCGGCCCCAACGGTGCGGGCAAATCCACTTTGTTGAAACTGCTGGCGGGCGCGTTTGACGAAAAATTGTCGGACGTGCAAGCCGATTCAGGCAGCATCAAATGGGCGGAAAAAGCGACCATCGGCTATTATCCGCAAGACCACGAAAACGATTTTGACGTATCCATGGATTTGACCGAATGGATGCGCCAATGGGGGCAGGAAGGCGATGACGAGCAAGTTATTCGCGGCACTTTGGGGCGTTTGCTGTTCGGCAGCAATGATGTGGTGAAGCAGGTAAAAGTGTTGTCGGGCGGCGAAAAAGGGCGCATGCTGTACGGCAAATTATTGTTGTTGAAGCCGAATGTGCTGATTATGGACGAGCCGACCAACCATATGGACATGGAAAGCATCGAGTCGCTGAACATGGCTTTGGAAAAATACAAAGGCACGCTGATTTTTGTGTCGCACGACCGTCAGTTTGTGTCGTCTTTGGCAACGCAGGTGATTGAATTGGACGGAAAAGGCGGTTTTGAACATTATTTGGGCGATTACGAAAGCTATTTGGCGAAAAAAGGTTTGGCGTAATTGGATTAGGGCGTGTCATTATTTAAATTTTTCTATTGAAAATCAGTTCAATAAAAAAATACGCCGTCATTCCCGCGAATGCGGGCATCTACTGCCTGATTTTTGGCAAGCGATGTTTTATCAAGGTTTCTAGGGAACAATATCATGCAATTTATCCGACACAGTTTTGCATTGGCTGCCGCTTTGTTGTTGGCAAGTTGTGGCAATCATTCCTTGCCACCGTCTGCACAGCAAGCCAATCACAGCCCTGCCGCACAGGGCGCGGACGCTTTCGCCCCCGAACGCGGCACGGGCTTGACCGAACAAAAAGCCTTTTATGCACAAAAATTTATGGCGGCTTCCGCCAACCCGCTCGCCACCGAAGCGGGCTACGAAGTGCTCAAACGCGGCGGCAGCGCGGTGGACGCGATGATTGCCGTGCAAACCACGCTGGGCTTGGTGGAGCCGCAATCTTCGGGCTTGGGCGGCGGCGCGTTTGTCGTTTATTGGGACAATCAGGCGAAAAAACTCACCACTTTTGACGCGCGGGAAACCGCCCCCGCCGCCGCCACGCCGCAGCTTTTTTTGGACAAAGACGGCAAGCCTTTGAAATTTATGGACGCGGTGGTGGGCGGACGCTCGGTCGGTACGCCGGGCGTTCCCAAATTGATGGAACATTTGCACAAACGCTACGGAAAATTGGCGTGGAAAGAACTGTTTGCAAAACCGATTATGTTGGCGGAACAAGGCTTTAAAGTATCGCCGCGCATGGCCAAATCCATTGAGCAAAACGCGGACGCGCTCAAGCGTTATCCGCAAACCGCCGCTTATTTTCTTCCCAACGGACAGCCGCTTCAGGCAGGCAGCCTGTTGAAAAACCAAGCTTTTGCCGACAGCGTGAAAACTTTGGCGGCGAAAGGCTCCGCACCGTTTTACGATGGCGAATACGCGCAAAATATTGTCAATGCGGTGAAAAATGCCCAAGATAATCCGGGCGTGCTGGCGATGCGCGATTTTAAAAATTACAAAATCATCGAGCGCGAAGCGGTGTGCGCCGATTACCGCCAATATCAGGTGTGCGGCATGGGTGCGCCCAGCTCCGGCGCGATTGCGGTGGGACAGATTCTCGGCATCTTGAACCAATTTGACGGCAAGGCTTCCGCGCCCGACCAAGCGGATTCGTGGCGTTTGCTCGGCGATGCTTCGCGTTTGGCGTTTGCCGACCGCGATGTGTATGTTGCCGACCCCGATTTTGTCCACGTTCCAACCAAGCAGTTGTTATCCAAAGAATATTTAAACAAACGCGCCGAGCTGTTGCGTCAAAGCGGCAACGCGCTGCCTGAAGTGTCGGCGGGCGACGTGTCCGCCAAACATGCCGCCGCGCCCGCGATTGAACTGCCGTCCACCAGCCACATTTCCATCGTGGACGCGCAGGGCAATGTGCTGTCGATGACGACCTCCATTGAAAACGCTTTCGGTTCAACCTTGATGGCAAACGGTTATTTGCTCAACAACGAATTGACCGATTTCGCCTTTGAACCGGAGAAAAACGGCAAACCCGTTGCCAACCGCGTAGAAGGCGGCAAACGGCCGCGCTCGTCTATGGCGCCGACCATTGTGATGGAAAACGGTCGTCCGTATATGGCGGTGGGTTCGCCGGGCGGCAGCCGCATCATCGGCTACGTTGCCAAAACGCTGGTGGCGCACACCGATTGGGGCATGGACATTCAGCAGGCGGTGTCGCTGCCGAATATGCTCAACCGCTTCGGCACTTACGAGCTGGAGGAAAACACCGCCGCCGCCAAATGGGAACAGCCTTTGCAGCAACTGGGCTACAAAACCCAAGTGCGCGATTTGAATTCGGGCGTGCAGGCGATTGTTATCGGCAAACAAGGCTTGATTGGTGCCGCCGACCCGCGCCGCGAAGGGAAAGTGATGGGCGACTGAACCGCACCACGCCAATCGCTTTTCCCGCTCGGGCGATTGGCGATATAATCCCCACTCTCCCAACCCCAAAAAGGCACACACCATGCAAAGCCAAGCCGTACTCACCACCGCGATGAACCACCGTTCCATCCGCAAATTTACCGGCGAAGCCATCGCCCCCGAAATGCTCGAAGCCGTGCTTGCCGCAGGGCAAATGGCGTCCACCTCCAGCTTTTTGCAAAGCGTGAGCGTCATTCGCGTTACCGACCCCGAAAAGCGCAAACAAATCCGCGAAGTGGCGGCGGGCGGCATTCCCAAAGGCCATCACTATGTGGAAAGCTGCGCCGAATTTCTGGTGTTCTGCATCGATGCCAAACGCCACCACCACTTTGCCGCCCAAGCGCAAACCGATTGGATTGAAGTGTTGATGGTGGGCGCGGTGGACGTGGGTTTGTTCGCGCAAAACGTGCTGCTGAGTGCCGAATCACTCGGCTTGGGCGGCGTGTACATCGGCGGCGTGCGCAACGACATCAACCGCGTTTCCGCCATTCTCAACACACCCGAACACGTGATTCCCTTGGTGGGCATGTGCTTGGGACACCCCGCCCACGAGCCGGCACAGCGTCCGCGCCTGCCTTTGGCGGCGGTGCTGTCGGAAAACGAATACCGCCCCGCCGACCCCGCCGTGCTGGAAGCCTACAACCAAACCGTTGCCGACTACTATCAAAACCTGCGCAATTTGGATTTGGACTGGCGCAAACAAATCAACGACACCCTGAACGGCGAAATCCGCCCCGAAATGCTGGCGTATCTCAACAAACAGGGCTTTGCCAAACGCTAAACGGGCGTGTCGTCAATTAGCCGAAAAAACACCACGCCGTCATTCCCGCGAATGCGGGAATCCATTGCACGATGTTTGGCAAGCAATGTTTTATCAAGGTTTGTTTGAACTTGTTTTGGATTCCCGCATTCGCGGGAATGACGGTATAGAAGTTTTTTGGTAAATTGACAACACACCCTGACGGCAAAAGCCATCGTGCCAACGCTTATCCCTACGGATAAGCGTTTTGCTTACGCAGGAACGCGCGCCAAAATATCAATCATTTCATCGGGCAGCCGCCGCAGCGTTTCCAACACCATCTGCTTGGGCAAGGCGCGGTAATAGGCTTCGGCAACACTGCCCGCAATCGCCGCCACCGTATCGCTGTCGCCGCCGAGCGATACCGCCAAACGCACCGCATCTTCAAAACCTTCGCTTTCCAAAAACGCCGTCAATGCCTGCGGCACCGTGCCTTGACAACTTTCGTCAAATTGATAATGCGGACGGATTTGTCCGCAGCTTTGCGACAAATCATAATCAAAAAAATCGGTAATGTTTTGGCGGATAAAACTTTTGCTTTCGCCGCTACGCGCCCAAAAAATCGCTGCCGCCACCGCCTGCGCCCCCTTGATGCCTTCGGGGTGGTTGTGGGTAACGGCGGCGGAATCGTGCGCGGCATTGAGCGTGTCGGTGAGCGAGTCAAACAGCCACCCCACCGCCGACACCCGCATCGCCGCACCGTTGCCCCAGCTTTGGTACGGCTCGGGCGACGCCGACCACAGCCACGCCCCGAAACGTGCGCCGTAGCTGCCGCTCACCTGCGGATAACGCTGACACCAGCGTTGCAGCATCACCGCCAAATCGCCGCGACACCCGCCCAACGCCCATTCCGCCACCGCCACCGTGCAAACCGTATCATCGGTAAAGCCCGATTTGTCGGTAAACAGGGCAAAATCCGTTGCCCGATAATTGGCAAACTCAAACCGCGAACCGACCACATCGCCGATTGCCGCACCCAACATCATGTTTTGCTCCTTTCCAAATTGGCAATCTGCCACAGCCGCGCATTATAAAGCCGATTGCCCCGATAAACGCAACAGCCCCCGCAAAAGGCGTATAATCGCGCCACAACAAAAACATCATTCAGGACTCAGGAATACGCCATGACGGACGCAAACAAAACACCAAAAAGCCGGAAAGTCATCGAAATCCACCCCGAAGGACAACGCATCCACCCCAAAAAAGCCGAAGGGCGTTTTGCCAAGCTGCGTTTGGCGGTGCTGGCTGCCACGCAATTGTTTTTCTACGGCATGCCGTGGCTGATGTGGCACGGACGACAAGCGGTGTGGTTCGACATTCCCGGACGGCATTTTTATATTTTCGACATGGTGCTCGTGCCGAACGATTTGCTGTTTTTAAGCGGCTTGCTGATGGTGTGCGCCTTCGGGCTGTTTTGGTGGACGACCATTGCCGGACGTTTGTGGTGCGGCTACGCCTGCCCGCAAACGGTGTACACCGAAATCATGCTGTGGATTGACCATCTGGTCGAAGGCGACCGCAACCAACGCCTGAAGCTGGAAAAATCGCCGTGGAATCTGCACAAAATCCGCGTCAAGCTGACCAAATACCTGCTGATTGCCGCAGTGGCGGGCTGGACGGGCATCACCTTTGCCGGCTGGTTCGTGCCGATTCGCGAATTTGTGCCCGCGCTGTTTGCCGGCACGGCGGGCTTCGGCGCGGTGCTGACGGCGGCGATTTATGCGGGCTTCACATGGCTTTTGGGACACATCATGCGCGAAAAAGTGTGTTTGCACATGTGTCCGTATGCGCGTTTCCAAAGCGCGATGTTCGACCACGATACTTTGATTATTTCGTATGACGAAGCACGCGGCGAACCGCGCGGGGCGCGGAAAAAAACCGCACAACGCGGCGAAACGGGTTTGGGCGACTGCATCAACTGCAATATGTGCGTGCAGGTGTGCCCTGTCGGCATCGACATCCGCGAAGGTTTGCAATACCAGTGCATCGGCTGCGCGGCGTGCATCGATGCCTGTGATGAGATTATGGACAAGATGGCTTATCCGCGCGGTTTGATTCGCTATACCACCGAAGCGGTACTCAAACACGAATACACTGATGCAGACATCAAAAAACGGCTGTTGCGCCCGAAAGTGGCGTTGTACGGCGGTTTTTTGGGCATTGCCGCCATCGGTTTGGTGGTGGGGCTGTTCACGCGCCAAACCATGCACATCGACATCATCAAAGACCGTGGCGTGATGGTGCGCGAAAACAAATTGGGCATGTTGGAAAACGCCTACCGTTTGAACATCAACAATGCCAGCGAACAGCCGCAAATCGTGTCGGCGGTGGTGCGTGGTTTTGAAGACATCCGTTTGAACGGACTGCCCGAACAGGGCTTGGAAATTCCGGGCGGGGAGTTGGTGTCGGTGCCGGTGCAGGTGTCCACCCAGCCCGAATACGCCGACAGGGGCAGCCACCCGATTGAGTTCGAGTTCCGCTACCGCCCCGCCGGCGCACCCGAAAACCAAGCCCGCACCATTCGCGAAAAAGCCAGCTTTATCGGAGAGTAAGCATGACCCAATCCCCTTCCCCCAACCGCGATGCCCTGCCTTGGTACAGGCAAAAGGTGTTTTGGCTGCTGATGTCAGGCCCGATGATTGTGGTGGTTGCCGCGTTTGCCAGTTTTTATTTTGCCAGCTCGACTGCGGACGATATGGTCAGCGATGATTATTATAAAGACGGCAAGCACATCAATTTGCAAATCGAGCGCGACAGCGAAGCCGCCAAGCGCAAGATTACCGCGCAGGTGTTGTTCAATCCGCAAGCCGATGCCGCCAAAGTGTTCGTGTCGGGCGATTTTCCCCGCGAGCAGCCCTTGCAGTTGGTGCTGATGCACCCCGCCAAGCAGGCGTTTGACCAAACCGTGCCGCTCAAGGCGGGCGGTACTTCGGGCGACAAGGCGGAATATCAGGCGACGTTTGCGCCTTTGGCGGCGGCGGCGCATTGGTATGTGCGGGTGGAAGATGCCAACGGGCAATGGCGGGTACAGTCCAAGTGGCTGCCCAATCAGGGCGGTGCGGTGGAATTGAAACCCAAGCCCGCCGCGCCGTGAGCCGCGACCGCATCAACGGTCAGCCCGTATTTTTGCTGCACAGCAAGGCTTGGCGCGAAAACAGTTTGCGTTTGGAGGTGTTCAGCCGCGATTACGGGCGCGTTGCCCTGCTTGCCCGCAGTGCGCGGACGCGCGGTTCGGAATTGCGCGGGGTGGTGGTGCCGTTTGTGCCGTTTTCGGCTTCGTGGTACGGCAGGGAAGAATTGAAAACGCTGCACCGTGCCGAATGGTTGGGCGGGTGGGCGCAGCCGCAGGGGCAAAGCCTGTTCAGCAGCCTGTATGTGAACGAGTTGGTGTGCAGGCTCACCGCGCCCGAAGACCCGAATCCGCCGCTTTATGATGCGCTGGCGCAGGCTTTGCGCGATATTTGCTGCCACCGCCGCCATACCGCCGCGTTGCGCCGTTTTGAATGGGCGTTGCTGCACGCGCTCGGTTTGTGCGCCGATTGGCAGCAGGACGCGGACGGCAACGCGGTGTCCGCACAGGCGCGTTACCGCATTTGCCCCGAGTCGCCACCGCAACGCTTGCCGGACGGTGCGCCCGCGCCCGATGCGGGCATCACGGTGTACGGCAGGGTGCTGGCGGGCATACGCAACGGTATTTTGGACGATGACGGCGATGTGCGCGCTGCCGCCGCGCTGATGAAAATGCTGGTCGGTTTCCGCCTGCCCGAGCCGCAAACGCGCACGGTGCTACAGCAGCTTAAGGCATTCAAAAGCCGTTTGCCGCCCGCACCACCAGAGCGTGTCATCATTTGAATTTTTCCAATTAAATCAGTATCATATAAAAATACGCCGTCATTCCCGCGCCGGCGGGAATCCACTGCCTGATGTTTGTGAAGCGAAGTTTTATCAATGATTTTTACAATTTGTTTTGGATTCCCGCCTGCGCGGAAATGACGGCGCGGTGCTTTTGCAGTTGATTGATGACGCGCCCTACCGCGTATTTGCAGCTTTGCCGGCACGCCGCGCCAACGCCACCGCCATTTCGCCGCCAAACACGCGCCCGTCCGCCCAATCCGTTTGCAGCCGCATGCCCGCCTGCCGCTTTCTCAATACCACGCCGTACACCGCCGCCCCGTGCGGCCACCAACGGTTGCCCGCCAACTCCAAAAAACGCCAACGCCGAATCCACACCCGCCGCGACACCGGCGGCAGATAATGGATAAAACGCCCGCGCACCACCTGCCAGCCCGTTTGCGCCACGCATTGTTTGAACCGCGCAAACGGCAGCGAATGCGCCACTTGCGGCACTTTACCGCCGATGCGCCACAACGAATGCGGGTTAAAACCCGTCAGCACCACATGGCCGTAGGGGCGCACCACACGGTACAGCTCCGCCAGCACCGCGTGCGCGTCCGCACCGAAATCGGCGGGGTGCATGGCAAGCACGGTGTCGAAACATTCGCCGCGCCAAGGCAGCGCCGCCGCGTCCGCCAACACGTCCGCCGGAAGTGTGCCGCATTGCAACACCATGCCGCATAAGCCGAAATCGGATTTTGCATCTGCGGCAAACGCCCCCGCCAGCAGCGCGCGCCGTCCGCCGCATTCTTGCGCCGCCGCACGGAAAAAATCACGCTCCTGTGCATAAACATATTGACCCAATTCGCTTTTTTCCCACCAGCCGCGCAATGCGCCCAATCCGTCAATCATCTTGTTTTCCTTGTCAAAACACCGCGCGTTTGCCGCGCCGCCGCCGCGTGCCGCCCGCCCGAATCCGCCGCAAGGCATTATTTTACTTGCCCGACCATTGACACATCAACTTGAAAACCTTACGATAGGTTCTGTCTGACCTTCGTCCCAACCCCTCAACCAAGCGATTGAGTCATCATATAAAGAAAACGTTATGAAACCACTAAAATCTCTGGCCGTTGCCGTTGGCGGTTTGTGCGCTGCCGCACACGGCAAAGAAGTCCACAATCCCGAAGCTTCCGGCATGGCGATGATGCGCTTGAACGCATCGGTTTTAAGCGACAATGCCCAGCTTGCCAAAGCCGGCAAAGCCGATACCGGCGCACAGCGCATTTTCGGCGGCAGCGTGTGGAAACAGCTTGCCCACGATTTCCGCTTGGGCGAGGTACACCCCAATCTGGTACGCAGCCACGAAAACAAATTCGCCAACAACAGCGCCTACTTCAAACGCACGCTCGACCGCAGCAAGCCCTATATGTTCCACATCACCAACGAGGTGAAAAAGCGCGGCATGCCCGCCGAAATCGCACTGCTGCCCTTTATCGAAAGCGCGTATGTCACCAAAGCCCGCTCGCACGTGGGCGCATCGGGGCTGTGGCAGTTCATGCCCGCCACCGGCCGCCATTACGGCTTGGAGCAAACCCCGCTTTATGACGGCCGCCACGACGTGTACGCCTCCACCAACGCCGCACTCAACTACCTGCAATACCTGCACGGGCTGTTTGGCGACTGGTCGTTGGCACTGGCCGCCTACAACTGGGGCGAAGGCAACCTCACCCGCGCCATCCGCCGCGCCCAAGCATCGGGGCTGCCGCCCACCTACGAAAACCTGCGCATGCCCGGCGAAACGCGCAACTACGTTCCCAAGCTGCTGGCGGTACGCAATCTGGTACGCAATCCGCACAGCTTCGGGCTGCAACTGCCCGACATCCAACACAGCCCCTATTTCCAAGCGGTCAGCGTGGACACCCCGATGGACGTGATGGCGGCGGCGCATCTGGCAAACATTCCCGAAAGCGAGTTTCTCGCGCTCAATCCGGGCTTCAAAACCCCCGTGTTCATTCCGAAAAACGGGCGCAAAATGCTGCTGCCGGTGGCTGCGGTCAAAACCTTTGAAAACAACTACCGCAACACCGATGCCCGCGCCCTGCTTTCGTGGGACGTATACACCCCCGATTACACCATGACCCTGAGCGACATCGCCGCCAAAACCAATACGCCCGTAGGCGAATTGCGCCGCCTGAACGGCATCAACGGCAACCGCGTGTCGGCAGGCAAAAGCATCTTGGTCAGCCGCAACAACAGCCTGAACACCAACCAAAACATCTCGCTGAACTTTGCCAAAGCCGACAACGACCCCGTTCCCGACACCTATGTGGAGCAAGCGCCCGTGCTGACTGCCGCCGACACCGCCGCACCCGCCTCCGCCCTTGCCCAAAACACCCCCGCGCAAAAACAGGCGAATTTCATCAACTTTGTTGAAAACGGCGCCGTGAACGACCCGATTGTCGAAGCGGCGGCACGCGGTGCGGCGGCAGCAGCAGCGTCCGCTCCCGCAGTCGAAACGGCACCAACCGCCGCCAAAGCCGCCGTCAGCTTTAATTTCACCGAAGCCGCCAAAGCGGATAAAGCTGCTGCCGCCAAAACCGAAACCGTTGCCAAAAGCGTTACCGAAAAACACGCCGACAAAGCCGTACAAGTGGCAAGCGAACACTTTGCCTTTGCCGATGTAACCAACGGTGCGGCTTCCGCCCCTGCTGCCGATACGGCTGTTGCCGAAACCTTTGCAGACGAAAGCGTCCGCGCCGCTTCCGAACCGGCAGCAGCAAACACGTTTGCAGACGACCCCCTGATGGCATTGGCAAAACAACGCAGCCAAGCCCTGCAAGCGGCACGCTCCACCGTTGCCCAAGCCAACGCACAGGCAGAACGCGCCGAAGCCGCCCGTTTGGCAAAAGAAGCCGCACGCGCCAAAGCCCGTGCCGCCGCCGAACGTGCCGCCCGCATTGCCGAAGCCAAAGAAGCCAAACGCCGCGAGCAAGAGCGTCTGCGTGCCGAAAAACTCAAACAAGCACAACAGCTTGCCAGCATCCGCCAAGCGCGTGAAGCGGGCGACCCCGTGGCACAGGCCATCCGCGCTTCCGCCAACATTCAGCAGCACAACGGCACGCACAAAGTCCGCGAAGGCGACACACTCTACAACATCGCCCAACGCTACAACATCAACGTTGCCGATTTGATTCACGCCAACGGCATCCGCAACAACCACATCCGCATCGGGCAGGTTTTGCGCATCGGCGGCGGCAAAAAAGCGGCATCGCGCAACCCGCTCAGCAAAGTTTCCGGCAACGCGGCAACCGCAGCACGCAGCACCACGCCTGCGTCCTACACCGTGCGCAAAGGCGACACCCTGCACAGCATCGCCACCCGCTACAACCTGAACATCAACGAAATCAAACGCCTGAACAACGGCACGTCCAACCTGAAAACCGGACAAACCATTCGTCTGATTTCCAGCTAAAACAGCGTTGCCGCACAAAAATCCTTGCAAAACCAATTGCAAGGATTTTTTTGACCCAAACACCATGCCGCAAAAAATCCCGTTTGCCGCCACAAACGGGATTCGGATTACTTCGCGTCTTCGCTGTCCAAAAAGCTCTTCAAACGGTCGCTGCGGGTGGGGTGGCGCAGTTTGCGCAAGGCTTTCGCCTCGATTTGGCGGATACGCTCGCGGGTAACGTCAAACTGCTTGCCCACTTCTTCCAGCGTGTGGTCGGTGTTCATATCAATGCCGAAACGCATTCTCAACACCTTCGCCTCGCGCGGGGTCAGGCTTTCCAACACGTCTTTGGTTACCTCGCGCAAACTGGAATACATCGCCGCATCGGCAGGAGCGACATTATTGATGTCTTCAATGAAATCACCCAGATGCGAATCATCGTCATCGCCGATGGGGGTTTCCATCGAAATCGGCTCTTTGGCGATTTTCATGATTTTGCGGATTTTGTCTTCCGGCATTTCCATCAGCTCCGCCAGCTTCGCCGAATCGGGTTCTTCGCCGTTTTCCTGCAGGTATTGGCGTGAGATGCGGTTCATTTTATTAATGGTTTCAATCATATGCACGGGAATGCGAATCGTGCGTGCTTGGTCGGCGATGGAGCGGGTGATGGCTTGGCGAATCCACCATGTGGCGTAAGTGGAAAATTTGTAACCGCGCCGGTATTCGAATTTGTCCACCGCCTTCATCAGCCCGATATTGCCTTCCTGAATCAAATCAAGAAACTGCAAACCGCGATTGGTGTATTTTTTGGCAATGGAAATCACCAAACGCAAATTTGCCTGAATCATCTCCTGCTTGGCGGCGGCGGTTTCTTTTTCGCTCAACACCATATTTTTGCTGATTTCTTTCAGCTCGGCAATGGAAATGCAGGCATTTTGTTCCAATTGCGCCATTTCCGTTTGCTTTTCCAAAATGGCGTGCTGGAAACGCTCCAATGCGCCGCTCCACACCCGTTCTTTGGCGATTTCTTCTGCCAGCCAATTCAGGTTGGTGGCGTTGGGCAGGAAGCTTTGCAGGAAATATTCGCGCTCCATTTGCACGCGCTCCAAGCAGATGTCGCGGATTTCGCGCTCCAGTTTGCGGATGCGCTCCACTTTGCCGCGCAGGTTTTCGCTCAGGCTTTCAATTTGGCGGGTGGCAAAGCGCACTTCCAGCAGTTTGGCGGCAATCGCGCTGCGGTGCTCCAGATATTTGCTGTGTTTGCTGTCGTATTTTGCCAGTGCTGCCAGCATTTTGTCGTAGCTTTTTTGGATGTGTTTGAAATGCTCCAGTACCTGTGCTTTGAGTTCTTCCACATTGGTTTCCATGCCGCCGTTGACATCGCCGTCGTCGTCGTCGCCGTCTTCATCGGCATCGCCGTCTTCTTCGGTGTTGGTATCATTGTTGTTGGCGGCGGGGGTGGGGGCGTTTTCCAAATGCCCCAAGCCCAACTCGTTGAGCAAAACTTCGTTCGGGTCGATGATGGCTTCCACCACTTCGTCCACGCGGATTTCGTTTTTCTTGATTTTGTCAATCAGTGCCAAAATTTCGCCCACCGAGCCCGGACAGGCGGAAATCGCCTGAATCATGTTTTTCAGGGCGTTTTCAATTTTTTTGGCAATGATGATTTCGTCTTCGCGGGTGAGCAAATCCACTTGCCCCATTTCGCGCATGTACATGCGTACGGGGTCGGTGGTGCGCCCGAATTCGGAATCGGCTTGCGAAAGCGCGGCTTCGGCTTCCGCCACTGCGTCTTCATCGGTGATGGCGGCGCTGTTGTCGCTCATCAGCAGGGTTTCGGCATCGGGTGCTTCTTCGGTAACCTGAATGCCCAAGCCTTGAATCATATTGACGATGTTGTCGATTTGTTCGGCATCGGACATGTCGTCCGGCAGCGCGTCGTTGATTTCGGCGTAGGTGATGTAGCCGCGCTCCTTGCCGAAGATAATCAGGCGGCGCAAACGCTCGCGCTGCTCTTCGGGCGTGAGCGGACGGTTGTCATCGGTGTTTTGTTCTTCGTTGTCGTTGTGGTAGGCATGTTGGGACATGGTTTTGCTGCTTTCGTAAATCGGTATTGCGGACGTTTTCCCCAATATTATGGCTTGTTTATCAATTTCAAGGGACAAACCGGCGCAAATTATATCAAAAATACGGGCGGGGCAATGTCTGCCATTGGGCAAACGGCGGCAGGCAAACGCCCGAAAGCGCGTTTTCGCGGGTATAATCGTGCGTTTCAACCCGATGGAAAAACCGTGATGACCGCCCTGAAAAACGACACCTTTTTACGCGCCCTGCTGCGCCAACCCGTTGAATACACGCCGGTGTGGATGATGCGCCAAGCGGGTCGCTACCTGCCCGAATACCGCGCCAGCCGCGCCGAAGCGGGCAGTTTTTTGGATTTGTGCAAAAACACCGAGTTGGCAACGGAAGTAACCTTACAGCCTTTGGAACGCTTTGATTTGGATGCGGCGATTTTGTTTTCCGACATTCTCACCGTGCCCGATGCGATGGGTTTGGAGCTGTATTTTGCGGCGGGCGAGGGCCCCAAATTCGGCAAGCCCGTACAAAACGAAAACGATGTCGCCGCGCTCGCCGTGCCCGATATGGAAAAATTGCGCTATGTGTTTGATGCCGTTGCCTCTATCCGCAAGGCCTTGGACGGGTGCGTGCCTTTGATTGGTTTTTCGGGCAGCCCGTTCACCTTGGCGTGTTATATGGTGGAAGGCGGCGGCAGCAAGGATTTCCGCAATATCAAAACCATGATGTACGCCCGTCCCGACCTGCTGCACCGCATTTTGGACGTGAACGCCCGCGCCGTTACCGAATATCTGAACACGCAAATCGCTCACGGCGCACAGGCGGTGCAGATTTTTGACACTTGGGGCGGCGTGTTGTCGCACGGCGCGTTCCGCGAGTTTAGTTTGGCGTATATCACGCAGATTATCCATGGCTTGACCCGCGAACACGAGGGGCGGCGCGTGCCCGTTATCGTGTTTGCCAAAGGCGGCGGTTTGTGGCTGGAAGCGATGGCGGATTGCGGCGCGGACGCGCTGGGCTTGGATTGGACCTGCCATATCGGACAGGCGCGGGCGCGGGTGGGCGGCAAAGTGGCGTTGCAGGGCAATCTCGACCCGTTTACGCTGTTCGGCACGCCGGAGCGCATTCGCGCCGAAACCGCGCAAATTCTCGCCGATTACGGCGCGGGAAGCGGTCATGTGTTTAATTTGGGACACGGCATCAATCAGTTTACCCCGCCCGAACACGCGGAAATTTTGGTGGAAGCCGTACACGAACTGTCGCGCCCGTATCACGCGCTTTAAGGAAGCATCATGAGTACGCTGGATTGGATTGCTTTCGGCTATGTGGCGGGCATTCCCCTGATTGGCTTGGCGGCGCTGTGGCAAATGTATGTGGTGCTGAACGAAAGCCACACGCTCAACCGTTTTGCGGGCAGCCGCAAAATGCTGTGGGTGGCGGTGTCGCTGTTTTTCAGCTTCAGCCTGTCGCTGTATTGGTTTTGCCCGAATGCGCGGAAAAAAGGCATCGTGTTTGCCCTGCTCGGCGGCGCGGGCGTGCTGCTGTACGGCATGGCGACTTGGTTTAAAATGCGGCTTTTGGCGCAACAATAAAGGAAGCACACCATGCAACTGGACGTAACCGGACTGAAATGCCCCCTACCCATTTTGCGGGCAAAAAAAGCCTTGGCGGGCATGGCGGCGGGCGAGGTTTTGACCGTGCTTGCCACCGATGCGGGCGCACCCGATGATTTCGCCGCGTTTTGCCGCCACACGGGACACGAACTGCTGCGCTCGGAAAGCAGCGCGGACGGCGTGTTTACGCTGGTCATACGCCATAAATAATTATTCCGACACGCTTTAAGGCGTGTCATCAATTGACTGAAAAAACACGGCATCGTCATTCCCGCGTAGGCGGGAATCCAAATCGAAGCACAAAAAGCTTTGATAAAACATCGCTTGCCAAGTATCAGGCAGTGGATTCCCGCATTCGCGGGAATGACGGATTTTTGATATCACACTGAATTTTCAGTATAAAAGTTTAAATAATGATACGCCTAGGCTTAGACTTCATGAAAACTTTTCCCCTTTTCCACAAGGACTTCCGCCATGCAAACCCTCACCATTATCCAACCCGATGATTTCCACGTGCACGTCCGCGACGGCGACGGTCTGCGCTCGGTGGTGCCACACACTGCCCGCCAAATGGGGCGTGCGCTGATGATGCCGAACCTGAAACCGCCCGTTACCACCGTTGCACAAGCATTGGATTACAAACAAAAAATCCTTGCCACCGTGCCTGCGGGCAATCCGTTCCAACCCCTGATGTCGCTGTATCTCACCGACCACACCACGCCCGACACCGTGCGCGAAGCCAAAGCCGCCGGCATTGTCGCGTTCAAACTGTATCCCGCCGGCGCGACCACCAATTCCGATTCGGGCGTAACCGATTTGTTTAAGTTATTGCCGGTATTGGAAGAAATCGCCAAACAGGATTTGCGCCTGCTGGTACACGGCGAAGTAACCGACCCCGAAATCGACATTTTCGACCGCGAAGCGGTGTTTATCGAGCGCGTGTTGCAGCCCGTTTTGGCAAAAGTGCCTGATTTGAAAGTGGTGTTTGAACACATCACCACCGCCGATGCCGCCGCTTTGGTGTGCGCGGCGGGCGACAATATCGCCGCCACCGTTACCCCGCAACATCTGATGTTCAACCGCAATCATCTGCTGGTGGGCGGCGTGCGCCCGCATTTTTACTGCCTGCCGATTTTGAAACGCGAACGCCACCGCCGCGCTTTGGTGGAAGCGGTAACGGGCGGGAAGGCGCACAAATTCTTTCTCGGCACCGATTCCGCGCCGCACCCGCGCCACGCCAAAGAAAACGCCTGCGGCTGTGCGGGCGTGTTCAGCGCGGCGACTGCGATTGAACTTTACGCGCAAGTTTTTGAACAGGCAGGTGCATTGAACAAATTGCAAGCCTTTGCCTCGCAAAACGGCGCGCGTTTTTACGGGCTGCCGGAAAACCCGCGTACCATCACGCTGGTGAAACAGCCGCAGCGTGTGCCGGAAAGTTTCGCATTCGGCAACGATACGGTTATTCCGATGTGTGCGGGCGAAGAATTGGCTTGGCAGGTACAATCCGTTGATTGAACAGACCGTTTCCGATAAAGCCGTTTTGCGCCGACAATTGCGCCGCGCCCGTGCCGCACTTGCCCCCGCACAACGCCGCCGCGCCGAACGCCTAGCCAACAACGCGCTCAAACCACTGATTAAACGCGGGAAACGCATCGGCGTATATTGGGCGGCGGGCAGCGAACTGCGCCTTGATGCTTTTGTCCGCACCGCGCAACAACGCGGCGCACGGCTGTATCTGCCCTATATCGCCCGTACGGGCAAACGGCTGTGGTTCACGCCCTACCCCGCGCCGTCGCTGCGCCCCGAACGCCGCCGCGCCGCCGCGCCCGACATTCCGCAGTTTGGCGGACGCAAAATCCGTGCCGAACGGTTGCAGATGCTGATTGTGCCGTTGGTGGGCATTGACGGGTGCGGACGGCGCATCGGACAGGGCGGCGGATTTTACGATGCCACGCTCGCCGCCGCCGGTTCGCGCCGTCCTTTGGCGGTGGGCGCGGGCTTTGCCTGCCAACGCTGCCCCGCCGTTCCCGTCCAAGCGCACGACATGCGTGTCGATGCCTTTGCCTGCGAAACGGGTTTGGTAAAATTTCCTAAATAATCAAAGAATAAAGAAATCAACCGGCGCATCGTTTTTTAATATTTCCAAATAAAATCAGCTCAATACAACAAGTGCCGTCATTTCCGCAAATACGGGAATCCATCTCCCGATGCTTGGCAAGCCATGTTTTATCAAGGTTTCTCGTGCTTTGACTTGGATTCCCACACAGGTGTAGCTTGGGTTGGCGCGAAGCGCAAACCCAACAAAATCCATAAATTTTCGGAAAAATGTTGGGTTTTCACTTCGTTCCAACCCAAGCTGTGCTTGCTTCACAAACATCAGGCAGTGGATTCCCGCATTCGCGGGAATGACGGCGTTTTGGTATTATGCTGATTTATATTAGAAAATTTTAATTGATGACACGTCCTAGTTTGTTGCGCTTCGACTTGGCTTTCTGTTTGTGCGGGCATGATGGTGTGGTATTTGTCGGTCAAATGATGGTGCGGTTTTGATATTTGATTGATTATCAGTCAAATAGCGGCAAACCGAAACCCAACCGCCGCACGGTGCGGCAAAAACGCAACGCCCCGCCGTGCTTTCGTGCGCCGTTTTTGTTAAAATCGCGTCTGATTGCCCCCATCAAATATTCCAAACCGTTGTCGGGCGCGACCGTCTGTCTTTGCCACGACTGTCCCGATGCGGTAGAAACACGCACCAGCAATGAAATTTCCAGAACTTTTTCCGAAAGCCAAACCGTTTACGCGCCCAAGCATGCCCGGTTACCGCCAAATGCAGATGCGGCAGGGGCATTACGACAAAACCCTGATGTGGGTGCTGCTGTGTCTGCTCGGATTCGGGCTGATTATGGTGTATTCGGCTTCGGTGGCGCAGGCGGGTTTGCACAATTATGCCAACCGCGCCGTGTTTTTCATCAAGCAATGCCAGTTTGCCGTTATCGGGATTTTGCTGGCGGCTTTGTTGTGCCGCGTGCCGATGTGGCGGTGGCTGCGCTGGACGAAGCTGCTGCTGCCGTTTGCGCTGATTTTTCTTGCCATCGTGCCTTTGGTGGGCGAGGAAATCAACGGTGCGAAGCGTTGGCTGCCGATGCCGGGCGGTTTGAAAATCCAGCCCAGCGAGATTTTCAAGCTGATGACGATTTTGTATATGGCGAGTTTTTTCAAGCGGCGCTTGGAGATTTTGCACGATTTCGGCAAGGTCAAATGGGTGGCCGTTCCCATCGGTTTGGGCATCGGTTTTATTTTGCTGACCCGCGATTTGGGTTCGGCGATGGTGGTGTTTGCGATTGCGCTGGTGATGCTGTTTCTCGCGAATCTGCCCGCACGTTGGTTTGCGATGGTGGTGGGCATCGGCATTTCGGTGGCGGCAACGGTGATTGCCACTTCGGATTTCCGTATGCGCCGCATGAGTGTGATGTGGCAGCCGTGGAAAGACCCCACCGGCACGGGCTATCAAAGCATGGGTTCGCTGATGTCGATGGAACGCGGCGGCTGGTTTGGCGAAGGCTTGGGCAACGGCGTGTTCAAGCGCGGTTTTCTGCCTGAAGCGCACACCGATTTTATTTTGGCGGTGATTGCCGAAGAGTTGGGCTTGGTTACGGTTACGCTGCTGATTTTCTGCTATGCGTGGATTGTGTGGCGGGCGTTTTCCATCGGGCGCAATGCGCGGGATTTGGATTTGCATTTCAATTCTTTTGTCGCCATCGGCATCGGCGTGTGGGTGGCGGTGCAGAGCTTTATCAACATCGGGGTGAACATCAGCCTGTTGCCGAACAAGGGTTTGACGCTGCCCCTGATTTCCTACGGCGGTTCGTCTTTGGTCATCATTATTGTCGGGCTGACGATTCTGCTGCGCGTGGATTATGAAAACAAGATGAAAATCAAAGGCATCACTTTCACCGACCCGCACGAGGCGGAAGCGGAGCGCAAACGGGCGCAGGCAGAAGCCGCCGAAGCGGGAGACGATGACCCCGACAATACGGAGCGGCAAACATCATGAATCGCAAAAATTTCCTGCTGATGGCGGGCGGCACGGGCGGGCATATTTTTCCCGCGCTGGCGGTGGCGGAGAAGCTGCGCGAACGCGGACACACGGTGGTGTGGCTGGGCAGCCGCGACAGCATGGAAGCGCAACTCGTTCCCAAGCACGGCATCGAATTGGAAACGGTTGCCATGAAGGGGGTGCGCGGCAACGGTTGGCAGCGCAAGCTGGTGCTGCCGTTTACCCTGCTCAACACCATTCGTGCCGCCCGCCGCATTCTGCGCAAACACCGCATCGATGCGGTGGTCGGCTTTGGCGGCTTTGTTACCTTTCCGGGCGGCGTGGCGGCGAAATTGGCGGGCATTCCCCTGATTATCCACGAGCAAAACGCCGTTGCCGGATTGTCGAACAAGAAATTGGCACGGCATGCCGCAGCCGTGTTGTCGGCGTTTCCGCAAGCGTTTCCGCGCCACCCCGAAGGCTTGGTGGGCAACCCCGTCCGCGCCGACATCGCCGCCCTGCCCGCACCCGCACAACGTTTCGCCACGCGCACGGGCAAACTCAGGCTGTGCGTGGTCGGCGGCAGCTTGGGGGCGCAAATGCTGAACGAAATCCTGCCCGCCGCGCTGGCGCAATTGCCCGCAGACGCACGCCCCCATGTGTTGCACCAAGCCGGACGCGGCAAACTGCCCGCCCTGCAAGCCGCCTACGCGCAACACGGCGTGGCGGCGGAATGCGTTGAATTTATTGACGACATGACCACCCTATACCGCGATGCCGACGTGCTGGTCTGCCGTGCGGGCGCACTCACCATTGCCGAACTCACCGCCGCCGGCGTCGGCGCGCTGCTCGTGCCCTACCCCCATGCCGTAGACGACCACCAAACCGCCAACGCCCGCTTTATGGTCGCGGCGGAAGCGGGTTTGCTGCTGCCGCAGGCACAGCTCACCGCCGCCGCGCTCGCCGAAACGCTGGCGGGACTCGACCGCGCCACCTGCTTGCGTTGGGCGGAAAACGCCCGCACTTTGGCAATGCCCGACAGTGCCGTTGCCGTTGCCGACATTGCCGAACGGGCGGCGGGCGCAACATCATAAAAAAAGACGGTTTGGTGATTTTGCCAAACCGTCTTCCCAACCGTCATACACACCAATCCGCCACCGCTTGTGCAAACACCTCTCCGCGATGAACATAGCTGCGGAACATGTCCAAGCTGGCACAAGCAGGACTCAACAACACGGTGTCGCCCGCTTGCGCCAAGCCCGCCGCTTGCGCCACCGCATCGGGCAAGGTCGCGCAAAAATGCACGGGCACGCCACAACCGCTCAAATCATCGGCAATTTTCTGCGCGTCTGCGCCCATCAGCAGCACCGCCCGCGCCTTGTCGCGCACGACATCGCGCAAGGGACGGAAATCCTGCCCCTTGCCCTGCCCGCCCGCAATCAGCACGATTTTTTCCGGCAAACCCGCCATCGCCGCCACCGTTGCGCCCACATTCGTGCCTTTGCTGTCGTCAATAAAGGTGATGCCCCGCTTTTCGGCGATTTTCTGCACGCGGTGCGGCAAGCCGGCAAAATTTTTCACCGCTTCAAGCAACTGCTTGCGCGGCAAGCCCGCCGCTTCGCACAATGCCAATGCTGCCAATACGTTGGCGGCGTTGTGTTCGCCTTGCAGGGGAATCCGCTCCCGCGCCAGCAAAGCGCCGCCCCGATGCATCAAATGCGTTTTATCGATACTCAAGCCGTAGCCGTCCGCCAAAGGGTGCAGGGAAAACCAACGCACTTCGCGTTCCGCCCGTTTCATGGCGCGGCAAAAGGCATCATCGGCATTCAGCACCTGCACGCCCGTGCCGTTGAACACCGCGTCTTTGGCACGCGCGTAATCGAGCAGGTCGTCATAACGGTCGAGGTGGTCTTCGGACACGTTCAGGCACACGGCGGCGGCAGCGTTCAGGTGCGGGGTGGTTTCCAGTTGGAAGCTGGACAGCTCCAGCACCCACACGTCCGCGCTTTTGCCGCCACGCGCCAGCCACGCGTCCAGCACGGGTGTGCCGATGTTGCCCGCCACGACGGTGTCGCAGCCGCAGGCGCGGCACAGATGCCCGACCAATGAGGTAACGGTGGTTTTGCCGTTGCTGCCGGTGATGGCGATGATTCGGTCGGAACGGTCGCGCAGCAAATGCGCCAAAATGTCCACATCGCCGCTTACCGTGCCGCCGATGCGTTCAAATTCGGTGATTTCGGGCAAGCGGCGGCTGATGCCCGGACTGATGAGCAGCACGTCGCGCCCCGCCAACGCATCGCGCAAGCTGCCCGACAGCAGTTCCACGCCGTCAAAACGCGCCCGCAAGGCGGCGGCGGTGTCGTCATTCAGTTTGGCATCGTAGCCCGCCGCGTCCATGCCGTTGGCGCGACACCACGCCAGCAGCGACTGCCCCGTGCCGCCCAGCCCCGCCACCAAAATTTTTTTGTTGTGCCAGTTCATTATGGTTGTTCCTTGATGATTGGTTCTGCATCTGCCGTTGCGCCGTCTTCTTCGGCTTCGGAAGCGGCGTCCCATGCTTGCTGTGCGGGTGCGCCGCCCCAGTCTTCGCCAACCTGTTTCAAATACACGCCCGCGCCCGTTTGCGGATAGTCGATGTTGTCACGGTCGGCATCATTGACGAACACCACTTGTGCCAACACGCGCCGTTGTGCCGCGCTGCGGACGGCTTCGTCCAGCCATGTTTCGTCCTCAACGGCAAGGTCGGCAATCAAGCTTTCGCCGGGCAGCAGCACGCGTCCGTCAAAGGGAATGTCCAAAGCCTCCGCCCGCGCAAACGGGCTTTCCTCCCCGTCCAGCAGCAGCGACAGGCTGATTTTGGCGGCACTGATGGCAAATCCGCCCTGATTGTACAGGGCAAGCCGCACCACAGGACGGCCGTCCCGATACAGAAATTCGCCTTTTTGCACCGCCAAATCCGTGCCACTGCTGACATTTTCGGCAACGTGCCAATCGGGCGGGGGCAATGCGCCCGAAACCTGCGACAAGGTTTCCGTGTTCACATCGGGCATGGGTTTTGCCTGTTTGACTTGACTGCTGATGTTTGCCGCGCCTTCGCCCAAGGCGTCCACCAAGCGCCATGCCGCAAACGCTGCCGCCCCCAAAAGCAGCAGCAGCAACACCAGCCACAGCCCCACCCGTCCGCCCGCATTTCCGTCTGTTTCGCGCACAGCCTGTTCCTTATCGTGTCAGCGCAGTTTCAGCGAACTCAAGCCCACCAAAACCAGCACGATGGTGATAATCCAAAAACGCACCACCACTTGCGTTTCTTTCCAGCCTTTTTGTTCGTAATGATGGTGAATCGGCGCCATCAGGAAAATGCGTTTTTTGGTTTTTTTGTACCACGCCACCTGAATCATCACCGACAGGGCTTCCACCACAAACAGCCCGCCCATAATCACCAGCACCAGCTCCTGACGGATAATCACCGCCACCGTGCCGAGTGCCGCACCGAGTGCCAACGCGCCCACGTCGCCCATAAACACTTGCGCGGGATAGGCGTTGAACCACAAAAAGCCCAAACACGCGCCGCACATCGCCGCGCAGAACACCACCACTTCGTTTGCGCCCGGAACGTAGGGCAATACCAGATAACGGGCAAATTCGCTGTGTCCGCCCGCGTAGGCAAACACCGCCAAACCCGCCGCCACCAATACCACGGGAAACGCCGCCAAGCCGTCCAAACCGTCCGTCAGATTGACCGCGTTGGAGGTGCCGACAATGGTCAGATACGACAGCACCACAAAACCCGCCGCGCCCAAAGGCAGCAGCAGCATTTTCAAATAGGGAATAATCAAAATGCGGTTGGCGGATACGGCGGCATCGGGGATTTTCGGGTCGGCAACGTAGCTGCCGTCCGCCAGCAGGTAAAACAGGGCGATGCCCGCCGCCAACGCAACCGCCGATTGCCACACCATTTTAAACCGCGCCGACACGCCTTTGGGGTCTTTGAACACCACTTTGCGCCAGTCGTCATAAAAGCCCAAGGCACCCGTTGCCAGCAGCACGCCGAGCAAAATCCAGATGTAGCGGTTTTCCAAGTTCGCCCACAGCAGGGTGGACACGCTGATGGCGGTCAAGATGAGTGCGCCGCCCATGGTGGGCGTACCGTTTTTGACCAAGTGGGTTTGCGGGCCGTCCGTGCGCACGGCTTGCCCGACTTTCAGGGCGGTGAGTTTGCGTATTGTCCAAGGGCCCAGCAGCAGGCTGAACGCGAGCGCGGTCAGTGCCGCCATCACCGCGCGGAAGGTGGTGTATTGAAAGACGTTGAACGCTTTAATCCAATCGTCAAGAACGTGTGCCAGCCATAAAAACATGGGTACTTCCTTTTACTGCAAAATGTTTGAAAAACGCGTTCAGGCAGCCTGAACGTCTGCCAACGCGCCCGCAATCCGCTCCATTTTCATAAAACGCGAACCTTTTACCAACACGCTTGCGCCGTTTGGCAAATCGTGGGTCAGCACTTGAATAAGCGGGTCGGCATCGGCAAACCACAAGCCCGCCGCGCCGAAGGCTTCCGCCGCCGCCGCGCTGTGGTGTCCGAGAAAATACGCCGCTTCAATGCCTTGACTGCGGGCATACGCGCCCACTTCGGCGTGCATGGCGGCGGCTTCGGCTTCGCCCAATTCGCCCATATCGCCCATTACCAGCACGCGCGGCGCGGGCTGTGCCGCCAACACGTCTACCGCCGCTTTCATGCTGTCGGGATTGGCATTGTAACTGTCGTCAATCACGCTGGCGCCGCGAATACCGTTTTTAAACTGCAAACGCCCGCCGATGGTGGCAAAGTGTTGCAATCCCGCCGCACATTGCGCCAAAGACACGCCCGCACACCGCGCCAACGCCGCCGCCGCCGCCGCGTTGCGGACGTTGTGCAGACCCGGTGCGGGCAGGCGCACCGCCGCCCGTTCCGCGCCGCACGCCAAATCAAATTCGCTGCCGTTTGCCAGCAGGCGCAGGTTTTCGGCGTGAACGTCGCCCGCTTCTGCGCCGAAGCTGATTTGCGCAAACGCGGACGCGGCTGCCTGAAACAGGGGCAAACGCGCATCTTCGGCAGGCAGCACCGCCGTGCCGCTCAAGCCTTGATAAATCTCGCTTTTGGCGCGGGCGATGTCGTCCACGCCGTCAAAACCGCAGCCGATGTGCGCGCGCATGGCGTTGTTTACCAGCGCGGCATCGGGGCGGGCGATGCGCGTGAGTTGCGCCAATTCGCCCGCGTGGTTCATGCCCATTTCAATCACGGCGTAGCGGTGGTTTTCGCGCAAATTCAACAGGGTAAGCGGCAAACCGATGTGGTTGTTGAAATTGCCCGCCGTTGCCAGCACCGCGTCCGCGCCGAAAGTGTGGCGCAATATGGTTGCCAACATTTCTTTGACGGTGGTTTTGCCGCTTGAGCCGGTGATGCCGAACACAAAGGGCTTGATGCGCTGCCGCCACGCCGCCGCCAAGGTTTGCAGCGCGTGCAGGGTGTCGTCCGTTTTCAGGCAGCCCGCGAGCGCGGCGCAATCGGGGCGCGACACCAGCGCGAACGCGCCTTTTGCCAACACATCGGGTACAAAATCGTGGGCATCGTGTTTTTCGCCCACCAGCGCGACAAACAAATCGCCCGCGCGGGCTTGGCGGCTGTCGGTGGTGATGTGGCCGATGGGGGCATCGGCGGCGGGGGCGGGAATGCCGAGTGTTTGGGTGATAAAGGATAGGGTTAGGTTTTTCATGGTTTTTTGTTTCAGGCAGCCTGAAAAATCAAATCTCAAATTCTAAAATAAAACAACATCGTCATTCCCGCAAATGCGGGAATCCACTACCCGATGTTTGGCAAGCGATGTTTTATCACCGTTTTTTTAAATTTGTTTTGGATTCCCACCTACGCGGGAATGACGGTGCAAAGGTTTTTCGGTTAATTGATGACCGTACTTCAACTACCGAATTTCCCATAATATTGGCGTTCGTTAAACAGCCACACGCCCACCGTTTTGCCGTTTACCTGATGCGGGTAAAACAATTCGTAGTTGCCCTTGTGGTCGTCAAAACGGATTTGGCGGCTGTTTTCGGCAAACACTTTTTGCAAATAGGCGCGTTGTTCCGCGCCGCCGCGATAGAGCAGTTCGCTTTTCCGCAAATGTGTGCGCTCTTTTTGCTGCGGCTGATACAGCGAGATTTCGTCTGCGGTTTCATGCAGTTGCACGTCCGTGCCGTCTGAAAAACCATCTACTGAACGGATTTCCAAAAACACGTTTTCCTGCCCGATGCGGTCGGGCACGAGCAGCGACACATTGCCTTTGAACAAACGGTTCAAATCCGCCAAGTCTTGATTGGATTTTCGGAAATAGTTGTATTGAAAACGGTAAGCGGCAAGACGGGCGGCGGCGGGCGCGTGGACGCGCAAGGTTTCGGCGGCTTGGGCGAGCATCACTTCGCGTTTTTTCGCGGCACTCAAACGGTCGCCGCCCAGCAGCAAGCCCGCCAACAGGGGAAACAGGGCGGCAAACAGCCACAACCGTTTTCTGCCCTGCGGCGCGGCTGCCTGAACATTTGCGGCGGACAAACCTTCGCTGCGGTCGGCGATGCGGCTTAAGTTAAACATGATGTTCAACATCAGCGCCGCCGCCATCAGCGCGAGTATGCCAAACACGCTCATGCCGAAAATGCCGGTTAATTTTTCGGCAAACACGCGCAAGTCCAACGCCACCACCAACACAAAGGCAAACACCCAATAAATCAGGATAATGGCGGCGGTCATACCGATGATGTTGGCGGTTTTGACCCATTTTTTCAGATTCATTTTGATTTCCTTTTTTTCAGGCAGCCTGAAAATTTAACGTCCGCTACATTCGGGCAAACGCCGCGCCAGCGCCGCCCGCGCTTCTTCAAAATCGGAAAAATGTTGTTTTTCGCCTTGAACGTCCTGATAGGTTTCGTGTCCTTTGCCCGCAATCAGTACGATGTCGTCCGGCGCGGCCTGCAACACGGCTTGGGCGATGGCGCGGCGGCGGTCGGCTTCCACCAGCGCGGGTTGCGGCACGGCGGGGAGAATGTCGGCGATGATGGTGTCGGGGGCTTCCATGCGCGGATTGTCGCTGGTAACGACGGGATAATCGCTGTGCGCCGCCGCCGCCGCGCCCATCAGGGGGCGTTTGCCACGGTCGCGGTTGCCGCCGCAGCCGAACACGCACCACAGTTTGCCGTGCGCGGGCAGGATTTCGCGCAGGGTGGACAGGGCTTTTTCCAAGGCATCGGGGGTGTGCGCGTAGTCCACCACCACAAGCGGTTTGCCCGCTTCGGCGATGCAGTCCATGCGTCCGGTGGCGGGACGGATTTGCGCCAGCGCGTCCGCCACGTCCGCAAGCGCGTAGCCTTGGGCGCACAACACGCCCACACACGCCGCCAAGTTTTGCGCGTTAAACCGTCCGAGCAGGCGCGTGGCGATGTCGCATTCGCCCCAAGGCGTGTGCAGGGACACTTCCATGCCGTGCGGGGCTGCCTGAAAACGGGTAATGCGGACATCGGCGTTTTCGGCAAAACCGTAACCGTAGGCGGCGGTGCCGGGGCGGTCGCGGCGCACGCGGGCGAGCAATTCCGCGCCGAAAGGGTCGTCCACATTGATAAAGGCGTGGCGCAAACCCTGCCAGTAAAACAGGCGGGCTTTGGTGTTGCCATATTCCGCCATCGAGCCGTGATAATCCAGATGGTCGCGGGTGAGGTTGGTGAACACGGCGGCGGCAAACGGTACGCCGTTGACACGACATTGGTGCAGTCCGTGGCTGGACACTTCCATCGCCACATGGCTGGCACCCTCGCGCACAAAGCCGCGCAGCAGGGTTTGTACCGACACGGGGTCGGGCGTGGTGTGGGTGGCCTCGCGCAAGCCGCCCCAAAAGCCGTTGCCCACCGTTCCCATAATCGCGCAGGCTTGGCGTTGTTCCAGAATATCAACAGCTTGGGCAAGCCATTGCGTAATAGACGTTTTGCCGTTGGTGCCGGTTACGCCGACAATGTTCAGGCTGCCTGAAACACCGCCGTACATCTGTGCCGCCAAAATCCCCGCCCGCTCGCGCAGGTTTTTCACGCCCGCATTCGGCACGCGCCATTCATCGCGCCATTTGAAACGGCCGTCGTCGTCCCAAAACACAAACGCCGCACCTTGCGCGATGGCGGCGGCGATGTAGTCGCGCCCGTCCACATACTCGCCCTGACACGCCACAAACACGTCGCCCGCACGGATTTTGCGGCTGTCGGCGTGCAAAAACGCGCTGTCGGGCAGGGGCGCGGGCAGGTTGGCGAACTCGGTTTCCAGAGCGGGGGCGTTCAGGCTGGTGTACATGATTTTTTCCTTTTCAAAACAAAAACCGCCCGAACACACACACTTCGGCGGCGCATCGGGCGGCGGCACTCACGGTTCGGAAGGTTCGGCAACGGCTTCCTGCGAAACGGGTGCATCGTCTTCCACCGCACGGGTCGGTTTCACGCCCAAAGCCCGCAAACCGCCCGCCATCACGTTGCGGAACACCGGCCCCGCCACCGCGCCGCCGTAATAGCCCTTGCCGCGCGGATCGTCAATCGTTACCGCCACAATCAGGCGCGGGTTTTGCGCGGGCGCGAAGCCGACAAAGCTGGCGCGGTAACGGTCTTCGTAGCCGCCGCTTTCGCTGACTTTCTTCGCCGTGCCGGTTTTGCCCGCCACATCGTAGCCCGGTACCGCGCCGTTGATGCCGCTTCCGCCCTCGCGGGTTACGCTAATCATCATGTCGCGCATCACCGCCGCCGTAGCCGGACGGATAACGGGCGTGCCTGCCGGCGCATGGTCGCGCTTGTAAATGGTGGCGGGCAGCAGCTTGCCGTCATTGGTAAAAATGGTGTACGCCTGCGCCATCTGCAGCATATTCGCCGTCATCGCATAGCCGTAGGACATCACCGCCTTGTCAAGCTGACCCCAACGCTCGGGCGGTTTCAAGGGCGTGTTCTGCTCGCCACTCACGCCCGAATTGGTTTTGCGCCCGAAACCGATGGCAGTGAAATAATCGTACAAAGTTTGGTTCTGATACATCGCCGCGATGTGGCTGGTGCCGACATTGGACGACTTTTGCAAAATGCCTTCCGATGTTAGGCTCGCATATTCGTGGGTATCGCGAATCATCTTGCGCCCGATGGGAAAAGGGCGCGTGTCAAAGCGGGTATGACGGCCGATTTTGCCGTCATCGATGGCTTTGGCAACGATAAACGGCTTCATCACCGAACCGGGCTCCATCGTTACCCCCACCGCATAATTGCGGAAGCTGTCTTCGGGAAACTGGGTGTAGAAATTGGCATCGTAATCGGGCATGCTGGTCATCGCCAGAATCTCGCCCGTTTTTGCGTCCAGCACCACCACGCCGCCCGCTTTGGCATTGAACTGGCGCAGTGCCTTGCCCAGCTCGTCCCGCGCCAAGCGCTGGATTTCCTGATTCACCGACAACACCAGCGTCTGACCGGAACGGGCGGGTGTGTTTTCGGGCGAATCAATCAGTTCCACGATGTTGCCGTGGCGGTCGCGAATCACGATTTGCTTGCCGTCTTCGCCTTTGAGGTTGTCGTTTTCGGTGCGCTCGATGCCTTCCAAGCCCACGCCCTTGCTGTTGGCAAAGCCGACAATGTGCGAAAACAGATTGCCCGTAGGATAGCTGCGCTCGCTGCGCTCTTCAAAACGCAAAGACGGGATTTTCAATGCCTTGAGTTCGTCCGCTTCGGCAAGCGAGAGTTCTTTTTTCAGGTTCAGGTATTTGACCGAAGTGTCTTGCAGCTTGCCTTTCAGCTCGTTTTCGGGCATTTTCAGAATTTCCGCCATTTTGGCAAACTGCTCGTCGCTGATGGTTTGCCAATTGACGGGGTCGCCTTTGCGTTTGGGCTCGTAAATCGCCTGCGGGTTGAACGTGGGCACGCGCAGGTGGCGGCTGACCGCCAGCACCGTGCCGTCGCGGTCGGTAATCATGCCGCGCAGGGCAGGCTCTCTGATGCTGCGAATCAGGCGGTTTTCGCCGAAGCGGTTCAGCTCGGTGCGGTGGCTGACGTGAATAAACACGCTGTACACCGCCAAGCACACAAACGCCATGCAAATCACAATCAGCACCATCATCAGGCGCGAATTGCTGGTTACGGGTGAAACGTCTTTTATTGTTTTGGGTGGTTCGGCAGCCATTTTGGGCTTTGCATTCTCGGGAAAACGGGTTAATGTTTCAACGCACAGGGCGGCACATCGGGCACCGCCCTGCGCCTTGCCCTGATTCGGACGGGGTTACGGCTTATTTTACCGCCGCAAACGGCGGGGTTTCAAACCAAATTCAACCAATCAGCGAAACTGCAAAATCACGGTTTCCTGCGGCGAAGGGGCGTGCATGCGCATTTTGCCGGCGGCGGTATGCACCAGCTTCAAATCCACCGCTTGGCTGTGTTCGTACTGCAGCTCGGCATAATCCTGATTGAGGCGGATTTCGGCTTCCTGACCTTTGCCGTAAAGCTGGGTTTGGTGTTTGATGCTGTTGTTCAAATCCACCACATAATACGCCGAAGCCAGCACGGCCGCCAACAGCACGGCATTGAGTTTGGTAAACATAAATGATTTATCTTCAATTAAAAACATCGCGGGCAAACGGCGCGGCGGTACGCTCCGCCACGCGCAGCACCGCCGAACGCGCCCGCGCATTGGCGGCGGTTTCGGCTGCGGAAGGTTTGACGGCACGCCCCACCGCACGAAGCGGCGGCGGCGGCAAATCGGCATCGCGCACCAATGCCCATTTGGGAACGGGCGGCGGCGTGCTGTGGGTTTTGACAAACTGCTTGACGATGCGGTCTTCCAGCGAATGAAAGGCGATTACCGCCAAACGCCCGCCCGTGTGCAGCCGCGCCGCCGCCTGCGGCAAAAGCGCGCGGATTTCGTCAAGCTCGCGGTTGATGAAAATCCGCACCGCTTGAAACGTGCGCGTGGCGGGGTCTTGCCCGCGCTCGCGAGTACGGACGCACCGCGCCGCGACTTGCGCCAGCTTGCCGGTTGTATCGATGGGACACCCGTCCTGCCGCGCCGCAACAATCGCACGCGCAATCGGGCGGGCAAACCGCTCTTCACCATAATCTCTGATGACCTCGTAAATCTGTTGTTCTTCGGCTTGGGCGAGCCATTCTGCCGCAGATTGCCCGCGCGTGGTGTCCATACGCATGTCCAAAGGCGCGTCAAAACGGAAACTGAAGCCCCGCGAAGCATCGTCAAGCTGCGGCGACGACACGCCCAAATCGCACAAAATCCCGTCTGCCCTGCCCATGCCCAAGCCGTCCAAAGCCTGCGACAGCGTGGCAAAACCGTCATGCACCACACTGATGCGCGCATCGCCTTGCGCCCATTCGCGGGCAAGCGCAACGGCCTGCGGGTCTTTGTCGAACACCACCAAACGCCCCGCCGCCCCCAAGCGCGACAAAATCAGCCGCGAATGCCCGCCGCGCCCGAACGTGCCGTCCACATAAACGCCGTCCGCACGGACATTGAGCGCATCAACGGCTTCGTGCAGCAAAACGGTGGTGTGAGCGTGTTCGGTCATGGCAATCAAGGGAAAATCCGTACGGCAGGGCATTTGTATGCCCCGTGCGCGTCTCGGTTGGGGACGGAGCGGGGCGGGCGTGATGCGGGCAAAAACGGTATGCAACACGCCCGTTTGCCCCAAAACCGCACTATACAAAAAAATCGGCGGCACGGTCAAACACCTGCCGCCGCCGCGCACCCCCGCCCGCACGCGCCCGCACCGGCGGCAAATCCGCACCCGCACGCGCCCAATCACGGAATCCGGCACCGGTCAAACCAAAATCGCCATAAAAAACAGAACGGACAAATAATCCGACCACCCTGCGCAAAACAGTTATAATACGCCCGCCCACCGTGTGTTTTACACAATTTAACCTTTCAAACACGGTATTTCACGCCACAAAACGGCACGCCACACACCACCCCTGTTCGGCATAACCCGCCCACAAAAGGAATTTTGATGACAACCGCCTCCCTGCCCCCGCCCGATGCCGGTGCCCAAGCCGCTTGCGATGCCCTGTGCGCCCTGATTCGCGCCGAAGCCGCAACACAAGGCATCTTGCCGTTTTCGCGCTTTATGGCATTGGCACTCTACCACCCGCAACACGGCTACTACACCGGCGGCGCACACAAAATCGGCGCGGGCGGAGACTTCGTTACCGCGCCCGAACTCACCCCACTGTTTGCCCGCACACTGGCGGTGCAGTTGGCGCAACTGCTGCCGCAAACGGACGGCAACGTTTACGAATTTGGTGCGGGAACGGGCGCATTGGCGGCGCAACTGCTCCACGCCCTGCCCGAAATCCGCCAATACGTGATTGTGGAAGTTTCGCCCGATTTGGCGGAGCGGCAACGCGCCCACATCGCCGCACACGCGCCCGAACACGCGGAAAAAGTGGTGCATTTGTCGCGGCTGCCCGAACATTTTGACGGCATCATTATCGGCAACGAAGTGTTGGACGCAATGCCTGTGGAGCGTGTCAAACGCACGGCGGACGGCGGCTTCCGGCGCATCGGCGTGGCGTGGCGCGGCGGGAAATTTGTTTTTGAAGAACAAAATCTTGACGATGAAAACCTGCTTCAGGCAGCCGCGCACTATTTTCCGCCCGTTCCCGATTACGTTTCCGAACTGCACCCCGAACAACACGCTTTCGTGCGCACGCTGGCGGAAAAACTGCGGCGCGGCGGCATGATTTTTCTGGACTACGGCTTTGATGCCGCACAATATTACCACCCGCAACGCGCGGACGGCACGCTGATGGGACACCACCGCCACCACAGCATTCACGACCCGTTTTTCCGCATCGGGCTGACCGACCTGACCGCCCACGTCAATTTTACCGACATCGCGCAAGCGGGTTGCGATAGCGGTTTGGATTTAATCGGTTACACCACGCAGGCGCGTTTTCTGCTGAATTTGGGCATTGCCGGCATCATGGCGCAGGCGCACCCCGACCCGCGCAGCCCCGACTACATTCAGGCAGCCGCCGCCGTGCAAGTGCTGACCGCGCCGCAGGAAATGGGCGAATTGTTTAAAGTCATCGCCTTTGGGAAAAACGTGGACGCGGATTGGCTCGGTTTCACGCACGGCGATTTGTGCCACAAACTTTAAACCACACCGCCATTCCCGCGCAGGCGGGAATCCAATTCAGCACAAAGAATATTGATAAAACAAATTGTTGCCAAAGTAGCAAAATGGATTCCCGCCTGCGCGGGAATGACGGCAATATCCGCTTGCCGCTCAAAACCATAACGCACGCCAGGGCGTATCATCAATTGCTTTGCGAAGCGGTTTTTCAAGCCAAAATGGGCTGAAAATACCGCCGCATAAGTAAATGATGACACGCCCTAACCCCATTTAACCGCACTTTGTGCCATCATCACGCCTTTTGCCATGTCCGCCAAAATCGCCCTGTTATGCACCCTTGCCGCGCTCAACCAAAGCGGTTGCGCCCCGTTTAAAGACAAACCGCAACTGGCATCGTTCGCCCTGCGCCACCCGCTTGCCGCGCTCGCCATCGGCGACAAACACGCCCTTGCCCCCAACATCACCAGCAACGCCGTGCGCCTGTCCGAGCGCGTGGGCTTGGACAACCGCGCCAACGGAGACGGGCGCGGCACGCAAGTCAATGCCCTGCGCCATTCCTTGTGGCAAGCGGCGATTGCCGCCCGTTTCGGCAGCGACATCGCGCAAAAAGCGGGCAATGCCTACGAAAAAAGCGCGGTGCTGCACGACAGCGCCGATTATCCCGACCGTTACCGCGCCGATGAAGCCGCCGACCTGCGTAACAACGCCATCGGACGGCGCATCGGCAGCGCACGCGGCGGGCGCGATATGAACGCCCTTGCCGCCGCGTTGTTGGACGAATACCGCCGCAACGGTTTGTGGACGATTGCGCCCGTGAAAACGCATGGCAAAACGGTGTGGCGCATCAGCCAAACCCGTTTGGACGAAAACGCCTACCGCAACGCCTTGTCCAAATTGGCAAAGCTGGACGAAAACGGCATGACTGCGCAAGAGCGGCAAAAGCTGGCGGCGCAACAGGCGCGGGAACATTCAAAACACTGACCACGTCATTCCCGCGCAAGCGGGAATCCAACAACGCATTCAAACAAACCTTGATAAAACATCGCTTGCCAAGCATCGGGCAGTGGATTCCCGCATTCGCGGGAATGACGGCGTGTTTTTACCGTTTCGGGCAAACATCAAATCTCAAGCTGCCTGAAAACCTATCCCCCTCACCCGCTTGCGGGGGAGGGCTGGGGTGGGGGCAAAACGCCCGCATTTTCAACAAATTTTCTTGGGAAACAAACGTTCATTCCCCCTCCCTTACCCTCCCCCGTAAACGGGGGAGGGAATATTGTCGTAGGGTGTGTCCTGCACACCGTTGTTTTGTTTCAAAAACGGTGCGCGGGGCGCACCTTGCTTATTCTTCTTATTTTACAAACCATTATTTTCCCGCAAGGCATTCCGCACTGCCTGCGCCGCCGTTTCCGCATTATCGGGCGGCGTGTTTTTATCGCCGAAATGCGCCGTTTTCGGTAAACCGCGCAAAAAACCGTCCACATCGTCCGCCGTCAAAAACCGCCCGTGCAAATCCCAGCCCACGTTCAACACCCGCCCGCGCAACTTGGCGGTGCGGTCGTGGATATGCCCGTGCAAATGATACCAACCCTTGTGGCAACCGTCCCATTCCTGTATCGGATAATGAAACAACACCATTTTTTGTTTGATTTCAGGCACGTCCAGCAGCAGATAATCCTGTGCCGAAGCCAACACGGGCAAACCGTCCCACTTGCATTCCGCCAACAGGCGCGGCGCGTGTTGGCGCAACAGCCCGTCATGATTGCCGAAAATCAAATGATGTGTGCCGTTCAGCCGCCGCAACACCGCTTCAATCCGCCCGATGTCGCGGGCAAACGACACATCGCCCAAATTGTAAACCGTGTCTTGCGGCGACACCGTTTCATTCCATTTGCGGATTAAATATTCGTCCATTTCAGCAACATCTTGCGGACGGAAAGTCGGGCAGAATTTAATGATGTTGGCATGGGAAAAATGCAGGTCGGACGTGAAAAAAATCTTGCTCATGCTGCCTGTTCCCCGTTAATGCTGTTATTTAAAAAATCCTGAATAAACTTGATTTTACCCAATTCGTCCAAAGCGTCAAATTCGGCACGGCGGGCGTGGACGGCATCAATCAGGGGATAAAATTCTTCATCGGCACGGCGTTTGTCCAGCTTGCGCGACAAAGACGCTTCCGTACCGCGCCCGAAAAATTTGGACGTGAGATAAAACGGCGATTTCAGCTTGAACAACAGTTCTTCCGTTGCCGCGTCAAACACCATAAAACCTTCATGTTTCACCGTTTTCAGGCGTTCCAGCAGCTCGCCGAAGGCGATGTTTTCCAAACGCTCGGGACGGTGCAGGCACGTTTGCGGGTGTGCGGCGTTGAAACGCGCCGCCAAGTCGTCCAATTCGCGTTCGCCCGCCATGTTGCCCGTTGCCACGTCCACCGCGCCAATCAGGGTTTCGCCCAAACGCTCGCGGATAATGTGGACATCGTTTTCGTCTGTAATTTCAAACAGAAAGGTGCGGTTCGGGTGCTGCCTGAACAGGGCTTCGTATTGGCGGCAATGTTGTTCGGTCATGCGGGCGAAATCGCTGTCCAGCGAACCGGTGGTGGAATACAGCACTTGTCCGTCAAACGCCGCGCCCGCGCTGGGGTGGTCGGGAGGCAGTTGCACAAAGGTGCAGCAGCCGAGAAAGCCGTTAATTTTAATGACGGCGTTTACGCGGTGTTCCGCCGTGATGTGAAGCGGATAGGGGCTGTTCGGTGCGGTGCGTTCGGAGTGGTTGAAGGTTTTTTTGAACGGGCGCACGATGATTTGGTCGTATTTGTCCAACACCAGCCCGCGCATTTCCAGCAGGGCATCGTCAAAACGGTTTTCGTAAAACACGCTGCGGTGGTATTTGAGTACGCGCAGGTCGGGATAACGGCGCGAGGTTTTGGCGGTGAAGTTGCGTTGTCCGAAGCGTAAATAGTCCGCGCTGACAAAGGTTTGCCGTATCGGGTCAAACGGAGGCGGGGCTTTGGCAAAACGCTCGGCATCGGCAAGGGCTTGCGCTTGTTCCGCCGACATCGGGCGCACGGCGGGAACGTGGATTTCTTCGCGCAGGGGATTGGCGTTAAGCTTTTGGTAGGCGGCAAGCACGTCCGCTTCGGCTACGCCGTGCAGATTGGGGAAAAAATTGTGCAGGCGGTAAACTTTTGTTTCAAAACCGTGTTTGCGGGCTGCCTGAAGCAGGGCGATGCAGGCGCGGGCTTTTTGGTTGGTGTTGGAATGGACAATCAGCATCGGCGCGTGCGGCTGTTTGCGCCCGCGTTTCAGGGCTGCCTGAAAGCGTTTGCGCCCCGCTTCCTGCGCCTGGGCGAGCGCGTCCGCGCTGAAACGGTACACGCCGTGTTCATCGGTCAGCAGCAGGTCGTTTTCAATGTGGACGACTTCGCCGTTCGGATAGTCGCGCTGAAAGGCGGCGATTTGTTCGCGGGCGAATGTGGATTTGCCCGAGCCTTGGTGTCCGCGTATCAAAATAAAGGTTTGCATGATGGTTCCTAGGGTCTTGTGCCGTTGTCGGGCGCGGCAACGGCGACAATCCGCCAAGCCGTTCCGTCAAAATGCAGGCGCGACACGGCGGCGTTGGGCGGGCTTTTGTACAAAATGGCTTGGGGATTGAGGCGTTTGATGAGGGCGACAATCGCCATGCCGTGCGACACCACCAACACGCGCCCGCGTTCGGGGCTGCGCGCCGCCACCGCGTCCATACCGCGCCACAGCCGTTCGGTAAACGCTTGTTCGGTTTCCGAATGTTGCGGTTGCAGGCGCGACAGGACGCGGGCGAACAGGTTGTGTTCGGGGTGGTGGCGGTAGCGGTGCAGCAGGGTTTCGGTGTCGGCGATGCCCAGTTCGTCTGCCAAACGGCGGTACAAAACGGCGGCATCGCGCCCTTCAAATTCGCCAAAGCCGTATTCGCGCAAATCCGCCAAGGCGGTTACGGGCAAATCGGGCTGCCCCGCCGCGCTCAAGATGATGCGGGCGGTGGCGGCGGTGCGGGCAAGGCTGCTGCAAAACGCCGCGTCAAACACGGGCGCGGGCAGCTCGCGGCGCAGGGTGTCGCCCAATTGCCGCGCCCCTTCGCGCCCCGCTTCGGTGAGCGGCGAATCGGCATGACCCTGCAAGCGCAGTGCGGCGTTAAATTCGGTTTGCCCGTGCCGCACCAAGTAAACGTCCAAATCGCGCTTCATGCCCGCACCGCCGCATTGACTTGCCGCAACACGGCGGCAGGGTCGGCAGCGCGGGTAATCGGACGACCCATCACCAGATAATCCGCGCCCGCCGCCACTGCCTGTTCGGGCGTCATCACACGGCGTTGGTCATCGCCGCCCGCGCCGTCCGCCAAACGGATGCCCGGCGTAACCAGCAGAAAATCCGCGCCCGCGTCCTGCCGCAACATCTGCGCTTCCTGCGCCGAACACACCACACCGTCCAGCCCCGAATCCTGTGCCAACGCCGCCCAACGGCGCACCAGCGTTTGCGGCTCGTCCGCCCAGCCCAATTCGCGCAAATCCGCCGCTTCCATGCTGGTCAATACCGTTACCCCCAGCAGCTTCGGGCGTTCGGCAAACCCCGCCACCGCTTCCGCCGCCGCTTCCATCATGCGCCGCCCCCCGCCCGCGTGGACATCGAGCAGCCACACCCCCATTTGCGCCGCCACCTTGCACGCTTGGGCAACCGTATTGGGAATATCGTGGTATTTCAAATCCAAAAACAATTTAAAACCCTGCGCCATCAGCTGCTCCGCCAACGCCCGTCCCGTTGCGGTAAACAGCTCCTTGCCGATTTTCAACTGGCACTGCGCGGGGTCAAGACCGCGCACAAACGCCAAAGTTTGCGCCGCATCGGCAAAATCCAATGCCACAATCACCGGCGCGGGCGCGGCGGGACGGGCAAAATCACCAACCAAAGGATTCATCAAACACTCCTGATTCCGACTCAAAAAGCCCATTATACCGTCAAATTGCGTAAAGACCGCCGCCGCCGTGTTTCGGCAAGCGCCAAAACAGGCTACACTCGCACGCTTTTCACCCCAATTTTTATCCGGAGAAACACATGGGTTTGTTTGACTCGATTTCCTCACTGGCGAACGCCGCCAACCTGCTCAAAGACACCGACGGCAACGGACAAATCCAAGCCGTAGACTTGGTACGGCAACTGGTACAACAAAACGGCGGCAATTTCGGCGCCCTGCTCGGACAACTGCAACAAGGCGACTTGGCAAGCACCGTGCAAAGCTGGATTGGCAACGGCACCAACGCCCCCGCCGATGCCGCCCAAATCCAAAACGCCTTGGGCGGCGGCTTGCAGGAAGCGGCTGCCAAACTCGGCTTGGACGCCAATCAGGCGGGCAACCTGCTGGCACAACACCTGCCGCAAATCATCAACACACTCACCCCCAACGGCACCGCCGCCGATGCAAACGGCTTCGGCTTGGACGACATCGCCCGCTTGGTCATCGGCAATTTTCTGAAAAAATAAAAACAACAAAACGCGGTTTTCCCCCTGTCGGAAAACCGCGTTTGCACAAACACCATGAGCATCAAAGACTGGCACGAAAACGAACGCCCCCGCGAAAAACTGCTCGAACGCGGCGCGGGCGCATTAAGCGATGCCGAACTGCTCGCCATCTTGCTGCGTACCGGCACGCAAGGCATGAGCGCGGTGGACATGGCACGTTCCCTGCTCCACCGCTTCAACGGCTTGGGCGGCGTCATGAACGCACCCTTTGCCGAATTGTCGCAACATCGCGGCATGGGCTTGGCATCGTATGCCCAATTTTGCACCGTCATGGAAATCGGACGGCGCGTTTTGGGCGAACAACTGCGCCAAGCCCCCGTGTTCGACTCGCCCGACACCGTCTCCGACTACCTTCGGCTGCGCTTGGGACACGAACCCGTAGAAGTGTCGCTGGCACTGCTGCTGGACGCACAAAACCGCCTGATTGCCTGTCGCGAAATGGCACGCGGTACCGTGGCGGAAAACACCGTGTACATCGGCGAAATCGCCAAACACGCTCTGCAACACCACGCCGCCGCCGTCATATTCGCCCACAACCACCCCTCCGGCAACCCCGCCCCCTCCCCCGCCGACCACACCTTCACCCGCAAACTGCGTGCGGGGCTGGCACTGCTGGACATCACCCTGCTCGACCACTTCATCGTTACCGCACGGCAAACCGTATCGTTCGCCCGACAAGGCTGGCTTGCCCCCGAAGCACACGCGCCATGTTTCAAGCCGCAGGACGACACATAAGCACCGCCTTGGGCGCACCACCATCTAAATTTTTCTACTTAAAATTCAGTTCGATAATAAAAATGCGCCGTCATTCCCGCACAGGCGGGAATCCATTGTCTGATGTGTGGCAAACGATGTTTTATCACCGTTTATTGTGCTTCAACTTGGATTCCCACCTGTGCAGGCATGACGGTGCGGTGTTTTTTTCGGTCAATTGATGAATTTTCCAATGAAAATCAGTAAAATACAAAAACACCATCATGATTTCATTCGGTTCTGATACGAAATCCCCATCAATAACGCCAAAATCATCATAATGGACAGCGTTGCCGTGCCGCCGTAGCTCACCAAAGGCAAAGGCACGCCCACCACCGGCAAAATCCCCGTTACCATGCCCATGTTTACAAAAGCGTAACAGAAAAACGTCATCGTCAGTGCCCCCGCCAGCGTGCGGCTGTACACCGTAGGCGCGAGCGAAGCGATGTACAGCCCGCGCCCCAAAATCACCAAATACACCAGCAACAGCAAAATATTGCCAATCAAACCGAATTCTTCGCCATACACGGCAAAGATAAAATCCGTAGTCGCTTCGGGAATATAGTCCAAATGCGTTTGCGTACCGTTCAGCCAGCCTTTGCCCCACACGCCGCCCGAACCCACCGCTATCATCGATTGGATAATGTGGTAGCCCGCGCCCAAAGGGTCTTTGGTCGGGTCAAGCAGCATCATCACGCGGGTTTTTTGGTAGTCGTGCATGCCGTAGAGCCACACAAACGGCAAGGACGCGGCAAACAGGGCAACAGACGCAAACAGGGCTTTCCACGGCAGTCCGGCAAAAAACACCACAAACAATCCCGAAGCCATAATCAGCGTTGCCGTTCCCAAATCGGGCTGTTTCAAAATCAAGGCGCCCGGCACGAAAATAATCAGCAATGCGCCGATATAGTGAAACCAGCGCAACTTGCCTTCGTAACGCTGGAAATACCACGCCACCACCATCGGCAGGGCGATTTTCATGATTTCGGAAGGTTGCAGGCGCACGATGCCCAAGTTCAGCCAGCGCGTTGAGCCGTTTACGGTTACGCCGAAAAAATGTACGCCCACCAGCAACAATACGCCCAACACATAGGCAGGCGGGGCAAAATTGCTCAAGGTTTGCGGGCGGACGCGGGCTATCAGCCACAGCAGCGCAAATCCGAAAACGGTATGCACGGTTTTGCTGCGGAGCTGGCCGATGTCGCCGCCGTCCGCCGAATACAGCAGAAACAGGCTCATCACATACACGGTGAGCATGGCGAAAAACAGCCATTTGTCCATCGGCTCCCACAGCAGTTTGCGGAGTTTGACCAGCGTGTCGTTGTGTTTGTGGTTCATTTTGTGTCGTGGCTGCCTGAAGCGGCGGCGGGTTCGGAAGTTTGGGACGCGCTTTGGGCGCGGCTGCGGGCGAGTGCGGCATAGGGCGGCAGCGCGGGCGGCGATGCGGCGGCGGACGCGCTTTCCTCTTCCGCCAGCAAGGGATTGGCGGTGAGTTGTGCGCCTTTCACGTCTTTGTCCACGCGCCCCGTTTTGATTTTCAACAGATAAAAATCGGTCAGTTGCCGCGCTACGGGTGCGGCTTTCACGCCCCAGCCGGCGTTTTCCAAAATCACGGCAACGGCAATCTGCGGCGTTTCCACCGGCGCAAACGATACGAACCACGCATGGTCGCGGTGTTGTTCGCGCAAGGCGGCGGCGTTGTAGGTTTTGCCCTGCGCGATTTGCACCACCTGCGCCGTGCCGGTTTTGCCGCCCATGCTGTAGCGCAAACCGCCGCCGATGCGCCGCGCCGTGCCGCCGCGAATCACCCGTGCCATCGCTTCTTTCAGATAATCAAAGTGTTCGGGCGCAAACGGCAGACGGCGTTCCGGCTGCGGGTCAATCACGGTGATGGTTTGTTTTTCGTGGTTGAGCAGTTCTTTGACCAAGTGCGGGCGGTACACCGTGCCGTTGTTGGCGAGCATGGCGGTGGCATGCGCCATTTGCAGGGGCGTGTAAGTGTTATAGCCCTGCCCGATGGACACCGGCACCATTTCGGGCGGATGCCATTTGCGGCGGTTTTCAGGCAGCTTGGCAAAGCGTTTTTCTTTCCATTCGGGGCTGGGCAGCACGCCGCGATATTCGTTGGGCAAATCAATGCCGGTTTTTTGTCCCAAACCGAATGCCTGCAAATACGGATAGGTTTTTTCAATGCCCAATTCGTAGCCGAGTTTGTAGAAAAAGGTGTCGGACGACACCTGCACGGCTTTCATCAGATTCGCCGAGCCGTGTCCGCGCCGCACCGAATCGCGGAACAGATGTTTGCTGCCCGGAATGCTCCACGCGCCCGGTGCGGCCACCACGCTGTCCATGCCGATTTTGCCGCTTTCCAGCAACGCCATGCCCATAAACGGTTTGAAGGTGGAGCCGGGCGGATACAAGCCTTGCGTTACGCGGTTAATCAGGGGACGTTGCCAATCGGTATTGAGCGCATTCCACGTTTCCGTGTCAATGCCGTCAATAAACAAATTCGGGTCAAAATCGGGTTTGGAAACAAAGGCAAGAATACCGCCCGTTTGCGGGTCGATTGCCACCAGTGCGCCGCGTCTGCCGTCCATCAGGCGGTCGGCTTCCTGCTGCAAACGGATATCCATCGACAGGCGCAATGCCTGTCCCGTTTGCGGCGGCTCGGATTTAATCACGCGGATAATGTTGCCCGCCGCGTCTTTTTCCACTTCCTGATAGCCGGGCGAGCCGTGAAGCTGTTCTTCGTAAAACGCTTCCAAGCCGTTTTTGCCGATGTGGGTGGTGCCGCGATAGAGTGCGGCGCGTTTGTTTTCAGCCAGCTTGGTTTGGTCGCGGTCGCTGATGCGGCCGATGTAGCCGAGAAAATGCGCGGTGAGTGCGCCGTAGGGATATTCGCGGAAGGTGCGGGCGTTGATTTCCACGCCGGGAAAACGGTAAAGCTGCGGGGCGAGCCGCGAGGCTTCTTCGGGCGTGAGGCGCAGTTTGAGCGGGATTTTTTCGTAGGCGCGGTATTCGGCGCGGAATTTTTTGAAACGTTTGAGGTCGGTGTCGCCGATGTCGGCGTATTGGCGCAGTTGTGCAATCAAATCATCAAGTTTACCTTCCACATTGCCGATGGTGATTTCCAGCGAGTAGGCGGGATAGTTGTGCGCCAGCACCACGCCGTTGGTATCCAGAATTTCGCCGCGTATCGGCGGGGTGGGAATCAGGGTGATGCGGTTGGTGGTGGCTTTGACGGCGTATTCTTCGTAGCGGAACACCTGCAAATAGGCAAAGCGTGCCAACAGCAGCAGAAACACAAAAATAATCAAGGCAAAAGCCGCCAGCAGACGCACGCGGAAATCTTGCTGTTCCGCATCGTCGGGGCGGGTTTGACCGCTTATTTGGCGGGGGGTGCGCCAAATATCTTTCATCAACATTCCTTTTCGGTTTGAAACCCCGACCCATACGGGGCGTTCGGGCGTGTCGTCATTTCAATTTTCTACTGAAAATCAGTGAAATATAAAAACTGCCGTCATGCCCGCGCAGACGGCCTGCCAAGCAGTATTTCATCAAGGTTTGTTTCAATTTGTTTTGGATTCCTGCCTGCGCGGGAATGACGGTGCAAAGGTTTTTCGGCGGGCTTTATTTGCCCCACCGTTTGCGATGGGCGACAATGCGCATGATTTTGTTGAGTACGGGCCAGAGCAGCGCCGCCGACAAGGAAGCGTAAAATATCTGCCAGCCGGCAAAACGGTGTTCCGTCAGCCAGCGCACCAGTGCCAACACCGCTTCGTTGCCCGCCAGTGCCACCGCCACCGCCAAAGCCTGAAAGCCGTAATTTTGCAAGGTGAATTGGCGGCGGTGGCGCATCAGCCAGTAAGACGACAGGCAATAGGCAAGCGAATGGCTGCCCAAAGGCGACACCGTGCCGATGTCCACCAGCAAGCCCAGCACAAACGCCGCACCCAAGCCGATGCGGCGCGGGTTGTGTATCAGCCAATACATCAGCATCAGGGCGCTCCACTCGGGCAGCCAGTACAAAGGCTCGGTAAAGGGGATAAAATCCGCCACCATGCACAAAACAAAGCTCCAGCACACCCGCTTGAGCGGCACGTGGGCGGTGGCGGAATCGTCATAAGTGTCCATCATCACGGCGATTCGCCTCCCGTTGCGGCGGCGGCTTGCTGCGGCAGCACCAGCACGAATTTGCTGCGCTGGGGGGCGGCGGCGGTGTTCAGGCGCACTTTGTAATACGGGGTGCCGGCGTTGCGGCTGCCCGATGCGACCGTTGCCACCGGTATGCCCGCCGGATAAACGTCGTCCAAACCCGAAGTCAGCAGCACGTCGCCCGCGCGCAAATCGGCATCGGCGGGAAAATAACGCAATGCCAACGCGCCGCCGCCGCCGTACACCAGCGTACGCACCCCCGTGCGCCCGACCAAAACCGGCACGACCAAGGCGCTTTCCGCCAACACGTTCACTTCGGCACTCAAAGGCTGCACCGCCGCCACCTGCCCGAGCAGCCCGCCCTCGTCCACCACCGCATCGCCAACGCGCACCCCGTGCCGTCCGCCCTTGTCAATCACCATCCGCCCCGACGAGTGTTCTTTGCCGCCGGAAACCACCTGTGCCGTTGCGGTGGTTTGCAAACCGTAGCGGCGCAAATCCGCCAAAGTTTTCAGCTCCGCCAATTCGCGCAACTGCACGCCGTGCTGCCCCAATTCGAGACGCAAACGGGTGTTTTCGGCGGTCAGGCGCTGGTTTTCGGTCAAAAGGTAGTTTTGCGAATGAAACAGACTGTCGAAATAACGGTACAGCAAAACGGGGCGGTTTGCCACCCATTGCATCGGATACAGTGCGGTTGCCAAATATTTTTTCGCTTCCGCCACCGCCGCAAAACGCTTGTCCAGCACCAGCAGCAGCAGCGACAGCAGCACCAGCAGCGACAGTTTTACCGCCGGACGCATGCCCCTGCGGGAAAAATAAACATGATTCGGCATCACGCACCCCCGTCCCGCAAGCTGCCGTCAGGGGTTCATGATGAAGATGGAATTGAGCTTGCCGATTTCGTTCAATGCCAAGCCCGCGCCGCGCACCACGCAGGTGAGCGGGTCTTCGGCAATGGTAACGGGCAAGCCCGTTTCTTCGGCAAGCAGGCGGTCGAAGCCTTTGAGCAATGCGCCGCCGCCGGTGAGCACCAAGCCGCGTTCGGCAATGTCCGCGCCCAATTCGGGCGGGGTTTTTTCCAAAGTGCTGCGCACGGCATGGACGATTTGCGAAATCGGGTCGGCAAGCGCTTCCAAAACTTCGTTGGACGTGATGATGAACGAGCGCGGCACGCCTTCTGCCAGATTGCGCCCTTTCACTTCCATTTCGGTAACTTCCATGCCCGGAAACGCCGAACCGATTTGTTTTTTGATTTCTTCGGCGGTGGCTTCGCCAATCATCATGCCGTAGTTGCGGCGCACATAGTGGACGATGGCTTCGTCAAAGGCGTCGCCGCCCACGCGCACCGATTGCGAATGCACCACGCCCGAAAGCGAAATAATCCCCACTTCGGTGGTGCCGCCGCCGATGTCCACCACCATCGAGCCGGTGGGCGACGCCACGGGCAAGCCCGCGCCCAGCGCCGCCGCCATCGGCTCTTCAATCAGATGCACCGCCGATGCGCCCGCCGCTTCCGCCGAATCGCGGATGGCGCGGCGTTCGACCTGTGTCGAGCCGCACGGCACGCAAATCACGATGCGCGGCGCGGAGATGAAACGGTTGTTGTTGGCTTTGTGGATAAAGGCTTTGAGCATGCGTTCGGTTACGCCCAAATCGGCAATCACGCCGTCTTTCATCGGGCGCACCGCCTGTATCGTTTCGGGCGTGCGCCCGAGCATTTTTTTGGCTTCCCTGCCAACTGCCAACGTGATTTTTTTACCGCTTCCCATCGGGTCGTCCTGAACCGACACCACCGAAGGCTCGTCCAACACGATGCCCTTGCCGCCCACATAAATCAAAGTGTTGGCAGTACCCAAATCGATGGCAAGGTCGTTGGAAAAAAAGCGGGCCAAAAAAGACAGCATAAAATATTCCTGATTGATATTTTACCATTCGGTTTCAACACGGTTCGGCGGCGGCAGACGACACACACCCCGCACCGCGCCGCCGCAAACGGCAGACGGAACGCGCCCGCGTTCCGACAACGGTATGAATTTTACGGCATCTTGGCTATAATCGTGCATTGCCGCGCAAACAAGCCCGCAATGATACCCTAATTTCCCCCAATGCTAAAACAGAATTTTAAGGAAAACCGATGGCACTCACCCCCGACGACGTGGCAAAAATCGCCCGTCTTGCCCGTTTGCAGTTGGACGGCGCCGAACAAGCCGCCATGCTGGGCGAGCTGAACGACATTTTCGCCCTGATTGAAAAAATGCAGGCAGTGGATACGGACGGCGTTGAAGCGATGGCGCACCCGCACGAAACCCTGCCGCGCCTGCGCGACGACGCCGTTACCGGACACGACCGCGCCGCCGAGTTCCAAGCCTGCGCGCCCGATGTGCGCCAACGGCTGTACATCGTGCCGCAAGTGATTGAAAGCTGAACACCGGCACAGCACCCGCCCTTTTTGTTTTTCACCGGACCCCACCCGCCATGCTCCGACACACGCTCAAGCAAGCATCACAACTGCTGCAAAACAAACACATTTCCGCCACCGAGTTGGCACAAGAATATTTGTCTGCCATCAACGCCGCCAACCCCGCGCTCAACGCCTATGTGCGCCTCGACCCCGAAGCCACGCTCGCCCAAGCCCGCGCCGCCGACCAACGCATCGCGCAGGGCGACGCCCACCCGCTTGCCGGCGTGCCTTTCGCCCTCAAAGACATTTTCTGCCAACAGGGCTGGCACAGTTCTTGCTGTAGCAAAACACTCGACAACTTTGTCGCGCCCTATACTGCCACTGTGGTGCAAAACCTGCTCGATTGCGGCATGGTTGCGCTGGGGCGCACCAATATGGACGAATTTGCCATGGGTTCTGCCAACGAAACGTCTTTCTACGGCGCGTGCAAAAACCCTTGGCACCCGCAGCACACGCCGGGCGGCTCTTCGGGCGGCTCGGCGGCGGCGGTGGCGGCGCGGCTCGCGCCCGCCGCGCTCGGCTCGGATACGGGCGGCTCGATTCGCCAGCCCGCTTCCCACTGCGGCATCACCGGTCTGAAACCCACCTACGGCACCGTGTCGCGCTACGGCATGGTCGCCTACGCTTCCAGCTTCGACCAAGCCGGCCCGATGGCGCAAACCGCCGAAGACTGCGCCCTGCTGCTCAACGCCATGGCAAGCAGCGACCCGCTCGATTCCACCAGCCTCGAACGCGGCAAAGAAGACTACACCCGCGATTTGAACCGCCCGCTCAAAGGCTTGAAAGTGGGTTTGCCCAAAGAATATTTCGGCGAAGGCTTGGACGCGCAAGTGGCATCGGCACTGCAAAACGTGATAAACCTGCTGCACCAAGCGGGCGCACAAACCATCGATGTGTCGCTGCCGCAAACCGAGTTGTCCATTCCCGCCTACTACGTGCTGGCTTCCGCCGAAGCCAGCACCAACCTTTCCCGCTACGACGGCGTGCGCTACGGCCACCGTGCCGCACGGTTTGCCGATTTGGAAGAAATGTACAGCCACAGCCGCGCCGAAGGCTTCGGCAGCGAAGTCAAACGCCGCATCATGATTGGCACTTACGTATTGAGCCACGGCTACTACGATGCCTACTACGTCAAAGCGCAAAAACTGCGCCGCATGGTTGCGGACGACTTCCGCAACGCCTTCGCGCAGTGCGATGTGATACTCGCCCCCAACGCGCCCACCGCCGCGCCCCTGCTCGGCAGCAGCAGCGACAATCCCGTGCAGGCGTATTTGTCGGACATTTACACCGTGTCCGTCAATCTGGCGGGGCTGCCCGCATTGTCGCTGCCCGCCGGACAAACAAACGCGGGGCTGCCCGTAGGCGTGCAGCTTGTCGGCACACATTTTGCCGAAGCCGCCCTGCTGGGCATCGCCCACCAAATCCAGCAGCAGAGCGATTGGCACACCCTCATGCCGGGATAAGGCAGGCAGGCGGACGTAACGGTCAAGGACGCACCTGCCTGCCGCCGCACATTTGGCGGCAGCACATACGCATACAAAATAATAAAAAACCTTGCCGTTGGGGTGTGTCATCGGGTGATTGCCGTGCGCCGGCACGGACACCGCGCGATGACACGCCCCGCAGTTGTCCCGATGGATGGATTTTTTGATGAACATACCCCTTCCCAAACCCCCATTTGCCAACGCCGGCGGGCGCTATACCCTTCCGGCCGTTTCCGTATTGGTCTTAACCGTCCTGTTGGCTTCGGTTTTGGTGTTCAGCTACAGCTATGCCGACAAACTCAACCGCTTTACCGCCCAAATCGATGCCGCCAACAAATTCGGCGACGCCCTGCACCAAATCAGCGTGTCCGCGCACTACCTTGCCGCCAACAAACGCATCAGCGACATGCAAATCGACGACCTGCTCGCCACCGCACACGGCACGGACGAGCTGGCCGCCACACTGGACGGCGACAGCAGCAAAATCCGTCTCGACGCCCATGCCCGCGAACACCTGCAGCCCCTGCTGGCGTTTTGGCAGAAATACCGCAGCCTGCTGCCCGCCGCCGGTCAAACACAAACGCACAACCAAAACCAACTGCGCCAACTGAACGAATACGCCCACAGCGTCCAAATACAGCGCGATGAAGCCCTGCAAAAACTGCGTACCGCCCTGTTGCGCGACTCGCGCCGTGCCGCTTCGGTATCGCGCATGCTGCACCTGCTCGGCGCACTCATCATTGCGGCGGGGCTGGTGCTGTCGGTACTGCACTTTGTCAAGCAGTGGAAAGTGGACCGCAAACTCGAAGCGGCGCGTTTGGAAACCGATGAAATTCTCGACACCCTGTCCGAAGGGCTGTTTTTGCTCGACAAAGACATGATTATCGGCACGCAGCAGTCGAAAATGCTCGGCACGCTGCTGCCGCAAATCGGCGAAGGCGGACAAAACTTCATGGACTTGGCAGCCGAAATCCTGCCCGACCGCCGCAAATTAAGCTCGGTAAAAATGTTCATCGAACAGCTTTACAACCCCCGCGTGGTCGAACGCCTGATTTACGGACTCAACCCCCTGCGCAAAGTCGAAGTACCGCTCAAACGCGGCTCGGACGAACGCCACGTGCTGGGTTTTCACTTCACCCGCGTGATTAAAGACCGCCAAATCGTCAAAGTACTGGTGAGCGTGCGCGACCTGACCGACACCGTACGCATCGAATCGCGCCTGCAACGCGAGCAGGAACAAAACGACCTGCAAATCGAAATGATTAGCCGCATGCTCAACGCCGATGAAGTGATTATGCGCAGCTTCCTGCACACATCGTTGAAACAACTGGCACAAATCAACACCATTTTGAAAAACCCCGGCAACCACGCCGAAGATTTGCGCAACAAAGCCCGCCTCATCAGCCAAGAAATCCACGCCTTCAAAGGCGAAGCGTCCGTGCTGAACATGAGCGCCTTCGTGCTGGCGGCGGAAGCCTTTGAAGACATCATTCAGCAACTGCGCCAAAAACGCCCGCTCACCGGCAACGACTTTCTGCCTTTGGTGGTGGAATTGGAAAGCCTGTTGGAAAAAGTGGCGCAGGCCGAAGAGCTGCACCGCAAAATCACGGGGCGCCTGAACAACCCCGCCGCCCTGCCCACCGCCGCCACCGCCACCGACTTGGGCACACTGTTCGGGCGTTTCGTGGTCAATATGGGCTACCGCCACAACAAGAGCGTGATTATGGAAACGGGCGGGCTGGAATACCTGAAACAGGAATCCCCCACCTTCCCCGCCGTCAAAGACATCATCATTCAGGTGTTGCGCAACGCGGTGGTACACGGCATCGAACCCGTGCGCGTGCGCACGCTCAACGGCAAGCCCAGCGAAGGGCGCATCCGCTTGAACGTTACGCGGGTGGAAAACAAGCTGCGTATTTTGATTGAAGACGACGGGCGCGGCATCGACTGGAACGCCGTCCGTGCCAAAGCCGTGCAAATGCAGATGGCGACTTTGGAAGAAGCCACCGCTTGGCCGGAAAGCAAATTGTACGGTCTGCTGTTCCGCTCGGGCTTCAGCACCCTGCCCGAAAGCAACCAAGACGCAGGACGCGGCATCGGCATGGACATCGTCCGCGCCCGCATTCAAACCCTGAACGGACGCATTGCCATCACCACAGAAGCGGGCAAATTTACCTGTTTTGTGATAACCTTTCCCATTCCGAAATAACGTGCCGCCGCCAACACACGGCGGGCGGGCACGCCCGTGCCATACCGTGCCGCCCCTGCCGGCGGCACAGCTTCAAACCGAAAAGGAATTTCGATGAAACGTCTGCTGATTGTTGACGATTCGGACGTCATCCGCAACAAAATCGACCGCGATGTCGCCAACGGCGTCCACCCGCCCCTGCAAGTGGTGGGCAAGGCCAAAAACGGCGTGGAAGCCATCGTCATGTTTAAAAAATACCGTCCGCAACTGGTTACCATGGACTTGACCATGCCCGAAATGGACGGCCTGCAATGCATCAAAGAAATGGCGGCGCTCGACCGCAACGTCAATATCTTGGTGATTTCCGCACTGTCGGACGAATACAGTGGTTTGCTCGCCCTGCAATACGGCGCGCGCGGTTTTTTGTACAAACCGTTTAACGACTACGAGCTGCGCGAAGCGGTGGCACAATTGCTGGCGGCAAGCGATTTGGCGGAATCGAACCACCCGCGTGCATCATAGGACGGTGTGTTATCGTTGAAATGATTTATTTTTCAGACGAGGCGGCGAGCCGCAGACAGTATGGAAAATAAAGCATTTTAACCATATGATAGCGTTTTTCGTTTTTACACCAAGCCGTTCCCCGTTCGCGGCTTGGCAACAAAGGTAAGAAAGCCGAAACCATGACTTGGGAAACCGTAATCGGACTGGAAATCCACGTCCAGCTCAACACACAGTCTAAAATTTTCAGTGGCTCGTCCGCCGCCTTCGGCGCACTGCCCAATGCCCATGCGGGCGCGGTGGAATGCGCCCTGCCCGGCGTGTTGCCGGTGATGAACCGCGCGGTGGTGGACAAAGCCGTCAAGCTCGGCTTGGCACTGAACGCCACCATCAACCGCAAAAACGTGTTTGACCGCAAAAACTATTTTTATCCCGATTTGCCAAAAGGTTACCAAATCAGCCAGCTTGCGCTGCCGATTATTGAACACGGCACGCTGGAAATCGCGGTGGGCGATGCGGTAAAAACCATCAACGTTACCCGCGCCCACATGGAAGAAGACGCGGGCAAATCCGTCCACGAGGGCTTGGACGGCGCAACCGGCATTGATTTGAACCGCGCCGGTACGCCGCTTTTGGAAGTGGTGTCCGAGCCGGAACTGCGCTCCGCCGCCGAAGCCGTTGCCTACGCCAAAGCCCTGCACGGTTTGGTAACGTGGCTGGACATTTGCGATGGCAATATGGCGGAGGGTTCGTTCCGCATTGATGCCAACGTATCCGTGCGCCCGCAAGGTTCGTCCGAGTTCGGCACACGCTGCGAAATCAAAAACTTAAACTCGTTCCGCTTTTTGGAACAGGCGATTAACTACGAAGTGGAACGCCAAATTGAATTGATTGAAGACGGCGGCAAGGTGGTGCAGCAAACCCGCCTGTTCAACCCCGACACGGGCGAAACCAAAGCGATGCGTTCCAAAGAAGACGCGCACGATTACCGCTATTTCCCCGACCCCGATTTGCTGCCGATTATCATTTCCGAACAACAGCTTGAACGCGCCCGCGCCGAAATGCCCGAGTTGCCGCAGGAAATGGCGGCGCGGTTTGAAGCGGATTTCGGCGTAAGCGCTTACGATGCGCGTTTGCTGACGGCTTCGCGGGCGCAGGCAGCGTTTTTTGAAACGGCGGCGCAGGCAAGCGGTCAGGGCAAATTGGTGGCGAACTGGATGAACGGCGAGTTGGCGGCGGCCTTGAACAAGGCGGGTTTGGAGCTGGCGCAAAGCCCGATTGGTGCGGTGCGTTTGGCGGCTTTGGTCGGCAAAATCGCGGACGGCACGTTGAGCAGCAAGCTGGCGAAAACCGCGTTTGAAAAAATGTGGGAAGAAACCGATGCCGACATTGAGCAAATCATCGAGAAACACGGTTTGAAACAGATGACCGACACGGGCGCGATTGAGAAAATCGTGGACGAAGTGTTGGCGGCAAACGAAAAATCGGTGGCAGAGTTTAAGGCGGGCAAGGACAAGGCGTTTAACGCGCTGGTGGGTCAGGTGATGAAAGCCAGCAAGGGCAAGGCGAATCCGCAGCAGGTGCAGGAGTTGATGCGGGCGAAATTGCAGTAAAACGCATCAAACCGTTTGCCCCAAAACACTGCCCGATGGCTCGGGAAACCATCGGGCAGTTGTTTTATTTTTTCTTCGCGTGTTTGAGCGAGTCAATCGCCACCGCCAGCACGATGATGCCGCCTTTGATGATGTATTGCCAATACGGGTTTACGCCGATGTAGCTCAAGCCGTAGTTGATTAAGGTGAAAATAATCACGCCGATGACCACGCCAATCACCGTCCCCACGCCGCCACTGAACGACACGCCGCCAATCACACACGCGGCAATCGCGTCCAATTCGTACATGAAGCCCAAATTATTGGTTGCCGAGCCGATGCGCCCCGCTTCCAAAAAGCCGCCGAATGCGTAAAACACGCCCGACAGGGTGTAAATGCCCAGCAGGTTCAGGGTAACGTTTACGCCCGACACCCGCGCCGCTTCGGGGTTGCCGCCGATGGCAAACAGGTTTTTGCCGAAACGGGTTTTGTTCCAAATCACCCACACCAGCGCAACCGCCAGCGCGGCATAAATGGTGATGTACGACAGCCTGAAGCCGCCCAATTCCACAAAACCCTGCGTAAAGGCGGAATAACCCGCATCGAATCCGGCAACGGGCGCAGAACCGACCGCATCATAATACAGCGAATTGATGCCGTAAATAATCAGCATCGTCCCCAAAGTGGCGATAAACGGGGTAACGTTCATCACGGTAACAATGATGCCGTTGAGCAGCCCCAGCAGGGCACCGATGGCACACACCAGCACAATCACCACCGGAATCGGCACAACGTCCAGATTGGGAAAGACTTTATTGACATTGTCCATCGATTGCAGCATGGTGGCGGACACCACCGCCGCCAGCCCGACCTGCCGCCCCACCGACAAATCCGTCCCCTGCGTCACAATCAGCCCCGCCACCCCCAGCGCGATGATAATCCGCACCGAAGATTGGGTTAAAATATTGCTGAAGTTGGTCAGGCTCAAAAAGCTGGTGTCTTTGGAGACGATGACGAGCAACAGCATCAGCAAAACAAAATACAGCGCGTAATCTTTAAACAGATTCAACGCTTTTGCCGAAACATCGGATTTCATTTCAGGTTTTCCTTTTCAAAAAAATCACAGGTATTTTGCCGAAAGCTGCAAAATTTCTTCCTGATTGGTTCGGGCGGTTTCCACCACGCCCGCCACACGCCCCGCGCTCATCACCAAAATGCGGTCGGTGATGCCGAGCAGTTCGGGCATTTCCGATGAAATCACCATCACCGATTTGCCTTGTTTTGCCAAATCGGCAATCAGTTGGTAAATTTCAAATTTCGCGCCGACATCAATGCCCCGCGTGGGTTCGTCCAGCATCAGAATGTCGGGCTGCGTGAGCAGCCAGCGACCCAAAATCACTTTTTGCTGGTTGCCGCCGGAGAGCGTGCCGATGCGGGTTTTTTGGTCGGGCGTTTTCACGCGCATCGAGTCGATGACCCACTGCGTGTCCGCCCGCATCCGCGCACTGTCGAGCAAGCCGGCTTTTTCGTATTGTTTGATGTTGGCAATCAGGGCGTTGAAGCTGATGTCCAAGCCCGCGAAAATGCCCGTGCTGCGCCGTTCTTCGGTTACCAGCGCAAAGCCGTTTTTGATGGCTTCCACCGGCGTGCGGTTGTGTACCGCTTTGCCGCGCAGCAGGATTTCGCCTTCCGCCTGTTCGCGTACGCCAAACAGGGTTTCCACAATGTCGGTGCGTTTTGCGCCGACCAAGCCGCCGATGCCCAACACTTCGCCTTCACGCAATTCAAAATCTACCCCGCGCACGGAGGGCTGGTTTTTGGCGGTCAGATTGCGCACCTGCAAAACCACCTTGCCGGGCGTGTTGGTTTTTTCGGGGAAACGCTGGGTGAGGCTGCGCCCGACCATTTTTGCCACCAAAGCGTCCATATCGGTGTCGGCGGCACGAACGGTGTCTATCCATTTGCCATCGCGCAACACGGTGATTTCATCGCAGATTTTGAAAATTTCTTCCATTTTGTGCGAGATGTAGATGATGCCGCAGCCGCGTTGTTTGAGCTTGTCGATGATGGTGAACAGGTGCGCCACTTCTTTTTCCGACAACGACGAAGTCGGCTCGTCCATAATCACGATTTTGGCATCGTAGGAAAAGGCTTTGGCAATTTCCACCATCTGCATTTCGGAAACGGTGAGCTTGGCAACGGTTTGGCGCGGGTCGATATCGATGTCCAGCTCGTCAAAAATGGCTTTGGTGTCGCGGTACATTTTGGCTTCATCGACAAACCAGCCTTTGGACGGATAACGCCCCAGCCACAAATTGTCCATCACCGAGCGTTGTTTGACCAGATTCAGCTCCTGATGCACCATCGAGATGCCGTTTTCCAAAGCTTCTTTGGCGGTGCGGAACGCCACTTCTTTGCCCAGAAATTCGATGCTGCCCGAATCTTTGGCGTAGATGCCGAACAGGCATTTGAGCAGGGTGGATTTGCCCGCGCCGTTTTCGCCCATCAGGGCGTGTACCGAATGCGCCCGCACGGTGAGACGGACGCCGTCCAGCGCTTTGACGCCCGGAAAGGCTTTGTGGACGTCGCGCACCTCCAACAGCACGTTTTCCGCTTGTTCTTGCGAATCAGTCATGATGCTTGATACCTTTATCACATAAGGAAAACCCGCCGGCAAGGTGTGCCGCTTGCCGGTCGGGTGCCGCTTGGCGGATTATTGTGCGAATTGCTGCAGGTTTTCTTTGTCCACGCCCACATAGGGAATGCGCACGTTGTTGCCTTCCAGCTTGACGGCAGGATTGTGTTTCGGGTCGCTGCCCGATGCCAAGTCCACCGCCAAGGCGTAAACGGCGCGGGCTTGGTTTTCGCCGTCGTTCAGCACCGTGCCTGCCAAGCCGCCCGCTTTGACCATCTGCATGGCTTCGGGCAGGGCGTCCACGCCGAATGCGGGCAGTACTTTGCCGTGTGCTTTCATGGCTTCCACCGCACCCATCGCCATGGCGTCGTTGTTGGCGATGACCACTTCGATTTTTTTACCGCTCGGGCCGGAGAGCCATGCCTGCATGATGTCTTTGGCTTTGGCGGCGTCCCACATGGCGGCGTCCATTTGCAGTTGTTTGGTTTTGATGCCTTGTTCGTTGAGTTTTTCAACAGCGTATTTGGTACGCGCTTCGGCATCGGGGTGTCCGGGCTCGCCCTTGAGCATGACAAAATCCAAAACGCCGTCTTTGTTTAAGTCCCAATCGGGGTTGGCTTTCCACATTCGGGCAATCAAGTCGCCCTGAATTTCGCCGGACTGTTTGGGGTCGGCACCGACATAATAGGCTTTGTCGTAGCTTTTGAGCGCGGCTTCGCCGGGGTCTTTGTTGAAGAACACCACCGGCACGCCGGCGGCTTTGGCTTTTTCGATGATGGTTCCCGCGCTGGCGGGGTCAACCAGATTGATGGCGAGGGCTTTGACTTTTTTCGACAGCAGCACGTCCACTTGGTCGTTTTGGGTGGACTGGCTGTTTTGCGAGTCGTTGAGCAGCAGCTCGGCGGTTTTGTGGGTGGCGGCTTCGTTTTCCAAAGCGCGGCGCATCAGCGACATGAAATTATCATCGTATTTGTAGATGGTTACGCCGATTTTGTGGGCATTGCCCGAAGCGGCGCCGCCGTCTGCGGCCTTGCCGCCGTCCGAACACGCCGCCAAGCCGAACGCAGCAGCCAGTGCCACTGCGGTAAAACGTTTGTATGACATCATAGTGGTTCTCCAAGTGTTTTAACTTAACCAAGCCGCAAACAATGTGCAGCCCGTTGCGATTATACCGTTTGAACGGACACGGTTTCAAACCAATTCAGCCATTTATGGCATGATTTTTGCGCGGCCGCGCCCCGCTTGCCCGCCGTCCGATACACCGGCGCATTATACGCTTGAGAATAAAGCCCCCGTCAATCGCCGCCATTTGCCGCCACAGGCAGGGCGGGTTTTTGTTAAAATACGCAAATTCCCCCCACAACGGTTTGCCAGATGTTCCGCCCCGAAGACCACCCCCACCGCCGCTACAACCCCCTGCTGCAACAATGGGTGTTGGTGTCGCCGCACCGCGCCAAACGCCCTTGGCAGGGCAGGCACGAAACGCCGGACGACACCCCCAAGCCGCCGCACGACCCGCAATGCTATCTGTGCGCGGGCAACACCCGCATCAACGGCGAGCGCAATCCCGACTACACCGGCGCCTACGTGTTCGACAACGATTTTTCCGCCCTGCTGCCCGACACCCCCGCCACAGAACACGACAACGCGCAAGCGCACCCCCTGTTTTGCAGCCAAAGCGTGCGCGGCATCAGCCGCGTGGTGTGTTTTTCGCCCGACCATGCCAAAACCCTGCCGCAAATGGACGTCCGCGCCATCACCGAAGTGGTGAAGCTGTGGCAGCAACAGGCACAAGAATTGGGCGAACGCTATGTTTGGGTGCAGATTTTTGAAAACAAAGGCGCACTGATGGGCTGCTCCAACCCGCACCCGCACGGACAAATTTGGGCGGGCGACTTCATTCCCGACCTGCCCGCCCGCGCCGCCAAAGCGCAAGCGTGCTATTTCCAAACGCACCAACGCCCCCTGCTGCTCGATTACGCACAGGAAGAAGCCGCACGGCGCGAACGCGTGGTGGCGGAAACGGCGCATTGGCTGGCGGTTGTGCCGTATTGGGCGGCGTGGCCGTTTGAAACGCTGCTGCTGCCCAAATTCGCGGTGCGGCGCATCACCGCTTTGAACGAAGCGCAAACGGCGGATTTGGCACTGGCACTCAAGCACCTGACCACGCGCTACGACAATTTGTTCCGTACCGCGTTTCCCTATTCGATGGGCTTTCACGGTGCGCCGTTTGACGGGCAGGAACACCCCGAGTGGCAGCTTCACGCACATTTTTATCCGCCGCTTCTGCGCTCGGCAACGGTACGCAAATTTATGGTGGGCTACGAGCTGTTGGCGGAAGCGCAGCGCGATTTGACCCCCGAACAGGCGGCGGCACGGTTGGCGGCACTGCCTTTGCGCCATTATTCGGAAGAACGGTGATGCTCCAATGCACGGGGCGGCACATCAAGCCCTGCTTTGGGCGTGTCATCAATTAACTGAAAAAACACTTTGCCGTCATGCCCGCACAGGCGGGAAGCCACTGCCTGATGTTTGTGAAACTTTGTTTTATCAATGCTTTTTGAAATTTGTTTTGGATTCCCGCCTGCGCGGGCATGACGGCGCATTTTTATATTGCACTGATTTTCAGAAAAAATTTAAATGATGACACGCCCCGCACGCCGCCCGAATCAACGCCGATTTCCAACGGCGGGGTTGCCAACCGAAAAGGAATTGTGATGAATACGCTTGCCGCTTCGTTCCGCCAAGCCTTCCGCAGCGAACCCGCACTGCTGGTGCGCGCGCCCGGACGGGTGAACCTGATTGGCGAACACACGGATTACAACGACGGTTTCGTTTTGCCCTGTGCGATTGATTTTGCCGCCACGGTGGCGGTTGCGCCGAACGGCTTGGGGCGTTTTCGGGTGTACGCCGCCGATTATGCGGCGCACGATGAGTTTCCGGCAACGCAGTTGCCCGCACATTCGCCGCAAACGTGGGCGAATTATGTGCGCGCGGTGGTGTGGGCGTTCGCGCAACGGGGCTTGCTGCCGCCGCACGGCGCGGACATGGCGGTGGGCGGCAACGTGCCGCAGGGCGCGGGTTTGAGTTCGTCTGCCGCTTTGCAGGTGGGCGTTGCCAAAGCCCTGCAAACGCTGTACGGCTGGGACGGCGACGCCACCGCCTTGGCGCAGTTGGCACAGGCGGCGGAAAACGGCTTTGTCGGCTGCCGTTGCGGGATTATGGACCAGTTGGCAAGCGCGCGCGGACGGGCGGGACACGCGCTGCTGATTGACTGCCGTTCGCTGGAAACGGAAGCGGTGCCGTTGCCGCAAGATTGGCGGGTGATGATTGTGCATTCGAACGTACAGCGCGGCTTGGTCGGCAGCGAATACAATCTGCGCCGCCAACAATGCGAAACGGCGGCGCGGCATTTCGGGGTGGCGGCGTTGCGCGACTTGGACGAAGCGGCGTTTGAAGCGGGCAAGCGCGGTTTGGACGCAACCGTTGCCCGCCGCGCCCGCTACATCATTCGCGAAAACCGCCGCACCCTTGATGCCGCCGAAGCCCTGCGCCGCAACGATGCCGCCGCCGTCAGCCGCCTGATGGCGCAAAGCCACGCGGGCATGCGCGATGAATTTGAAATCACCCACCCTGCGGTGGACACACTGGTTGCCCTGCTCAACGACGTTGCCGGCACGCACGGCGGCGCACGCATGACCGGCGGCGGCTTCGGCGGCTGCGTGGTCGCCCTGCTGCCGCAAGCCCTGCTGGCGGAAGCACGGCAACACCTTGCCGCACACTACCACGCCCGCACGGGGCTGCGCGAACAAATTTTTGTCTGCACCCCGCAAAACGGCGCGGCGGTGCTGCCGCCCGAGTCGTGGCAAACGCCCGAACAAAATGGAAACGGCGCTGCCACAAATACCAACCGAATAAAGGAATTGCGATGAACACCCCCGCTTCCCCGCCGCCCGCCAAACGCCCCAACTATTTCGCCGTTACCGCCGCGCTGGTCGGCGCAATGGCAACGGTGGCGGTGTGGCAGCCGCAACTGCTCACCGGCACCATCGCCGCCGTCAGCGAATTTGTGTATTTGAAATTTGACTGGCTGATTATGTGGCTGCCGCTTTTGGCATTCGGTGTGGGTTTGGCGGTGGCGTTGTCGCCGTGCTGGGGCAAAATCCGCTTGGGCGGCGCGGACGCGAAACCCGATTACCCTTTCGCCGCGTGGATGAACATGCTGTTTACCGCAGGCATCGGCGTGGGCATCGTGTTTTTCGGGCCGATTGAAGCCTTGTGGCACTATTTCCATTCGCCCATCGGCGTTCAGGCAGCCCATCTGCCGCCGCACCAGCAGGTGGGCAACGCCATGAGCCTCGCCCTGCACGTTTGGGGCATACCCGCATGGTCGCTTTACATGATTGCGGGCTTGGTGATGGCGTATTTCACCTACCGCCACCGCACCGAATGCACGCCCGCCGCACCGGTTGAATACGCCTTCCGCCACAAAAAATGGGCGAAACCTTTGGGCGTGCTGATTACCGGCTTGGCGGTGTTGTCGATTGCCATGTCGGTGTCCTCGTCCATCGCGATGGCGGCGGCGCAAATCGCATCGGGCTTGAAAATCATCACCGGCGCGGCGGCGTTTGACGGCATCGCGTGGAAAGCGGCGGTGCTGACCGTGTTGGCACTGCTGTACATCGGCGGCTCGGTGCTGCCGATTGAAAAAGGCATGCGCTTTCTCGGCAACTGGACGGTGTATCTGTCGCTGTTGCTGCTGGCGTTTGTGTTTCTGGTCGGGCCCACGCATTATTTCGTCAGCACCATGACCACCGCCGTCGGCAATATTTTTACCCAAACCGTGCGCCATTCGTTTGAGCTGTATCTCTTTCACAAACGCGATTGGATTGTTTGGTATCCGATGGCGTACTGGGTGTGGTGGGTAACGTGGGCGCCGTTTGTCGGCGTGTTTCTCGCCAAAATCTCGCGCGGACGCACCTTGCGCGAATTTGTGTTGGCATCGGTGTTGGTGCCTGCGGGTTTTATCGTGATTTGGTTTTCGGTGTTTTCCGGTTTCAGCCTGCTGGACACGCTGGAAGGCACGGGACGTTTGGCGGAAATTGCCGAAAAAGGCGATTACGAAGGCACGTTTTACCACTTGCTCAATATGCTGCCGCTCGCCGAAGTTACCAAACCTTTGACCGTTATCCTGTTTTTGGGCTTTATCGTTACCACCGTTACCAGCGCGGCGATTTCGCTGGGCATCATGACGGGGCGGGACGGGCGCAGCGAAAGCAAATCCCGTGCGGTGGTGTGGGGTGTTTTGATGACGCTGATTGCCTATGCGGTGGTGTTCGGCGGCGAAATCAAGGGCATTAAGGCGGTGGGGTCGTTTGCGGGCTTTCCGTTTGTGTTGGTGATGTATTTGTGGTTTGCCGCGCTGTGGCGGCAGCTTCGCGCCGACACCCGCCGTCAAGATAAGGACATATCATGAAAGACAAACTCTATTGGCATCAGGCATGGCAGGACAATTTGATTGAAACGCTGATGATTGTGCTGATGCTGGCATTTTTGGCGTATGTGGTCAAACTGGCGTTTTTTGAAGACGACTTGCCCGTTGCCAACGACCGCGACCAAGACCGTCCGTAACGACACAAGCCGCCGTTTCAGGCAGCCGCGAATTGAACAACCCGTTTTCCCGAAAGAAAAACCATGACCCCGCCCCTGCTCCCCGTTCCCGATTTAAACGACACCATCAACCGCTTCCTCGCCCAAGTCCGCCCCCTGCTGGACGATACGGATTACGCCGAAGCCGAAACCGCCGCCCGCGCCTTTGAAACTGACACCGCGCCCGCGCTTCAGGCAGCCCTGCTCGCCCGCGCCGCCGACCGCCCCGACAGCAGTTGGCTGGCGGACACTTGGCTGGACGGCTACCTGCGTATCCGCGAAGCCTTGCCGCTTGCCAGCAACGTCGCCTTTGAACTGCAAACGCAAGGAGCGGATTTGGCGCAATGGTGCGCCGCGCTCGCCGCCGTGTGCGCCGATTGGCGGCACGGGCGCATTGACGCGCCGCTTTCGCCGCAAGGTCTGCCCGTGTGCATGGCGCAATGGCGGATTTTGGCGGGCGCGGCGCGGGTGCCGCAAAGTGTTTGTGATGATTACCGTTTTGCCGAAGATTCGCGTCATATCGGCGTGCTGCATCGCGGCTGGTATTACCGCGTTGCCGCTTTGGACGAACGCGGCGAAGCCCTGCCCGCCGCCCATTTCCGCCACGCTTTCGCGCAGATTGAACAACATTGCGAAAGCAATCCCTATCCCGTGGCGGTGGCAGCGCACATGGGCGGGGACGATGCCGCCCGTCTGCACGCCGCGTTGCGCCGACACCCCGACAACTCCGCATTGCTGGACGATTTGAACGCCGACCTGTTCCACGTCAGCCTGAGCGACCGCGCCGACACCGCCGATGACGACCTTGCCCGCGCCGCCTTTTCGCCCGACTGCGCCGTGTGGACGTACAAACCGATGACCTTCTGCCACAACCGCGCCACGCAAAGGCTGTTTTGGCATTGCGAACACACTTGGGAAGACGGCGGCGCACTCAAAGGCATCATCGCCCGCGCTGCCGCCAAGCTGCCTGAAACCAACACCGAAACCGCGTTTCAGGCAGCCGCGCCCGTGCGCCGGAGCTGGCAGCTTTCCGCCGCCCAAGAGCGCGACTGGCAAACGTGGCAGCAGCGTTACGCGGAACGCGCCGCGCACATGCGCGTGTGCAGCACCTTGATTGAATTGGACAATGAGCGCATTCCCGCCCGCACCAGCCGTGATGCGCTGATGCAGTTTGCGCTGCAATACGCCCAACTCGCCGCCTACGGGCGCGTGCGCAACACTTATGAAGCGGTGGACGCGAGCCACTTTTTGCACGGGCGTACCGAATGCGTGCGCCCCGTGTCCGAACCGTCGCTGGCTTTGGTGCGGGCGTTGGCGGACGGCAGCGCCGCAGGCGATGCGCTCACGGCGGCGTTGGCGGAACACAAGGCGCGGGTGAAAACCGCCAAACAGGGCTTGGGCGCGAACCGTCATTTGCTGGGCTTGCACGCCGAAGCGCGGGCGGCGGGCGCGGATACGGCGTGGTTTGACGGCGCGGCATACCGTTTGTTTTGCAACGACTTTTTGTCCACGTCCACGCTGGGGGACGATGCGCTTATCCGCAATTTCGCTTTTGCGCCAACGAGCGCGGGCGGTTTGGGGGTGAATTACACGCTGACGGCGCGGGGTTGGCTGTTTACCGTGTCGCACCACGCGGCGCAGGCGGAGGACGTGGCGCGGTTTGTGGTGGCGTTGCGCGAGGGCGCGGTGAAGTTGGCGGATTTGGCTGCCGAATACGCCGCCGCCCTTTGACGGTTTGCCCTGCCCGCCCACGCGATTTTCGTTATAATCCGCCCCGTTTTTCCACTTTCCCAAAAAAGGACACACCATGCCGAACCCCGTTGCCGATGCTTTGCGTTTTCTTTCCATGGACATGGTCGAACAGGCCAACTCCGGACACCCCGGCGCACCGATGGGCATGGCGGACATGGCCGCCGTGCTGTGGCGCGAATTTCTGCGCCACAACCCCGCCAATCCGCAGTTTGCCGACCGCGACCGCTTTGTTTTGTCCAACGGCCACGCTTCCGCGCTGCTCTACAGCCTGCTGCATTTGAGCGGCTACAACGTCTCCGCAGACGATTTGAAAAACTTCCGCCAACTGCACAGCAAAACGCCCGGCCACCCCGAATACGGCTACACGGACGGCGTGGAAACCACCACCGGCCCGCTCGGGCAAGGCATTGCCAATGCCGTGGGCATGGCGTTGGCGGAAAAAATCCTCGCCGCCGAGTTCAACCGCGACGGTTTGGACATCGTCAATCATTACACCTACGTTTTTCTCGGCGACGGCTGCCTGATGGAAGGCGTGTCGCACGAAGCCTGTTCGCTGGCGGGCACGCTGGGCTTGGGCAAACTGATTGTTTTGTATGACGACAACAATATTTCCATTGACGGCAAAGTGGACGGCTGGTTTACCGAAAACATTCCGCAGCGTTTTGAAAGCTACGGCTGGCACGTTGTGCCGAATGTGGACGGACACGATGCCGAAGCCGTCCGCACCGCGATTCAGGCAGCCCGCGACAACACCGCGCAGCCGTCCCTTATCTGCTGCAAAACCGTGATTGGCAAAGGCGCGGCAAGCAAAGCGGGCAGCCACAAAACCCACGGCGCACCGCTCGGCGCGGACGAAATCGCCGCCACCCGCGCCGCTTTGGGCTGGACGCAGCCGCCGTTTGCCGTGCCGGACGACATTCGCGCCGCTTGGGACGCGCGCGCGCGCGGCGCGGAACTGGAAAACGCTTGGAACGCCAAATTCGCCGAATACCGCGCCCGTTTCCCCGAATTGGCGGCGGAATTTGAACGGCGCACGGCGGGCAGGCTGCCTGAACACTTCGCCGCCCACGTTCAGGCAGCCCTGCAAAGCGTTTGCGAAAAAGGCGAAAAAATCGCCACCCGCAAAGCCAGCCAAAACAGCATTGAAATCTTGGCGCAAGTATTGCCCGAATTGGTCGGCGGTTCGGCGGATTTGACTCCGTCCAATTTAACCGATTGGTCAAACAGCGTGGCGGTAACGCGCGAAAACGGCGGCAACTATATCCATTACGGCGTGCGCGAATTCGGCATGGCGGCGGTGATGAACGGCATGGCGCTGCACGGCGGCGTGAAGCCGTTTGGCGCAACGTTCCTGATGTTCAGCGAATACGCCCGCAACGCCCTGCGCATGGCGGCGTTGATGAAAATCAATCCCGTGTTTGTGTTCACCCACGATTCCATCGGCTTGGGCGAAGACGGCCCCACGCACCAACCTGTTGAACAGATTGCCACTTTGCGCCTGATTCCGAATATGGACGTGTGGCGGCCGTGCGATACCGCCGAAAGTCTGACCGCATGGGCGCAAGCGGTACAAGCGCAAGACCGTCCGAGCTGCCTGATTTTCAGCCGTCAAAACCTGCCCTTTGTGGCGCGTGATGAAACCGCGTTAAACAACATCGTGCGCGGCGGCTACGTTTTGCGCGAAAGCGAAAACGCCCAAGCCGTCATCATTGCCACCGGTTCGGAAGTAGAATTGGCCCTGAACGCACAAACTTTGTTGGCAGAACAAGGCATTAACGTGAACGTGGTGTCCATGCCGTCCACCAATGTGTTTGACCGCCAAGACGCTGCCTACCGCCATGCCGTGCTGCCCGAACACCTGCCGCGCGTGGCGGTGGAAGCGGGCGTGTCGGACGGCTGGTACAAATATGTCGGCACACGCGGCGCGGTGGTCGGGCTTGACCGCTTCGGCGAATCCGCGCCCGCCGCCGAGCTGTTCCGCGAATTCGGCTTTACCGCCGAGCGCGTTGCCGCAGCCGTGAAAGCCGTCCTGTGAACGTGAAACGGCGCGGCATCGCCTTCCGTCTCAAGCAAGCCGTCCAACTGCTGCTGGTAGTGCTGTTGGCGTCCACCCTTGCCGACTGGTGGCGCAGCCCCGCCGTGCCGCACGACGCCGCCCGTTTGCCCATGCCCGAATCCGCCCAAACACTGGCACAAGCCAGCGCAAACGAAACGGTGGTGCTGTATTTCTGGGCGACTTGGTGCGGCGCGTGCCGCCACACCTCGCCCGTGCTGGAACGCTTGCGGCGGGACGGCGTGCGCGTGGTCGGCATCGCCCTGCAATCGGGCGGCGATGAAGACGTGCAACGCTATCTGCGCGAACACCATTTGCATTTCGCCACCCTCAACGACCCGCGCGGCGAACTGGCACGGCACTGGAACGTGCGCGTTACCCCCACCATCGTATTTGTGCGCGGCGGCAAAGTACGCCACAACACAAGCGGCATCGCCACCTATTGGGGCTTGAAAACACGGCTGGCAGCCGTTGCCCTCAGCACACGCGCCGGCAACGCCCGCCAACCGTAAAAACGGCTTGGAACGCCCAACCCCGTTCCAAGCCGTTTCCTGCACACCGTTCAAAACATTACGGCTTCTTCACGCCAAACGTCCCCAGCACCGCCGTTTCACCGCCCAAGCCCGAATGGGCTTTCTGCTGCAAACCGCTATACGTAAACAAGCCCGCCGCTTCTTCCGCCTTCGGGCCGAAAAACGCCCCGCGCAAATGATGCGCAGCGTGCGGACGCCCCTGCAACTCATTACCGTCAATCACCCCGTGTATCGCGGGCAAATCCGCAAAACGCTGCTCCTCAGGGCGGAACTCGGCACGGAACGACTTGGCATCAAAATCCACGTCCAACACCGCCGAGCCTTGCACATTCACCAAAGGACGCAAATTTTCAAAATGCGCCGCAAACCGCCGCGCATCATCGCTCAATTGCGTGGACAAAGACAGCCCCGTATAGCGCACCTTGCCCCGTTGCGCCGCCACCACCGGCGCGGGCGTGGTTTGACCTTGGAAAAACAGAGCCGAATCCACCGTCTGAAACACGGCATCTTGCTTTTCGTCCACACCCGCATACCAGCCGTAACGGGCATAACGCAAATTGTTGCCAAACGCCTTTTCCGTGTTTTTGTCGTTGCGCACAAACACCTTGCCCGCGAAATGGGCAGGCACCAAAGCAATGCGTTTGCCGTTCAACACCAGCGTATTGATTTCGTCCTGACGGCTGACGGTTTCCGTACGCACCTCGCTTTTGCGCGGCAGCACCAAGGTTCCCACCTGCGCCGCAGGCACACTGATGACCACACCGCCCAAAGCCACTTTGCCGACCGGCGTGTTGTTCGGATTGGCATCACGCGAATATTCGCCACCGGTATGGGGACGGCTGCCGCCGCCACTGCTGCCGCACGCCGCCAGCAGCACTGCCGACAACAGCACGGCAAACGTTTTTCCTTTTTGCAAGATTTTCATGAATTTACTCTAATATTTTGAAAAACAGACATTATACGGGAAAACGCTTGCCCCGTGCGTGCCTTAAAACGACACATTCACGCCAAACACCACGTTCCGTCCGGGGCGCGGAACGTAAGGCAGGTGCGAATGATGCACATAAACCTTTTGATTCAGCAGATTGTACACGTCCAACGACAAACGGTAATCCGCGCCGCCGATGCGTTTTTTGTAGGCAAGCCCCGCATTGAGCAGATGGTAGCCGCGTGATTTGTCTTCGCTAATCGGCTCGGTGGTCAAATCGCGTCCGCTAATACCTTCTTTTTCATCTGATTCTTTTTCATCGGAAGTTTTTTCGCGGATAAAGTAGGAATCGGAAACTTTGTTTTGGGCAAACACGCGGGTGTATTCCAGCGAAGCCGACCAGTTATCGCGGAAGGATTTTTCCCAACGCAGCCCCAAACGGGCGGGCGGTACGCGCGGCGCATTGCGGTTGGGGCGGGCGATGGTTTGCACGCCCAGCGATTCGGGCGGGCAGAATTGTTCCAAGCCTTCCTCATCGTAGCACCACGGATAATCGGGGTCGTCATACGGGTCGTAATCTTCATCATCGCTTTTCGGATTGGTGTCGCGAAACATTTCCCTGCCGCGCACATCGGGCAGCCCGAACAGTTTGCCGCGCACCAAATCGCCGAACAGGGTGATTTTGTGTTCGGGCGAGAAATGGTAGCCGACTTCGCCCTCAATGCCGTTGAACCGCGCTTGCGACTGAATGTAGCGGCGGGTATGAATGTTGCCGATTTTGCGGATGTTTTCGCCGTGAATATAGTTGCGGAAACGGTTTTGGTACACGCTCAGTTTCGCGTCCCATTTTTCCGAATCGTGCTTCCAGCCCAGTTCAAAATTATTGGAACGTTCTTTTTTCAGTTGGCTGTTGCCGAATTCGTAGGAATTGGTGGCCAAGTGTTTGCCGTGATAATACAGCTCCATCGGCGCGGGAATGCGCTCGTTGTGCGATGCGGTAAACGACAGGCGGTTGGCGGGGGTGATGTCCCACAGCAGCGTGCCGGAATACGACAGGGCGTTTTCTTTGCGCGGACGCAGGTCGGGCGCGGCGTGGGGTTTGTTGTTGGCGGAATCGCGCACCACCGCGTCCAGCGACAGCAGTTGTTTGTCGTAATGCACGGGCAGGCTTTGTTTTTCCCAGCGTGCGCCCGCTTCAAGGGTGAGGTTTTTGTAGCGGAACTGTTCCAAACCGAACAGGCTGAAACGGCGGTCGGTGTGGTCGGGCAGCAGACGGCGGCGCCAAGATGCCAATGCGCCGGCGGGGAAGCCGGAACGGGGAGTAAGTTCGGCTTTGCCGCGCAAGGCGGTGTATTGTGCGCCGAACAAGCCTTGCCAATTGTTGGTGGGGCGGTGATGGACTTCGATGCGGGCATTGCTGCCTTTGCTGTTGAAAATGCTTTCGGGCGTGCCTTTCAAACGGGCGGCTTCTTTTGCCAAGCGTTCCACGATGCCTGCGGATTCGCCGGGTGAAACGTAAAATTTGCCGTCATGCAATTCATCGTGGTGGTATTGGGCATGGGCGAGGGTGAGTTTGATTTTGTCGATGCCCGCCAATGGTTTGTGCCATTCGCCGCGCACGTCCCAGCGTTTGGCGGTCATGTCCACCCAAGGGCCGCCCGAGCTGTGGTCGTGGTTGTGTCCGTAGGGGCTGTCGTGGCTGTGTTTGGCATTGTGTTCGTGCCCCATGCCGCCGTGTTCGTGGGCATATGCCAAATCGCTGTCGTCCATCAGGTGGGGATAGACGTTGAGATACATGCGCTGCGGGCGGGAAGGGTCGGCGGCGGTGCTGAAGATGTGCATTGATGTGGCATCAAGCATGTGGTTGTGTCCGGGCAGACCGTATTGGTCGCGGCGCACGCTGTAGGACGCGCCCAAATAGCCTTTGCTCCCCACCCAAGACACGCCCAGCGTGCCCACCCGCGAACGGTTGTGCGAATCGGGCAGGTAGTGGAGCGTTTCGCCCAATTTGATGCCGGGAACACGGTAGTTTTCGGCACGGCGCAACAAGCCTTCGGCACGGACGGCAAAGTGTTTGCCCAGCCCCAGCGTTACGCCGCCGTTCAAGGCTTTTTCGCGGGCGGCGGTGTCAAAACGCAGTGCGGCTTCGCCTTCGGCTTTGCCCTGCGGAAGCTGTTCGGGAATGCGGCGGTCGGCGATGTTGACCACGCCTGCGGGCGAGGCGGCGGCATACAGCAAAGTCGGCGTGCCGCGCACCAATTCCACTTTTTGCGCCAGCAGCGTGTCGGCGGCAACGGCGTGGTCGGGCGAGAGTGCGGACATGTCCACCACGTCCGAGCCGTTTTGCAGGATTTTCACGCGCACGCCCTCCTGTCCGCGAATCACGGGCGCACTCGCGCCGCCGCCGAAAGGATTGCTGTGCACGCCGGTTTCACCCGCCAGTGCATCGCCCAAAGTGGCGGGACGGCTTTGGAATTTCTCGCCGGCAATGATTTTGTCGGAAGCCTTTTGCTTGCCGCCGAAGGGCAAGGCAGAAGTTTGGCGTTTGCCCGTTGCGGTAACGGACGGCAGCGACTGCCCGTCATCGGCAAGCGCATACACGCTGCCCAGCATCAGGGCAAACGGCAGACACAAAAAACGTTGGGAACACATGGTTGTTTTAATATGTTATACCATAATACTTAATTGTAAAACAAAGCCCGTTTTTCGGCAAGATTGCGTAAAGTATAACGGCACGATTAAATTTTTAAGATAAAAATCAATAAAATAGGAAAACACCGTCATTCCCGCGCAGGTGGGAAGCCACTGCACGATGCTTGGCAAGCGATGTTTCATCAACGCTTTTTTAAATTTGTTTTGGATTCCCGTCTGCTCGGGAATGACGGCTATTTAATGATGCCACGCCCCCAATCCCAACAGCACGGCACAACGCAACAATGCGCCGTTTCCGGCGGAACACGGCGCATTGGGCTTGTTGTCAATTGATGATGCGCCTTAGGGCGTGCCATCATTTAAATTTTTCCAATAAAAATCAGTACAATATAAAACATTCCGTCATTCCCGCGAATGTGGGAATCCACTGCACGATGCTTGGCAAACGATGTTTTATCACAGTTTATTGTGCTTCGATGTGGATTCCCGCCTGCACAGGAATGACGATGCCGTGTTTTTTCGGTCAATCGATGACAACCTTAAGCGGCTTTTTTAAACGCGGCATCTGCCTGCTCAAAACGCTGCTGCACTTCTTTTACCGGCGCTTTGCCCGCCAGCGACACGCCCACCACCGTCAAAGCGCACACGATAAAGCCCGGCACGATTTCATACAGGCTGCTGCCGGTAAGCGGCTTCCACGCCACCACCACCGCCGCGCCCGCAATCATGCCCGCCAAGGCACCGGCGGAAGTCATGCGTTTCCAAAACAGCGACAAGATGACGACAGGCCCGAACGCCGCACCGAAGCCCGCCCAAGCGTAGGACACCAAGCCCAGCACTTTGCTTTCGGGGTCGGCGGCAATCAAAATCGCAATCACCGCCACTGCCAGCACCATCACGCGCCCCACCCATACCAATTCGTTTTGCGGGGCATTCGGGCGCAAAAAACCTTTGTAAAAGTCTTCGGTAATCGCGCTGGAACACACCAGCAGTTGGCACGACAGGGTGGACATCACCGCCGCCAAAATCGCCGACAAAATCACGCCCGCAATCCACGGGTTGAACAGCAGGGTGGTCAGCGCGATAAAGATGCGTTCGGGGTTGTCGCCCATGACCGCCGCGTCTGCCGTATTTTTGCCGAAGTAGGCGATGCCGAAGTAGCCCACCGCCACCGCACCCGCCAAGCACAATACCATCCACGTCATGCCGATGCGGCGGGCGTTGTCCAACGATTTCACGCTTTCCGCCGCCATAAACCGCGCCAAAATATGCGGTTGCCCGAAATAGCCCAAGCCCCACGCGGCGGTGGAGACGATGCCGATAAAGGTGGTGCCTGCCATCAGGCTGCCGTATTTTTTGCCGGTGCTTTGCGCGGCTGCCTGAATCGCGGCGCTCATTTCGTCTGCACCGCCCAATGCCAGATACACCATAATCGGCGTGAGAATCAAGGCAAAAATCATCAAGGTGGCTTGAATGGTGTCCGTCCAGCTCACCGCCAAAAAGCCGCCGATAAAGGTGTAGGCGATGGTTGCGCCCGCCCCCAGCCACATCGCTTGGGTGTAGCTGATGTCAAACAGGCTTTGGAACAGCCGCGCCCCCGCCACAATGCCGGAAGCGCAATAAATGGTAAAGAAAAACAGAATGATGGCGGCGGAAATCACCTTCATCGCCTGCCCTTGCGCACCGAAACGGTGGTAAAAATAATCGGGCAAAGTCAAGGCATTGTTGTTAAACTCGGTATGCACGCGCAAACGCCCCGCCACCAAACGCCAGTTGAAATATGCGCCCACCACCAAGCCGATGGCAATCCACGATTCGCTCATGCCCGACAAATACACCGCGCCGGGCAAGCCCATCAGCAGCCAGCCCGACATGTCGGACGCACCTGCCGACATCGCGGTAACAAAGCTGCCCAAGCTGCGCCCGCCCAATATGTAGTCGTCAAAATTGCGCGTGGAAAAATACGCCGCCAAACCAATCAGCAGCACCGCAATCAGGTAGATGCCGAAGGTAATGTACATCGGATTCATAAACTTATCCTTTTGATGTGTGTTGTGGTTGCAATGGTTTGTGTGGCATACGGGGCAAACTGTTGCCGTATGGCAGGTTAAAGCATTGCAACCTGAATGCGCGGAGCAAAACCGCACCGTTATGCGTTCCCAAGCCGGAACGGAACGCGCCATTTAACCGCACTTGGGCGGCTTCCGTCAAGATTGGTGAAAAAAGGTAAAGCCGTTTGTGGTGCACTGTCCGCACTTGCTCGGGTACAAAAAAAGCGGAATCCGCTCGGGATTCCGCTTGTTGCGGTTGGTATGGGGCGTGTCAGCCTTCGATTTTCACTTCCACGCGGCGGCCTTCGGCATTGTCGCCTTTGCCCCCCATCGTGCTTTCGGGCTTGCGCAATTCGATGTTTTCGATTTTCACGCCCTGCTGAACCAAAAACGCTTGCACCGCTTCGGCACGACGTTTGGACAAACGCTCGTTCGCCGCCGCATTGCCGGTGCTGTCGGCAAAGCCGCTCAACACCAGTTTTTTGCCCGCTTTGGCGGCTTTCACCGCTTCGGCAGCCACTTGCGCGGCTTCGGGCGCGACATCGCTTTTCGCGGTGGCAAAGTAGAACTTCAGCACGCCGTTTTCCAACTTCACTTCGGCTTTGTCGGCGGCGGGTGCGGCAGCAGACGCGGCGGCAGCCGTTGCGGCGGAGGCGGCGGCGGGCGCAGATGCGGCGGGCGCGGCGGCAACAACGGAAGCAGCAACGGAAGCGGGTTTGGCAGGCGCATCGAGCGCGGCGGCGGGCGTTTTGCCGCCGACCGCATTTTGCGAATCGGTGGGCAGAGCCTTGCCGTCAGGGTGCGACTTGCCCCACACGAACGCCGTCAGCATGTGGATTTTGTCCTTACTCAAAAAGCCTTCCCAAGCGGGCATTTGGTTGTGGCGTCCGCCGGTAATCGTTTCGATAATCGCTTTTTCGCTGCCGCCCCACAGCCACACGTCATCGGTCAGATTCGGCGCCATGCCCTGATTGCCCGCACCGTTTTCGCCATGGCACACCGCGCAGTTGGCGGCAAACACTTCCTTGCCGCGCACGGCACGGTCTTCATTATGCTCGCGGCCGGACAGCGACAACACATAGTTTGCCGCATCTTTCACCCGTTCTTCGCCCAACACGGGGCCCCAAGGCGCCATCACCCCCACACGCCCTTTGGCGATGCTTTCGTGGATTTTGTCGGGCGTACCGCCGTAGAGCCAGTCGGCATCGGTCAGGTTCGGGAAGCCCCGCGAACCTTGCGCGTCCGAACCGTGGCACTGGATACAGTAGGTGTTGAACAGATTTTGACCGATTTTCATCGCCTCATCGTGCTTGGCGACTTCTTCGGGCTTCATTGCCGCATATTTGGCATACAGCGCGGCGGTGTCCTTTTCGCCGTCCGCCATTTCCTGCTCGTATTGGCTTTTGCTCGTCCAATGCTTGCCGTTAAAGCCGATGCCGCGATAATCGCCCAAGCCCGGATAAATCGCCAAATAGCCGATGCCGAACACAATGGTCATGATAAACATCCAAAACCACCAACGCGGCAAACCGTTGTCGTACTCCTCAATCCCGTCCCAAGAATGGCCGGTGGTTTTCACCTCCTCACCTTTGGGCAAAGGCTTGACCTTGTTTTGCGACAACAACACCCATGCGACATAAACAAAAGACGCGACAACGATAACAACGATATACCAATGCCAAAAACCGCTCGTGAATTGTGATTCTTCCATTATTTTGCTCCGTGGTTACGGTTTGAACCGGCAGGGGGCGCATCGGGGGTATCGGGGTCGTCCACAATACTTTGCGCCGCGTCTTCATAACCGCTTTTGTTGCGCTTGTTCAGCACGATGTACAACACCAGCGCGAAACTCACAAACACCAGCAGGGTAAACAGGCTTCTTGCCGAATTCAAATCCATAATTGATTACCTTGTGTTTTTCAATGCCAAGCCCAAGCCTTGCAAATAGGCGACCACCGCGTCCAGCTCGGATTTTTCTTCCAGCATTTCGGGGGCTTTGGCAAGCTCCTCATCGGTATAAGGCACGCCCACCGCACGCAGTGCCTTCATGTGGCGCACCACCTGCTCGGGGTCGACCTTGTTGCGCGCCAGCCAAGGGAAGGCGGGCATATTGGATTCCGGCACGACATCACGCGGGTTAATCAGGTGGATGCGGTGCCATTCGTCCGAATAACGCCCGCCCACCCGCGCCAAGTCGGGGCCGGTGCGCTTCGAACCCCATTGGAAGGGGTAGTCGTACACCGATTCGCCGGCAACGGAATAATGACCGTAACGCTCGGTTTCGGCACGGAAAGGACGAATCATCTGCGAGTGGCAGTTGTAGCAGCCCTCACGAATGTAAATGTCGCGCCCCGCAACCTGCAAAGCATTGTAGGGCTTGACGTTTTTGGCGGGTGTGGTTACCTCTTTGGTAAAGAACAAAGGCACGACTTCAATCAGCAGACCGACACTGATGACCACCAATACGAAGGCAATCAGAAAACCGACCTTTTCTTCAACCAATGCTTGTAATTTCATTTTACTAGCCTACTCTTTCTGGTGCTTTTTAGTGGTGGTGTTGAATCGGCGTAACCGCAGGAATTTGCGCATCAACGGGTTTGCCCGCCGCAATGGTGCGGTACACGTTGTATGCCATCAGGAACATGCCGCTCAGATACAGCAAACCGCCCAATGCGCGAATGGCATAATACGGCATGGACGCGCTGACAGACTGGACAAAAGAGTAAGTCAGGGTGCCGTCGGGATTAAGCTGGCTCCACATCGAGCCTTGCATTACGCCCGAAATCCACATGGAGGTGATGTACAGCACCACGCCGATGGTGGCAATCCAAAAGTGTGCGTCAATCAGCTTCACGCTGTACATTTCGCGGCGGCCGAACAGGCGCGGAATCAGGTAGTAAATCGAGCCGATGGTGACGAAACCCACCCAGCCCAATGCGCCGGAGTGGACGTGTCCGACCGTCCAATCGGTGTAGTGGCTCAAGGCGTTGACGGTTTTGATGGACATCATCGGGCCTTCAAAGGTGGACATGCCGTAGAACGACAGCGACACCACCAAGAATTTCAAAATCGGGTCGGTACGCAGTTTGCTCCACGCGCCCGAAAGGGTCATGATGCCGTTAATCATGCCGCCCCAAGACGGCGCAAACAGAATCAGCGACAACACCATGCCCAAAGACTGCGTCCAGTCGGGCAGCGCGGTGTAGTGCAGGTGGTGCGGCCCCGCCCACATATAGGTGAAAATCAATGCCCAGAAGTGGACGACCGACAGGCGGTAGGAGTACACGGGACGGCCTGCCTGTTTCGGCACGAAGTAGTACATCATGCCCAAAAACGCTGCCGTCAGGAAAAAGCCTACGGCATTGTGTCCGTACCACCACTGCACCATCGCGTCAATCGCGCCCGAATACACGGAATACGATTTCATCGGGCCGGCGGGAACGGCAAGGCTGTTGACGATGTGCAGCAGGGCAACGGCAAGGATAAATGCGCCGTAAAACCAGTTGGCAACATAGATGTGCTTGATTTTGCGCGTGGCAATCGTGCCGAAAAACACGATGGCGTAAATGACCCAAATCACGGCAATCAGAATGTCAATCGGCCATTCCAGCTCGGCATATTCCTTGCCCGACGTGTAGCCCAAAGGCAGGGTGATTGCCGCCAGCACGATGACCAACTGCCAGCCCCAAAAGGTAATGGCGGGCAGAATGTTGCCGCCAAACAGGCGCACGTTGCAGGTACGCTGGACGATGTAGTATGAAGTGGCGAACAAACCGCAGCCGCCGAAAGCGAAAATCACCGCATTGGTGTGTAGCGGGCGGATGCGCCCGAAGTGGAACCAAGGTCCGATTTGCGACAGGTTCAATTCGGGCCAGCGCAGTTGGGCGGCGGCAATCACCCCCACCAACATGCCCACGATGCCCCAAACTACCGTCATGATGGCGAACTGGCGCACCACTTTGTAGTTATAAGTTTGCGTTTCCATGAACAATCTCCATTAACATGGCAATTAAAATCTCTTAAGATGTTTGTTGGTTTGTTTGGTTTGTCCAACGCACCAAGCCGCAGCCGGCACGCGTGCCGTTTGCTGCCCCGATGTGTCTGTCCGACAGCTTTGCGTTAAAACACGCAAAGACAACCTGAACGGCATTTTAAAACAAAACCCCCTTTCCTACCAACACAAATAATGGTAAAACGCCGCCTTTGCCCGCGCCTTCACACCGAAAATACGCGGCATCGGCGGGGGTGGCGGGAAATTTCCGCACCATTCTTGACTGAAGTCAAACATCGCCCCCGCACCAACAAATCTTAACAATCGGGCAGCTTTCAGGGCGGGTCATCAACGGCTTTGCACAGCGGCTTTTCAAACAAACACGCGCCAATACACAACGGCAATCCGCGCACCGCCGCACCGGTTCATGATGCCCCGCCCCTGCTGCCGACAAGGAATCCCAGCCATGCTCCGCTACACCGTTGTTCCCGACACGCTCGCCCGCCAATGGCACGTTTGTCTGACCTTTTCCCAAGCCGATGCCAAGGCGCAAACGCTCAAGCTCGCCAACTGGACGCCCGGCAGCTACATGATTCGCGATTTTTCCCGCCACATCATGAGCATTGCCGCCACCTGCAACGGCGAACCCGCCGCGCTGCGCCAAACGGCGAAAAACGCTTGGCAAACGCCCGCACAAAGCGGCGAATGGCAAATCAGCTACACGGTGTATGCCAACGACCTGTCGGTACGCGCCACGCTGCTGGACACGCAACGGGGCTTTATCGACGGGGCGTGCTTGTTTCTGTACCTGCCCGAGCGCACGGACGAGACCCACCAAGTCGTGTTTCAGGGCATGCCTGCGGCGTGGCAGGCGCACACCACGCTGCCGCGCACGGGCGAACACCAATTTGAAGCGCCAAGCCATGCCGAACTCATCGACCACCCGATTGAATGGGGCGCCGACAACGACGTGCTGGCATTCAGCGTGTGCGGCATCGAACACCGCATCGTGATTGGCGGACACCGCCGCGCCTACGACCGCGACCGCCTGACGGACGACGTGCGCCGCATTTGCGAAGCCGCATTAAACCTGTTTCCCCAGCCCGCGCCGTTTGACGAATACCTGTTTTTGCTGCATGTCGGCGCAGACATTTACGGCGGTTTGGAACACCGCAGCAGCACCGCGCTGCACTTCGACCGCGACGGCCTGCCCGACCCGCACATCGGCGATGCCCCGCCCGACCCCGCTTACACCCAGCTTTTGGGCTTGATTTCGCACGAATACTTTCATGCGTGGAACGTAAAATCCGTCAAACCCGCCGTGTTCGCTCCCTACGATTTGGACAAGGAAACCGACACTTCGCAATTGTGGATTTTTGAAGGCATCACCTCTTACTACGACGATTTGCTGCTGGCAAGAAGCGGCGTGATTCCGCCCGAACACTATTTGGATTTGCTCGCCCAAACCATCACCCGCGTGTGGCGCACGCCGGGGCGCAAACGGCAAACTTTGGCGGAATCAGGCTTTGCGGCGTGGCACAAATACTACAAGCAGGACGAAAACAGCCCCAATGCCATCACCAGCTACTATCAGCAAGGCGCGTTGGCGGCACTGTGTTTGGATTTGCGGATTCGCGCCAACAGCCCCTACAGCCTCGACCATGTGATGCAAAGCCTGTATCAGGACTGGTTGGACACGGGCGCGGGCTTGACGGCTGGCGCGTTCGAGCGCTGCGTGCGCGAAAGCTGCGGGGTGGATTTGGACGATTTTTTCGCCCTTGCCGTCCACAGCACGGAAGATTTGCCTGTGGCGGAATGTTTGGCAACGGTGGGGGTGGACATGTGTTTTTGCGCCCGCAAACGCAGCCATGCGGGTGCTTTGGTGGCGCTTTTGCCCGCCGGCAGTGGCGCTGCGCCCGATACGGGCTGCCGTTTCCGTCAGGAGCACGGGCGGGCGGTGTTGAGCCATGTGTTCAACGGCGGCGCGGCGGAAAACGCGGGGTTGAAGCCCGCAGACGAAATCATCGCGGTGGACGGTTTTGCCTGCACCGATTTTGCCGCGCAAACCGAAACCGCCGCCGGACAACGCCACGCACTGCATTTTTTCCGGCACGGGGTGTTGCACCAAACCGAGCTGACGGTGCAAAACGCGGCTGCCGAAACCGCGTTGTTGTGCATCGCCGACTACGACGCGCTCGTCCGTTGGCTCGCGCCGTTTTCCGCGCCCGCAATGGCGTGATTTCGGTTAAAATGGCGGTTTTGTTTTTTTGAAAGCCCCTATGTCCGCCCCCTACCCCGCCGGAGAACGCGCATGAGCGCCGTTGCCGCTTTGCTGCTGCCCGCCTTGGCATTGGCACTCGAGCTGTATCTGCACCGCAACGGTTTGCCGGTGATATGGCGGCGCAACACGTTGGCATGGTCGCTGCTGTGGCTGCTGCCCGCCGCGTTTGCCGGCGGTTTGTGGCTGCTGCACGATGTCGAAAGCGGCACGGGTTTTTTTGCCACCTATGTGTTTGCCAAAATTTGGCTGTGCGCCTACGTTCCCTATTTGCACCGCGCCGCCGCGCGCTTCAAGCTGCCCGACACATTGGGCAGGCACATGCGTTGTTGCGCCTTGGCGGCGGTGGCGGGGCTGTTGCCGCTATTGTGCGCCCTGACCGCCCTTGCCGACACTTTCGCCGCGCCCGTGCTGCACCTGCTGCTTGCGGCATTTGGCGGCTACACCGCGTGGCGGCTGCTCGAACACGCCGAACGCCCCGACCACGCACGCACCGAACGCCAAGCCCGCACCCTGCTGCACCGTTGGTTTCCCGTTTGGCCGCAACTGCACGGACGCAAACTGTGGCTCGCCCCCGCCGCCCTGCGGCAAGCCCGCCGCGATTTTCCCGACGTCTGCCCGACCCGCGCCCGCCACCCCCTGCCCAACGCCCCCACCCTGACCATACTGGCAAGCTGTTCGGCAGCAGCCGCATGGACGGGCGCATGGCTGCTGCTGCAAGCCCTGCCCGCCGCTTGGGCGTTTTCCGGACAATTTGCCCCCGTGTGCAGCGCCCTGTTGTGCGCCCTGCTCGGCACACACACCCTGTACGCCCGCCCCGAAGCCGTACAACAATACGGCACGGCATGGGAAAAACCACTGGTCGTCTTATTGTTTTTCGCCTGCTTCAAGCTGCTGCTGAACTTGAGCGACCGCCTGTTTGAACACGGCAGCGCGATTGACCGCCGCGCCGCACTGGCAGTGGTGCTGCTGGTATCGGCAGCCGGCATCGGCAACGTCCTGTACCGCGCCCGCCGCGCCCCCGCACAAGACTGATTCCTTCCGCTTTGCATCATGACCCACCCCACGCAACCGCCGCTCGGCGAATTCCGCTTCAGCACCGGCAAATCGCACCTGCGCCTGACCGGCTGGACCCTGATTATCCTTGCCCCCGTTGCCCTGTTCCTGCTTGCCGCACGGGGCAACATCGACAACCTCACCGGCAACCAAATCGCCATCGGCGCCCTGCTGCTCACACTCATAGTCGCCCTGCTGCTGAACTTCCTGTTCACCCGCATCGATGCCTACAGCAACGCACTGGTACAAAAACGCTTTTTCAGCAAACAAACCATCTTCTTCAGCCCCTATATGCGCCTGTACGCCGCCCGTTGGCGCTACGGGCTGCTGACCGCCACCATCGGCAGGCACACCGCCGTTACCCTAGAAGACGAAAACAGCCATTACCACCTGCCGCCCGCCTTCCGCCAAAACGAAAAAATCATCCGCCTGATTGAACAATACCTGCTCGACCACGCCCTGCACATCCTCAACCAAATCTACGACGCCGATGAAACACTGGATTTTGGCGCAGTACAACTGAGCCGCCAACACATCACCGTAGGCAAAACCACACTGCCGCGCCGCGAACTGGCAAAAATCAGCATCACCAACGGCAAATTAAAAATCTACGCCAAAAACAAAAAAGGCCACGCCCGCTTGCGCCCGTCTGCCGCCACCGGCTTGGACAAAGTGGCAAACTTCCGCCTGCTGTGCCGCTTTGTCGAGCTGAACGAATTTGCCGACCCCAAACAGTTTTACCGCATCAAACGCATCTTGTTTTTCCTATAAAAAAACGGCTTGACCATATGTCAAGCCGTTTTGCCGCCACGCCTACAGCAAGGGGCATCGGACGCGGCGCGTTTTACGCTTCTTTATTTTCCGCCGCTTTTTGGCGCAAACGCAAACCCAGTTCGCGCAACTGCTTGTCGTCCACCGCATTCGGCGCGTTGGTGAGCAGACATTGGGCGCGTTGCGTTTTCGGGAAGGCAATCACATCACGAATCGACTCCGCACCCGCCATCAGCGTTACCAAACGGTCGAGACCGAACGCCAAACCGCCGTGCGGCGGCGCACCGTATTTCAGATTGTCCAGCAGGAAACCGAATTTTTCCTGTTGCTCTTCGGGCGTGATGTTCAGCGCGGCGAACACTTTTTCCTGAATATCGGCGCGGTGGATACGGATTGAGCCGCCGCCGATTTCCCAGCCGTTCAACACCATATCGTAGGCGCGGGCAAGACAGTTTTCGGGGTCGCTTTCCATCAAATCCTCATGACCCTGTTTCGGCGAAGTAAACGGGTGGTGCATCGCCGCAAAGCGTTGGTTTTCCTCATCGTATTCAAACATCGGGAAATCCACCACCCAAAGCGGTTTCCATTCATCGACAAAATAACCGTCCGCCGCGCCGTGTTCGTGGCCGATTTTCACCCGCAACGCGCCGATGGCTTCATTGACGGTTTTCGCCTTGTCCGCGCCGAAGAAAATCAAATCGCCGTTTTCCGCGCCCGTGCGCTCGATAATGGTTTTCAGGCAGCCTTCGGACAGGAATTTCACAATCGGCGACTGCAAACCGCTATCCTCGCCGTTGCTGATGTTGGACACATCGTTTACTTTGATGTACGCCAAACCTTTCGCGCCGTAAATGCCGACAAATTTGGTATATTCGTCAATGTCTTTGCGGCTGAGCTTCGCGCCTTTCGGCACGCGCAAGGCGACCACGCGCCCGTCTTTCAAATCCGCCGCCGCGCGGAACACCTTAAATTCCTCGCTTTTCATCACATCGGTCAGCTCGGTAAATTGCAGGCTCACGCGCAAATCGGGCTTGTCCGAGCCGTAGCGGAACATGGCTTCGCGGAACGGCATGCGCGGAAATTCGCCCAAATCCACGCCCAAAGCGTCTTGAAACACCTGTTTTGCCATGCCTTCGGTGATGTCCATAATTTCGTTTTCGCCCAAGAAAGACGTTTCCAAGTCAATCTGGGTAAATTCAGGCTGGCGGTCGGCACGCAAATCTTCATCGCGGAAACATTTGGTAATCTGATAGTAACGGTCAAAACCCGCTACCATCAGCAGTTGTTTGAACAACTGCGGCGACTGCGGCAGCGCGAAAAATTCGCCGGGGTGAACGCGGCTGGGGACGAGATAATCGCGCGCACCTTCGGGGGTGGAGCGGGTCAGCACGGGCGTTTCAATGTCAATAAAGCCCTGCGCGTCCAGATAACGGCGCACGCCCATCGCCACTTGGTAGCGCAGGCGCAGATTGTGCTGCATCTGCGGACGGCGCAGGTCAATCACGCGGTGGGTTAAGCGCACGTTTTCGCTGATGTTTTCTTCGTCAATCGGGAAGGGCGGGGTGGCGGCGGCGTTTAAAACTTCAATTTCTTTGCCCAGAATTTCAATTTTGCCGGACACCATTTTCGGGTTTTCCGTGCCTTCGGGACGGCGGCGCACGCGGCCGGTGATGCTTAACACAAATTCGCTGCGCGAGGCATCGGCGGCGGCAAAGGCTTCGGGGGTGTCGGGGTCGATGACCACTTGCACCGTGCCTTCGCGGTCGCGCAGGTCAATAAAAATCACTCCGCCGTGGTCGCGGCGGCGGTGCACCCAGCCTTTGACGGTTACGGTTTGGTCGAGGTACTGTTCGTCAATCAGACCGCAGTAGTTGGTACGCATAGTTTTTCCTTGTTAATCAGTAATCAATTTATTTTCAGGTAGCCTGAAAGTTATTTTCCCTTTTGCATATCATCGGGCATTTCGTCCCAAAAATCACTATCCAGTTTTTTAATGCTGAATATTTGTTCGGTTTGCATACCCAGACCATAATGGTAAATGTATTCTGCCAATTGTTGTCCATCAATCAAAACCAAACGTGGACTGGAGCGATTTTGTGCATATTCAAGCGCATCTTTTGAGTATCGTGCGGTAGTAATAAATACACCTTTATCTTGCGGATTGATTGCGCCCGCAAATGTTTGAATAGCCGGACGACCGATGGTTTCATGATGTTGGTAGCGTTTCGCTTGAATAAAAATACGCCCCAAGCCCAATACATCTTCACGAATTTCCCCGTCAATACCGCCATCACGACTTTGTTTGGTTACGATAGCTGATTTTTCTACTTTACCGCCATAACCCATATGTTTAAGCAAATCAATCACTAATTTTTCAAAAGCATTCGCTGTTTTACTGATAATGGTCTCTAAAATTTCATCATAAACAGCTTGACGAATAATGCGAAAGGATTGTTCCAATTGTTCCCTTGGATCCAAATTGGGTTCAACCTCATCAAAATTTTCAGTTTTTGTGTCTTTATTACGCAATGCCATTTGTTCTTTTACAAAAGCAACAATCTCAGCATCACTTTTTACAGCATATGCTTTCCCTAATTCACTAATTTGGTAAACACCACGTTTGGGGCGTAACAGTAAACCTGTCAAAGCATGATAACTTAATACCCATGAAATTTTATCTGCAAAAATATTGCCGTTACCCGATGGATATTCGGCATTCCTTTCGTCTTCATTTAAATTAAAATGCTGTGCCAACGGCTCAATCAGTTGGGATTTGCGCCATAACTGACCATCTGATAGTAATTTCAAAATAGGACGGCGCAGTTCATTGTTATGAGGCAAGGGCATGATGGGTATCCGTTTGTAGTTTCAGGCAGCCTGAAACTTATTCCTGTTCAAAAAAATCCTTTTCGCGGATTTCGGCGATTGTCCAAACCGGTTGTTGCGGCAGGGTTTTGATGCCCGTTTCGGTTTCCGCCTGCTGCACGCCGCGCCGCCAAGCCTTATTCAGCCATTCGGCATCGTCAAAATGATTGGCAAGGCTGGGAGAATCTTCAATCAAATCGCTGATTTCGTTGCGCTGGTTGAAAATGGTTTGTCGCCAACTCATGCCGCGATGCGTAGGCTGGTACTGCCATTTCAGCAAATGGGCAATCAAAACAATCATGCGGTTGAACAGTTCGCGGTGTTCTTTGCGACTCATGGCTTCCATTTCTTCAATCAGGTTTTCAACGTCCAAATCCTGCATTCTGCCCGCTTTGAGCAGGGCTGCCTGATGCGCTGCCCATGCGGCAAGGTCTTGATGATATTGGTTCATTGTACTTCCTTAACGTGGATTTTGAGCGGCAGCGATTCCGGCACGACCATACCCAGCGAAATAATGTATTTCAAGGCTTCGTCCACGCTCATGTCCAGTTCGCGGATATCGCTTTGGCGCACCATGATGTAGTAGCCGCCCGTGGGATTGGGCGTGGTCGGAACATACACGGAAACATAGTTTTCATCGGGCAGCGCGTCCGCCACCGCTTGCGGCAGGCTGCCTGAAATAAAGGCAATCGTCCAAATATCGCGCTGCGGAAACGGCACGAGTACGGGCGTTTTAAACGAACGGCTGTTGTCCGACAGCAAGGATTCGGAAACCTTTTTCACGCTGGAATAAATGGATTTGACCACGGGAATGCGCCCCAGCACCGAATCCCAGCCTTCCAAGATTTTCCGCCCCAACACGTTGGCGGCAAAAATGCCGGTAATGAACAACAATACGGTTGCCACCAGCACGCCCATGCCCGGAAAGCTGAAACCGATGTATTTGGCAGGCTGCCATTGTGCGGGAATCAGGTGAATCAGACGGTCGCCCATATTGACGATGTAGGTCAGCACCCACACGGTTACGGCAATCGGCAGCCACACCAAAATGCCGGTAATCAGATATTTTTTCACGGCCTTGCCGATGCCCAAACCCGAAGTGTCGTTTGCCATAGTGTGCGGATTCTCTTATTGTGTTGCCATGCGGAAAAGCGGGTGATTATACCCGTTTTCCGCCGCCCGTGCAGACGCGTGCCGCCCTGCCCCGTTCAAATACCGTCCCAATCCTGAAACATCAGCCCGATGCCGATGCCCGTTTGTTTGTGGTTGTAATCGCTCAAGTTTTCGCCGTAGCCGTGAAAGCCCTGCACATAGGCTTTGAGTTTGCCCTTCAGGGGAAAGGCGTAATCCACCTGCACGCCGCCGCGCCCGCGGCGCGGATTGTAGCGCAAAGTGGACGTGAGGCTTTGCTTGTCGTTGAAACGGTAAGCGATTTTCAAATCGCCGTAGCCCAGATAACGCCCGATGTCGGGATTGTCGTCTTCATCGCCTTTTTTGTCCACCCGCGCCCACCAGCGCGGTATGATGCTCAATTTGTCCCATTCCGCGCCCGCCATCACATAGGCACGGTTCCACGAGCGCGAAAGCGGACGGCTCTGCCCGTTGGACTGATGCACGATGCCCGCGCCGAGCATTCTCAGGTTTCCGCCGAACGGCAAAACCGCCCGCACCGGCTGGGTGATGAAAAACTCGGGCATATAATCGGTGTTGCGGAAAGGCGCGGACTTGCGCCCCTGATTGAAAATCTGCCAATTCGATTGCTGGGTGTAGCCGAACCACACATCGGCACGGGTTTTGAACACATCTTCCATCAGCTTGGTTTTGAACGAAATTTGCAGCTTGGTTTCCGCTTCTGCTGCGACTGGATTTCGTTCACCGCCCTGCCCCGCGTGGGCGACACTGGGCGGTAATTGGGGCTGCTGTTGTACCACGCGGGCATGATGTAGGTGGGGTGGTGTTCGCGAATGCTCAACAAACCGTCCGCGCTGTTTTCGTCCAAATCGTACAGCTCGCTCAAAGGCGTGCGCTCGGCGGCGGGCGCGGGCATCGCTTTTTCCGCCAACACAATTTGCGGACTGCGGCTTTCTTTGCTGGCAATATAGCTTTGCGCCAAATCAAGCGGACTTTTGTGCAGGTTTTCCAAAGGCGGCGACACGGCGGCGGCTTCGGGGGCGGGCGTTTCGCCCGCCACTTCGGTATCGGCAAACAGACGGTCGAAACAATCCAAACGCAAACTTCGGTTTTTCAAAGACGTACAGCTTTGCACGCCTTGCGGCTGCGGCGTTTGTTCCGCACCGGCAGACTGCGCCTGCGCCGCCTGCTGCCAAGCAATCAAAATCGACACGGGCAAAATCAATGTATGGGGCTTGCTCACCAACGGTTCCTCCGGACAATACGGTCAAGACAAACAAACCGTACAACAGCACAGGCTGTTGTACGGCATACCAAGCAGCTTCACACACGCCATCACCGCCAACGCCATGACGCGCACCGCCCGATTATTTGGCAGGAACGATTTTGGCCTTGCGCCCCAATTCGTCCACCGCCTCGTCCAACTGTGCCTGATGCAGACTTTCCTCAATATCGCCCTTCAGCCGTTCAAACGGGGGCAATTGGACTTTGCGTCTGTCGTTCACATACAGAATCAGGCTGATGTTGCCGTCTTTCAACGGCGTTTTGGTGTATTGCCCTTTGGCAAGCGGCGACACGGCAGCGTGTATTTCCGGCTCTTGGTCTGCCAAATTTTTTAAAGGGACGTATTCGGGGTCAATGCCGCCGTTTTGCTTGGCATCGGCGCGCAAACTGTATTTGGCGGCGACTTCGGCAAATTTTTTCTTCGCGCCCAACTCTTTCAGCGCGGCCTGCGCCTGTGCGGCTTTGTCGGTAACAATCAAGCCCAATTGCACTTCATCGCTGTTGCGGAAATGCTGCGCGATGCGCTCGTATTGGCTGCGAAGCTGCGGCTCGGTAATCGGGCGTTGTTTTGCCAAATGGCGGCTGTAGGTCTGCATCAGCAGCAAATTTCGATAATCCGCCCAATTTTGTTTGAAGTCCTTGTCTTTGTCCAAACCTTTGGCTTTGAGTTCTTTTAGCGCGTCTGCTTCCAAGTTTTTAAAATCCGCGCTCTGGTCGAGTTTCAAACGCCGCGCTTCCTGAGTAACCAACGCTTCCACCACCAGTTCTCGGGTGATTTCGCTGCGCAGTGCGGGGCTGTCCGGCACCTGCCCTTTGCTGTTGGCTTGGAAAATTTTGGCGCGGCGTTCCACGTCTTTGCTGTCGATGGGCGTGCCGTTTACGGTTACCACCGTTTGGGCAAGCACCGCGCCCGACAACAGCAGGCTGAGCGCCGCAAACACCCGCAGATGCGTTTTTTTGTTCATGTCTGACCTTTCTTTTTAAACACAGTCAATTGTTGAAATTCACGCCATTATAAACCAAAAAACTCGGCAGGCGTTTGCGCCGAAACGGAAAGTGCGTGAATGCGTCCGTTGGCAAACCATGCTGCCAGCCGTTGTTGCACCATGCGCTGCCGCGCCACGCGCCCGATGCCTTCAAATTGTGCGCTGACAACGGTGAGGGCGTAGTGTCCGCCGCCACGGTTGCCGGCGTGTCCGATGTGCAGGTGGCTGTCGTCGCGCAATTGAAACACTTCGGGGGCAAGGTCTGCCAGTGCGGCGGCGATTTGCTGTTCGGTGTCAGTCATCGGGCAGGGCTTTCACAAAGGGGCGTATCATCACTTCGGCATACACGCCCGCGTCCACATAGGGGTCGGACTGTATCCATGCTTCGGCTTCGTCCAGATTGGCAAAGTCGGCGATAATCAGGCTGCCGGACACTTCGCCGGCGTTGTTGTCGGGCAGGGGCGTGGGGCCGGCGGCGAGCAAGCGTCCTTGTTGCTGCAATTGGTGCAAACGGGCGATGTGGGCAGGACGGGCTTCGCTGCGGGCTTGGCTGCTGCCGTCGTTGTCGGTGGCGAGAAAAAGGTAGAGCATATCAGGCATCGTCCTGTTGTTGGTGTTGTTTGGGCAGGTGGCGCACGATGTACACGCCTTGTGCGATGGAGAAGGCAAGGGTCATCGGCAGGTAGCCCCAAAATTTGAAATTGACCCAAAACGCTTCACGTTCGGGGGTGAAGGGGTAGGCAACGGCAAGATTGACCGCGCCCATAACGAAGAAAAACACCGCCCATGCGTAGGAAAGGCGCGTCCACACGGCTTCGGGCAGTTGCAGTTCTTTGCCCATCAGGGCTTTGATGCCGTTTTTGCCGAGCAGTTGGCACACGACAACAATGAGGGCGACAATCCAGCAAATGACGGTGGTTTTGAGCATGATGAACACGGCATCTTTGAGCAAGATGGTCGCGCCGCCGAATACGACGATGACAATCAGACCGACCCATTGCATGATGCTCAATTTTTTATGCCTGTACCATGTGTAGCCCGCTTGTGCCAAGCCGATGACGACGGCAACGGCAGTGGCGGCAACCATGTCGCCGGTCAGGGCGTAGGTGGCGAAAAACAGTATCAGGGCGAGAAAGTCGCCGGATGCTTTCATCACAATTCCTTTTCGGTTGGAAACCCCGCCGTTGGCGGCGGGAAAAAATCGGTTTTTTCGGGCGGGACGCAAGCCCGCCCGCATCGGGGCGGCACTCGGTGCCGCGCTTTATTTGCCGCACCGCACGTTGTCAGCAATGTAACAAATACGGGGCAAAGGCAAACGAAAATCAAAAACAGGCATCATAACAGTGTTTGCGCGTTCGTTACAGCTTAAAATGGCGGCAAAGTGTGTCGGATATGCCCTAGTTTTTGTGCTTTTCCGTTAAGCGGTGTTAAAGAAATCGTGCTTTTTACTTGGCAGACAAGCCAGTAACCCGCTATCATAACGCCTATTTGCAATCAACCAATAACCGGCATCCCGGATGGGGGATAAATTTTGAATACCAATATCAAGATAATTGTTGCGTCCGTATCGTTGGCGGCGTCGTTCAGCGCGTGGTCGGCGATGGGCGGTTTGAACGTGCGCTCTCATTTGGGCGAACCGTTTTCGGGGAGCATTACCGTAACCGGCGATGAAGCCAAGGCGCTGATGGAGGGCGGGCGTTTGAATGTGTCGGGCGGGGTGCGCGGCAGTATTTCGAAAAACGGCAACGGTACGGTAACGGTGCATTTGCGTTCATCCGCGCCGATTCACGAACCGGTGTTGTCGTTTACGGTGGGTGCGGGGCAGCAGACGCGCCAGTATACGGCGTTGCTCGACCCGCCGCGTTATTCTCCCGCCAAAGCCAAGCCGAAGGCGGAACCCAAGCCCAAACAGGAAAAAACGGTTGCGCCCGCCAAGTCGGAAAAAGGGGTGAAAGTTCCGATTGAGCAGGATTTTATTGAGCGAAAAAAAGCCGAACAGGGCAAGCCCGCATCTGCCGAAAAAGCAAAATCCCGTCCGCAGGAAAAGGCGGAAAAAGCCGAGAAAAAACCCGCCGCCGAGTCGGCAAAGGTGAAAAAACCGAGCAAAACGGCGGTTACGCCGCGCCGCCACCGCGCTTATGCGGGCGAGAAGCTGGCGGACATTGCGGCGCGTTACCGTCCGCACAATATGAGCCAGCAGACGGCAATGCGGGCTTTGGTGATGGCGAATCCGCGCGCGTTCCGCCACGGCACGACCGTGCGCCGCAGTGTAACGCTGTACATTCCGACTGAGGCGCAGTGGCATGCGTACGCGCAACGTGCCGCCGCAACGCGCCAAGCCGCACCTGCACCCGCACCGCGCAAACCTGCGGTGCAGCATTCGGTTGCACCTGCCGCGCCGAAGGCCCAAGCACCTGCGGTCGCACCGCCGCCGCCGCCGCCTCCCCCGCCGCCGGTTGAAACCGCGCCGCCGCCCAAACCCCAAGATGCGCCGCCGCCCCCGCCGCCGCAGGATACCGCTCCGCCACCGCCTCCTCCGCCCCCGCCGGCAGAAGAAGCACCGGTGCCGCCGCCGCCCCCACCCGCAGACACGCCCGTTTCCGCACCGCCCGCAGCAAGTGCGCAAGACGCTGCCGTGTCCGATGCGGTTTCGTCCGCAGCCACGGCGCCGGTGTCCGAAGCCGCACCGCCGCCCCCACCTCCCCCGCCGCCGGTTGCCGAAGCGTCTGATGCGGCTGAAGAAACCGACGAGGAAGACGGCGGCATCATGCCTTGGGTAATTGGCGGCGCGGGCGCACTCACGGTCGGCGGCTTGGTGGTCGGCGGTCTGATGATGATGCGCCGCCGCCGTCAGCAGCAAAACCACGACGATGCGGGCTACGCCGAAGAAGACGGCTACGAAGGCTATGACGACGAAGACGACGTGCAATGGGACGAAGAAGCCCCCTTAAGCACCGCAGAACGCGCCAAAGCCGACTTGTCCCGCGCCCGCGCCGCCGTAGAAGCGCACGGCGGCACGGCGGCTGCCGCAGCAGCAGGCGCGGCGGCGGCGGGCACCGCTTCCGAATACGTTGCCGAAGAAGACGACGGCGTGTTTTTCGGCGAAGACGCCCCCGCCGTTGCCGACAGCGTCCCCCCGTCTGCCGGCAACGAAGACGATTGGTCGTGGCTGGAAGGCAGCGCCGCCACCGAAAAAGACCAAGCGGACGATGACGGCTTTGCCGTGGCAGACGACAACTGGTCTTTGGACGAAGACAGCAGCACCCTTGCCGCACCCGCCGCAGCGCCCGCCGCCGACAACGAATTTGTGGTGGCAGACGATTTTGGCGACTTCGGCGACTTTGGCGATTTCAGCGCCGACCAAACCGAACCCGCACCCGCCCCTGCCGCCGCGCCCGCCGCCGACAACAACGGCTTTGACGATTTTGGCGACTTCGGCGACTTCGACCTGTCGGACATGAACGCCGCGCCCGCAGCAGCTCCTGCCGACGACTTGGACGCCTTCGCCCAATCCGCCCTGAACGACTTGGACGCCTTCGAACTGCCGCAGCAGCACCCCGTCTCCTCCGTCTCCGTTCCCGTGAAAAACTCGGGCTTTGCCGACTTGTCTTTAGACGACTTGGTATTGGAAGACACCCCGACAACCGCGCCCGCCGCCGCACCTACAGACGATTTGGACGACCTTGCCCAAGCCGCCTTGGCGGATTTGGACGGCTTCGAGCTGCCCCCGCCCGACAGCGTGGACATGTCCGCCATGCCCGAACCAAACCAAACCGACCCCTTGGCAGACTTGGACGGACTGATGGACGGCTTGGACGGACTGGACGGCTTGTCGTTTGAAAACGAACCCGCCCAAACGCCCGCGCCCAAACCGGCACCCGCAGCAGACGACTTGGACACACTGGCAGCCGCCGCCCTGAACGACTTGGACCTGCCCGACATGAACGACCTGCCCGCCGCGCCGCAAACCACCGAGCTGCCCGATTTCGGCGACTTGGATTTTAGCGGCTTGGACGGCTTTGTCGAAGAAACGCCCGCCGCGCCCGTTGCGCCGCCCGCACCGCCGGCCGCGCCCGCCCAACCCGAAGCCCTGACCGACTTCGCCCCCACCGCCGACCCCGTGCCGACCGAAGCACCGCCGGCACTGGACGACTTGGATTTCAGCAGCTTGGACGCCCTGCTCGCCGACAACGGCATCGAAACCGAAGCCCCCGCGCCCGTTGCCGACACCGGCGGCAACCTTGACGGCTTGGGCGATTTTGGCGACTTCAGCGATTTCGACTACGACAACATCGGCAGCACAACGGCAGACGCCCCTGCGGACAGCCCCGCACCCGCGCCCGCCGCCAACAACGTTACCGACCCCATGTCGCTGCTGGACGAAAAACTCGCCGCCAAATTGAGCGACCTGAACATGACCGACGTGCTGGCACCCGTTGCCGCACAGCAGCCCAGACTGGTTGTGGAAGAACCCGCCGACACCGCCCCGCCCGCCGCCGACACCAACCTTGACGATGCGTTCGCCAACTTCGATTTGGACGGACAAGACGACTTGGGCACCAACGCGGTAGACCGCGTATTGGCGGCACAAGCGGCGGCAGCCGACACCGCCCCGCCCGAAGAACAATCGTGGCTGGACGACTTGGGCAGCCTTGACGTTGCCGAAGACGACTTCGCCGCCAACCCGCCCGACCACGGCGCACACGGCAGCACCGACCTGACCGACTTGGAAAGCTTCGATGCCGACTGGGGCAACCACACCGGCAGCGAATCCGACATCAGCGTCGGCTTCGTCTCCGAAGCGGTCGGCATGGAAGAACCGCAAGAAGCCAAGCTCGAACTTGCCAAAATGTACGTGGAAATCGAAGACCTGTTTGCCGCCCGTGAAACACTGGGCGAACTGGTTGCCGAATCCACCGGCGAAGTCAAAGCCGAAGCCGAACGCATGCTGGCGCAACTGGGACAAGGTTAGGCAGTGATTGCCTAGAGCGTGCCATCATTTAAATTTTATACTGAAAATCAGTATAATATAAAAATACGCCGTCATTCCCGCGCAAGCGGGAATCCACTGCCCGATGCTTGGCAAGCCATGTTGTATCAAGGTGTGTTGTGCTTTGACTTGGATTCCCACATTCGCGGGAATGACGGCACAGTATTTTTTGGTTAATTGATGACACGCCCTAATCCCAACCCGTCTGCACGGCAAAACGCCCGCAAGCACACCGTTTGCGGGCGTTTTCATGTCAAGCCAATGCAACATTGCGTTAAATCTTCACCATGCGGATTGTTTGGCACAGCAACATCATGCTATATTGTGCGCCTTTTCCCAACCAGCAGAAATTATTACAATGAAAAAACAAAAACTTCTTGCCATATCCACCGTGATGCTTGCCCTGTGCGGCTGCGCCAACACCCAATCCTACTCCGGCAACGTTTATCGCGGCGAACAGGCAAAAACCGCCCGCAGCATCAGCTACGGCACCATCGTTTCCGCACGCCCCGTCCGCATTCAAGCCCCGCATTCGGGCGCGGTCGGCTCGGTTGGCGGCGGCATCATCGGCGGCATTGCCGGCTCATCGGTCGGCGGCGGGCGCGGCAGCGCGATTATGAGTACGGTCGGCGCCATCGCCGGTTCGCTGCTGGGTGCCAAGCTGGAGCAGCAAGCCGCTTTGGTTCATTCTTTGGAAATGGTGATTCACAAAGACGACGGCACGGAAATCGTGGTGGTGCAAAAACAGGAAGCGGGTTTGCTGCCCGGACGGCGGGTGCGGATTGTCGGCAGCGCGTCCGACCTCAACGTTTCACCGATGTAAACGAAGTTTAGGGCACGTCATCATTTAAATTTTTCTACTAAAAATCAAAATAATACAAAAACCATCGTCATTCCCGCACAAGCGGGAATCCACTGCCCGATGACCTGCAAGCAATGTTTTTTCAAAGTTTGTTTGAATGTGTTGTTGGATTTCCGTCTACTCGGGAATGACGGCACAGGGGTTTTTCGGTCAATTGCTGCACCCGCTAACGCAAATGCGCCCCAACAGATTGTTGCGGCGCATGTTTTTATATGGCTGATGTGATTGATTTTTCATACAAGGCGAGCCAACGCCGTATAAAAACGAAAGCACATGCACTATACGTCTTCACTTGCGGGCATGCCGTCATCGTGGTAGGGCGCTTGTCGCAGCAAAGCCTCAATCTGGCGCGTGTCGCGGGTGTTTTTCTGAATGGTAATCACCGCAAACAGGCTCATCGCAAATGCAATTCCGTAAAAACCCTTTTCGCTCAATGCCAACGCCGCATTCCACAAACCCACCAGCATCAAAAACGCCGACATGCCCAACATCGCCCAACTGATGTTGTGGTACAAAGCCGACACCGGCAAACCTTCCTCACGGTCGCGAAGGCTTTTCTGCAAACTCACCGCCGCATACAATCCCAGCAGCAACACACAGAAATAAAAACCTTTTTCGCTCAAAGCCAGCGTGGGCGCGTTCCACAGCCCGAACAAAAACAAGGTTGCGCCCAAAGCCAATGCCGCCCAAGACGCGCCGACAAATGCGGCGGTGGGGCGACATTGCACCAAATCTTTCACTTCAACGGCAATCAGCGATTTTGACCTGCGCGACATGATGTTTTCCTTTCTAAATCAAGCAAGAAAACCATTATATCGGCAAATACCCCTGAAAGCCAAGCGCCGCCGCTTTGCCGTGCGGGTTTGCGCGCAAACCAATGTGCGCTCCGTCAATCTGCTTTAACAACAGCACATTATCCACATCTTTCAAATTGTCTTTGTGGCGCAAATCGTGGTCGGGCAGCAAAGTGCGCAGGGCTTTGGCTTTCGCCGCTTCCGCGCTTTCGGCAACAAACAAAGCAAAATCATGCGCTTCCGCCAAACGCCCGCGCACATAGCCGCCGACATTGACAAAATACAGGTTCAAGCCCGTGCGCGTATCGGGCGCATCAGACAGAAAAACATCATAACCGTCTGCCCAGTCAATCACTTGCCAACCGTCAATGTGGATTTTGCCGGCATCGCCGAACCACGCGGCTTTCAAAGCAGGCAGGGCATCGCGGTAATCGGCGCACGCGGCAAACTGCACATCATGCACTTCGATGTTGGAACGCCCCGCATTGCCACCCAGATAAAACATATACAATTGTTTGTTCATGAAATTTCTATCTGCCCCCACCCGCAACGGCAGGGGCGCAGACACCATCAATGGCGGAAATGGCGCACACCCGTTACCACCATCGCCATGCCGTGTTCGTCCGCCGCCGCAAACACTTCCTCATCGCGCACCGAGCCGGCAGGGTGAATCACCGCCTTAATGCCCTGTTCGGCAATCACGTCCACACCGTCACGGAACGGGAAAAACGCATCGGAAGCCGCACACGCGCCGTTCAAATCAAAACCGCCGTCCTGCGCTTTCCGCGCCGCAATGCGGGTGGAATCCACGCGGCTCATCTGCCCCGCGCCGATGCCGTAGGTCTGCCCGCCCTTGCCGAACACAATCGCGTTGGATTTCACAAACTTGGCAACGTTCCACACAAACAGCAAATCATGCCATTCCTGCTCGGTGGGTTGGCGTTTGGACACCACTTTCACGTCTTCGCGGCGCAAACGGTGCAAATCGGGCGACTGCACCAGCAAACCGCCGCCCACACGTTTCAATTCAAAACGGTTCGCCCCCGCCGCCAAGGGAATTTCCAACACGCGCACGTTTTTCTTGTTGGCAATCAATTCTTTCGCCGCATCGCTAAACTTCGGCGCAATCAATACTTCCAAAAACTGCCCCGTTACCGCTTCCACCGTGTCCGCGTCAATTTCGCGGTTAAACGCGATGATGCCGCCGAATGCGCTGGTGGTGTCGGTGGCAAACGCCAATTTGTAGGCGTTCAAAGGCGTGTCCGCCACCGCCACGCCGCAGGGATTGGCGTGTTTCACAATCACGCAGGCGGGCGCGTCAAACGATTTCACCGCTTCCCACGCGGCATCGGCATCGGCAATATTGTTATAAGACAATTCCTTACCTTGCAATTGCGTGTAGGCGCTCAAGCTGCCTGAAGCGGGATACGCATCGCGGTAAAACGCCGCCTGCTGATGCGGATTTTCGCCGTAACGCATTTCCTGCACCTTCAGCCAGCTTTGATTAAACTGCGCGGGGAACGCGCCGATTTGCGGCTCGCCGCTCAATTTTTCCGCCGACACGCTGGTTAAGTAATTGGAAATCATGCCGTCATACTGCGCTGTGTGGCTGAACGCCTTGCACGCCAAACGGAAACGGGTCTGCTCCGACAACACCGCACCGTTTTCCTGCAACTCTTTGACAATACTTTCAAAATCGCCGTTATCGGTAACGATGGCAACGTGTTTCCAGTTTTTCGCCGCCGAGCGCACCATGGTGGGGCCGCCGATGTCAATGTTTTCAATCGCATCTTCCAGCGTGCAGCCGGGCTTGGCAATCGTCGCCGCAAAGGGATACAGGTTCACGCACACCAAATCAATGTTGCCGATGCCGTGTTCCGCCATTTTTTCAACGTGTTCGCCCACATCGCGCCGCCCCAGAATGCCGCCATGGATTTTCGGGTGCAGGGTTTTCACGCGCCCGTCCAGCATTTCGGGAAACCCCGTGTAATCCGCCACTTCAATCACGGGCACACCCGCATCGGCGAGCAGTTTCGCCGTGCCGCCGGTGGAGAGGATTTCCACCCCCAGCGCGTGCAGGGCGCGGGCAAAAAATTCCGCACCGTTTTTATCGGACAGGCTGATTAAAGCGCGTTGGATTTTGGACATGGTTTTTTCCTTATCAAACAAATAACAAAACAATCAATCTTGAACAAAAAAATCAAATTGGCACAACAAACCTTAAAAAGCACACCCCCCTAGGGCATATCATCAATTAGCCGAAAAACGCCGCACCGTCATGCCCGTGCAGGCGGGAAGGGTGTAGCTTGGGTTGGAGCGAAGCGCAAACCCAAAAAATCCATAAATTTTCGGAAAAATGTTGGGTTTTCACTTCGTTTCAACCCAACCTTGTATCTTTCCAACAGTGAAATAAAAGCGCATTATTTCACAAAACGGC
>NZ_AUAP01000001.1 GCF_000428785.1 Conchiformibius kuhniae DSM 17694 | reverse complement strand
TGATGGTGGCGAATCAGGGACTCGAACCCCGGACACAAGGATTATGATTCCTCTGCTCTAACCGACTGAGCTAATTCGCCGCAACAGCTTCAAAACGCCGAACTATACCCGTGAGCGCGGTTTTTGTCAAAATGATTTTGCTGTGAAAATCACGAAGTTTTGATTTTTCTGAAAATAAAATCAGGCAAACAAAACGCCCGCATTCAAGATACCGTGCGGGTCGAGCTGCGCTTTGATGGCACGCATTAGCGCGATTTCGGCGGGCGCGCGCACGGAGGGCAGGTGCGCGGTTTTCAAACGCCCGATGCCGTGTTCGGCGGCGATGCTGCCGCCGTGCGCCAAAACCTGTTGGTAAACCAAGCGGTTGATTTCGTCTTCGCGTTGGTAGGCGCGGTTGTCGAGCGTGTCGGGCAAAAAGGTGTTGTAATGCAGCGAGCCGTCCCCCAAATGTCCGAACACCACGATTTGAACGGCGGGCAGGGCTTCAGCCAGCCTGCGCCCGCAGTTTTGCACAAAATCGGCAAGCCGTTCAATTGGCAGGGCAATATCGTGTTTGATGCTCACGCCCAAGCTGCGTTGCGCGGCGGAAACGTTTTCGCGCAGCGTCCACAAGTCGCGCCGTTGTGCTTCGGATTGCGCCAGCACCGCATCGGCAAAACCGTGCGCGTACAGGTGTTCGCCCAAAGCGGTTTCAAGCGGCGGTTCGGGCAGGCTGTCGTCCAGTTCCAGCAGCAGATGCCATTCGGCATCAAGGGGTTGCGGGATTTTGCTGTGGCGGGCGGACAAGTCCAGCGCGAAGCGGCTCAACAGTTCGCAACTGAGCAAACGCCCGGCAAAGGCATCGCGCACGGACGTTAATAAATCAAGGGCTTGGGCAATGTCGCGCACACCGACCCATGCGGTAGCGGTTTGGCGCGGGCGGGCAAACAGTTTCAAGGCGGCGGCGGTGATGATGCCGAGCGTGCCTTCGCTGCCGATAAACAGGTGTTTGATGTCGTAACCCGTTGTGTTTTTGTGCAAAGGTTCAAGATGCGACAGCAGTGTGCCGTCCGCCAACACCACTTCCAAACCCAGCACCAAGTCGCGCATGGTGCCGTAACGCAACACGTTCAAACCGCCCGCGTTGCAGGCGATGTTGCCGCCGATTTGGCAACTGCCCGCGCTCGCCAAATCAAGCGGAAACAGCCGTCCGATTTGTTGCGCGGCTGCCTGAACCTGTGCCAGCGTGCAGCCCGCTTCCACGGTGATGGCGTTGTCGGGCAAAGAGATGCGGCGGACGCGGTTCAGGCGCGAGAGGTTGAGCAGCACGCCGCCCTGTGCCACGCTGCCGCCCACCAAGCCGGTGTTGCCGCCCTGCGGAGTAACGGGAATGCGGTGTTCGTGGCAGAAACGCATGATTTTTTGCACGTTTTCCACGCTGTCGGGCATCAGGGCAAGGGCGTTGCGGCTGCGGTAGCGGCGGCGCTGGTCGGTGAACAGGGGTTCGGGGTCGGCGACAAATGTGTGTTCGGGAACAAGGGTTTGCAGGTGTTTTTTTAGGGCTTCGGGGGACATGGTGTGCCTTTATGCGCTTGGTTGGATGCCGAAATGGTGGTAGGTTCGCTCGGTTGCCATGCGTCCGCGCGGGGTGCGCTGCAACAAGCCCTGTTGAATCAGATAAGGCTCAATCACGTCTTCAATCGTGTCGCTGCTTTCGCCGATGGCGGCGGCGACGTTGTCCAAGCCCACCGGCCCGCCGCCGAATTTGTGCAGCACCGCGTCCAGAAATTTCCTGTCCATCATGTCCAAACCGGCACTGTCCACGTCCAGCAGCGTGAGCGCGGCATCGGCAATGTCCGCGCTGATGCGCCCGCCGTGTTTCACTTCGGCATAGTCGCGCACGCGCCGCAACAGGCGGTTGGCGATGCGCGGCGTGCCACGGCTGCGGCGGGCGATTTCGTCCGCGCCCGCTTCGTCCAAATCCATGTTCAGCAGGGCGGCGGAACGGCGCACAATCGTTGCCAAGTCATCGGCTTGGTAAAACTCCAGCCGTGCCACGATGCCGAAACGGTCGCGCAGGGGATTGGTGAGCATGCCCGCGCGGGTGGTCGCGCCCACCAGCGTAAACGGCGGCAAATCAATTTTCACCGACCGCGCCGCCGGCCCTTCGCCTATCATGATGTCCAACTGGAAGTCTTCCAAAGCGGGATACAAAATCTCTTCCACCACAGGGCTTAAGCGGTGGATTTCGTCAATAAACAACACATCGTGCGGCTCCAGATTGGTGAGCAAGGCCGCCAAGTCGCCCGCGCGTTCCAGCACGGGGCCGGAGGTTTGGCGCAGGTTCACGCCCAGTTCGCGGGCGATGATGTTGGCGAGCGTGGTTTTGCCCAAGCCGGGCGGCCCGAACAATAAAGTGTGGTCAAGCGCATCGCCGCGCTGACGGGCTGCCTGAATAAAAATCGCCAGTTGTTCTTTCGCTTTGTGCTGACCGATGTAGTCGGCCAGGCTTTTCGGGCGCAGGGCGCGTTCGAGCTGTTCTTCCTGCGCCGACAGCTTTTGCGGGGCGATGATGCGTTCGGGGCGGGCGGCGGTGATGGGGTCGGTGTGGAGCATGGCGGGCGTGGTACGAAAAAAACACGAATTATAACGCCTTATTCCGCCCGTATCCCAACCGAAAAACACCGCTTCACAAACATCAGGCAGTGGATTCCCGCCTGCGTGGGCATGACGGTGTTTTGTATGGTGCTGATTTGTGGTAAAAAGTTTAATTGATGACGCGCCCTGACGCTTGGCGAATCAATGCCCAATCGGGCATTGCGCTTCGCAATAGCGTTTCAAACCCGATAAGCGTTGCGCCACCACACGGGAAAAATAATAGCGCATCAATGGATTAAGCAGCCACGCGCACCACGCGGGCGCAGACAGGGAATAACTGAAACGCGCCAGAGTTTGATGGTCGGAAAGGGCGCGAAACCGCCACGAACCGGCAAATTTCTCCAAAAATATCGGGCCTTTTACCATCGTAATCGCCGCCACTTCCGGCGCTTTCACGCGCACAAAACGCACGCGCATAAACACGCCCGATTTGGCACGCCCTTCCACTTCGCGCCCCACAAACGGCATGCCGTTGCCGCCGTCCAGATTACGCAGATAATCGGGGAAAGGGTCCCATTCATAACGCACGGAATAATCTTGAGAAATTTCATAAACCCGCGCAATCGGCGCATTGATGGTTTGTTCGGCTTGGATATTCGGCATCGGTGCAATCCGCTTTAAAGAAGTTTGAATAAATGGTTTTCAGGCTACCTGAAAATTTTCGGCACGGATTTCAATGCCGTTTTGTTCCAATGCCTTGCGAATCAAAGCGGCAAATTCCAGCGCGTGTGCGCCGTCCCCGTGCAGGCAAACGCTGTCGGCGCGGACGGGAACGCGGCTGCCGTCCGTTGCTGTTACCGTGCCTTCGCGCACCATTTGCAAGACCTGCGCGACTGCTTCCTCATCGTTGTCAATCTGTGCATCGGCGCGGCTGCGCGGCACCAAGCTGCCGTCGGGCAGATAGCGGCGGTCGGCAAACACTTCGGAAATCACGCCCAAACCCGCTTCCCGTCCCGCCTGCAGCAGCAGGCTGCCTGAAAGTGCCATCAGGCGCAGCGCGGGGTCAAATCCGCGCACGGTTTCGGCAATCAGCCGCGCCAATTCGGGGTCTTGCGCGGCTTGGTTGTAGAGTGCGCCGTGCGGTTTCACATACGCCATCGCCACGCCCGCCGCACGGCACAATGCCGCCGTTGCGCCCAGTTGGTAGCGCAGCCATGCGCGTAATTCATCGGGCGGCAACGCCATGTTTTTGCGTCCGAAGTTGTCGCGGTCGGGAAAGGACGGGTGTGCGCCGATGCGGACGTTTTCCGCTTTCGCCCATGCCAGCGCGGCGGCGATGTGCGCCGCGCCGCCCGCGTGTATGCCGCAACACAGATTGGCGGACGTAACGTATTGCAATAATGCGCGGTCGTTGCCGCAGCCTTCGGCAAGGTCGGCGTTCAAATCTACGGTCGTCATTTTGTTTCCCGAAATAAATCAAATATGATAAAAAATGCCGTCATTCCCGCGTAGGCGGGAATCCAAGCGGGCGGCAAACGAATGCCGTTAAAACCTGACTTGGCGCAATGGTACGCTGGATTCCCGCATTCGCGGGAATGACGGCGGGTGTTCAATTGCGTCTAACATTTCTCCCGCACAATCATGCGGATTTGGTTTAAATAGGCTTCGTTGCGGCGGCGCAGTTTGGCGGCTTCTTCGGCGGTGGCGATGTGGAAACGCACGCTGCCGCCGAAGCGGATTTGCGCCAAACGCCCCAAATCGGCTTGGGCGACACAGGCGATTTTCGGATAGCCGCCGGTGGTTTGGCAGTCCGCCATCAAAACAATGGGCTGGCCGTTGGGCGGCACCTGCACCGTGCCGAACTGGACGGCGTGGGACGGCATCTCCACGTCGCGGGCGCGTTCCAGCACGCCGCCGCCGAAGCGGTAGCCCATGCGGTTGCTGTTGCTTTGCAGCGTCCATGCGTTTTGCCAGAAACGGTAATGCGCTTTGCGGGTAAAGTGTTGGTATTCCGAAGAAATCAGTGCGTGAATATGATTGCTGAAGCCGATGGGGGCAATGCCCAATCGCGGCAGCAGCGCATCGTCGCCCGCAAGCGGCAGGGTGTCGCCCGCTTGCAGCAAACGTCCGTGCAGTCCGCCGAAAGCGGCGTTCAGGTCGGTGCTTTTCGCGCCGAGCGTGTCGGGGGCGTTGATGCCGCCGCGCACGCACAAATAGCCGTACATGCCGTGAACGGCGCGGGTCAGGCGCAGGGTTTGTCCGCGCCGTGCGCCGTAACGCCAGTAGGAATGCACGGCTTCGCCGTCCAAATCGCCTTGATACAGTGCGCCGGTGATGCAAAATGTGCTGTCGCGTTCAAAGCGGACGGCCATGCCGCCGAGCGCGATTTCTACGGCGGCGGCGGTTTCGGGGTTGCCCAGCAGCAGGTTGCCGGCGCGTAGGGCGAGGGTGTCCATCGCGCCGGCGTGTCCGATGCCGAAGCGGCGCAGTCCGAAACGTCCCAAATCTTGTACGGCGGCGGGGGCGGAAATATCCAGTACGGTAATCATGTTTTCGGCTTTCAGGCAGCGTTCAAATGTCCAGCGATGCGGCGACAAACGACACGGTGTCGCCCGCCGCCAGCAAGACGGGCGGTTCGGCGGCGGCGTTGAACAGGGGCAGTTCGGTGCGCCCGATAATCTGCCAGCCGCCCGGCGAGGCAAAGGGATACACCCCCGTTTGGCTGCCGCCGATGCCGACCGAACCCGCCGCCACTTGGGTGCGCGGCACGGCGCGGCGCGGCGTGTGCAGGTGTTCGGGCAGCCCGCCCAAATAGGGAAATCCGGGCTGGAAGCCCATCATAAACACGGTGTACACGGGCGCGGTGTGGCGTGCCACCACTTCGGCGGGGCTGATGCCGTGATGCGCCGCCACCGCCGCCAAATCTTCGCCGCACGCGCCGCCGTAATGCACGGGAATGTCCACATGTTTTCCTTGAAAATCCGATGCTTCGGCTTGTGTCCACAGGGCGTTCAGGGCATCGGCAAGGGCGTGCGCACAGGCGTTGTCGTGAACGAAGACGGTCAGATTGTTCATGCCGACCACGCTTTCCGCCACTTCGGGCAGACGGTCGGCGGCGTTTGCCAACGCCCACCATCGGCGTTGCGCCGCCAAATCGGGGGCGGCATCGTGTTGGCAGAGCAGGGCGTTTTCGCTGACGGGGGTGAGGGTGAGCATTGCTTATCCCTTATGGTTCAAGTGTTTTCTTGTGCATAAAAGGCGTGTTCCGATGCGGAAACACGCCTTCGCACTCCGGTGGCGTTTATTTTAACAGCAAAAACAGCAGCGCCGCCGCCACCGCACCGACAATGGGCGCGGTCAAAGGCACAATGCCGTAGCCCCAATCGGGCTTCACGCCGCCGAGCTTGTTGCCCAGCAGGGTCAAAACGATACGCGGGCCGCCGTCGCGGGCGGGATTGATGGCGTAGCCGGTGGTGCTGCCCAAGCTCAAACCGATGACCCACACCAAAATCGCCACCGGCAACGCGCCCAGCGAACCCAAACCGATGGGCGTGGCGGCATCTTGTTGCGGCAGGGTGATTTCGCCGCTACCGACAATGTAGAAAATCACCAGCAGCAACACAAACGCGCCCATCGCTTCATTGAAAAAATTGCGCGGCAGATTGCGAATCGCCGGTTCGGTGCAGAAACAGGCGCGTTTTGCGCCTTCGTCTTCGGTGATGGCGAAATGGTCGCCGTAAAACAGCCAGACCAAGACCGCGCCCAGCATCGCGCCGATAAATTGCGCGGCAATGTACATCGGCACTTGCGCCCATTCAAACAGCCCTGCCGTTGCCAAACCGATGCTGACGGCGGGGTTCAGGTGTGCGCCCGATGCGGGCCCCGCCACCACCACGGCGGCATAAACGGCAAACGCCCAAGCGGTGGTAATCACCATCCAGCCGCCGCCCGTGCCGATTTTGGTGTTTTTCAACACGCTGCCGGCAACCACGCCGTTGCCGAGCAAAATCAGCAGCGCGGTGCCCAAAATTTCTGCGGTAAAGGGGTTCATTTGCTTGTTCCTTGTTGTGTGATTGGGTGTTCAGGCAGCCTTGCGGGTGTCCGCAACGCTGCCGCTTGCTTGCCGTCATTCCTGCGAATGCGGGAATCCAAGTTCAAGCCCGAACAATTGTTCATCAAACAACGGTTGGTGCAAACCGCCCTTGGATTCCCGCCTGCGCGGGAATGACGGGATAAAAGGGAAAGCGCGTTCCGTCCGTTATTCCTCAATCCAGTTTTGCGCCGCCTTCACCGCCTTATGCCAATAATGCAGCACATGGGCGGCACGTTCCGCGCTCATTTCGGGGGCGAACACGCGGTCTTTCTGCCATTGGCTGGCGATTTCATCGGTGTCGCGCCAAAAGCCCACCGCCAAGCCCGCCAGATACGCCGCACCCAGCGCGGTGGTTTCCAACACTTTCGGACGCACGATGTCAAACTGGAACACGTCTGCCTGAATCTGCATCAGCAGGTTGCTGGCACTGGCGCCGCCGTCCACGCGGAACTCTTTGGTGGACGCGCCCACGTCTTTTTCCATCGCTTTCACAATGTCAAACACTTGCAGGGCAATGCCTTCCAAAGTGGCGCGGGGGCGATATGTGCGTCCGTGGTGCCGCGCGTGATGCCCAAAATCGTGCCTCGCGCGTATTGGTCCCAATAGGGTGCGCCCATGCCCGCCAAGCAGGGAACGAAATACACACCGCCGTTGTCGTCCACGGTGGCGGCAAGGCTGTTGATGGCATCGGAGGTGCGCACCAAACGCAGTCCGTCCCGCACCCATTGCACCGCCGCGCCGCCGACAAACACGCCGCCTTCCAGCGCGTAAGTGGTTTTGCCGCCGATTTGCCATGCCACGGTGGACAGCAGATTGTTTTGCGATTCCACCACGCTGTCGCCGGTGTTCATCAGCAGGAAGCAGCCCGTGCCGTAGGTGTTTTTCACCATGCCTTTTTCGGTACACATTTGTCCGAACAAGGCTGCCTGCTGGTCGCCCGCGATGCCCGCAATCGGCACTTTGCCGCCACTGATGTAACGTGCGTCCACTTCGCCGTAGATTTCGCTGCTGGACTTGACTTCAGGCAGCAGCGAACGCGGCACTTGGAAAATCTCCAGCAATTCATCGTCCCAAGCCATGTCGCGGATGTTGAACAGCATGGTGCGGCTGGCGTTGCTGGGGTCGGTAACGTGGGCTTTGCCGCCGGTGAGTTTCCATACCAGCCAAGTGTCCACCGTGCCGAACGCCAGTTCGCCGCGCTCGGCTTTTTCGCGCGCGCCCGCCACATTGTCGAGCAGCCAACGGATTTTGCTGGCGGAAAAATACGCGTCAATCACCAAGCCGGTTTTGCGGCGGATAAGTTCGCCGTAGGGTTGTTTCAAGGTGTCGCAGAAACGGGCGGTGCGGCGGTCTTGCCACACGATGGCGTTGGCAATCGGTTCGCCGGTGTTTCTGTCCCAAATCAGGGCGGTTTCGCGCTGGTTGGTGATGCCGACGGCGGCGATTTCTTCGGCGGGAATGTCGGTTTTGGCGATGACTTCGCTCAACACGGATACCTGCGAGCTCCAGATTTCGTGCGGGTCGTGTTCCACCCAGCCCGGTTCGGGGAAGTGTTGGGTGAAGTCTTTTTGCGCGACATTGACGATGCTGCCGGCGCGGTCAAACACGATGGCGCGTGAGGAAGTCGTGCCTTGGTCGAGGGCGATGATGTATTGGGTCATGATTACTCCCGATGGGTGGTGTTGGAAAAGGTTGTGTATTGTTTGGGTGTTTCCGCCTGACGGCGGCTTACTTTCTTTGTTCCGCCAAAGAAAGTAAGCAAAGAAAAGCGGCTGCGGGAACAGGTTTGCTGCGCAAACTGCCCTTACTGCGCGTGTTTCCGCCGTAAATACGCTTCGTGCGGCTGTTCCGGCAGGGCGTGCAATTGATCCGTCAATTGGCGGGTGTATTTTCATCAATGTCCGGCAAATACTGTTTTGCCAAAGAAACAAAGTTTTCGCATTCGCGGCGCACCCGCGTTTCGTCCCAGCCCGCCAGCGTGCCGATAAAGGCGGCGGTGTCGGGCGCGGCGGCGATGGCGGCGGCGGCGTCCAAAAACAGCAGCCTGATGCGCCGCGCCAACACGTCTTCCAAAGTTTGCGCCGCTTCGTGGCGCACCGCCCATTGCACTTGCGCGTAGGTGTAGGGGTGGTCGGGGTGCAGGCGTTGGGCGAGTTTGTCATCGCTTTGTTCCAAAGCGGTGATTTGTTCCGCATCGCCGCCGTACACCGACAGGCGCGACTCGCCGAAACCTTCTTTTGCGCCGTGTGCGCCGTGCAGGGGCAGGTTTTCGGTACGGCAGGGCGCGGCGGGCAACAGTCCGTGCGCGATGGCTTTGTCAATGCCGTCTTGCGCCATTTGGCGGTAGGTCGTCCATTTGCCGCCGAAAATATTGACCAAGCCCGATGCGCTCACTTCCACCACATGGCTGCGCGACACTTCTTTGCTGCTTTGCGCGGCGTTGGCGGGTTTGACAAGCGGGCGCAGTCCGACAAACACGCTTTTCACGTCCGCAAGGGTGGGGGCGCGGTTTAAGTATTCGGACAGCGTGTCCAAAATAAAACGGATTTCTTCGGGCAGGGGTTGGGGTTCGTAATCGGCGGCGGGAACGGCGGTGTCAGTGGTGCCTGCCAGCAGTTTGCCGTGCCAGGGAATGGCGAACAGCACGCGCCCGTCGCTGGTTTTCGGCACCATCAGCGCGTCCGTGCCGGGCAGGAAGCCGCCGTCCAAGACCAGATGAATGCCTTGACTTAACAAGATGCGCGGCGCGGCGGCGGGCGTGTCCCAAGCCAAGACTTGGTCGGCAAACGCACCGGCGGCGTTCACCACGCATTTTGCCGATAATTGGTATTCTTTGCCGTTTAACTCATCGCGGCAGCGCACGCCGCAGACATTGCCCGAAGCGTCTTTTTGCAGGGCGGTAACGGCGCAGTAATTCAATACCGTGCCGCCGTGGTCGGCAACGGTTTGCGCCAGGCTGACGGCAAGGCGGGCATCGTCAAATTGTCCGTCAAAATAGCAGACGGCGGCGGCGAGCCGTTCGCTTTTGACCGCGCTCATGCGGCGGCGGGCTTCGCTGCCGCCCAAGTAGCGGGTGCGCCCGATGCCGCGTTTGCCCGCCAAGCGGTCGTAGAGCCACAGGCCGGCGGTGTAGTAGGCGGCATCGCAGGTGCTGCGGCAGGGAATGATAAAGGGCTGTTTGTGAAAAAGATGCGGGGCGTTTTGCGCCAAGCGTCCGCGTTCGCGCAGGGCTTCCATCACCAAATCGATGTTGCCTTGCGCCAGATAGCGCACGCCGCCGTGCAGCAGTTTGGTGGAGCGGCTGGAGGTGCCTTTGGCGAAGTCGCGGGCTTCCAGCAGCAGGGTGCGGTAGCCGCGTGTTGCCGCGTCCAGCGCGATACCCAAGCCGGTGGCGCCGCCGCCGATGATAATGATGTCCCAGACGGTGTGTCCGTCCAGTTGTGCCAAGTGAGAGATTCTGTCCATATCGGTGATTGTGCCGCACAGTTTTGATTGGGCGTAAATCTACACCATTCGTTCCGACACGGGCAAGGGGGCAGATACGGAATGTTGTTTTTGCGGGAATTAAAGATTGGACGGGGCAAGGTAGCGGGCGAGCGGCTTGGGCAGACCGTGGTTTGCCAAGGCGTTTGCCGATACCCATGTGCCGTTGCACTCAGGAGTTGGGTGTGGGTCGGGCAATGTTGCCGCAAACGGCGCAATCCGCAACAAACGGTGGGTCAGGCGGTGTTTGACGGGCGTGTCGGCCCGCAAGTGCACGGGCGCAATGCCCCAAGCGGCGGCAAAGCGGTGCAGTGCCGTTTCGTCATCAAAACAGGGCAGACAGTACAAGCCCGCCCAAATGCCCTGTTGCGGACGTTTGACCAGCAGGATTTCGCCCTTGCCGTTGGTCAGCTTCAGCCAAAAGAGCGGTACTTCCGGCACGGCGGCGGACACTTTGCGGCGCGGCAGTTCGGCGGTGCGGTTTTGTGCTTTTGCTTGGCAGATGTCGGTCATCGGGCAGGCGGGGCAATCGGGCTTGCTGCGTTTGCATACGGTTGCGCCCAAATCCATCAGGCCTTGCGTGTAGGCGGGCATGTCATCCGCACACTCGGGCAACAGGCTTTCCGCCACCGTCCACAGTTGCTGCTCGAAGGCTTTGTCGGCGGGATTGCCGTCCAGTGCGAACACGCGGCACAGCACCCGTTTGACGTTGCCGTCCAAAATCGTTTCGCGCTGCTTGAAGGCAAACGCGGCAATGGCGGCGGCGGTGCTGCGTCCGACCCCGCACAGGGTTTCCAATTCGCGCCGCTCCGCCGGAAATGTGCCGCCGAAGTCCGACACGATTTGTTGCGCCGCTTTGTGCAGGTTGCGGGCGCGGCTGTAGTAGCCCAAGCCCGCCCACAATGCCAAGACTTCGTCCTGCGCCGCCGCCGCCAGCGCATGCACGTTCGGAAAAGCGGCAAGAAAACGCGGATAATAGGCAGACACGGTGGCAACCTGCGTTTGCTGCAACATGATTTCCGACAGCCACACGCAATAGGGGTCGGACACCTGCCACGCCAAGCCGTGCCGGCCCGATGTTTTCTGCCACGCAATCAGGCGGCAGGCAAAAGACGGTGAATGGGGCATGGCGGCTCAAATACGGGTAATGCTGTTGCGGCTGCGGCTTTCGTAGCCGGAAACCAAGTCTTGCAGGGCATGGGGGCGCAGCAAACGGATGTGTTTGTGTTCCACCGCAATCCAGCCTTCCTGATTAAAGCGCGACAGGGTGCGGCTCACCGTTTCCAGCTTCAGCCCCAAAAAGCTGCCGATTTCCTCCCGCGACATACGCAAAATAAAATCGTTGGCAGCGAAGCCGCGCGCGTGCAGCCGTTGCGACAGGTTCAGCAAAAACGCCGCCAAACGCTCTTCCGCGCGCATATTGCCCAGCAGCAGCATCACGCTTTGGTCGCGGACGATTTCGCGGCTCATCAGGCGCATGAAATGGGTGTGCAAAAGCGGCAGCCGTCTGCCCAGCTCTTCCAAGCAGTCAAAAGGCAGCTCGCACACTTCGCCGTCTTCCAGCGCAACGGCATCGCAGGTGTGGCGGTTGGCATAAATGCCGTCCATGCCCATCAGCTCGCCCGACATGAAAAAGCCCGTTACTTGGTCGCGTCCGTCCTGCGTGCCGACCGCCGTTTTGAAAAAACCCGTCCGCACCGCATACAGCGACACGAAATTTTCGCCCGCATGAAACAAATGCTCGCCTTTTTTCAAACGGCGGCTTTGGCGGATTAAATCGTCAAGCTGGCGGAAATCATCGGCACGGAAGCCGACAGGCAGACACAATTCGCGCAAAGAGCAATGAGCGCATTCGGTTTTGTGGTGGCAGGGGGATTTGGGCATAAGAATGTGAAGCGCAGGTGTGATTGCAAAACTCAAAATTTGCAATTGACATAAATCAAAGCACTGTTATAAAAATAAACCTATTCTAACAAAATTTGCCCCATAACAAAACAAACACCATGCAAACCGTTGCCTTTACCCCGCGCTTGGATTTCGACCGCAAGCTGATTGCGTCCCTGCCCGCCACCGGCCCGCGCTACACGTCCTACCCCACCGCCGACCGTTTTCACCAGCAGTTTGGCGAAAGCGAATACCTCGACACCCTGCACCGCAGCCTTGCCGGTGCCGATACCCCCGTTTCGCTGTACCTGCACATTCCGTTTTGCACAACCATTTGCTATTACTGCGGTTGCAACAAAATCATCACCAAAGACAAAAGCCGCGCCGATGCCTATTTGGACTACTTGGAGCGGGAATTCGCCCTGCTTGCGCCGCATTTGGGCGGAAAGCACCCTTTGGCGCAACTGCATTTTGGCGGCGGCACGCCCACTTTTTTGAGCGATGAACAGCTTGAGCGCGTATTCGGCATGATTCGCCGCCACTTCGCGCTGGTGTCGGAAGGCGAATATTCCATCGAAATCGACCCGCGCAAGGTCAGCCGCGAAAGCGTGCACAAGCTGGGCAAGCTCGGATTCAACCGCATGAGCGTGGGCATTCAGGACTTCGACCCCAAAGTCCAAGCCGCCGTCAACCGCATTCAAAGCCTTGACGAAACGCGCACCGTGATTGACGCGGCGCGGGAAGCGGGCTTCAAATCGGTGAGCGTGGACTTGATTTACGGACTGCCGCACCAAAGCCGCGACAGCATCAAGCCCACTTTGGACACCGTGCTTTCGCTCGACCCCGACCGTATCGCGCTCTACCACTACGCCCACCTGCCGCACGTTTTCAAACCGCAACGGCGCATCGACACCGCCGTCGTGCCGGACAGCGAAGAAAAATTGGACATTCTGCAATACGCCGTGCGCCTGTTGGACGAGCGCGGCTATGTGTTTATCGGCATGGACCATTTTGCCAAGCCCGATGACGAGCTGGCAATTGCGCTGCGCGAAGGGCGTTTGCAGCGCAATTTTCAGGGCTATTCCACCCATGCCGATTGCGACTTGGTGGCGGTGGGCGTGTCGTCCATCGGCAAGGTCGGCGACACCTACAGCCAAAACGAAAAAGATTTGAGCCGGTACTACGCCGCCATCGATGCGGGGCATCTGCCCGTGTTGCGCGGCTACCGCTTGAACCGCGACGACGTGCTGCGCCGCCGCCTGATTCAGGATTTGATGTGCCGTTTCGCACTGGATTTTGCCGACTACGAAAGCGAAGCGGGCGCACCGTTTGCCAACTACTTCGCCACCGAGCTGGACGATTTGCGCGGATTGGCAAAACTCGGCTTGCTGAACATGGACGACAAAGGACTGCGCGTCAGCGCCAAAGGGCGTTTTCTCATCCGCAACATCGCCATGGTGTTCGATTACCACCTGCGCCACAAAGAAACCGCAGCCAAATATTCGCAAACGGTTTGATAAAGCGCATAAAAACCATGTCAGAAACTGTTTGCCCCACCCCGGTTTCGCTTTTGCTCGCGCCCATGCAGGGCTTGTGCGACCCCGTGATGCGCGACCTGCTCACCCGCATCGGCGGCTATGACGGCTGTGTCAGCGAATTCGTCCGCATCACCCACACCGTGCACGGCCGCGCCGCGTGGCTGCGCCACGTTCCCGAACTGGCACACGCCAACCGCACGCCCGCAGGCACGCCTTGCGCGGTGCAACTGCTCGGCAGCGACCCCGACATGATGGCGCAAAACGCCTGTGAAGCCGTGCGTTTCGGCGCAGAACACATTGATTTGAATTTCGGCTGCCCCGCGCCCACCGTCAATAAGCATCAGGGCGGCGCGGTGCTGCTGAAAGAGCCGGAACGGATACACGGCATTGTCCGCAGCGTGCGCCAAGCCCTGCCCGCACACATTGTTTTGACGGCAAAAATGCGTTTGGGTTACGAAAACACCGATTTGGCTTTGGACAACGCCGCCGCCATCGCCGCAGGCGGCGCATCGCTGCTCACCGTCCACGCCCGCACCAAAGTGCAGGGCTACACGCCGCCCGCCGATTGGTTGTGGCTGCGGCGGATTCGCGAACACGTCAATATTCCCGTAGCCGCCAACGGCGACGTGTTCACGCTGGACGACTACCGCGCCATTCGCGAAACAAGCGGCTGCACGCACATCATGCTGGGGCGCGGCGCGGTGATGCGCCCCGATTTGGCGCGGCAAATTCGGCGTTTCGAGCAAAAACAAGCGGCTGATGCCGCCGTTTTCGGTGATGAAGTGTTGCAATGGATAAGGGATTTTGTCGAGCTGTGCGTGCAGCACGAACCGCAGGGCAAATACGCGGCGGCGCGACTGAAACAGTGGCTGGGCATGATGAAGCATGCCTATCCCGAAGCGCAAACGCTGTTTGAACGCATCCGCAAACAATCGGACACCGATGCCATCCGCCGCACATTGGCAAACGCCGTTTTTTGACGGGAATCCGCACATCGCGTTCCCGTTTCGCCATTATTCGATTTTCTGATAACGCACCGACAAAATTTCGATTTCTTCGCGCTTGTCGCCCGTGTTCAGCCACACGCAATCGCCTTCGCGGGCTTTAATCAGGGCGCGGGCAAGCGGCGAACGCCATGAAATTTTGTTGCGGGGCGTGTCGATTTCGTCTTCGCCGACAATTTGCACGGTTTGTTCCGTGCCGTCTTCACGCAATAATTCAACGGTTGCCGCGAAAAACACTTGGTCGGTGGGTTCGCGGGTTTCGGGGTCCACCACTTCGGCACGTTCCAAACGTTTGGTAAGAAAGCGGATGCGGCGGTCGATTTCGCGCATTCGGCGTTTGCCGTAGAGATAATCGCCGTTTTCGCTGCGGTCGCCGTTGCCCGCCGCCCAATTGACGATTTGAACGATTTCGGGGCGTTCTTTGTGTACCAAGCGGTAAAGCTCGTCTTTCAGTGCCTGCCAGCCGGCAGGGGTGATGTAGTTTTTCGGCAATTCTGACATAAGATACCTTTAATAATTAGATGCTTGACTGCAAACGGGGCAATCGGGATTGCGGGCGAAGCGGAAAGTTTGCCAAGTACCGCGCCGTGCATCGCAGCAGTGCAGCAGATTTTCACTTGGCGGCGCGCCGGTCAGCAGATTCAGCACCGCCGCCGCTTGCGCCGTGCCGACCATGCCGACAAGCGGCGAAAACACGCCGAAAGTCGCACAGGCTTGTTCAGCAGCCGTTTCCACGCCGAACAAACAGGCATAACAGCCCTGTTGCGGGCGGAACACCGCCCATTGCCCCGCAAAACCGACTGCCGCGCCGGAAACCAAAGGCACGTTCGCCACCACCGCCGCCGCGTTTATGGCATGACGGGTGGCAAAATTATCGCAACAATCCAGCACCGCATCACAGCGTGGCAACAAGGCGGCAAGCGAAGCGGCATCAAGTCGCTCGGCGCGGGCTTCAACACGGCAATCGCCGTTGCGGCTTCGCAAAAAATCGGCAAGGGCTTGCGCTTTGCCGCGCCCGATGTCTTGTTCGGCAAAACAAATTTGACGTTGCAAATTGGTTTGGTCGGTAATATCGTCATCGGCAACAATCAGCGTGCCGACCCCCGCCGCCGCCAGATAGGGCAGGGCAGCATTGCCCAAACCGCCGCAGCCGACCACCAACACCGTTGCCGACAACAATTTTTCCTGCCCGCCAATGCCGATTTCGTCCAGCAAAATATGACGGCTGTAACGCAACAATTGATTATCATTCATCAATATACCCCCGATTCGCCCTGCGGACGCGTTTTAAAACGCTTGTGCAGCCAAAAATACTGCTCGGGCATTTCCCGCACCCGCGCTTCGATAAAAGCATTCATGCGCCGCGCATCGTCCGGCGCATTTTCAGACGGAAAATCCGTCCACGCGGGATAAAAACGCAATTGCGCCCGACCGTTCGGCAAACGCCGTGCCACCACGGGCACAACCGCAGCTCCCGTCATCCGCGCCAAACGCGCCAGCCCCGTCGTGGTGGCTGCGGGGACGCTGAAAAAATCGGCAAACACCGAATTTTGCACGCCAAAATCTTGGTCGGGCAAATACAGCAGGGGCGCATCGGGGCAATCGCGCAGCCGCCGCACCACCGAACGCAAGCCTTCTGTGCGCCCGACCAAAAACACGTTTTGATAACGGTGTCGTCCGCGCAAGATTTGTTCGTCCAAAAGCGGATTTTTCTGATGCGAATACACGCTGGTCAGAGGAAGGTCTTGATTCAGCGCGAAAACCGCCAGTTCAAACGCAGTAAAGTGGGGATAAAGCAAAATCACGGGGCGTTGCTGCGCCAAATATTCGTCCAAATAATGTTGGTCGTGAACATCAACCAAGCGGCGGATTGTTGCGGCGGGCGCATACCAGCACAGCCCGTATTCCAAAATCAGCAATGCCATGTGGAAAAAGTGTTTTTTTAAGATTTTCTTGCGCTCGCCGTCCGTTAATTGCGGAAAACACAAACGCAGATTGACCAAGCCGACCCGTCGGCGCGGAATGACCAGCCAATATGCCAAGCACCCCAACGCACGTGCCAGCAGCAGCAGGGCAGGGCGCGGCAGCAAGCGAATCAAATTCAAGATGAAAAAAGCGGTTTTCATCGGATTGCCCTCGTTTCCGAAGGGATAAAAAAGGGCATTATAAACGATATCCGCAACCGTACGGCGTGCTGACAACCATCGGGCTTTCCGCTAAAATGCAGCATTTCCCAATCCATTGCACAAAGGGTTTTATCATGCTTACCGGCAGCCTTGTCGCCCTGATTACCCCGATGCACGCCGACGGCAGCATTGATTTCGGGCATCTGCACACTTTGATTGATTGGCATATTGCCGAAGGCACTCACGGCATTGTTTCGGTCGGGACAACCGGCGAAAACTCTACTTTGTCGGTGGAAGAGCATATTGCCGTGATTGAGGAAACCGTCCGTTATGCCGCCAAGCGCATTCCGATTATCGCGGGTGCGGGCGCAAACAATACCCGCGAAGCCATCGAGCTGTCGCGTGCCGCCGAGCAAGCGGGCGCGGATTACACGCTTTCGGTGGTGCCGTATTACAATAAACCGTCTCAAGAAGGCATTTACCGCCATTTCCGCGCCATTGCCGAAGCCGCCGCCATTCCGATGATTATTTACAACGTGCCCGGACGCACCGTTGTGGACATGGACAACCAAACCATTCTTAAGCTGGCAGACATTCCCAATATCGTCGGGGTGAAGGAAGCCAGTGGCGACCTTGCCCGCGCATTGGCATTGTTCAAGCAAGTGCCGGAAGGTTTTGCCGTTTATTCGGGCGACGACCCCACCGCGCTGCCGTTTTTGCTGTGCGGCGGACACGGTGTCATCAGCGTTGCCGCCAATGCCGCGCCGAAAGATTTTGCCCGAATGTGCGAAAAAGCCATGGCAGGCGACATTCAACAGGCGCGTGTGCTGAACGAAAAAATCATGCCCGTTTACGATGTGATGTTTTGCGAATCCAGCCCCGCACCGGCAAAATGGGCGGCGGCAAGGTTGGGACTGTGCGAAGCGCACGTGCGCCTGCCGATTGTGGAGCTGAGCGGCCCGGGTCGGGAAAAAGTGGAAAACGCATTGCGCGAAAGCGGTCAGATTTGATACCCGCCATCATTGAAAGGAAATCATGAAAACCAATAAAACCAAATGGCTTGCCCCGTTCGTGGCAGCGACCCTGCTCGCTGCGTGTGCGAGCGGCAACAACAAACAGGCAACGGATTACGAATCCGAGCAACGCAAAGCGGCATTGAACGCATTGGAAATTCCGCCCGATTTGCGCGACCCCAATCAGGGCAATCTGTATGCCTTGCCCGATGAAACCGGCGCAGGGCAGGGAGGCAGTGTCCTGACCAAAGTGGACAACGCCCGCATCGAACGCGCGGGCAACCAACGCTGGCTGGTCATCGACAACAAAAAAGCGGCGGAAATCTGGCCCGTGTTGCGGACGTTTTGGCAGGAAAGCGGCTTTACCATTCATTCCGAAGAAGCCAAAATCGGCGTTATGGAAACCGATTGGGCGGAAAACCGCGCCAAACTGGCACATCAGGGCCTGCGCAAGCTGTTTGACAAAGTCGGCTTGGGCAGCGTGTACAGCACCAGCGAGCGCGACAAATTTCTGATTCGCATGGAGCGCAACAAACAAGGCGGCGTGGACGTGTTTTTCAGCCACAAAGGTTTGAAAGAAGTGTATGACGGCAAAAACAAAGACCGCACCGTGTGGCAACCGCGCCCGAACGACCCGAATTTGGAAGCCGTATTTTTGGCGCGTTTCATGCAATACATCGGCGTGGACGAACAACGCGCCCAACAACAAATCCGGCAAAACCAAGCTGCAGCAAACCAAACAGGGCAGCAGGCAACACGCTTTGCCCGACTCGAACAAAATGCCGTGTGGGTGGCGGGCAGTGCCGAACGCAACGTCAATCGGATTGCGCTGGCACTTGACCGCATCGGCTTGACCGTGCGCGAATTTATTCACGAGCGCGGAACATTTATCGTTCAGCCCGCACCCAACGAAAGCGATGTACTGCGTCAGGCAGAGAGCAAAACTGGCTGGTTCGACAAATGGTTTGGCAAAAACAAAAAAGCCCCCGCCGCCACCGCGCCCGAAGCCCCGAAAATGCTGGTTGCACTCGAAGCATTGCCGGACGGACAACGCATTCATCTGCTTGACGAAACGGGCAAACCGTATCAAGGTCAAGACAAAAGTGCTTTATTGCAAAGCCTTTATCGGGAATTGCATTGAATTTCGCCGCCCGTTCGGGCGGCAATTTCACACAGGTGGCACATGACACGGGCGCAAGTTTACCTTATATTGATTATCCTGTTTTCCCTGCTGTTCATCGCACTGATGACGGCGGGCAGCTATTTGTATTCGATTCGCGATAAACAACTGGCGCTGGCAATGTTTTTGTTTGCATTCGGCGCGGTAATCGGGCAAATCACCAGCTTGGCATTATTCATACGGCTCAAAGCCCTACAACAAGCACGCTTGCAAATGCAACAACAAAAATCCCACACGGAACAACAGGAATAAACAATGTTTGAAAAAATCGTTTTGGCAAGCAACAATGCGGGAAAGGGCAGGGAATTTGCCCAATTGTTCGCCCGAGAAAACATTGAGCTGATTGGGCAATCACAATTCAACGTGCCCGATTGCCCCGAACCGCATTTCACTTTTGTGGAAAATGCGTTGGCAAAAGCCCGCCATGCTGCGCGTTACAGCCGATTGCCCGCGCTGGCAGACGACAGTGGCATCTGTTTTCCTGCATTGAACGGTGCTCCGGGTGTTTTGTCGGCGCGTTTTGCCGGCGAAGCGAAATCCGATGCCGCCAATAATGCCAAAGTGTCCGAGTGCTTGAAAAATCAAATCGACAAACGGGGATATTACGTTTGTATCTTGGTATTGGTACGGCACGAACACGACCCGCAACCTTTGATTGCGGAAGGCGTGTGGCACGGACAATGGCAAACCGAAGCACAAGGCGAACACGGCTTTGGCTATGACCCGCATTTTTATTTGCCAGAATACGGCAAAACCGCCGCACAATTATTGCCCGAACAAAAGAACCGCATCAGCCATCGGGCAGCAGCATTGGCAAAATTGTTTGCTATGCTCAAAGCCCACTAGTATTCGCATAATCGTTATTATGTTAAATTTTAGATTATTGGTACGTAATTTTGGATTGCACAATCCAAAAATTGATTGCTTGTCGGATATTGATTACAATCGCCGCTTTTGTTTCACAGAACCGACATCATGACCGTTAAAACCCGTTTTGCTCCCAGTCCCACCGGCTATTTGCACATTGGCGGCGTGCGTACCGCTTTGTACTCATGGGCGTTTGCCAAACATCACGACGGCGAATTCCTGCTGCGGATTGAAGACACCGATACTGCCCGTTCGACTGCCGAATCGGTACAAATTATTTTGGACGGCATGAATTGGGTGGGATTAAGCCCCGATAATGCCGACAATATTGTTTACCAAAGCAAAAATCTTTCCCGCTACAAGGATTTGATTCAGAAATTATTGGAAACGGGACACGCCTACCCTTGCTATTGCAGTGTGGAAGAGTTGGCGGAAATGCGCGAAAAAGCCGAGCGCGAAGGCACGGCAACTTACGACCGCCGTTGGCGTCCTGAAACAGGTAAAAAATTGCCCGAACCGCCTGTCGGTGTGCAGCCCGTTATCCGTTTCAAAAACCCGATGGACGGCGTAACTGTTTGGCAGGACTTGGTAAAAGGCGAAATCCGCATTCCGAATGCGGCTTTGGACGATTTGATTATCGCGCGGGCGGACGGTTCGCCGACTTATAATTTCTGTGTGGTGGCAGACGATTACGATATGGGCATCACCCACGTGATTCGTGGCGACGACCATGTGAACAATACGCCGAAACAAATTAATATTTTCAAAGCATTGGGCGTTGAGTCTCCACAATACGCGCATTTGCCGATGATTTTAAACGAGGCGGGCAAAAAGATTTCCAAGCGTAGCGGCGATACGGTGGCGATTACCGAGTTTGACGCTTTGGGCGTGCTGCCGGAAGCGATGTTGAATTATTTGGCGCGGCTGGGCTGGGCGCACGGCGACGATGAATTTTTTACCATGAAACAGTTTGTGAAATGGTTTGATTTGAAAGACGTTTCGCCGTCCGCCAGCCGTATGGACGGCAAAAAGCTGCTGTGGATTAACGGCGAACACATTAAGGCGATGCCGAATGGGGATTTGGCGGAATTGGTCAAAGCGCGTTTGCCGTTTGCGCTTTCAGGCAGTCCCGATTTGGCGGCGGTGGTGGCGTTGGTGAAAGACCGCGCCCAAGATTTGAACGCGCTGGCGGCGGAGTGTGCGTATTTTTATCAAAAATCTGTGCCGAATGAAACAGATGTCGCCAAGCATTGGGACGCGGACGCGCCTGCCAGAATGCGCCGTTTCGCCGAGCGTTTGGCAGCGTTGGACGGGTGGACGGCGGAAAATATTCACGCGCTGTTTGCGCCGTTTTGTGCAGACGAAGGCATCAAAATGGGCAAATTGGGCATGCCTTTGCGTTTGGCAGTGTGCGGCACGGCGAAAACGCCATCTGTTGATGCGGTGTTGGCATTAATCGGGCGCGATGAAGTATTGCGCCGTTTGGCAGAAGTATAGTTTTTCTTAATGATACTGCCCTACCCTGTTGTTTTTTGATAAAATCGCGTTCTTTCGTGAAGTAAGGAATCATGATTATGGACAAAATTGCCGATTATCTGTATGTGTCGCGTCAATTGAACGAACGCAGTGCAAAAAATGCCGCCAAGTTTTATGATGTGAAAACCGTGATTTGCAACCGCCCTGATGGCGAAGAAGCCGGTCAGCCCGATTTTGAAACCGTCAAACAGTGGCTGCACGAATCCGGCGTGGAAAACGTGGTATACCTGCCCGTTACCGCCGACAGCATCACCGCCGAACAATTGCAGGAATTTCAGGAAACCGTTGCCAAATCCCCTGCCCCGATTTTGGCTTACTGCCGTTCGGGGACACGCTCCGCACTGATGTGGGCATTGAACCAAGCCAAACGCGGCGTGGAAGTGGACAGCCTGATTCGCGCTGCCGACTTGGTCAGCATTGATTTGACCCCGATGCGGGAAAAATTGGAACAGGCATACACGCCTTCCAAATAAACAATTCAACATCCTGTGGAACAACAAACATTCCACAGGATTTTTTTTAACCGTGTATGCGCGAATGTGGCGGCACGTTGCCGATGTGCCAATTTTGGATTGTCCATACCAACAAATCTTGCGGACGGTTTACGGACGGCGCAGGGGGAACACCCAAATATTCCGATACTTGTCGCAACAAGGCTTCACTTTGGCGCAAATCCAATGCGGGCGCGAGCGTCTGTTTCGACCATTTTTGCCCCAGTTGGTTGGTTAATAAGGGCAAATGCGCGTATTGCACCTGCGGAACATTCAGGCACTGTTGCAGCCAAATTTGGCGCGGGGTTGAAACCAACAAATCTTGTCCGCGCACGATGTGGGTGATACCCTGCGCCGCATCGTCTGCCACCACCGCCAATTGGTATGCCCAAAAACCGTCTGCCCGCAAAAGCACAAAATCACCGATGTCGCGTGCCAAGTTTTGGGCATACGTTCCGACTATTCTGTCTTGAGAAACAATCTCTTGATTGGGAACACGCAAACGCCATGCAGGTGTTTTGCCTGTGGCGGGCGCAAGGGGATTACGGGCGCAATGCCCATTGTAAACAAAACCGTCCGCGCCTTGTCGGGCTGCTTGCTGCCATTGTTTGCGGCTGCAAAAACAGGGATAAGCAAGGTTTTGTTTTTTTAATTGTTCCAGTGCCGATTGGTAGATTTCATGGCGTTGGCTCTGGTAGGTGATTTCGCCGTCCCATTCAAATCCGAATACTGCCAGCGTTCGAATAATGTCGTCTGCCGCGCCCGCTACTTCTCTCGGCGGGTCAAGGTCTTCAATACGCAGCAGCCATTTTCCGCCGTGTGCTTTGGCATCGGCATAAGATGCCAAAGCGGCAAGCAGCGAACCGATGTGCAGCTTGCCTGTCGGGCTGGGGGCGAAACGCCCGATGTAGCGGGCGTTCATGTGCGTGTTGGATTCAGCCAAAAATTAAGTGCAATCAGTGTTTTGGCATCTTGGATTTCGCCGTTGGCGATGGCAGCGCGGGCTTCATCGGCATTCAGCAAAACGGTTTGCACAATCTCGTCTTGGTCGGGCGATAATTGGCTGTTTTTGCTGATGTTGATGGCGCGGTAAACGTGCATGATTTCGTTGCAGAATCCGGGTGCGGTGTAGAATTGTGCCAATTTTTCCACGCGCTCGGCACAATAAGGCGTTTCTTCTGCCAATTCGCGCAGGGCGCATACGCTCGGGTCTTCGTTTGCGTCCAGTTTTCCCGCAGGCACTTCCAATAATGCCGTTCCTGCGGCGTAGCGCCATTGGCGTACCAAAATCACTTGTTGTTCGGGGGTAATTGCCAGCACGCACGCCGCGCCGGGGTGGCGTATCCAGACGCGTTTGGTGTGTGCGCCGTTGGGCAGTTGTACGTCATCTTGATGAATGGTAACGAATTTTCCATCAAAAATCAGTTGGCTTGCGGTGCAGGTTTCTTGCAGTTTCATTGCAATTCCTTTTTGCTTCTGTGTTGTGCAAACGTCATTATAACGAAGTTGTGTGGCGGGAGAAAACTTGACTGGCTCGGGCAATCCGTGTTAATTCTGCCGGATTGTTGTGTTTATCAGGAAAATAATGATGTCCCCTACTCTGCTCACCGCCTACATCAACGGCGCATACGCTCCCGTCCGCGCCGGTGCGGAAACCTTTGCCAACACCAATCCCGCCAACGGCGAAACGCTGTCGCTCGTCCAGCAAAGCGATGATGCGGAAATCCAAGCCGCCGTGTCGTCTGCCGAACACGGTCAAAAAATCTGGGCGGCGATGACGGCGGTGGAACGCGCCCGTATTTTGTTGAAAGCGGTAGCCATCTTGCGCGAACGCAATGACGAATTGGCAAAACTGGAAACGCTGGACACCGGCAAACCGCTTTCGGAAACGCTGTATGTGGACATCGTTACCGGCGCAGATGTGATTGAATATTATGCAGGTTTGGCGCAAGCGATTGAAGGGCGGCAAATTCCCCTGCGCGAAACCGCGTTTGCCTACACCCGCCAAGAACCGCTCGGCGTTGTGGCGGGCATCGGCGCGTGGAATTATCCGATTCAGATTGCGATGTGGAAAGCCGCGCCCGCGTTGGCGGCGGGCAACGCGATGATTTTCAAGCCCAGCGAAATCACGCCGACCGGCGCGTTGAAATTGGCGGAAATTTTTACCGAAGCGGGCGTACCGGACGGCGTGTTCAACGTGGTTCAGGGCGATTGGCGCGTGGGCGAGGCATTGAGTACGCACGCAAACATCGCTAAAGTGTCGTTCACGGGCGGCGTGGCAACGGGCAAAAAAGTGATGGCGCAGGCAGCCGCGTCTTCGCTGAAAGAAACCACGATGGAACTGGGCGGCAAATCGCCGTTAATCATTTGCGCCGATGCCGATATGGATTTGGCGGCGGACATCGCGGTGATGGCGAATTTTTACAGTTCGGGGCAGGTTTGCACCAACGGCACGCGCGTGTTTGTGCCAAGCTGCCTGAAAAGCGCGTTTGAAAGCAAAGTGTTGGAACGGGTGGCGCGAATCCGCATCGGCGACCCGCTTGACCCGCAAACCAATTTCGGGCCGTTAGCCAGTTTTCCGCATATGGAAAAAGTGTTGGATTATATTGAGAAAGGCAAGGACGAAGGCGCAACTTTGCTGGCGGGCGGCACGCGCTTGAGCGATGGTGCGTTGGCGGCGGGGGCGTTTGTCGCGCCGACCGTGTTTACTGATTGCTGCGATGAGATGTTGATTTGTCGGGACGAAATTTTCGGGCCGGTGATGTGCATTCTGACTTATGACGATGAAGACGAAGCCGTTTCCCGCGCCAACACCGGCGAATACGGCTTGGCGGCGGGCGTGGTTACGCCCGATTTGACACGCGCACACCGCCTGATTGCGCGGCTTCAGGCAGGCATCTGCTGGCTCAACGCTTGGGGCGAATCGCCCGCGCAAATGCCGGTGGGCGGCTACAAACAATCCGGCATCGGCCGCGAAAACGGCGTGCAAACGCTGATGCACTACACGCAAACCAAATCGGTGCTGGTGGAATTGGGTGGCTTTCAGTCCGTGTTTTAAGGCTGGCTGAATGAAACAAAACCATACTTTATGGACTTCTTTGGCGGTGTGGGCGCTGGTGGGACTGCTGTTCGCCGCCTGTTTCTGGGGTACGGAAACGCAAATTATCCTGTGCGTGGCTGCCTGTGCCTTGTCGGCTGTAGGCTGGCTCGTTTGGCGCGTTTGCACCAGCCGTTACCGCCCGCTCAACGCCCAAGAACGCGATGACCTGCTGCAAGCATCGGGACACATTGCACCGCAATTGATTTTGGAATGCTGTATTTGGGGCGGATTCGGCATGGTCGGACTGATGATTGTGTTCGGCGGACTGGGCATGGCATTTATTCTGCTACCGTTCGCGGGCTTGGCTTACCATTACCGCCACCGTATCCGCCAATTTCTCTACCGAAAGGATTAAACAATATGATTAAAAACGCCTACGACTACATCATCATCGGTGCGGGCAGCGCGGGCAACGTGCTGGCGGCGCGTCTGACCGAAGACGAAAACGTCTCCGTGCTGCTGCTGGAAGCGGGCTTGCCCGACTACCGTTTGGACTTCCGCACCCAAATGCCCGCCGCACTCGCCATGCCCCTGCAAGGCAAAACCTACAACTGGGGCTACCAAACCGACCCCGAACCTTTTATGAACCACCGCCGCATGGATTGCGGACGCGGCAAAGGCTTGGGCGGCTCGTCCCTGATTAACGGCATGTGCTACATTCGCGGCAACGCCTTGGACTTTGACCACTGGGCGCAAATCAAAGGCTTGGAAAACTGGAGCTACCGCCATTGCCTGCCCTACTTCAAAAAAGCCGAACACCGCGATGCCGGCGAAAACGCCTATCACGGCGGCAACGGCCCCGTCCACGTTACCACCGCCAAGCCCAATGCCAACCCCCTGTTTGCAGCCATGATTGAAGCGGGCGTTCAGGCAGGCTACCCGCGCACGGACGACCTGAACGGCTATCAGCAGGAAGGCTTCGGGCCGATGGACAGATTTGTTACCCCGCACGGACGGCGCAGTTCCACCGCCCGCGCCTATCTGGACACGGCAAAACACCGCGAACGCCTGCACATTCTCACCGGCGCACTCACCGATGTCATCTTGTTTGACGGCAAACGCGCCCGTGCCGTGCGTTTCAGCCGGCGCGGACAAAGCCACACCGTTGAAGCCCACCGTGAAATCATCGTGTGCGCGGGTGCGATTGCTTCCCCGCAGATTCTGCAACGAAGCGGCATCGGGCCGGGCGAATGGCTGCGCGAAGCGGGCGTTCCCGAAATCTTGGATTTGCAAGGCGTGGGCAACAATCTGCAAGACCATTTGGAACTGTATATGCAGTACGAATGCACGCAACCCGTTTCCATCGCTCCCGCAAACAATTGGTGGAACAAACCCCTGATTGGCGCGGAATGGCTGTTTAACGGCACGGGCTTGGGCGCGACCAACCATTTTGAAGGCGGCGGCTTTATCCGTTCCCACGAAAAATTTGAATGGCCGAATATCCAATATCACTTTTTGCCGATTGCCGTGCGTTATGACGGGCGCAACGCCAGCAAAGCCCACAGCTTTCAAGCCCATGTCGGCTCCATGCGTTCGCCCAGTCGCGGGCGCGTCAAACTCAAATCGCGCAATCCCGCCGACCACCCCAGCATTTTGTTCAACTACATGAGCCACGAACAGGATTGGGAAGAGTTCCGCGCCGCCATTCGGATTACCCGCGAAATCATCGGCCAGCCCGCGCTCGACCCCTATCGCGGCAAAGCCATCACCCCGCCCGAACACCTGCAAAGCGATGCCGAGCTGGACGAATACGTCCGCCAACACGCCGAAACCGCCTACCACCCGTCCTGCACCTGCGCGATGGGCGAAGGCAACGATGCCGTTGTGGACGGACAAGGGCGCGTACACGGCATTGACGCGCTGCGCGTGGTGGATGCGTCCATTATGCCGAACATCATTACCGGCAATCTGAACGCCACCACCATCATGCTGGCTGAAAAAATCGCCGACCAAATTCGCGGACGCACGCCCCTGCCGCCCTCGGAAGCGGATTATTACGTTGCCAACGGTGCGCCCGTGCGCGGCACGCCGCAACGCAGCGCGTAAACCCGTGCCGTCATGCGCCAAGTGCATGACGGCAACACTTTTCTTATTCTTTCTTATTCTTATCTCGGAGCAAAAAATGAACACCGTTACCAAACTGTTATTCGCCGCCCTGCTTGCCGTTTCCGCGCCGGTATGGGCAGACCAAGCCGCCGATTTGCAAGGAAAATGGCATTGCCTGACCCGTTATGACGACATCAACGCCGAAACCCGCGACCACATTCATTTTTCCGCCAACGGCACGGTCAAAACGCAGGGCAAGATGATTTTCAAATTTAACGGCCACGAATTTCATTACAGCCTGCCCTCTCGCGGCACTTGGCAGTTACAAGACAATCTGCTGACCTTAAAACTGACGGACGGCAAATTACAGCGCAAACACCCCGCCGCCACCCGCAAAGCGATTGCCAAAGATGAAACCATGCGCTTGCACGACAAAATGACCGCACACATCTTGAGCGACCGCAAGCCCGATGAAAAGTTTTACTTGCGGATTGACGAGCTCACCCGCGACACCATGCACCAAACCCAGCTTGCGGAAGACAATCTCAAAGAAGAAATGGCAAAAACCGTCTGCACGCGCCGCGAAAAAGACCTGCCCGCGCAATAAACACCCATCTGAAACAACCCAAGGACAACCGTTATGAACAGTCCCCCGCACACATCAAATTCCCCGTTTTCGGTAAACCGCACCGTATTCGCCGCCGCATCGCTGATTTCGGTGCTGCTGATTTTGTTTACCATCGTCTTCCCCGCCGCCAGCGAAGCCGTACTCGGCAGCTCGCTGCGCTGGGTGTCCGACCATTTCGGCTGGTACTATATGCTGGTGGTGGCCGCCTACACCGTGTTCGCGCTGTTTGTCGGCATTTCCCGCTACGGCGACATCAAGCTCGGCAAAGACCAAGACAAACCCGATTTCCCGTTTTTGGCATGGGCGGCGATGCTGTTTTCGGCGGGCATCGGCATTGACTTGCTGTTTTTCGGCGTGTCCGAACCGCTCACGCACTACCTTTCCCCCAACACCGGCGCAGGCAGCACGCCCGAAGCGGCGCGTGCCGCCTTTGTGCAAACCTTTTTACACTGGGGCTTGCACGGTTGGGGCATTTACGCCCTGATTGGCATGGCGTTGGCGTATTTCGCCTACCGCAAAAACCTGCCGCTTTCCCTGCGCAGCGCGCTGATTCCCCTGTTCGGCAAAAAACGCACGGACGGCTGGCTCGGCGACACGGTGGACACTTTCGGCGTGGTCTGTACCCTGCTGGGCATCGCCACCAGCTTGGGCATCGGCGTGTTGCAGGCGAATGCGGGCTTGAGCCACGTTTTCGGCATGGACAGCAGCAAAGGCGTTCAGGCAGCCATTATTTTGGGCGTAACCATCGCGGCGGGCTTGTCGGCGATGTCGGGCGTGGAAAAAGGCGTGCGCAGGCTGTCTGAAATCAATATGCTCGGCGCAACCTTTCTGCTGCTCGCCCTGCTGGTGATGGGTCCGACCCTGTTCCTGCTCAACGCCTTCACCGAAAACATCGGCGACTACTTCCAAAACGTTCTCGGCAAAACCTTTCAAGTCTATGCCTATCAGGGCGATGCGGGCGCGGAATGGAAATCGTTTTGGACGGTGTTTTTCTGGGCGTGGTGGGTGGCGTGGGCGCCGTTTGTCGGACTGTTTATCGCCCGCATCTCGCGCGGACGCACCTTGCGCGAATTTGTGTTCGGCGTGATGTTTATCCCATTGGGCTTTATCTTTGCGTGGTTTTCCATTTTCGGCAATAGCGGCATTGATTTGGTTGCCAACCACGGCGCGGCGGCACTCGGCAAAACCGCGCTGGAAAATCCTGCGATGGGCATGTTCGCCCTGTTTGAGCATTATCCTTGGGCGGCGTTCTGGTCGGGCTTGTCGGTGCTGATTGGCTTGATTTTCTTCGTAACTTCCGCCGACTCGGGCGCACTCGTTCTTGCCAACTTAAGCTCGCGCAACTTGGAAAGCGGCAGCGATGCCCCCGTGTGGCTGCGGCTGTTTTGGGCGGCGGCAACCGGCTTGATTACGCTGGGCTTGCTGCTGGCGGGCGGATTTGCTTCGCTGCAATCGGTTTCGGTGGTGGCGGGACTGCCGTTTTCGCTGGTTTTGCTGATGTATATGGCATCGCTGTGGACGTGTCTGCGTCAGGAAGGCAACAAACGCAAAGCCAACCAAGTGGACAAAGCCATGGTACTCGATGACGGGCGCAACTGGCGCAACCGCCTGCACCGCCTGATTGATTTTCCCAACGCGCAAACCGCACAGCGTTTTCTGGTCGCCCAACTCCAGCCCGCCATGCTGGAAGTGGCGCACGAGCTGCAAAGCAAGGGCTTGGACACCGATGTTACCGAACAGCAAAATCCGCACGGCGTAACGCTGTCGGTGCGGCATAACGGCGAAGTGGATTTTCTGTATCAGGTGAAGCTGGTGGAAGCGGTGAAACCCGTGTTTGCCTTGGGGCAGTCGGGCAACCTTTCCACAGGCAGCGACCGCGAAACCTATTACCGTGCCGAAGTGTTTTTGAGCGAAGGCAGTCAGGACTACGATTTGGTCGGCTACACCAAAGAGCAGATTATCATTGACATTCTGAACCAGTATGAACGGCATATGCAGTTTTTGCATTTGGAACGTTGATTCGCCCTGATGCCTGAAAACAGACAAATGCGCCGTCAATCATATGACGGCGCATTTTGTTGTCTGTGAAACACGGCATCGGGGCGTATAAAAACTGCCGTCATTCCCGCGCAGGCGGGAAGCCACTGCACGATGTTTGGCAAGCCATGTTTTATCAAGGTTTGTTGTGCTTTGACTTGGATTCCCGTTTGCGCGGGAATGACGGCGCTGTGTTTTCTCGGTCAATTGATGACACGCCCTAGTTAGGGAATGACGGCGCAAAGGTTTTAAGCTAAGCTCGGGGCTGCGCGGCGGCTATTTGAACGTGTCGCACTGCTCAATGTCGCCCGTGTGCAATCCGCGCTGAAACCATTGTTTGCGCTGGGCAGATGTGCCGTGCGTGTAGGTGTGCGGTACGGTGTAGCCCTGTGCGCGTTGTTGCAGACGGTCGTCGCCCACCGCTTCGGCGGCGTTGTAGGCTTCTTCGATGTCGCCCGCTTCAAACAAGCCGTCTTTTTGGGCGTAGTGCGCCCACAAGCCCGCATAGCAGTCTGCCTGAAGTTCGAGCCTGACCGACAGTGCGTTGGCTTCGCGTTTGCCCACGCGCTGCTGGGCGCGGTGGACTTTTTCAATCGTACCCAATACGGTTTGCACATGGTGTCCGACTTCGTGCGCCAGCACATAGGCAAAAGCGGCATCGCCTTCCGCGCCCAATTCGTGCTTCATGGTGTTGTAAAACGACAGGTCGATATAGAGCTTTTGGTCGGCGGGGCAGTAAAACGGGCCTGCCGATGCGTTGCCCGTGCCGCAAGCGGTGTGGGTGCGGTCATCGTACAGCACCATTTTGGGCATGCGGTAATGCGCTCCGTGCCGGTGGAAGTAGTCGCTCCACACTTTTTCGGTTTCGCGCAAAACCACTTTGCTGATTTGTGTCAGCTCCTGCTCCTGCGCAGAACGTTGTGCGGGCTGCTCGCGGGCAACGGGGGCGGAACCGCCGATTTGCGGCACGCCGCCAACAATGCCGCTCAAGTCCACGCCGTAATATGCGCCCACCAGCAGCACGATGATGCCGAGCAAACCGCCGCCGCGCCCGCCCCCTCCGCCGCCGCCCGCACCGCGCCGGTCTTCCACATTGTCGCTGCCTTCTCTGCCTTGCCAACGCATGACGCACCTTTCTGTTTCAACTCAAATGTTTATTCTACAACGATTTTGGGGAAACGCGAACTGAAATCGCGGCGTTTGTCTGCCACTGCCAGCGCGGTGGCGAAAGCGGCGCGGGTGTAGATGGCGGCGATGTCGGGGCAGTCGGCGTGCAGGGCGGCAGCCGCGCCCGTGTCCATCGCTTCGCGCACGGGCAGGCTCAAGGGCAGTTGTCCCAACAAGGGCACGCCCAATTGCGCCGCCAGATGTTTGCCGCCGTCGCTGCCGAACAGGGCTTGGCGGTGTCCGCACTGCGGGCAGACGTGTACCGACATGTTTTCCAATACGCCAAACACGGGAATATTGACTTTTTGAAACATGTCCACCGCTTTTCGCGCATCAATCAGGGCGATGTCCTGCGGGGTGGTAACGACCACCGCGCCGGTAACGGGGATTTTTTGCGACAGGGTCAGTTGGATGTCGCCCGTGCCGGGCGGCAAATCCACCAGCAGGTAGTCCACATCGTCCCATTCGCTCTGAAACAAGAGCTGTTGCAGGGCTTGCGACACCATCGGGCCGCGCCACACCACCGCTTGCGCTTCGTCAATCAGAAAGCCGATGGACATCACCTGAATGCCTTGCGCGTTGCGGACGGGGAGAAAGCGTTGCTTGTGCTGCTGCGGCGACTGCGCTGCCACGCCGAGCATGGTCGGCTGGCTGGGCCCGTACAAATCCGCGTCCAGCACGCCGACCCGTGCGCCCATCGCGCTCAGGGCTTGGGCAAGGTTGGCGGTGGTGGTGGATTTGCCCACGCCGCCCTTGCCCGATGCCACGGCGATGATGTTTTTCACGCCGTGAACGGTACGCAGCCCCGCCTGTACTTCGTGGGCGGCGATGCGGCTTTCCAACACCACTTCGGCATCATCGCGCCCGAGTGCGGCACGCACCTGCGCGGTCAAGGTGTCGCGCAGGTGGGCAACGGGATAGGCAAAACGCAACACCACACGGCACCGTCCGTCTTGCTCCGAAAACGAAACAACGGCTTTTTCGCTGCCCAAAGTGCGCCCGCCACCATCGGGAACGGCAAGCGTTTCCAGTACGGACGGCTGTGCCATTACGCCGCGCCGCCGAGCAGGGTTTGCAATTCGCCCGCTTCAAACATTTCGGTCATGATGTCGCAGCCGCCTTGAAATTCGCCATCAACGTAAAGCTGCGGAATGGTGGGCCAGTCGGCAAATTCTTTGATGCCCTGACGTACCGCTTCGTTTTCCAAAACGTTTACGGTAACGAAGTCTTGGCAGCCCGCCGCTTGCAAAAGCTGCACGGCACGGGCGGAAAAGCCGCATTGGGGAAATTGTTTGCTGCCTTTCATAAACAGCACCACGCGGTGTTCATTGACCAATTGGCGGATTTGTTCTTGAATGTCCATATTCGGGTTCCTTCGGTGTGTGGTTCAAATATCAAAACGGCAAAGATTATAGCGGCAATCGCCGTTTTGGTCTTTATGACGGCGGTGATACGGCGGAAGACGACTGATTTTGCGTGGAAATCGGTTTTGCCGATGTGCATTCGGGCGCGAGCGAATCGACAAACGGGCGCAGCATCGCGCCCTGCCCTTGCAAAATGTCGCTGCCGTGCAAGTCGGGATAACGGGCTTCATCCAAACGCGCCGAACGCTGGCGGTGCAGGGGCGCGGCGCTGGGCAGGTGCGACCAGTGCCACGCTTCGTCTTCGTGTCCGCCAGCACGCCGCCCCTGCGCCCGTCCATCATACACTTGGCAAAAGCCGTAGCGGCGGGCGTTGGCACGCAGCCATGCCGAAACCGCCCGCCCTTCCGCGCCCTGCCAGTAGGCATCGTCCACACTGTTGAAATCCACGTCCGTCCCCCAATGGTGGCGGCTGAGCGCAGGCACGGCGGAAAAACGCAACACCAGCGCCAGCCGCGCCGCATCATCGGGCGCATCGCCCACGTTTTGCCATTTTTTGTTCCAAATGCTTTGCTGGTGCCAATACGAACGAAACCCCGACACCACTGTCAGCGTGATGCCGTCCGCTTTGGCGGCGCGAATCAGTGCCAACAAATCTTCAACCGCATCGCGGTGGACAAAAGTGGGTTTGTTGGCAAATTCATCGGGCAAGCGCGTCAGATGCGGGCTTTGCGCCGGCAGCACGCGCCCGTCCAAAATTTCCGCCGCCACAGGCGGCTCGGGCGGCGCAGGTGCGGGACGGGGCGCAGGCACAACGGGCGGTTCGGGCGGCGGCGGATCGGCACGGAACAGGCAGTACGCCGCCAGCCCTGCCGCCGGCAGCACCACCGCCAACACCAACACCAACAAACACACACGGCGGCGGCGCTTGCCGACACGGGTACACACAAACTTCATCAACATTCCTTCAAACACCGTCCCGTGCACCAACACACCGGCACGGCAAAACCAAACACACATTGTATCGCTGCCGCCGCCCCCGTGCCAGCACACGGCGCGGCAATTCCCAAACCGCCCGAAAAATGGCAGAATACGGCTTTACCCTGCGGCAGCGTGCCGCAATCGGAATCAATCACCGAATCAAAGGAATCAAAATGAAACAACCCCTGTCGGCACTCCTGCTTGCCGCACTGCTTTTGAGCGCGTGCGCCGGCACCGACCAGAGCAAAATCAGCAAAGACGCCCGCCAAACCCAAAACTGGCAAACCGAGCAACTGTATTCCGAAGCACGGAAAGAACTGGACGCAGGCAACTACAGCCGCGCCGCCACACTCTACGAAATCCTGCGTTCGCGCCAGCCCGAAGGACGCTATGTCGAACAAGCCCTGATGGAAGAAGCCTACGCCCACTACAAAAACGAAGAGCCCGTCAAAGCACTGGCATCACTGGAGCGTTTTGAAAAACACTTCCCCGCCAGCATCCACACCGACTACGCCCTGTACCTGCGCGGCTTGGTACAATTTGACGAAGACACCTCCTTTCTCAACAAACTTTCCGCCCAAGACTGGTCCGACCGCGACCCGCAAGCCAACCGCGACACCTACAAAACCTTTGAAACACTGGTCAAACGCTTTCCCAACAGCAAATACGCCCCTGAAGCGCGCAAACGCATGACACGGCTGGTGGAAGCACTGGGCGGACACGAAATCGCCATCGCCCGCTACTACGCCAAACGCGGCGCCCACCTTGCCGCCAACAACCGCGCCCAGCGCATCGTCCAACAATTCCAAAACACCTCCTACCCCGAAGAAGCCTTGGCGATTATGGTGTTTACCTACGAAAAAATGGGCAAAACGCAATTGGCGGACGATGCGCGGCGCGTGTTGCAAACCAATTACCCCAACAGCAGCTACCTGCAAAAAGCATGGGTGGCAGACGACATGCCTTGGTGGCGTTATTGGAAATAAATCAGGAGCATCGCAACATGACACAAATCAGCATTCCCGCCGTTTACTATCGCGGCGGCACGTCCAAAGGCGTGTTTTTCAAACGCACGGATTTGCCCGAAGCGGCACAACAGCCCGGCAAGGTGCGCGACCGAATCCTGCTGCGCGTACTGGGCAGCCCCGACCCCTACGGCAAACAGATTGACGGCTTGGGCAACGCCAGCTCGTCCACCAGCAAAGCGGTGATTTTGGACAAATCGTCCAGCCCCGACCACGATGTCGATTACCTGTTCGGGCAGGTGTCGATTGACCAACCCTTTGTGGACTGGAGCGGCAACTGCGGCAACCTCACCGCCGCCGTCGGCGCGTTTGCCATTTCACAAGGCTTGGTTTCCCCCGAAAAAATCCCCGACAACGGCATCTGCACGGTACGGATTTGGCAGGCGAATATCGGCAAAACCATCATCGCCCACGTGCCGGTGGCAAACGGCGAAGTGCAAGAATGCGGCGGTTTCGAGCTGGACGGCGTAACCTTTCCCGCCGCCGAAGTGGTGATTGAGTTTCTCGACCCCGCAGACGGCGAAGGCGATATGTTTCCCACCGGCAATTTGGTGGACACGCTCGACATTCCCGAACTGGGCAGTTTGCAAGCCACTTTAATCAATTCCGGCATTCCCACCATTTTCGTGAACGCGGCGGATTTGGGCTACACCGGCACCGAGTTGCAAGACGACATCAACGCCAAGCCCGCCGAATTGGACAAACTGGAAACCATCCGCGCACACGGCGCATTGAAAATGGGCTTAATCAAAGACTTGTCGGAAGCCGCCACCCGCGCCCACACCCCGAAAATCGCATGGGTCGCGCCGCCGCAAAGCTACACCGCCTCAAGCGGCAAAACCGTGTCCGCCGCCGACACCGATTTGCTGGTTCGCGCCATGAGCATGGGCAAGCTGCACCACGCCATGATGGGGACGGCTTCGGTGGCGATTGCGACTGCCGCCGCCGTTCCCGGCACGCTGGTCAATCTGGTTGCCGGCGGCGGGGCGCGTGAAGCCGTGCGCTTCGGACACCCCTCCGGCACCCTGCGCGTGGGCGCGGCTGCCGAACGGCAAAACGGCAAATGGTTTGCCGCCAAAGCCGTGATGAGCCGCAGCGCCCGCGTGATTATGGAAGGACGGGTGCGCGTTCCCGCCGCCACTTTGGGCGAATAAGTCCCGCCCCGACAAAACAAGTGGCATCATCACGATGCCACTTTTTTGTTTTTGCTACATCACGTCCAGCGTATCGATGCCCAACAACGCCAAGCCCTGCCGCAAGGTCTCGCCCGTCAGTTTCGCCAACGCCAAACGGCTGTCGCGCACCACACCTTCCGCTTTCAAAATCGGGCAGGCTTCGTAAAAACGGCTGAACAAAGCCGCCAACTGATACAGATAGCCCGCCAAATAATGCGGTGCCGCCTGTTCCGCCGCCGCGTTCAACACATCTTCAAAACGCAGCAGTTCCACCGCAAGCCGTTGTTCCAACGAATCATTCAATAACAGCGCTTCGGGCATCGTCCACGCGCCCGCCTTTTTGAACACGCTTTGCACCCGCGTGTAGGCGTATTGCAGATAAGGCGCGGTATTGCCCTCAAACGACAACATCTGTTCCCAATCAAACACATAATCGCTGCTGCGGTTTTTGCTCAAATCCGCGTATTTCACCGCGCCGATGCCCACCGTGCGCCCGATTTCGGCGGCGGCGGTGTCGTCCAAAGCGGGATTTTTGCCGCGCACCAAAGCAGTGGCGCGTTCCACCGCTTCATCAAGCAAATCAACCAGTTTCACCGTGTCGCCGGAGCGCGTTTTAAACGGTTTGCCGTCCTTGCCCATCATCGTGCCGAAGCCGACAAATTCGGCGGACACGTTTTCAGGCAGCCAGCCCGCCTTGCGCGATACGGCAAAAAGCTGTTGGAAATGCAGGGCTTGACGGTGATCCACCACATACATCAGGCGGTCGGCTTGCAATTCGTTCACGCGGTAGCGCATACACGCCAAATCGGTGCTGGCGTAGAGAAAGCCGCCGCCTTGTTTTTGCACGATAAACGCCGCCGCTTCGCCGTCTTTGTTTTTGAATTCGGGCAGAAACACCACTTTCGCGCCCTCATCGTCCACCGCCAAGCCCATCGCCGCCAATTCGTCCACCGTGTTTTGCAAGTCTTTGTTGTAAAAAGATTCGCCGCACACATCATCGCGCTCCAGCAGCAAGCCGAGCGTTTGATAGACGTTTTCGGCGTGCTGCAACGACAAATCCACAAATTGTTGCCACCATTCAAGCACTTGCTCATCGCCGCTTTGCAATTTCACCACATAGGCGCGGGCGGTGTCGGCAAAGGCGGGGTCTTCGTCAAAACGCACTTTGGCATTGCGGTAAAACTGTTCCAAATCCGCCAGTTCAAAATTGCTGTTTTGCTGTTTTTGTTCAATCAGATAGGCAATCAGCATGCCGAATTGCGTGCCCCAGTCGCCCACATGGTTCTGACGAATCACGCGATGCCCCAAAAAGCCCAAAATGCGGGCGATGCTGTCGCCGATAATGCCGGAACGCAGATGACCGACATGCATTTCTTTGGCGAGATTGGGAGAGGAATAATCAATCACCACCGTTTGCGGCGCATCGGCGCGGGTGATGCCAAGCTGTTGTTGTTGAAAAATATTTTTCATATTTTCGGCAAGAAATTCAGGCTTCAGGCGCAGGTTGATAAAGCCGGGCCCTGCCACTTCTGCGGCGGCGAAAACTTTGCTGTCCGCCAGCGCACCGGCGACTTTTTGCGCCAGTTCGCGCGGGTTTTGTTTGGCGGCTTTGGCAGCGCCCATCACGCCGTTGATTTGGTAATCGCCGAAATCGGGATTTTTGGCGGGCTGGAGGGCAACGGGGCTGCCGGAAATGCCGGCGGCGGCAAAGGCGGCTTCGGCTTCGGCAGAAAGGATTTGATGGAGTTTCATGGAAATAACAAAAGGTTTTTGAAAATGAGATAAAAAGGGATTCAGGCTGCCCGAGCGGGCAAAACAGTGTTTACGGCAATCGGTTTATCCGCCGCCATTCGCCCAAACCCAGTTGCAAATCAAAAAGATTGATGCGCCCCACCGCCACCCGCACCAAGCGCAGGCAGGGATAACCCGCTTTGGCGGTCATGCGGCGCACTTGGCGGTTTTTGCCCTCGCCGATGCGGATTTCCAACCAAAAATCGGGCACGTTTTTGCGGAAACGCACGGGCGGCACCCGCGCCCACAGCTTGGCGGTTTCGCCGTTGTCCAACAGGCGGATTTGTGCGGGCTTGGCAACAAAATCGCCCAAATCCATTTTTTGTTGCAGCAATTTCAGCTTGTCGGGGCAAGGTGTGCCTTCCAATTGCGCCCAATAGGTTTTGACGGTTTGGTGGCGGGGTTGGGCGATGCGGGCTTGCAATGCGCCGTTGTCGGTGAGCAGCAGCAAACCCTCGCTGTCGGTGTCCAGCCGTCCGGCAGGATACACGCGGGGAACGGGAATAAAGTCTTTCAGGCTGCGGTGGGTGTCGTGCGCGGAAAACTGGCAAATCACGCCGCAGGGTTTATTGAACGCAATCAGCTTCATGCGTCTTCTTCGTATGCCACGCCCAAACGCGCCATCAGTCCGTCAAAGGCATCGGCGGAATCAAAATGCAGCACGATTTTGCCTTTTTTGCGGTCGCGGGTTTGGATTTGTGCGGGCACGCCCAAATGCTCGGTCAGGCTGTCGGCAAGCCGTCCGACATCGGGGTCGAGACGGCGCGGCGGCGGCGGCACATAGGTTTCCACTTGGCGGCTGCGCCGCTCCATTTCGCGCACCGACCAGCCGTGCCGCACCGCTTTGTTTGCCAAATCAAGCTGTTCTTCTACGGAAAGATTGACAATCGCACGGGCATGTCCCATTTCCAATTGGCGGTCGAACAGCATTTCCTGCACCGGTTCGGGCAGCTTGAGCAGCCGCAAGCTGTTGGAAATCGCGCTGCGGCTGCGCCCGACCACTTCGGCAACGGTTTCGTGGGTCAGCTCGAACTCGTCAATCAGGCGTTTGAAGCCCTGCGCTTCTTCGATGGGGTTGAGGTTTTCGCGCTGGATGTTTTCAATCAAACCCATCGCCATGGCGGTTTTGTCGTCCGTGTTTTTGATGACGACGGGAATTTCGTCCAAGCCCGCCATTTGTGCGGCACGCCAACGCCGCTCGCCCGCAATCAGTTCGTATTCGCGCCCGCCCAATTCGCGCACCACCACAGGCTGAATCACGCCTTGCGCCCGAATCGACTCCGCCAATTCCTGCAAAGCGTCGTTGTCCATCTGCACGCGCGGCTGGTAACGTCCGGGACGCACCCTGCCGATGGGAACGGTGCTCAAACGGTCGCCACTGTCGTCATCGAGGCTGGTAAAGGAAATCAGGCTGTCCAAACCGCGCCCCAAGCCTTTGGGTTTTGCTGCCATAACGCTTGTCTTTCTAAAAAATACGCATTTGGCGGCTATTTTAACCGTTTTGCCGCAAAATCAAAATACGCTTTGCTGCTTTATGCCGCGCTTTGCGCCGGCGTGGCGGACGGGGCATCGTCTTGTGCGCCCTGTTCGCGGTGCAGGGCGTGGTAATAAGGCTCCAGCACATCGGCAATCATCAGCAGTTGCTGCCACAATACTTGGCTTTGCCAATCGTCGCCGATGCATTCGTCCCCGCCGCACTCGCGGCGCAAATCCGCCAAGTCGTTTTGCACGCGGCGGTAGGCTTGGGCAAAATGCTGCCCGTCCCACGCGCCGATGTTTTCCATAATCCCGACCACTTGTTCGGCAACGGGGAAAAAATGCAACAAAAACGCTTCTTCCGCTTCGCTGCGGCTGCCGTGCATCTTGTTGCGGTACGCGCCCAAGGCGGAAATGTAGCCAATCAGCGAATAGTTGATTTTTAAAAGCAAAAATCCGTCCTGCAAACGGTTGCCGTATTTTTTCGCTTCGCCCGACATATCCGAAAGCGTGGTGGAAAGGGCGGCGGCACGGTCGTGGCTCACCCGTCTGGCGTGGCGGTAGGCAACGTCGTCGCGAATCCCGTATTGCTGCAATTCGTTTAAAATCGCCTTCAAATAGCCCGCGTTTGCCTGTACGGCCTGCGCGCCGGTTTGTTCCAATTGCAGATATTTCCAATCGGGCCAAATCCAATACACCGCCAAACCCGCAATCAATGCCCCCACCACCGTGTCGGCAATGCGCGGAATCAAAAATACGGTAACATCGTAGCCCATCACCGAAAAGCCGATAATCGCCTGAATGGTGATGAAAAACGTGGAAAAGCTGTGTTTGTTGGTGCGGAAATAGAAAAACAGCATGGTCGTCAGCACCACAATGCCCAATTTCACTTCGAGCGCGGGATTGAGCAGGGGCAGCAGCGACCCCGCCGCCACGCCCGCCACCGTGCCGACAATACGCTGCACCAGCCGTTTTTTGGTGGCGGAATAGTTGGGCTGGCACACGAAAATGCCCGTCAGCAAAATCCAAAAGCCCAAATTCAAGTGGTCTTCCACATTTTCGGGCAGCAGGTAGGCGTTGATGGTCGGGGCAAATTGCAGCAGCACGCACGAGAGCAGCACGGTAACCGCCATGCGTACCGAGTGGCGGAAGGCGGGCGATTGCGGGGTAATCTGCCCCTTGAGCATGCGCCACGCGCCTTTGATGCCGCCGCTTTCGGGGGAGGTGATGCGGATGCGGTCGCCCTCGCCCAAGCCGTCCGTGTCCTGCCGCGCCAAATGCCCCAGTTGCAAACTCACGTGGGTGATGTTGTCGAGCAGTCGCTGCACGCGGTAGGGCGCGATGCCGCTTTCGGCAGGGTGTTCGGCATAGCGGCGCAAGGATTGTTCCACGCCCTGCGTGGCGCGTGCCAATTTGGGCGGGTAGCGGTATTCGGCATTGTGGTCGCGCAACACGGCAGCAAAATCACGGCACGCCTGCGCCTGCAAATGCAGCAGACGGCTGATGCGGTAAATCAAATCGGTATGGCGCATTTGTTCGGCAAAAGCGCGGTAGTGGACGTGGCTGGAGCTGATGCGCTCGTGAATGTCTTGGGCGATGAAGTAGCAGCGCAGCATTTTGGTGGTGCGCGGGTGGCGGTGCTGACCGCGCATGCGGTAAAACAGCGATTGGCGGCAATGATTAAAGGCTTCGGTTACTTGGGCGTTGCCCATTGCCAATTTGATTTGTTGCGGCTCGAGATAATCGGCTTCATCGGGGTCGAAAAAATCCGCTTTCGCCGCCAAAAAGCCCGCCAAAGCATCATACGCGCCCGCCATGTTTTCCTGCACGGGGCGGTGCGGAAACAACAAATGGGTCAGCACGGTCGCGCCACTGTACAGCACCGCGCCCCCCGTCAGCAGCAGGGGATTGAGGTACCACATGCCCGCCCGCCCGTCATGCACCAACGCCGTGTACGCCGCCACCGCCAAAGTGCCGAAAGCAATGGTGCGGTAACGCAGCCCCGCCACCCCAATCAGCGTAAACAAAAAACCCAAGCCCGTCAGCGTGGCGGCAAAATACACGGGGTGGTGGAAAGTCAGTTGCACTGACAACGACGCCACCGCAAACGCCGACACCGTAAACAAAATATTTTTCAGCTTACCGCTCAGGGCATTGTCCAAATCCACCAAACCGCCCGAAATAATCCCCAAAATCAAAGGCGAAAACCAATGGGTAAAACGCGGGTCGGAATAAATAAACAGAGCCACCCCGCCCGTGCTCAACAACACGGGCAAAGTGGCGATGATTTTGGAATTGACGGCAGGGGTACGCATGGCGGCGCAAGCGGAAAAAGCTTTATATTATACAGCGATGCGCCTGTTGTGCGGGGATTTTCACGCCCTTGCCGCCCCCGTGCGGACACCAAACGCGGCACGAAAACTAAATATCCATGACAATCATCAAGATACCCCCGTTTTTAAAATCAGTAATAATTATCATTTGCCATGACATTCAAAAACGGGTATGATTCTCAATACCAGCTACACACAGACCGATTGTCTGTCCGACAAACACCGTGTGTAGTAATTTTGGTAGTGGTTTGTGTTCCTTTTGTGCCCCTTGTTTCCCCAAGCAAGGGGTGTTTTTTTGCCTGCGCGTCAAGGCATCTCGGTTATAATCGGCGCTTTTGTAGCAAACAGGAGTCGGAACATGACGGCGATACGGGTGGATTTGGCGGGGCAGGAACACATTGCCCTGTGCGATTTGTTGAAACTGGCGGGCTTGGCAGAAAGCGGCGGACGCGCCAAAGCGGTGATTGCGGCGGGCGAAGTGCGGCGCAACGGCAACACGGAAACCCGCAAAACCGCCAAAATCCGTGCGGGCGAAACGGTGGCGTATGCGGGCGCGGTCATTGAAGTGTTTGAAAATGCGCAGGAATAACGGCGCGGTGGTTTTCGGGTCAATTGATGATACGCCCTAAACGGACGGCACGCGCCCTTGGCGGTACACCAGCAGCAAATCGCGAAACACGTTCGGGTCTTTGATAAACGTCATCTCGCCTTCGGCGGGAAAGTGGAAATCCAGCAGCCGCGACACCCAAAAACGCACGCAGCCGGCGCGGTGGGCAACGGGCAGATAAGCGCGTTCGGCGGGCGTAAGCGGGCGCACGCTTTCGTAGCCGCGCACAAAAGCATCATACAATGCCGTATTCGGCACATTGTCGGCACAACGCGCCCAATCGTTGAGCGCCACCGCCAAGTCATACACGAAACTGCCGCAGCAGGCATAGTAAAAATCAATCAATCCCGCCACCCGCTCGCCGTCCAACAGCACGTTGTCTTTGAACAAATCGGCGTGAATGATGCCTTGCGGCAGGGCGTGGTCGGGGTGTGCCGCCAAAAATGCGGTTTCATCGGCAAGCAGGGCGGCATCGTCTTTGTCCAGCAGGGGCATCAGCCGTTCCGCACTGTGCGTCCACCACGCGCTGTGGCGCGGATTGTCCATTTTTTCGGGAAACGATGCACCCGCCAAATGCATTTTCGCCAGCATCGCCCCCGTGTGGAAACATTGCCCCGCCGTAGGATAAGACGTGTCGCCGCCCTGCAAACGGCTGACGATACAGGCAGGCTTGCCCGCCACCTGCGCGTCCAAACGCCCGTTTTTTTGCGGCACGGGCGCAGGACACGCCACCCCGTTGCGGCTCAAATGCTGCTTCAGGCGCAAAAAAAACGGCAATTGCACCTGCGTGAGCGCTTCAAACACCGTTAAAACATAGCTGCCCTGCGTGGTGTGGAGAAAATAATTGCTGTTGGTGATGCCTTGGGCGATGCCTTGCAGCGACACAAACGCGCCGATGTCGTAATCGGCAAGCAAACGGTGCATTTGCGCGTCATCAACGCGGGTGTAAACAGACATGGCGGATACCGTAACCAATCGTGGCAAAACGCGACTATACCACAAAATCCCCGTGCTTTTTACCGTGCGGGCATTGAGTTTTGGCTCGGGATTTGTTATAAGGCTGCTGCGGCAGATTGTCTGCCGCGCCGTCCAATCCATTGGGGGTTGGCGGTTTTTGTTTTGACCTTGTACAAGGAAACCCAAGATGATTTATCTGCTGATTAGTATCTTTGCCAGCGTTGCCGTTTCGGTATTGCTGAAAACGGCGCGCAAGCACGACATGCGCATCGAACAGATGGTGGCGTTCAATTACATCGTTACCACTTTGATGACGCTGATTTTCTTACAACCGAGTGCCGACAGCTTCCAAGCGGTGCTGCCCAATGCGTGGCTGTTTGTGCTGCTGGGGGTGTTGCTGCCGAGCGTGTTTGTGGTGATGGGACGCGCCGTCCAGCACACGGGCATCGTCAAATCGGACGCGGCGCAGCGTTTGTCGCTGTTTTTGCCGGTGGTGGCAGCGTTCACCGTGTTTGGCGAAGCGCTCACCGCCAACCGTCTGCTCGGCGTGCTGCTGGCATTCGCCGCCCTGCTGTGCTTGGTGTACAAACCCGCGCCGCAGGACGGAAGCAAAGCCCCCGCCGACCGCCAAACCGCACTGCTGCTTTTGGGCGTTTGGGCGGGCTACGGCGTGATTGATATTTTGTTCAAACAATTGTCGAAAATGGGCGGCGTGTTTGCCGGCAGCCTGCTGGTGGCATTCGTGCTGGCGGGCACGCTGATGTTTGCCTACCTGTTTGCCCGCAAAACGGCATGGCACCAAAAAAGCATGGTCGGCGGCTTGCTGCTGGGCGTGCTGAACTTTGTCAATATTCTGTTTTATGTCAAAGCGCATCAGGCGTTTAAGGAAAGCCCGACTTTGGTGTTTGCGGGCATGAACATGGGCGTGATTGTGCTTGGCACGCTCACGGGCGCATGGCTGTTCCGCGAGCGCGTGAGCAAAACCAATGCGGCGGGCATCGCTTTGGCACTGGCGGCGATTGTGTGCCTGTATTTCGGCGCAAATCTGTTCGGCACAAACCCATAAATCACAGTTGGGGGCGTCATCTGACAATCAGCACAATACCAAAACCGCCGTCATGCCCGCACAGATGCTTGGCAAGCGATGTTTCATCAACGCCTTGTTCAATCTGTTTTGGCTTCCCGTGTGCGCGGAATTGATGACACCCCCAACCATCATGCTTTGACACCCCCGCACCGTCCGCACGGTACGGGGGTGTGCCGTTTGTGCGCCCGCCCGCAAATCATTTACAATAACGCCCTGCCCCACCCTCCCCCCCCGTGATGCCATGTCGCCCCTGATTTCCCCCCGCTCCGCTCCTTTTGGTCTGATTATCGGCTGCATCATTTTCGGCTTAGGCAGCGTGATTGTCGCGCACGTTCCCGTGGGCGCGTATGCGATGGCGTTTTGGCGTTTGGCGGTGGCGGGGGTGATTTTTTGGGGCTTGGCGCGTTGGTTCGGGCAAATCTTTCCCGCAGGCGGCGCGGCACGGCGCAACGCTTTGGCGGCAGGCGCGTTTTTGGGTTTGGACTTGGCACTGTGGCACGAAAGCATTTACGCGGTCGGGCCGGGCATTTCCACCTTATTGAACAGCTTACAGATTTTTTGGCTGACCACCATCGGCGTGTTGTGTTTCCGCGAGCGTTTGAGCCGCCTGCAAAGCGGCAGCCTGCTGCTGGCAACACTGGGCGTGGCGATGATTTCTACACCCGAGTTCGGACACAACGGGCGGGCGTTGTGGGGCTTTGTGTCGGGGATTGTGTCGGGGCTGATGCTGGCTTTGTCGATGGTGTTCGTCCGCAAAACCCACCACGCCGCGCACACGCCGATTTTTCCCCTGATGCTGCACATCAGCTTGGGCGGCACACTGGTATTGCTGCTGCCGATGTTTTTGTTTAACGGGAATAATTTTCTGCCAACCACTTTCGCGCAACTGGGCTGGATTGTGGTGTACGGCGCGGTGATGCAATGTTTGGCGTGGGGGCTGATTGCCTATTCCATTCCGATGTTGTCGCTGTCGCTGACGGGTTTGCTGCTGCTGTCCGAACCGGTTGCCGCGCTGCTGATTGACGCGTTTTTGCTCGGCAAACCGATTAACGCGCTGCAATGGACGGGGGCGGTGCTGACGATGACGGCGATTTATTTGGGGTCGCTCAAACCAAAAACGCCGTCCTAGGGCGTGTCATTATTTAAATTTTCCAATTAAATCAGTGCAATAAAAATACGCCGTCATTCCCGCGCAGGCGGAAATCCACTGCACAATGTTTGGTTTGGCAAGCGATGTTTTATCAAGGTTTGTCGTGCTTCGATATGGATTCCCGCCTGCGCGGGAATGATGATGCCGTGTTTTTTTCAGTCAATTGATGACACATCATAGCCATTTTTCTAAATCATATCAAACACCAACGCCGCCGCATCGCGCCAACTGCCTAAAGTGCTGCCGATAATCACATCATCATCGGGAAAATCCGTATCCGCAATCAGAGCGGCAAGCGGTGGCGTTAAGGCGATGTTCATGTTTCAGGCAGCCTGAAAATTAGTCCGTCAATGCCGCAAAACGTTCAAAATAATCGGGAAACGTTTTGGCAACGCAATCAGGGTCGTTAATCACCACCGGCACGCCCAGCAGCGACACCAGCGAAAAACACATCGCCATGCGGTGGTCGTCATAAGTGTCAATCGCCACGCCCGCATTCAGGCGCGGCGGCGGCGTGATGATAATGGCATCGGGCAATTCTTCCACCGCCGCGCCGAGTTTGCGTAATTCCGTTGCCATTGCCGCGATGCGGTCGGTTTCTTTCACGCGCCACGAAGCGATGTTGCGAATGGCGCACGTTCCGCCCGTTGCCAACGCCACCACCGCCAAAGTCATCGCCGCATCGGGAATGTGGTTCGCGTCCAAGTCAAACGGGCGCACGGGCTGCGCCGCATCGCGGGAAACTTCAATAAAATCATCGCCCCAAACCACGTTTGCGCCGATTTTTTCCAATTCGCGGGCAAAGGCGGTGTCGCCTTGAATGGATTGCTTGCCCACGCCGCACACGCGCACCGCCGCGCCGCCGAGCAGCCCCGCCGCCAAAAAATACGATGCGCCCGATGCGTCCCCTTCCACATTGATGACGGCGGGCGCGGTGTAGCGGGCATCGGCGGGAATGCGGAAACGGCGGTAATCGTCATGCGCCACCATTACGCCGAATTGTTGCAATAAATTCAGGGTAATATCAATATACGGGCGCGAAATCAGTTCGCCCTGCACCTCAATGGTGCGGGCGCGGCGGGTAAGCGGCAAAGCCATCAGCAGCGCGGTCAGAAATTGGCTGGACACATTGCCGCGCACGGGAATGATGTCCGCGCCGGTGTCGGCAAACGCGCCGATGTGAAGCGGCGGAAAACCATTTTCACCAAGAAAATCAATGTTCGCTCCCGCCACGCGCAGGGCATCGGTCAAATCGCCGATGGGTCGTTGGTGCATGCGCGGCACGCCGTGCAGACGGTAATCGCCGCCCAGCAGCGCGAGCGCGGCGGTCAGGGGTCGGAACGCGGTGCCGGCATTGCCGAGAAACAAATCGGCTTTTTGCGCGGGAAAACGTCCGCCGCAGCCGTGTACGCGCAGGCTGCCTGAAGCGGCGGTTTCGGTTTTGATGCCGAGTGCGTGCAGCGCGTCCAACATTCGGTCGGTGTCGTCCGATTTGAGCAGGGAACGGATTTCGCAGGAATTTTCAGACAGCGCTGCCAAGAGCAGGGTACGGTTGCTGATGCTTTTGGAGCCGGGCAGGGCAAGGGCGGCGGCGCGGACGCGGGCGGCGGGCAGGTGCAGGGATTCGGTCATGGGAAAAAGCGGGGATTATAGCGTCAAGCGTACGGTGCTGCCATTAGGGCGTGCCATCAACTCACTGAAAAAACACCGCGCCATCATTCCCGTGCAGGCGGAAATCCAAGCCAAAGCACAGCAAACCTTGACAAAATATCGATCGCTTGCCAAAAATCGGGCGATGGATTCCCTCATTCGCGGGAATGACGGCGCAAAGGTTTTGCGGATAATTGATGAATTGATGACACGCCCCAGCAAAACGCCCTTGTCCCGATGAAGAAACAAGGGCGTGTTCCAATGGGCAATTATGCGGGCGATGCGGCAAACAGTGCCGCCACTTCGTCCAATTTTACGCTGCAGGTTTCGCCCGTTTTGCGGACGGTGTATTCCACCACGCCTTCTTTCAAACCACGGTCGCCAATCACAATGCGGTGCGGAATCCCCAGCAGTTCGCTGTCGTTCAGCAACACGCCCGCGCGTTCGTCGCGGTCGTCCAGCAGCACATCCACACCCGCCGCCGTCAATTGCGCGTACAACTCATCGGCTGCTTGGCGCACGGCTTCGGATTTTTTGTAGTTCATCGGCACGATGACGGCGGTAAACGGTGCCATGGTTTCCGTCCACACAATGCCGCGCTCATCGTGATTTTGCTCAATGGCGGCGGCGACAATGCGGGTGATGCCGATGCCGTAGCAGCCCATTTCCATGATTTGCGACTTGCCGTTGTTGTCCAAAAACACCGCGTTCAGGGCGGCGGAATATTTGTCGCGCAGTTGGAAAACGTGTCCCACTTCAATGCCGCGCGCCAATTTCAGGCTGCCCGCACCGCACGGGCTGGGGTCGCCCGCCACCACGTTGCGCAAATCCACAAATTCCGGCTCGGCGGCATCGCGCCCGAAATTGAAACCCGTGTAGTGGCAATGGTTTTCGTTGGCACCGATGACCCAGTCCGCGCCCTTTTCCAGCGCGTAATCGGCGTACACCTTGCCCGCAAAACCCACCGGCCCCAGCGAACCGCCGTCCGCACCGAATGCCGCGCGTACCGCTTCGGGCGCGGCCATCGTCAAGGGCGATTTTACGCCCGCCAGTTTTTCCGCCTTGATGTCGTTGAACTCGTGGTCGCCGCGCAGCAGCAGCAGCACCAATTCGCCGTTTTCGCCTTCCACCACAATGGATTTCATCGTGGTTGCAATGGGAACATTCAAAAATTCAACCAGTTGGACAATGGTTTTCACATCGGGCGTGGACACTTTTTCCAAAGCGGCGGCGGGTGCGGCGCGGCTGCCTGAAAGCGGCAGGGTTTGCGCCAATTCCACATTCGCGGCGTAATCGGACGCATCGCTGTAGGCAATCACGTCTTCGCCGCTTTCGGCAATCACCTGAAATTCGTGCGAACCCGTGCCGCCGATGCTACCCGTGTCGGCGGCAACGGGGCGGTAGTCCAAGCCCAAACGGTCAAAAATGCGGCAGTAGGCATCGTACATCGGCTGATAGCCGTCCCGCACCAGCGATTCGTAGTCGGCGTGGAAAGAGTAGGCATCTTTCATCACAAATTCCCGCGCCCGCATCACGCCGAAACGGGGGCGCACTTCATCGCGGAATTTGGTGTTGATGTGGTAGAAGTTAATCGGTAACTGTTTGTAGGAATTGATTTCTTTGCGGACGATGTCGGTGATGGTTTCTTCGCAGGTGGGGCTGAGGCAAAATTCGCGCTCATGGCGGTCGTGCAGGCGCAGCAGTTCTTTGCCGTAAAAATCCCAACGCCCGCTTTCCTGCCACAATTCGGCAGGTTGCACAAACGGCATCAGCAATTCCACCGCACCGGCGCGGTTCATTTCTTCGCGGACGATGTGTTCCACTTTGCGCAACACGCGCAAGCCCATCGGCATCCAAGTGTACAAGCCCGATGCGAGGGCTTTCACCAAACCGGCGCGGAGCATCAGTTTGTGGCTGGGCAGCGCGGCTTCGGCGGGGGCTTCTTTGAGGGTGGAAATGAAAAATCGGCTGGCTTTCATGGGGCTTCCTTTGTCAGGTGATACGGTGGTTTGACCACAAGGGTGCAAAAGCGCCGATTCTAACAAGTTTTGCCCGCCCCCGAAACCACAGCGCAGGGCGTGTTATTCAATTGACCCATGAACCCCTGCACCGTCATTTCCGCGCAGACGGAAAGCCAAAACAACTTTCAACAGGCAGTGGATTCCCGCCGGCGCGGGAATGACGGCACTGTGTTTTTTCAGTTAATTGATGGCGTGTCATCAATTGCTTTACGAAGCGGTTTTTCAAGCAAAAATGCGCAGGTGCAAGGCGAAAATCCGCGCAAGGTCGTGCGCCTTGTCAGGATTTTCAACGCGGCAGGTGCGGATTTGGGCTGAAAATACCGCCGCATCAGTAAATCAGTAAATGATGACGCACCCTAACGCTTGGGCAGCGCCGCCAAGGCTTCGTGCCAAGCCCCCGACAAACGCACGCGCTCGCGCACCTGATGACGGCGGTTTTTCAAGGCATCGCGCACCGCTTCGGCAACTTCCGCATCGGCATACCACACATTGTCCGCCACCTGCACCGCCCCGCGCCAACACACGGAAACATACGGGAAGCCGGAAAACGCATCGGTTTCGCCGATTTCCCACACTGGCTCGGCGGCAAAATGCGGCACCGCCGCCCAAACCGCACGGTTGTGCTGCGCCACCGCCTCCTGCCCCACTGACTCCGCCGTGCGTGCCGCCGTCCCGTCAATGCCCAACAGCGCGGGACACAAACGCTGGTGCCGCGCCCAATTGTGCAACGCCTTTGCCGCCGCTTCCCGATTGGCAAACGAACCGCAAGGCGGGTGCGCGAACAAACCGTTTGTCCGCAACACCGTGCGGGCGCGGCACACGCCCTGCCCGTCCGTTTCAAACACCACCGCCCACCGCCGTGCCGCAGACGGCGCCGCCGCCACACCGTGTTCGTACAACAAACGCCCCTTTTCCGCCAAAGCATGCACATGCCCCGAAGCCGGAAACGCCGCCACCGACTCGGGACACACGCCCCCGTACGCCAAAGCCGCCACCGTTTCCGCATAAGCATGACGGCACACCCGCACCGAATCCGCCCCGCCGCCGCGCCACCACACCGCCGCCCAGCCGTCCGGCAAATCCGCCACCTGCGCCCGCAAATCTGCCGGCAAACCCTGCGGCAGCATCGGCGGATTCAACAAAGTCTGCGCCGTTTCCCACCAATGCGGGCGCACCGCCGCCAACTGCTGCAAACACTCCGCCAACACCAGCACATCCGTCATCGCCCGATGGCGCGAAAGCGGCACCGCCACCCCCAAACGCGCCGCCAAAGCGTCCAAATTGTGCTTTTTCTCATTCGGAAACAGCACCTTCGACAACTGCACCGTACACAGCGCCCCCGTGGCAAACGCCACCCCCGCCTGCCCGAACGACTGCTTCAACAAGGTATAATCAAAACGGCTGTTGTGCGCCACCAACAAACAACCGCGCAAATCCGCCGCCAAAGCCTGCGCCAAATCCGCAAACACCGGCGCATCTGCCAGCAAATCATCATCAATGCCCGTCAGCTTCGCAATAAAAGGCGGCACCGCGCATTCGGGCTGCACCAAATGCGCCGCCTGCCGTATCCTGCCGTTTTCAAAACGCAAATACGCCACCTCAATCACACGGTCGCGCAAAAAATCCCCGCCCGTTGCCTCCACATCCAGCACCGCCACCGGCACGCCCGCACCCGCCAACCGCCCCGCCAATGCGGCAAAACGCTCTTCCATAATAATTTCCGCTTGCAGATAATGATTTAGCGGAAATTATAAACTTTTTGCGCCCGCGTGTCTTGACCGATTGCCGCCACCCCGATAAAATAACAACCTTTGCTGCACCCGTAGCTCAGTTGGATAGAGTATCTGGCTACGAACCAGAGGGTCGGGCGTTCGAATCGCTCCGGGTGCGCCAGCAAAACCCATCTGCGCCCATCGTCTAGCGGTTAGGACATCGCCCTTTCACGGCGGTAACCGGGGTTCGATTCCCCGTGGGCGTGCCAGTTTTATGCCCCGTTTCCGAATTGGATTGGAAACGGGGTTTTTGTTTTCCGAAACAAACGGCAAAAACCGCCGCCGCAGCGCAACGGCAGCCTGCCCGCACGCCGCGCTTACAAACGCCAATCGATTTCGCCAATGCCGTGTGCGCGCAAATACGCATTGGTCTGCGAAAAATGACGGCAGCCGAAAAAACCGCGATACACCGACAAAGGCGAAGGGTGCGCCGCTTTCAGCACCAAATGCCGCGCCGTATCAACCAGCTCCGCCCTGCGCTGGGCGTGCCGTCCCCACAACAAAAACACCAAATGCTCGCGATGCGCGTTCAATTGGGCAATCACGCGGTCGGTAAAGGTTTCCCAGCCGTAGTCCGCATGGGAATGCGCCTGATGCGCCCGCACCGTCAGCACCGTGTTCAGCAGCAACACGCCCTGCCGCGCCCACGCGTCCAAACAGCCGTGGCGGGGCGGGACGAAGCCTTCAATGTCGTCAGACAACTCCTTGTAAATATTCAGCAAAGACGGCGGAACCACCATGCCTTCGCGCACCGAAAACGCCAAACCGTGCGCCTGATTGGGATTGTGGTAGGGGTCTTGCCCCAAAATCACCACTTTGACATCGGCAAATTCGGTTTGGCGGAAGGCGTTGAACACATCGGCGGCAGGCGGGTAAACCGCTTGCCCCGCTTCGCGCTCGGCACGGACGCGTTGCAGGATTTGCTGGAAATAGGGCTGCGATTTTTCCGCACCCAATACGTGTTGCCAAGTATTCATCAAAATTCCTTACTTTGCGTCAATAATGCCCCATTGGGTTTAACGGGTTTGCGCGAGCGATTCCATGCGAATCATCACCACCGGCGCAGACACGCATTCGTGGGCGTTGATGGCGTTGATGGCGGCTTTGATGTTGCGCTCGACCGTGCTGTGGGTCAAAATCACGATTTCCGCCTGATTGTCGTCCAAAACGGCTTTTTGAATCAAGGCTTCGATGGAAATGCCCTGCTCTGCCAGCAAATTGGCGATGCCGCCCAACACGCCCGCCCGGTCGGCGGCACGCACGCGCAAATAGTAGCTGCTGACAATGTCGTCCATCGGCAAAAGCGGCTGTTCGCGCACATTGTCGGCACGGAACGCCAAATACGGCACGCGGTTGGCGGTGTCCGCGCCAATCATGCGGCTGATGTCGATGATGTCCGCCACCACCGCGCTGGCAGTGGGCAAGGCGCCCGCCCCCGCGCCGTAATACAGCGTTTCGCCGACCATATCGGCGTCCACGCGCACCGCGTTCATCACCCCTTCCACGCTCGCCAGCAGGCGGCATTCGGGAATCAGCGTGGGGTGGACGCGCAGCTCGATGCCCGCTTCGGTTTGGCGGGTGATGCCCAACAGCTTGATGCGGTAGCCCAACTCTTCGGCATATTTGATGTCGCGGCTTTCCAAGCGGCTGATGCCTTCCAGATAGCACGCGCCGAAATTCACCGGCGTGCCGAACGCCAGCGCCGACATAATCGTGATTTTGTGTCCCGCATCATGCCCTTCGATGTCGAACGTGGGGTCGGCTTCGGCATAGCCCAAAGACTGCGCCAGCTTCAGCGCATCGGCAAAGCTCTGCCCCTGCTCGCGCATCTGCGTCAAAATAAAATTGCTGGTGCCGTTGATGATGCCCGCCACCGATTTGATGCGGTTGGCAGACATGCCCTCGCGCAAGGCTTTGATAATCGGAATGCCGCCCGCCACCGCCGCTTCAAAATGCACCATCACGTTTTTTTTCGCCGCCAGCGCGAAAATCTCGTTGCCGTGTTCGGCAAGCAGTTTTTTATTGGCGGTAACCACATGCTTGCCGTTTTCAATTGCCTGCAACACCAAATCTTTCGCCGTTTCGCTGCCGCCGAACAGCTCCACCACGATGTCCACATCGGGGTGCGCCACCACCTCAAACGGGTCGGTGGTAAACAGGGCGTCGGGGCAAACCTTGAACGCCTTGCCGACATTGCGGGTGGACACCATAAACACACTCACATTGCGCCCCAAACGGCGGGCGATTTCGGCGGCATTGTCGCGCAACACCTGCGCCGTGCCGCCGCCGACCGTGCCCAAACCCAAAATCCCGATATTGACAGTTTGCATAAAAATCATTGCTCCAAAAAAGATTGAAATATTTTAACATTGTCCGAACGATTGTCCAACGGCACTCAGGCACGGACGGGCGGCGCATCGCGCAAAAACACCCACTCCCCTTCCGAAGACGCCGCTTCGTTAAACGCATAGCCTTCCCAATCAAAGTGTTTCAACTGCGCCGCATCGTCTGCCCCGACCTGCGCCGCATAACGCACCATCAAACCGCGCGCGCGTTTGGCATAAAAACTGACGACTTTGTAATCACCGCCCTTGCGTTCCTTGAACACCGGCGTAATCAAACGCGCATCCAGCCTGTCGGGCTGCACCGCCTTAAAATACTCCGCCGAAGCCAAATTCACCACCGTTTTGTCGCCGTGCCGCGCCAACTCCCCGTTCAGCCAATCGGTGATGCGCCCGCCCCAAAAACGATACAAATTCGCCCCGCGCACATTGGCAAACGGCGTACCCATTTCCAAACGGTAGGGCTGAATCAGGTCAAACGGGCGCACAATCCCGTACAGCCCCGACAAAATCCGCACACGGCTGCCGACATAAGCCGTTTGCGCCGCATCAAGGGCATAGGCATCAATGCCCTCATACACATCGCCGTTAAACAAATACAGCGCCGCTTTGGCATTGTCGGGCGTAAACGGCGTGTGCCACTGCGCGAAACGCTGCGCATTGAGCAGCGCGATTTTGTCCGACACCCGCATCAGCGCGGCGATTTCGTGCGGCGCAAGACCGCGCAAAGCCTCTACCAACAGACGCACCTCGTCCAACAACGGCGGCTGCGTGGGTGCGCTTGGCACCATATCGCGGGTTTCATTCAGGTTTTTGGCGGGCGAAAGCAGAAACAACATGACAACATACTCCAATCATTCGGCTTTGGTTTTACAGGTTTTCGGCAGCACGAAATGCACCTTCAAACCGTTGGGGGACACGTTTTCCGCATGAATTTTGCCGCAATGCTGCTCGATGATGTGCTTTGCCAACGCCAGCCCCAGCCCCGTCCCCTGCTTGTTGGCACTGCTGTCGGCGCGGTAAAACGCCGTGAAAATGTGCGGCAACTGCTCCGGCTTGATGCCCGGCCCGTTGTCGCACACCTCAACGTGCAGATTGCGGCGGTCTTCATACACATTCACGGTGATGGTGCTGCCGTCGGGACTGTATTTCATCGCATTGCGAATCACATTATCGAAAGCGCGGTACAAATAGCTTTCGTTGCCCTTAAAACGTGCCTGCTCGTTCAAGCCTTTGATGTTCAACGAAATGGTGTGGTTTTGGCTTTCGGCAACGCTTTGGCTGTCTTCAACAATCTGCGCGATAAACGCCACAATCGGCAAATCTTCCTTTTCCATCGGAATATTCGCCGTTTCCAAGCGCGACAAAGTCAGCAGCTCGCCCACCAGCGTGTCCATGCGCGTCAATTCGGTTTCCAGCTTGCCCAGATAATGCTCCTGCTTGTGCGGCTGCGCCTGAATCAGCCCCAAAATCGCCTGAATCCGCGCCAAAGGCGAACGCATTTCATGCGAAACGTGGTGCAGCAAATGGCGTTCTTTTTCCACCAGCTTTTGCAATTGGTCGGCCATTTTGTCGAACTGCACGCCCAAATTCGCCAATTCGTCCTTGCGCTCGTGCAGTTGGCGCGACACGCGGGTGTCCAAATCGCCCGCCGCAAAGCGGTTCATGCCCTGCTCCAAAATGCGAATCGGCTTGGTGATGTTGTTGGCGAGAATGTACGCCAGCAGCAGCCCGATGATTAAGGTGGAAGCCAAAATGATGAACTCGTGCCAAATCGGCGCCAGCCCCAAGCCCGGAATCAGCAGGGGGCTGGGCATGCGCTCGATTTGCATGCGGTCGAAATGGCGCACGAAAAACAGATATTCCTCGCCGAAAGGGTCGTAAATGATGGCGGCAAGGTTGGAATTGGGGTTTTTGATGGCAAAGCCGTAGGCACGCTCGATTTCATCGGGCTGAATGCGGCGGTTGAGAATGTCGCGCTTGTCGTCTCCGGTAATCACAATCACATTTTGCGCGGCGGGGTTGTGGCGCCAACGCTCCAACAATTCGCGCACTGCCTGTTCGCCGTGCCCCTGCAGCGCGGTTTGGGCATTGCCCAGCAGGCTGATTTCCATGTTGCGGGTTTGCTTGAACTGGCTTTCCGCCAAACGGTTCTGCACCACCCAAAACGAAAAGCTGGCAACGAAAATGGCGCAAATGATGACCATGCAAAAGGTGGCGAAAATGCGTTGGAACAGGCGCATAGCAGACTCGGCAACAAGGCGGGCAGATAAGGAAAAACGGATTATAGCCCATTTTGCCGACAATTTCGCGGGTGGTATAATCGCCGCTTTTTGCGGAACGGAATTGGCAATGGACGCGGCAGCACGGCACAAACAGGGTTTGCATTACGCGCTTTTGTGTTATGTTTTTTGGGGCTTGTTTCCGATTTACTGGTATCCGCTCAACCAGTCTGCCATGCCCGCCGAGCAGATTTTGGCACAACGGGTGTTGTGGTCGGCCGTGTTTGCGGTGGTGCTGGGCATCGCGCTCAAGCAAAGCCGCACGGTGCTTGCCGCGCTGGTGCAGCCGAAAATCCTGCTGCCTTTTGCCGTGTCGGCGCTGCTCATCGGCATCAACTGGCTGGTGTATTTGTGGTCGATTGTCCACAACCGCGTGTTGGAAGCGAGCTTGGGTTATTTCATTAATCCTTTGTTCAGCGTGTTTTTGGGGCGGGTGGTGCTGAAAGAAGCTTTGAACCGCGTTCAGGCACTCGCGCTGCTGCTGGCGGCGGCGGGCATCGCGTGGCTTGCCCTCCCCGCCGGACACGTCCCTTGGGTTGCCCTGCTGCTCACCGCCAGCTTCGGGGTGTACGGGCTGATGCGCAAACGCGCCCCGATGGACGCCCTGCCCGGACTGATTCTGGAAACCCTGCTGCTGGCACCGTTTGCCCTGCTGTATCTGCTTTGGTGCGCCCGCACCGGCAGCTTCTACGGCTTTTCGCAGCTCACGCCCCTGCAAAGCCTTGTTTTGCTCGGCTCGGGCGTGGCAACCACCGTTCCCCTGCTGCTGTTTGCGGCGGGCGCGCGGCGCATTTCGCTGTCGCTGCTGGGCGTGCTGCAATACATCGCCCCGACTTTGCAACTGCTGGTCGGGCTGACCCTGTTCGGCGAACGGCTCACGCCGTCCCAATTGGCGGGCTACACGCTGGTGTGGGCGGGTGCTGCCGTGTTTTTGTGGGGGCTGTACCGCCGTCCGCGCCATCATCAAGGAAACCACCATGTATCTGATTGACCGCACCGTTGTGGTGCTCAAACCCACCCAAGCGTTTTTGGATTGGCTCAAAAGCTGCGATGACGACCTGCCCGATTTGACTTTGGCACAGCTTCGCGCCAATTGCAGCGTGTTTCTCGTCCCCCAGTTTGACGAACCCGAACAAGCCCTTGCCTATTTTGACGAAAAATACGAACAGATTTTTGAAGCGGAATTGGCATCGTGGTCGGTGGAACGCGCCTTGTGGCCGAAAAACAGGGATTTGCCGGCGTTTTGGACGTTTTTCGATGCTGAAGTGCATGATTCGCTGGTGGATTTGGAAGCGGCGCAGTGGCACGTTTCGCCGCTTGCCGGTGATAATGCGGAATAAGCCGTGCGCGGTTTCGAGCTGGCGTTTGCACCCGCACGGTCGCGGCGCATCGTGTGCGCGCTGTTGGCGGCGGTAACGGCATACGCCTGCACCGTCCATTTGTACGGCGCGGCGCGGTTGGTGCTGTTGCTGTTGTTGGCGGGCACATTGGCATGGGCGTGGCGGGACGACCCGCAACGCATCGGCAAAATGCGGGTCGATGCCTACGGACGGGTGTGGCTGTTTGCCGCAGGACGGCGCAAGCCCTACCCCGCCACCCTGCAAGCAGGCAGCCTGATACACCGTTTCGGCTGCTTTTTGAAATGGCGCACCGGAAGCGGACGGGTATTTTGGCAATTCGTCCCGCCCGATGCGATGAGCCGCAGCGATTTTCACAAACTGCGCGTGTGGGCGCGTTTCGGGCAGGAAAAATAATCTGCTATACTCGCGTCTGCCGCGCCTTTTTGCGGCATTCGGAAATTTTTGAGATAACAAAATGGCATTGATTGTACAAAAATACGGCGGTACTTCGGTCGGCTCGGTCGAACGCATCAAAAACGTTGCCAAGCGCATCGCCAAAACCCGCGCACAAGGGCATGACGTGGTGGTGGTGGTGTCGGCAATGAGCGGCGAAACCAACCGCTTGGTGGCACTGGCGCACGAAATCCAAGCCTATCCCGACCCCCGCGAAATGGACGTGGTGCTGGCAACGGGCGAACAGGTTACCATCGGACTGCTGGCGATGGCATTGCAAAACATCGGCGTGGCGGCAAAAAGCTACACGGGCTGGCAAGTGGCGGTGAAAACCGATTGCGCCCACACCAAAGCGCGGATTGAAAGCATCGACGACGCCAAAATGCGCGCCGATTTGCAAGACGGGCGCGTGGTGATTGTGGCGGGTTTTCAGGGCATCAGCAGCCACGGCGACATCAGCACGCTCGGGCGCGGCGGCTCCGACACCTCGGCGGTGGCACTGGCGGCGGCGCTCAAAGCAGACGAGTGCCAAATCTACACCGACGTGGACGGCGTGTACACCACCGACCCGCGCGTCGTACCCGAAGCGCGGCGCATGGACACCATCACCTTTGACGAAATGCTCGAGCTGGCGAGCTTGGGCAGCAAAGTCCTGCAAATCCGTTCGGTGGAATTTGCCGGCAAATACAAAGTGCGCCTGCGCGTACTCAGCAGCCTGCAAGAAGGCGGCGAAGGCACATTGATTACCTTTGAGGAAGACGAAAACATGGAACAGGCCATCGTATCCGGCATCGCTTTTGACAAAAACCAAGCCCGCATCAACGTGCGCGGCGTTCCCGACAAACCCGGCATCGCCTACCAGATTTTGGGCGCGGTTGCCGATGCCAACATCGACGTGGACATGATTATCCAAAACGTCGGCAACGAAGGCACCACCGATTTTTCCTTCACCGTGCCGCGCGGCGACTACCAGCCCACCTTGGATTTGCTCGGCAACTTGAAAAACACCATCGGCGCGGACGAAATCAGCGGCGACGACAATGTGTGCAAAGTATCGATTGTCGGCTTGGGCATGCGCTCGCACGTGGGTGTCGCCTCCAAAATGTTCCGCGCCTTGGCGGCAGACAACATCAATATCCAAATGATTTCCACCTCCGAAATCAAAATTTCCGTGCTGATTGACGAAAAATACATGGAACTGGCCACCCGCGTGCTGCACAAAGAATTTGAATTGGACCAAACCAAGGAACGCGCCTGATGCCCACCCCGCACATTGCCGCGCCGCAAGGCGCATTTGCCCCCACCGTGCTGATGCCGGGCGACCCGCTCCGCGCCCGATACATCGCCGAAACCTTTTTGGACCATGCAGAACAAATCACCGCCGTACGCAATATGTACGGCTACACCGGCACCTATCGCGGCAAACGCCTGTCGGTGATGGGACACGGCATGGGCATTCCCTCCTGCTCCATCTACGCCAAAGAGCTGATTACCGAATACGGCGTGCAAAACCTGATTCGGGTCGGCTCGTGCGGCGCGGTGCTGGACGATGTGCATGTGCGCGATGTCGTGATTGGTTTGAGCGCAAGCACCGACAGCCAAGTCAACCGCAGCCGCTTTCGCGGCTACGACTTCGCCGCCACCGCCGATTTCGGGCTGACACAAGCCCTTGCCGCCGCCGCACAGGCGCACAACACCGCCGCCAAAGTGGGCAATCTGTTTTCCACCGACCTGTTTTACCACCCCGATGCGGGCTTGACCGACACCCTGCGCCGCTACGGGATTTTGGGCGTGGAAATGGAAGCGGCGGGGCTGTTCGGCGTGGCGGCGGAATTCGGCGCGAAAGCGGCGTGCATCTGCACCGTGTCCGACCACATCGTGCGCGAAGAATACACCAGCGCGGAAGAACGCCAACGCACGTTTAACGACATGATTCGGATTGCGCTGGAAGCGGCAGCACAATTTGCCTGACACGCCTTGATATATAGTTGATAAAAATAAAAACGAGACAAGGCGGAAACGCCCGCCGTGTACGGGGTGGTACATAAGGGCGTTGGCAACGCCGTATCGTGGCGATTTTAATCAACCATACCGAAAACCAAACCCTTGCAAAGCAAGCACTTTGCAAGGGTTTTTGCACATCACACGGCAAGCAGCGCAGACGGCGACACTTTGTCGAACAAGCGATAAAAATTGTCGCAAGTGTTTTGCATCACCGTTGCCAAACTTTCGCCGCGCAGCGTGGCGACAAACTCGGCGGTGTGGCGCACATAGGCAGGTTCGTTCGGCTTGCCGCGATACGGTACGGGCGCGAGAAACGGCGCATCGGTTTCCACCAGCAGACGGTCGGCAGGGCAATAACGCGCCGCTTCCTGCACGTCTGCCGCATTTTTAAAGGTAACGATGCCGGAAAACGATAGGTAATAGCCCAAATCCAAAGCGATTTTCGCCACGCGCACGTCTTCGGCGAAGCAGTGCATCACCGCCCGTTCCGCGCCGTGTTCGCGCATCAGCGCGAGGGTGTCGTCCGCCGATTTGCGCGTGTGAATCACCAAAGGCAGCCCGCTTGCCTTCGCCGCTTCGATGTGGGTGATGAAACGGCGGTGCTGCCACGCCAAATCGCCACTGCACCAATGGTAATCCAAACCCGTTTCACCAATGGCGGCGACTTTCGGGTGCTGCGCGTGGGCGCACAATTCGTCAAAAGAAAATTCGGCGGCGTCTTCGCGGTCGGGGTGAATGCCGACCGTGGCGTAAACGTGTTCGTGCGCCTCGGCAATCGCCAGCACTTCGGCAAAGCTGTCGCGGCTGACGCTGATGGCAAGGGCTTGGCGCACTTGGTTTTCCGCCATCTTGTCAAACACTTCGGGCAGGCGTTGCGCCAAGCCGTCAAAATTCAAATGGCAATGCGAGTCAATCAGGTACATGGCTTACATGGTGTAGGTGGCGTGTTCGCTGTTCAGCACGCCGCTCAACAGGGCTTCAAAAATGCCTTTGGCTTTCACGCTGTTTTCATCGCTGCCGAACGCCAAGCCGATGCCTTTGGGGCGTCCGCCCGCGCTGGGGTTGCTGTTTATCCAGCACACATGGGTTTTGACAAACAGTTTTTCGGTTTTGGCGGGCGTTACCAGCTCCAATACCAGCAATACTTCTTCGCCCATCGTGTAGCTGTCGGCGGTGGGCAGAAACACGCCGCCGTATTCGGTAAACGACATGTAGCTGGCGTAAATCACGGGTTTGCTTTCCAGTCGCAGGCTGACCATGCGGCCGGGTGCTTGTCCGCCGTTGGGTGCGGGGGCGGCGGGTTTGGCTGAACTCATTTTTTCGTCCTTGTGTTGGGCGGCGCGGGCATTATCCCCGCTTTTGCCGCAATAAAAGATAGTGGCACAATAAGGCTTCCGCCTGCATTTTAACATTCAGGCTGTGGTGTCCGTAAGGCGCAAGGCGGTTTAAATCGGCTTGGAAACGGAAAAGTGTGGCAGGATTGGTTTGGGCGGCGGCGCGGGCGCTGTCGGCGGCGCGGGCAGGATAGTATTGTGGGGCGGCGCCGTATTGTGCCAGCGCCATGTCGGCAAGCCATTTGTACAGCCAATCCAGCAGCAGGGCGAGCGGGTATTTGTGCCTGTCGAACTCGGCGGCAAAATTCAATACCGCCAGCAGACGCGGCTCTGCCAGCACCACCAGCAGGCTCTCGCGCAGGGCTTCCTGCTCGGGTTCGGCGGCAAACAGGGGCGCACCGCCGTGAAACGCTAACTGCTCCGCCGCGCCGTCGCCGCGCCCCTGCGCGTGCAGATATGCCAATGCCTGTTCGGGCGTGGGCGCGGGCAGCGGCATGGGGCGGCAACGGCTGCGGACGGTGGGCAGCAGCAGCCCCCGTTGCCCCGACACCAGCAGGAACACCACCGCAGGCGGCGGCTCTTCCAGTATTTTCAACAGGGCATTGGCGGCTTGCGGATTCAGGCTTTCGGCGGGGTCAATCAGCACCACGCGCCGCCCGCCGCGCATGGACGACTGGTTGAGCGGCTCGAGCAAGGCGCGTACCGCATCGATTTTGATGTGCGCCAACTTGCGCCCCGTGCCGTTGTCGCTCCCTTCATCGGGTTCGAGCAGGTAAAAATCGGGGTGGCTGCCGTGTTCCGACAAGCGGCAGGACGCACACACGCCGCACGCGTGTCCGTTGTGCGCTTGCTCGCACAGCAACAAACGGGCGTAGGCGCGGGCAAAGGTGCGCTTGCCGGTGGCGCGTTTGCCGTAAAACAGCAGCGCGGATGGCGGCGCTTGGGCGGACAATGCCCGCCACGCCGCTTCATGCCACGGGTAAATCATTTTTTGCGTCCGCCTTTTTTGCGTTTGCCGTGTCCGCTACGGGTGCGTTTGCGGCGGCGCGGCGGACGGCTGCCGCTTTCACCGTGTCCGTCATGCCGTTGCGGCGGCGGTGCGGACGGGGCAGACGGTGCGGGCGGCGGCGGCTCGGGCGCGGCAGGCACGCCGGACAAAGACGGCGGCACGTCCAAATCCTCCGCCTGCGGCAAAGTCTCCGGCGGCACGGCTTCGCGCACAAGCGCTTTGCGCGGCGGATAACGGTAGCACATCAGCAAACCCGTCAGCACCAGCAGCACATAAAACAAAGGCCACGAGCTGCCCAAACGCATATACGGCGTTTCGCCCGTCATGCCGTGCGCTTCGCCTTCCAACACCGTTGCCGTGTTCGGCTTGGCAAACTTCACCACCTTGCCGCTCGGCGCGACAATCGCCGTTGCCCCCGTATTGGTGGCGCGAATCATGTAACGCCCCAATTCCAACGCCCGCGCCTGCGATTGCTGCAACTGCTGCCACATCGCATCGGACTGCCCGTACCACGCCATATTGCTGGCATTGGCAAGCAGGGTGGATTTGCGTGCCGAATCAATCAGCTCATCGCCGAAACCGTCTTCGTAGCAAATGTTGAACGCCACCTTCTGCCCCGCCATGTCAAACGGCTCCTGCCCCAAACCGCCGCGTTTGAAATCCGCCAAGGGCATGTTCATCATGCGGTAAAGCGGCTCGGTAAGCTGCGGCACGGGCTTGAATTCGCCAAACGGCACCAAATGGTTTTTGGCATAAACCTGCACCTGCGCGGGCTGGTCGGGGTGGTAGTCCGACAAATTCACCATCGTGTTCAAATAGCCCTTGCCGTCTTCGGTAAAGGCGGGAATGCCCACCGCCAAGGCACTGCCGTTTTCGCGGGCTTTGTCGGCAAAACGGGCAACCAAATCCACCGGCACGCTTTGCAGAAACTGCGGAAAGGCGGTTTCGGGCAACACCACGATTTGCGCTTTGGTTTTCGCCACTTGGTCAAAATAACGCTGGTAGGTGGGCAGCAGGTTTTCTTCATCGAATTTGAGCGTTTGGGGAATATTGCCCTGCGCCAGCGCCACGCTGACGGGCAAGGCGTGTTGGCGGGTGTAGAGCGTGTCGCGGCGGGTGTGGGTTTGGTGCAGCACGATGCAAAACAGCAGGGCGAACGCCACTCTTTGCGTCCATGAGCGGTTGCGGCACATCAGCACCAGCCACGCCGACATCAGCGCGGTAAACAGGGTAACCAGATGAATCCCGCCAATCGGGGCAAGCGCCGCCAAGGGGCTGTAGTCGGCGATTTGGCTGTAGCCCAAGGCGCCCCAGCCGAAGCCGGTAAACACGCGCTCGCGGGCAAACTCGGTCAGCGTCCACAGCATCGGCAGCAAAAACCCCACCGCCAAGGAGCGCGGCAGCCTGTGTTTGCCGTAGAGCCAAAAGGCGATGGCGGGAAACAGTGCCAAAAAGGCAGGCAGCAGAAAGGTAAGCGGAACGGCGTACAGATTGGGCAATCCGGACACATCGTGCAGGGCGGTGTGTATCCACCAAAATTGGCAGGTGTAGGCAATCAGTCCGAACCAGTAGGCGGAGGAGACGCGGCGCTGCGGTTTGAGCTCGGTGAGCGCAATCAGCCCGCCAAACAGCAGGGGCATCAGCCAGAAGCGGTAATAGGGGGCAAACGCCAACGGGGTGGCGGCGGCAAAGGCGGTCAGAAGCGCAAAATACACCACAGGCTTCTGAAAAAAACGGTCGAGCCGTTGCGACAATCGGGTCATGAACATGTTTTGTCGGGATAAGGGTGGTTTGCGGTGCGGATTGTAACGCAGACGGACGATTATTCAAATGTTTTCTTTGCCAAAGCCGCTTCGTCCAAACTTTTCAGCCACGCCAGTTTTTCCGCAATTTTCGCTTCCAAGCCGCGCTCGGTGGGGCGGTAGCAATCCGGTTCGGCGATGCCGGCGGGCATATAGTTTTCACCGGCGGCGTAGGCGTGCGGCTCATCGTGGGCGTGGCGGTAGCCTTGTCCGCAGCCCTGCGCTTTCATCAGCGCGGTGGGCGCGTTGCACAAATGCGGCGGCACGGGCGCGGAACCGTGTTGCCGCGCAAACTCGCGTATTTGTTTGAACGCGCTGTAGCCCGCATCGGATTTTGCCGCCGCCGCCAAATACAAAACCGCCTGCGCCAATGCCAACTCGCCTTCGGGCGAACCCAGCCGTTCATACGCGGCAAGCGCATCGTTGGCAAGGGCGGCGGCGCGCGGGTCGGCCAAACCGATGTCTTCCCACGCAATCCGCACCAGCCGCCGCCCCAAATAGCGCGGGTCGGCGCCCGCTTCCAACATTCGGCAAAACCAATACAGCGCGGCATTCGGGTGCGAACCGCGCACCGATTTGTGCAGGGCGGAAATCTGGTCGTAAAAAGCATCGCCGCCCTTGTCAAAACGCAAGGGCGCATCGCCCAGCAAAGCGGCGGCTTCGTCCGCGCCGATGCGTTTCGGGCTGCTTGAAAACAGCCGTTCCAAACCGTTGAACAAACGCCGCGCATCGCCGTCCGCCATGCGGATTAAGCCTTCGCGCACGCCCTCTTCCAACACGATGTCCGCATATTCGGGCAAGGCGCAGGCCTTGTCGCACAAACGGCGCAACTCGTCCGGCGCAAGCGGCTGCAAACGGTAAACCTGCGTGCGGCTGAGCAGCGCGGCATTTACTTCAAAAGACGGATTTTCCGTGGTCGCGCCGACAAACACCAACACGCCGTTTTCCACATACGGCAAAAACGCGTCCTGCTGTGCCTTGTTAAAACGGTGGATTTCATCAACAAACAACACCGTGCGCCGCCCCGCCGCGTGGTCGGACTGCGCCTGCGCCACCGCTTCGCGAATGTCTTTCACACCGGAAAACACCGCCGAAAGCGGCACGAAACGGGCATGGAAACCCTGAGCCACAATCCGCGCCAGCGTGGTTTTGCCGATGCCCGGTGCGCCCCATAAAATCATGGAATGCGGCACACCGCTTGCCAGCGCCACCCGCAAAGGTTTGCCCGTGCCGAGCAGATGCGTTTGCCCGACCACTTCGTCCAAAGTGTGCGGGCGCAGGCGTTCGGCAAGCGGGGCGGCGGGCGGATTGGCGAACAAGTCGGGCATCACGCCCTCACCCGCCCAAATACTTCAGCAGCGTTTGCGCGCTCAACACGCCCATCGCCACCACCACCACCGCGCCCGCCACCGTCAGCCAAAGCGGGTGTTTGTAATCGCCGACAATTTTGCGCTTGTGCGCCGCACATAAAATCAAGCCCAGCGACACCGGCAAAATCAAGCCGTTCAACGTTCCCACCAACACCAGCACTTTTGCCGGTTTGCCCGCCGTGGCCATCACCAGCGTGGAAATCACGATAAAGGCGATAATCACGCGGTTTTTGTGCCGTTCCAAGGCAGGGTGGAAGCCCGAAATAAACGACACCGAAGTGTAGGCCGCGCCAATTACCGAAGTAATCGATGCCGCCCAAATCACCACCCCGAAAATCATCAGCCCCACATTGCCCGCCACATGCGCAAACGGCGTGGACGCGGGATTTTTCGGGTCAAGCGCCACGCCCTGCGACACCACCCCCAGCACCGCCAAAAACAGTACCACCCGCATCACCGAAGCAATCAAAATCGCCGATACCGAACTTTTGTTCACTTCAGGCAGCGCGGCTTGTCCCGTTACCCCCGCGTCCAACAAACGGTGTGCGCCCGCAAAGGTGATGTAACCGCCCACCGTACCGCCCACCAGCGTAACAATCGCCACCGCGTCCAATTTGTCCGGCGCAAACGTACCGGCTGCCGCCGCCGCAACGGGCGGGTCGGCGCGGAACATCACATACAGCGTCAGCGCAATCATCACAAAGCCCATCACCTGCGCGAAACGGTCCATCACCCGCCCCGCCTCGCGGAACAAAAACACCGCCAACGCCACCGCGCCCGACAACACCACCCCCACCGCTTCAGGCAGCCCCGTCAGCACATTGATGCCCAAGCCCGCCCCGCCGACATTGCCGATATTGAACGCCAAACCGCCCATCACAATCAGCGCCGCCAAAAAATAACCCGCGCCCGGAAACACCTCGTTGGCAATATCTTGGGCGCGTTTGCCCGACACCGCCACAATCCGCCAAATATTCAACTGTGCGCCGATGTCCAGCAAAATGGACAGCAAAATCACAAAACCGAAACTCGCCAACAGCTTTTCGGTAAAAGTGGCGGTTTGGGTGAGAAAACCGGGCCCGATGGCGGAAGTCGCCATCAAAAACGCCGCGCCCAGCAAGGCGCTGCGCTGTTTGGAAACGGAAGACATGATTGTTTCTCCAAAAATATTACGTTTCAACTCACAGGGCTGAACATAAAGCACAGCCCTATGCGTTGCCCTGATTCGGACGAGGTGCCTCCGCCCGAATAAAAACTACTTTTACCGCCGTAAACGGCGGGTTTCAAACTGAAATGATTTATTTTTCATACACGGCGGCGAGCCAACGCCGCATGGAAAATAAAGCATTTTAACTATATTCGCGGAATTTAAAACCGAAATCTTTGGCGCGGGTGGAATCCGACAAAATTTCCACAATCACCACAGGCTCGGAAAACGCTGTTTCTTTAGGTTTTTTATACACCACCATAATATCGGGAATAAAGTAATTTTTGCCGATATGCAGTTTGCCCTCAATGATTTCCCGGCAACGAATGTGGTTGTCGTCAAAATGGTTGCCGATTTTTCGTCCGAATTGGCTTTTCAGCAAATCATGATTAAACGATGTGTTGCCCATCGCGTAAATTTCGCCGTTGTACAGCTCAAATTTTTCATCGGGACGGCTGTCGCACAGGGCAAAATAACGCGCTTCGGCGGGCGTGTGTAAAGCGGTTTCGCTCATCGGTATTCCTTATGCGGAAGCAGTGCTTTGCAAAAACACCCCGCATTCAATATGTTCGGTAAACGGAAACTGGTCAAACAAAGCGCAACGCAGCACGCGGTGGCTGCCGCCCAACTGCGCCAAATTGTCCGCCAGCGTGTGCGGATTGCAGGAAATATACAGAATATGGCGGAAACCGCGCAACAGCCGCAGCGTATCCGCGTCCACGCCCGCACGCGGCGGGTCCACCAATACCGTAGAAAAATCAAAATCGTGCAAATCAATATTCTGCTCTGCCAAACGGCGGAACGCGCGGCTGCCTGAAAACGCTTGTGCCAACTCCTCCGCCGACAAACGCGCAATGTCCACATTGTCCGCACCGTTGGCGGACAAATTCCATTGCGCGGCGCGTACCGAAGTTTTGGACAACTCGGTTGCCAACACGCGGCGGAAACGGCGCGAAAGCGGTACGGTAAAATTGCCGTTGCCGCAATACAGCTCCAGCAAATCGCCGCCGACATTTTCGGCACAAGCACACGACCACGACAACATTTCCTGACACATCAAAGCATTGGGCTGGCTGAACCCGCCCTCAATCTGGCGGTAGCGCAGCGTTTCGCCGCACACGTTCAGGCTTTCGGTAACAAAATCCTGCGTCAAAACGATTTTCTGCCCGCGACTGCGCCCAATCAGCCACACGCCCAATCCGTCTTGCAAACGCTGCACGGCTGCCTGCCAAGCATCGTCCAATTTTTTGTGGTAAATCAGGGTAATCAGCATTTCGCCGCTTAAAGTCGCCAAAAACTCGCATTGGTACAGCCTTTCGCGCAACACTTCATCGGCGCGGACGGCGGCAAGCAGGCGCGGCATCATCGCGTTGATGCTGTCGCAGGCGGCGGGAAATTCGGTCAGACGGATTAAAGAATGGCGGTTGGCTTTTTGCCCGCGTTCAAACATGGCGTAACAAATCTCATCGCCGTCATGCCAAATGCGGAACTCGGCACGCATGCGGTAATGCTGCGGCGGCGAAGCAAACACTTCGGGCGCGGGCGCGGCAAACGGGGCGAGCAGGTGTTGCAAACGGGCGGTTTTGTCGGCGAGCTGGGCGGAATAGGCGTGGTACATCGGATTCACTGGGGAAAATGCGTGATATTAACGGTTTGTGTGCGGAGAAACAATAAGCCGTGCGATAATCGCGTTTATTTGACAGGAGCGAAACATGGAAAACGAATTGCGCGACAATCCCGCCAGTTATACCAAAACTTTGTGGGCGTTTGCCTGTTTGGGCGGGGCGGTGCCGATGTGGTTGCTGACCTTGCGGAGCACGTTGTCCAATCTTTCTTTTGACAATTTGTTTACGGTTTTGATTGATTTGCTTGGCGGTTTTTATTTTTCAGTATTGGCTGTTCCGGCGGCATTGGCAACGGCGTTGTGGGCGAAACGGCGCAACTGGCGGCGCAATCTCGCAGGCTGCCTGAAAACCGTGTGTGCGGGCGGGGTGTGCGGCGGGGCGTATCCGGTTTTGCTGATGGTTTTTCTTTCGGCACTGAATTCGTCAGGCTTTTGGAATCGTGATGATTGGGGGTGGGCGGGATTTTTTGCCGTGGTGTTTGCGGTGTGCGGCATGGTTTCCGCCGCCGTGCTTTCGGTGTTGTTTTTGCCCAAGCCCGATTAACCACTTGCCAGAAAAACAATAAACAACGCATCGGCAAGCATTCAATGCGTTGTTTATTAAGCATGTGCAAATAAGGCTTTACAGCTTCGCCGCCGCTTTCAGGGCATCAGCCTTATCGGTTTTTTCCCAAGTAAATTCAGGCTCTTCACGCCCGAAATGCCCGTAAGCGGCAGACTTGGAATAAATCGGGCGCAACAAATCCAGCATCTGCACAATGCCTTTCGGACGCAAATCAAAATGTTCGCGCACCAGCGCAATCAGTTCCGCTTCGTTGAGCTTGCCCGTGCCGAAGGTGTCGATGGCGATGGAGGTCGGCTCGGCGATGCCGATGGCGTAGGAAATCTGGATTTGGCATTGGCTCGCCAAGCCCGCCGCGACAATGTTTTTCGCCACATAACGGCAGGCGTAGGCGGCGGAACGGTCGACTTTACTCGGGTCTTTGCCGGAAAACGCGCCGCCGCCGTGCGGAGCTGCGCCGCCGTAAGTGTCCACAATGATTTTGCGGCCGGTCAAACCGCAATCGCCCTGCGGCCCGCCGATAACGAAATTTCCGGTCGGGTTAATCAGATACTTGGTTTCGTCCGTCAGCATTTCTTTCGGCAAAACGGGGAAAATAATGTGTTCTTTCACCGCCGCGCACAAATCTTCGTGGGCGATGCTTTCATCGTGCTGGGTGGAAAGCACAACGGTATCAATGCGTTTCACTTTGCCGGTTTCGCTGTCGTACACGCAGGTGAGTTGCGCTTTGGCATCGGGGCGCAGCCACGGCAGCAGCCCGCTTTTGCGCACTTCGCTCTGACGCTGCATCAGGCGGTGGCTGTAATAAATCGGAAAGGGCATCAGCGCGGGGGTTTCATCACAGGCGTAGCCGAACATCAAACCTTGGTCGCCCGCGCCTTGTTCCAAATCCAAACCTTCGCCCTCGTTCACGCCTTGCGCGATGTCGGGCGACTGCTGACCATAATTCAGCACCAGTTTGAAAGTGTCGGCGGCAAAACCGAGCGCGGGGTCGTTGTAACCGATGCGGCGCACGGTGTCGCGGGCGATTTGTTCGTAATTGACTTGGGCGGTGGTGGTGATTTCGCCCGCCAACACGCACAAATCGGTGGCGACCAGCGTTTCGGCGGCGACGCGGGCTTGCGGGTCTTGCGCGAAAATCGCGTCCAGCACGGCATCGGAAATTTGGTCGGCCACTTTGTCGGGGTGGCCTTCGGAAACGGATTCGGAAGTAAACAGGTATTCGCTCATGGTATCCAAACAATTGGGTTCAAAAAGGTTTTTGCCAAGCACAATTTCGGCAGACGGCGCAGGATAAACCGATATTCGGGGCTTGTCCAGCTTCTTGCGTCATCGGGCGGCGGCAAACACGTTTGCGATGCGTTCCGCCGCTTCCACGCAGCGCGGCACTTCGTCCACCAGCGCGATGCGGACGAAACCGCGTCCCGGATTGCCCTGCGCGGTGTCGCGGGCGAAAAAGCGTCCGGGCAGCACCTGCACGGCGGCTTGGCGATACAGCGTTTGCGCGAACGCCAAATCGTCGCCGTCCGGCACGGGCAGCCACAAATAAAACGAGGCTTCAGGCAGCCGCGCTTCAAAACGCTGTTGCAACACGGGCAGCACGCGGGCGAATTTTTCCGCATACAGACGACGGTTTTCGGCAACGTGCGCCTCATCGCGCCACGCGGCAATGCTGGCGTGCTGCACGGGAAAACCCATCGCGCTGCCGTGATAAGTGCGGTAAAGCAAAAACTTTTCCAGCAAACGCGCATCGCCCGCCGCAAAACCGGAACGCAGCCCCGGCACGTTGGAACGCTTGGACAGGCTGGTAAACATTACGATGTTGTCGGTGCCGCGTCCCAGTTGCGCCGCCGCTTGCAGGCAGCCTGTCGGTGCGCGGCCGTCAAAATAAATTTCCGAATAACATTCGTCTGCCGCAATCACGAAACCGTATTGGTCTTGCAGGGCAAACAGTTCGCGCCAGTCGTCCAAGCCGAACACGCTGCCTGAAGGATTGTCGGGCGAGCAGACGAACAGCAAACGGCAACGCCGCCACGCCGCTTCCGGCACGCTGTTCCAATCGGGCAGAAAACGCGGCGCGGTGCTGTTGGCGAACACGGTTTCGCCGCCCGCCAGCAAGGTTGCGCCTTCATAGATTTGGTAAAACGGGTTCGGACAGACGACTACGGGGCGTTCCGCGCCGTCCAACACCGTTTGCGCGAAAGAAAACAAGGCTTCGCGGCTGCCGAGTACGGGCAGGATTTGCGTTTCGGGGTCGAGCGTCAAGCCGTTGTAACGGCGGGCGAGCCAGTCGGCGCAGGCTTGGCGCAGTTCGGGCAACCCTTGCGTGAGTGGATATTGCGACACGCCGTCCAGCGCGGATACGAGCGCATCGGTAACCACGCGCGGGGCGGGGTGTTTCGGTTCGCCGATGTGCAGGGGAATCACGGACAAACCTTGCGGCGGGGCTATGCCTTGCATGGCTTGGCGCAGGCGGGCGAAGGGATAGGGTTGGAGCGAATCGAGACGGGTGTTCACGGGTGTTCCTTTCGGGCGGGGGAGAGGACGAGGTTGTTGCGGTGGATGAGTTCGTCTTCGTGGGCGTAGCCGAGTTTGGCGGCGATGTCGCGGGGGGCGGTACGCAGGATTTTTTCGGTGTCGCTGCTGCTGTAGTTGCTCAAGCCGCGCGCGATTTCGCGCCCCGTGTCATCGCAAACGGCAATCAGGTCGCCGCGCAGGAATTGTCCGCGCACTTCGGTGCAGCCTACGGGCAGCAGGCTGCGGTGCTGTTCGCACAGGGCGCTTGCCGCGCCCGCATCAACGGTAACGTGTCCGCACACGCGCAGTTGCCCCGCCAGCCATTGTTTGCGGGCATTGACGCGGGAAACGCTGCCGCCAAACAGGGTGCCGACCGCTTCATCGCGGTGCAGGCGCAGCAGCACGTCCGTTTCCCGCCCCGATGCGACTACGGTGGCGGCACCGCTTTGGGCGGCGCGTTTGGCGGCAAGAACTTTGGTGTACATGCCGCCCGTGCCGACCCCCGTTCCCGCACCGCCCGCCATGTTTTCCAAATCGGGGTGGTCGGCGGCGATGCGCGGAATGAAGCGGGCATCGGGGTTGCGGCGGGGGTCGCTGTCGTAGAGTCCGCGCTGGTCGGTGAGAATCGCCAGCAGGTCGGCATCGAGCAGGTTGGCAACCAGTGCGCCGAGCGTGTCGTTGTCGCCGAGTTTGATTTCATCGGTGGTTACGGTGTCGTTTTCGTTGATAATCGGGACGATGCCGTGTGCCAGCAGGGTGTTCAGGGTACTGCGGGCGTTCAGATAGCGGGTGCGGTGGCGCAGGTCGTCGTGGGTGAGCAGGATTTGCGCGGTGGTGATGCCGTGCGGGGCGAAGGCTTGTTCGTAGGCCTGTGCCAAGCCCATTTGCCCGACCGCCGCCGCCGCCTGCAATTGGTTGAGCGCGGTGGGGCGTTCCGTCCAGCCCAAACGCGACAAGCCTTCGGCAATCGCGCCGCTCGACACCAGCACCACGTTTACTTTGCGGCGTTTGAGTGCGGCGATTTGCGCCGCCCAGCCGTCCAATGCGGCACGGTCGATGCCGCTTCCCCCCGCCGTAACCAAGCTCGAGCCGATTTTGACAATCCACAATCCGGTTTGCGACAAACGCAAGTGTTCCATTATTTTTTCCCGTTCAAACAAAAATCAATCCTGCCAAGCAAAGGTTTTGCCGCACAGGGGCAGAAACAGCAGGTCGGTTTGCCCGACCCGCAGCACGTCATACGGCTGAAGCACGGGTTCGCCGCGCACGGTGGCGCCGTTGAGCAGGGGCAGGTTGCGGGAGTGTCCGCGCTCGACAAAAAACTCCCGCGCATGGTGGTCGTACACCACGGCGGCGTGGGTGTCGCGGCTGACGTGCGGGTCGCTGTTTGCGCCGAAATCCAAGCACACCTCCATGTCGCGGTTGCGCCCGATGCGGTTTTCGCCCTGAATCAGGCGGAAATCGCGCCCCCGCTCCTTGCTCGTGAGCAGCACCAGCCAGCCGGTTACGGGCAGCATCGCGCCCGCCGCCGCGCCGAGCAGCTCGGTTTTGGGCGCGGCAACGGCGGTGCGGACGGTGGTGGTTTTCGGTGCGGACGCGGCGGGGCGCGGAACGGGGTTTTCGTTCAGGCGCGTGGTGCGCGGGGCGGCAACGGTGCGGGCGCGGGCGTCGGCTTCGCAATAGGGGCATTGCCCGAGCGTGTGGTCGTAATAGTGTTTGCCGGCTTGGCAAAGTTGCAAAGGCATGTTGTGCTTTCTCCTTGTTTGTTCGGGTGTTTTATCGATAATGCGCCCCAAGGCGTGTCATCATTTAAATTTTTCTACTGAAAATCAGTGCAATATAACAAATGCCGTCATGCCCGCGCATGCGGGTATCCACTGTGCAATACTTGGCAAGCCATGTTTTATCAAGGTTTGCTTGAACTTATTGTTAGATTCCCGCCTGCGCGGGCATGACGGCGCGGCGTTTTTTCAGTCAATTGATGACACGCCCTAGTGGCGGACAAGGCGGTAGGTGGCTTGGGACGTGCCGAAACACACGGTCTGACCGATGTCCAGTGCGGCGGATTGCACCGCACTGCCGTCAATCAGCGTGCCGTTGGTGGATTGGCAGTCGTCAATATGCACGCTGCCGTCCGCACCCACCCGCACAAGGGCATGGTAGCCCGAAATTTCGGGGTGCGTGAAGCAGACGTCGTTGTCGGCGGCGCGTCCGATGCGGTATTGCTGCCCCGCCATCAGCGCGATGTCGGGCCAATCCGCCGTTTGCGCCTGCAAACGCGCCACAGGGGCAACTTGTGTCCGCGCCGCGCCGAAGCGGAATGCGGCAATGCCGGCATCTGCCGTCAGTTGCAGCACGTCGCCGTCCTGCAACAGGGTTTGCCCGCGCACGGGATGCCCGTTGACAAATGTGCCGTTGGTGCTGCCCGCGTCTTCGACATACACGCCGTGTCCGTCAAAATACAGGGTCAAATGGTGGGCGGACACGGTCGGGTGGGCAATCACCACGTCGCAGTCGCTGCCGCGCCCGACACGCAGCCGTTGCTGCGGATAAACGGTCAGTTGCGCCACCGCACCGGCAAGGGCGTGCAATACGGCGGGCGTGCCGTGCGGCGCGTTGGCAGCTTGGCGGGTATGGCGCATTTCGGTTTTCGGGGCGGGCGCGGGCTGCGGGCGCGGCGCGGCAGACGGCGCTTCCGGCGCGGCACGGCGGTTTTGCTTGACGGCGCGTTTGCGGCGCAACACCCACAGCAGCAGTTTGAAGGCAATCACGCAGGCAAGCAGCACCAATGTGCCAATCATCAGCAGGGGAATGAAGGTGTAGGGTTTTTCCGCCGCCGTTTTCACAAAACGGATGATGGCGTCCAGCCAGTTGGCGGCCACCGCTTCCGCCCCGCCGCAACGCCCCGTAATCTGTGTAAACGGTATTTGCTGTTTGCGCAGCAAAGCAGCCGCTTCGCTGTTGGCAACGGCGGTTTGGTTTTTGCCGATTTGCACCGTTGCCACCGCCTGTCCGCAACGGTTGAGCAAGGGCCCGCCGCGCATGCTGCCCTGCACTTGTGCGCCGTGTTCCCATGCGTCTGCCGCGCCGCTTTTCACATGGCGTTCGAGCATGCCCTGCACGCTGACGGCGTTCAGATAGCCCGCTTCGTCAAACGCGCCCCGCTTCGCCGCCAATTGGTCGGACACGCCCTCCATGCCCACCGCAAACACGGGCGTGCCGCGTTCGGCAAACTGCGCGTCTGCCAGTGCCACCGGCTTGCCTTTGAGCATGCGCGGGTCTTTTACCGCCAGCACCGCCAAGCCGCGCCTGCCGTCTGCCAGCACCGTGTCGGCAGGCAGCAATGCCAGCTTCGGCGACACCGCCGTGACCACAAATGCCCGCACTTTGCCGTCGCCGCCGTTGTAGCGCATGCCCGCTTTGTCGGTGTAAAACACTTCGGTGCCGCCCACATCTGCCGCCACCGCAGCCGCCGTCAGCAAATGCCCCTGCTTGGACACCACATAGGCAGAGCCCGTTGTCAGCAGCAAATAAGGCTGCGCCCCGTATTGGAACACCAGCCCGCTTCCGCCCGCTTCGCGCAGCTTGCCCGAAGATTTGCTTTGCAGGTGCAGGCCGTCAAACGGCGCAACCGCAAAGCCTTTGTTGTCCAAAGCGGGGCGGTAGGACGTGCCGCTTTGCAGCGCAAACTCCTTGGGCAGGGGCAGCCCCAGCCACACGCGGTACACCGACTGCTGCGCCGCCCGCACGTCGGGATAGTCGTCTGCGCGCACGGGCAGCGCCGCCAACAGCCACAACAGCCATACATATCGTGTTTTGATTTTCACCGCTACACCCTTTCTCATCGATTGGTTTGTTGGTTAATTGGCAGATTCTTCATCGTTTTCGATTTTCTCGCCCTCAACGGGCGGGGCGGGACGGCGGGTTTCTTCCACCAGCTCGCCCTGCTTGAATATGCCTTCGCTGCGCCCGACTTCTTCGCCGCCGTCCAAGCGAATCAGCCTGCCTTTGCCTTCCCACAGCGCGTTTTTAAACCCGCCTTCGTAGCGGAAGGTCAGCCCGTTTTCGCGGTAGCTGCACACGGCGGTGTTTTTCAACTGGTTGAACTCGCCCTTGCACGCGGGAGCGTCTTTCATGCCCGTCATCGTGCCTTTGCCCATGATGCGGTCGTTGGCAAACGCGCCTTCGTAGGAGGCGCCGTTTTTGTACACAATCACGCCTTCGCCTTGCAATTTGCCGCGCACATAGCCGCCGCGATACGATTGGGCGGCGGAGTTCGCGCCCATGATGTATTCGCCTTCGCCGTGTTTTTGGTCGTTTTTCCATGTGCCGGTGTAGCGGCTGCCTTTGGGATAGGTACACGACACCGTGCCTTCGCGTTTGTTGTTGACGATGCTGCCTTCGCACACCGTGCCGTCCGCAAACACCAGCTTGCCGTCCGCATCGTTTGCTTTGCCGTTTTCGATGCGCCCGCTAAAGGTGGCTTTTTTGCCCGCCACCGTCAGGCTCAATTCGCCGCGATAGGGTTTGCCGTCTTCGCGCACCGCCGCCGCGCCCTGCCCGTCCGTTTGCCCTTTTTTGCCGGCAAAATAGCCGTAGGTGCCGATGCCCGCCGCCCCGCCAATCAGCAGCAAACGCAACAGCGATGCCGCACAGCCGCCGCCCGATTTTTTCGGCTTGGACGGCTTGGGCGTGGTGCGTTGCGGCTGCGGACGTGCTTTCTGCAGGTTTTGACCGTCCGCCCCGCCCGCCGGTGCTGCTGCCGGAGAAAACCACTTTTTCACCCGCTCCCGCCACGACCCGCCCTGCGCCTGCCCCGCCTTGCCCATCAGGGCGTTTTGCATGTCAAACGCGTTTTGAAAACGGTCGGACGCATGCACGTTCAAGCCCTTGTCGATGGGGGCGAGCCAATACTGCGGATAACGCCGCGCATAAGGATTGCGCCGCACCAACGCTTCGTAGGGGTCGTGTTTTTGCACGCGGTCGGGCGCTTCCGGCGGCAGCTCGCCCGTGATTGCCTGATGCAGGCACGCCGCCAAGCCGTACACGTCCAAAGCGGGGGTGTAGGGCCCGCGATTGCTGTATTGCTCGATGGGCGCAAAACCGGGCGTGAGAATCTGCTCGAGCGGACGGCTGTTGCGGCTGACGGTAATCCGCGCCGAGCCGAAGTCAATCAAAGTCGGCACATGCCCGTTTGCCAACAAAATATTGGCAGGCTTGATGTCGCGGTGCAGCAGGCCCTGCTCGTGAATGTATTTCAAGCCCTCCAGCAGGGGAATGAAAATCCGTTCCAAATCGGCGCGGTCGGGAACGGTGTGGGCATTAATCCAATCCAGCAGCGTGGTGTCGCCCAGATACGGCATCACAAAATACGCCGTGCCGTGGTTTTCAAACATGTCGCTGACTTTGACCACGTTCGGGTGGCTCAATTGGTGCAGCCACTGCGCTTCTTTGTAAAAGCTTTGCAAGCCCGATTGGAACAGGGCTTCTTCCTGATTGCTCCGCGCCGTTACCATGCCGTCCACGCGGGTGGCGGTGTCGGGAAAATACTCCTTAATCACATGATGCGAACCCAGCAGCACATGACGCGCCAAATAGGTAATGCCGAACGCGCCCGCCCCCAGCACGCGCTCGATGTGGTAGGTGTTGTTGTGAAGCAGATGCCCGGACGGCAGGGCATCATGGCGGTAGTCGATACTCATAACGTTGTTTTCTAATCGGTTTGCGAAGCGGAAACGGCGGAAGCTGCGGCAGGGGCGGACGCCTCACTGCCCGCAAGCGGCACGGCGGCGGCGGAAGCGGGTGCAGACGCAGTCGGGGCAGGCGGCGGCGCAGATGCGGGCAGGGGTGCGGATACGGCGGAAGCGGCGGCGGGAGGTGCCGCGTTCGGTTGCGCCGACCCACCCTTCTCCGCCGCAAACAGAAACAACAACACCCCCGCCACCACCACCGCCGCCAAAGCCATGCCCGCCAGCACCGGCACCCAAGACACCGCGTTTTTTTCCGGCTGTGCCGCCGCCGCACGCTGCGCCCGTGCCGCCGTGCTGCCGCGTTTTTTGTTGTTGCGGGTAATCGGATTGGCAACCGTGCGCACCGCCGGCGGACGGCGAATCAGAATCAGGCTGGCATTGTCCTGACCGGGCTTGTCCTTATCGCGCACCGCCGCCAACAGCTTCGTGCCGCAATCGTCCAAATCCGCAGCATAACGCTCCAACAACGCCGCCATTTCGCCTTCGGGCGCATCGTTCAGCGTTTGCAGCCCGTCGCTCGCCATCAGCAGCAGGGCATCGGGCAGCAGCATGCCCGACTGCAAATCGATGCGCGGAATGTCGCGCCCCATCACCGCGCTGGTAATGGCATGGCGCGAAGGATGTTGCTCGGCTTCTTCGCGGCTGATTTGCCCCGCCCGCACCAGCTTTTCCAAATCGGCGGCAAACGCATGGTTGGCATTGATACGGCGCAATCCGCTTGCATCGTCAAACACATACAAAGGGCTGTCGCCCACGCTGACAAAGCTGTACGCCCCGCTTTGGCGGTTGAGCAGCAGCGCCAGCAAAGTCGTCCCCATGCCTTCCGTTTCCGGACGGACGGTGATGATGCGTGCAATGGCGTTGTTGGCGGCGTACAAAGCCTGTTTGAGCAGGGCTTCGGGCTGCGCGGACGCGCCGTGCGCTTCCACATGGTCGGAAAACGCTTTGGCGGCGGTTTCGGCAGCCAAACTGCCGTTGCGGTGCCCGCCCATGCCGTCTGCGAGAATGTGCAGGGTGGTGTGTTCGCCGACAATCAGGTTGCGCACGCAATCTTGCTGTTCGTCCCGCGCGCCCTGCGTCTGCTTTTCGGTAAAAAAGGGGGGAAGCATATTTCGGTTTCCTTTCGGCGCGGGCTAGTAGCCCAAACGCTGGCAGATGGTGGACGACAAGCCCGCTTGGTTGAGCGTGTAAAAATGCAGTCCGGGCGCACCTTCGCGCAGCAGGCGTTGGCACATTTCCGTGACCACGTCCAATGCCAGCGCCTTAATCGCCGCCGTGTCGTCCGCATACGATTGCAGCTTCAGGCGCAGCCAGCGCGGAATTTCCGCACCGCAGGCATCGGAAAAACGCGCCAGCTTGGCAAATCCGGCAACGGGCATGATGCCCGGCACGATGGGAATGTCCACGCCGCGCCCCTGCACGTCGTCCACAAAACGGAAGTAGGCATCGGCATTGTAAAAATATTGGGTAATCGCCGAATCCGCGCCCGCTTTGACTTTGCGGACGAAGTGGTTGATGTCGTCTTCGGCACTGCGCGCCTGCGGGTGGTATTCGGGATACGCCGCCACTTCCACATGAAAGTCGTTGCCGTGTTCGGTTTTAATCAGCTCGACCAATTCGTTGGCATAGCGCAAGCCGTCCGCACCGAAGCCGATGCCCGAAGGAATGTCGCCGCGCAGGGCAACGATGTGGCGCACGCCCATGCGTTTGTATTCTGCCAGCAGGGTTTTGATTTCGTCTGCCCGCATGCCGATGCAGGGCAGGTGCGGTGCGGCGGGCGTGCCTTCGCCCAAGATGTCGCCCACCGTTTGCAGCGTGCCTGTGCGGGTGCTGCCGCCCGCGCCCGATGTGCAGGAAAAAAAGTCGGGACGGAACTGGCTCAATTGTTTGCGGGTGATGACCTGTTTGGCGCGTCCTTCGGGCGTGCGCGTGGGGAAAAATTCAAAACTCAATTTGGGGGCGTAGGTTTTCATCAACATTCCTTTTCGGTTTGAAACCCCGCCGTTGGCGGCGGTACGGGGCGCAACCCTGACGGCAGTCGGGCAAAACCCCGAACTTAACGCGTAAAGCCCGCTTTGGCAAGTGCGCCGTGCAAAAGCGGGCGTGGCGGCGGCGCAAACGTCAAAAACGAGACACCGTCATGCCCACACACAGGTGGGGTATAATGGGCGTTTTTGCGGACGGAGGGCGACGCTTCGTCCCGATTTGTTGAGAAAGGCAAAACATGAGCTTGATTGAACTGAAAGTCCCCGACATCGGCGGACACGAAAACGTGGACGTTATCGCCGTGGAAATCAAAGCAGGCGACACGGTCAACGTGGACGACACTTTGGTTACGCTGGAAACCGACAAAGCCACGATGGACGTTCCCGCCACCGCCGCAGGCGTGGTGAAAGAAGTGAAAGTGGCGGTGGGCGGCAAAATTTCCGAAGGCGGCGTGATTGCCGTGATTGAAGCCGCCGCCGGTGCGCCCGCCGCCGCGCCGTCTGAAAAAACCGAACAAGCCGCACCCGTTCAGGCAGCCGCGCCCGCGCCGCAAGCCGCCGCGTTCTCCGGCAGCAGCGATGCCGAATACGATGTGGTGGTACTCGGCGGCGGGCCGGGCGGTTATTCCGCCGCGTTTGCCGCCGCCGATGCTGGTTTGAAAACCGCCATTGTCGAGCAATACGCCACTTTGGGCGGCGTGTGTCTGAACGTGGGCTGCATTCCGTCCAAAGCCCTGCTGCACAACGCGGCGGTGATTGATGAAGTGCGCCACCTTGCCGCCAACGGCATCAAATACCCCGAACCCGAAATTGACATTGACCAACTGCGTGCCTACAAAGAAAAAGTCATCGGCAAACTGACGGGCGGTTTGGCGGGTATGGCGAAAGCGCGGAAAGTGGACATTATTCGCGGGCGCGGCGAATTTGTTTCCGCCAACCACATTCGCGTTGCCCTGACCGAAAGCAGCCAATACGAACAGGCAAACGAAACGGGCGAACACCAAACCATCGCCTTTAAAAACGCCGTCATCGCCGTAGGCAGCCGCGTGGTGAACCTGCCGTTTATCCCGCAAGACCCGCGCATCGTGGACAGCACGGGCGCATTGGAACTGCGTCAGAACGGCGGCAGGCTGCCTGAAAAAATGCTGATTATCGGCGGCGGCATCATCGGCTTGGAAATGGGCACGGTGTACAGCACGCTCGGCACGCGCTTGGACGTGGTGGAAATGATGGACGGACTGATGCAGGGCGCAGACCGCGACTTGGTAAAAGTGTGGGAAAAAATGAACGCCCACCGCTTCGACAACATCATGACCAACACCAAAACCGTTGCCGTAGAAGCCAAATCAGACGGCATTTACGTATCGTTTGAAGGCGAAAAAGCCCCGCAAGAACCGCAACGTTACGATATGGTGCTGGTGGCGGCGGGACGTGCGCCCAACGGCAAACTGTGCGGCGCGGACAAAGCGGGCGTGGCGGTGAGCGAGCGCGGCTTTATTGAAGTGGACAAACAGCAGCGCACCAACGTTCCCCATATTTACGCCATCGGCGACGTGGTCGGACAACCGATGCTGGCGCACAAAGCCGTGCATGAGGGACACGTTGCCGCCGAAAACTGCGCCGGACACAAAGCCTATTTTGATGCCCGCGTGATTCCGGGCGTGGCGTACACCGACCCCGAAGTGGCGTGGGTGGGCGTTACCGAAGAAATCGCCAAGCGCGACAACATCAAGATTAACAAAGCCGTGTTCCCTTGGGCGGCGAGCGGACGCGCCATCGCCAACGGTCGCGATGAAGGCTTTACCAAATTGATTTTTGACGCGGAAACGGGTCGCATCATCGGCGGCGGCATGGTCGGCACGCACGCGGGCGACATGATTGGCGAAATCTGTTTGGCGATTGAAATGGGCTGCGATGCCGAAGACATCGGCAAAACCATTCACCCGCATCCGACTTTGGGCGAAAGCATCGGCATGGCGGCGGAAGTGGCGCTCGGTGTGTGTACCGATTTGCCGCCGCAGCGCAAACGCAAATAAACCCCGCGCCCCGTTCCCCGCCGAACGGGGCGTTTTTTCCGCCCGATGCTTTGTAAAAGGCAGAAAAACGGCGTAAAATGCGCGTTTTTTGCCGTTTTGTTAGCGAACATGACCGAAACACACGATACCCAAGACCCCGTGCAGGACGAAAACCAAATCATCACCCTGCGCCGCGAAAAACTCAATCAAATCCGCAGCGAAGGCATTGCCTTTCCCAACGGCTTCCGCCGCGATGCCTTTGCCGCCGACTTGCAGGCGCAGTACGGCGCATTGTCCAAAGAAGAACTTGACCCGCAAAACATTCCCGTGAAAATCGCGGGGCGCATGATGCTCAAACGCGCGATGGGCAAGGCGAGCTTTGCCACCGTGCAGGATATGGGCGGACAAATCCAGTTGTATATCAATAATCAAGGCGTGGGCGAGGCGGCGCACGAGGCGTTCAAACATTGGGACATGGGCGATATTGTCGGCGCAGAAGGCACGCTGTTCAAAACCAATCACGGCGAATTGACCGTGCGCGTATCCAAGCTGCATTTGTTGAGCAAATCGCTGCGTCCCCTGCCGAGCAAGTTTCACGGTTTGTCCGACCAAGAAACCAAATACCGCCAACGTTATGTGGATTTGATGGCGAATGCCGATTCGCGCGAGATTTTTATTAAGCGCAGCCAAATCATTCAAACCATTCGTCAATTTATGGTGGACGAGCGTTATTTGGAAGTGGAAACGCCGATGATGCACCCGATTCCGGGTGGGGCGGCGGCGAAGCCGTTTGTTACGCACCACAATGCGCTGGACATGCCGCTTTATTTGCGGATTGCGCCGGAGTTGTATTTGAAACGGCTGGTGGTGGGCGGTTTGGAGCGGGTGTTTGAAATCAACCGCAATTTCCGCAACGAGGGCATGTCGCCGCGCCACAATCCCGAATTTACCATGATGGAGTTTTACGAGGCGTTTTGCGGTTACGAACGCATGATGGAAATGACAGAAAACGTGATTCGTGCCGCCGCCAAAGCGGTTTCAGGCAGCCTGAACATCCAATACAACGGCAAAGAAGTGGATTTGGCAAGCCCGTTTGAACGCCTGACGATTGTGGGCGCGATTAAAAAATTTAATCCGCACTACACGGACGAACAATTAAACGATGCTGGCTGGCTGAAAAAAGAAATTGTGAAACACGGCGAAAGCCTACCGCACGCGGGCGGTTTGGGCAGTTTGCAACTGGCTTTGTTTGAAGGCTGCGCGGAAAGCAAATTGTGGAACCCCACTTTTATCGTGGATTATCCCGTAGAAGTGTCGCCGCTTGCCCGCGCCTCCGACAGCAATCCGGCTTTGACGGAACGTTTTGAATTGTTTGTGGTCGGGCGCGAATTGGCGAACGGCTATTCGGAATTGAACGACCCCGAAGACCAAGCGGCGCGTTTCAAGGCGCAGGTGGCGCAAAAAGACGCGGGCGACGATGAAGCCATGCACTACGATGCCGACTACATCCGCGCCATGGAATACGGCCTGCCGCCAACGGGCGGTTGCGGCATCGGCATCGACCGCTTGGTGATGCTGCTGACGGACGCGCAAACCATTCGCGATGTGGTGTTGTTCCCGCAGATGCGCCCCGAATAAATTCCCCCGCCCCGTCCAAGCAGCCCGTCTGCTTGGATTTTTGTTTTTGCGGCGCATTTCCCCGCCCTGCCCTTTCAAACTGTAAAGAAATTGTGATAAACTGTAAACAAACCCTACCACACGCCCCGCAACACGGCGGGGTTTTGACCACCAAATGAAGGAAACAAACGAATGAAAACTTGGCTGGCGGCAGGCATTTCCTGCGCGGTATTGGCATTGGCAGGCTGCGGCGGCGGCACATCATCGGGCAGCGCGGCGTCCGCCCCCGCATCGGGCGGCAACGGCAAAGTGTTCCGCGTGGCGATGAACGCCGAATTTGCCCCCTTCGAATCGCAAGACGAAAACAAAAACATTCACGGCTTCGACGTGGATTTGCTCAACGCCATGGCAGAAGCGGGCGGCTTCCAAGTCCAATTCCAACACCAGCCGTGGGACAGCCTGTTTCCCGCACTGGGCAACGGCGACGTGGACGTGCTGGCTTCCGCCATCACCATCACCGATGAACGCAAACAGAGCATGGACTTCACCGAGCCTTACTACCAAATCAAACAGGTCGTCCTCGTGCCTGCCGCCAAAAACGTCCAATCCATCGAAGACGTGAAAAAACTGCCCAAAGTCGGCGTGGTTACCGGACAAACGGGCGACTTTGCCGCGCAAAAACTGTTTGGCGCAACCAGCCCCAACATCGCCCGCTTTGAAAACGTCAATCTGATGATTAAAGAAGTGGAAAACGGCGGATTGTCCGCCGCCATCAGCGACAGCGCCGTCATCGCCCACTACATCAAAAACAATGCCAACAAAGGCTTTACCATGGTGGAAGTGCCCGATTTTGAAACCGAAAACTACGGCTTTGCCGTCCGCAAAGGCGATGCCGACAAGCTGAAGCTGCTCAACGACGCGCTCAAACAGGTGCGCGACAACGGTACCTACGCCCAAATCGAGCAAAAATACTTTGCCGATGCCGCACCTGCCGCCGCTTCGGACAACGCGTCTGCCGCCGCAGCGCAATAAGCGGCTTGCAAAAAAACGCCAATTTGATATGATTCGGGCGGGGCAAGCTGCCTACACGGCACAACACGCCCCGCACAAGCAAGCGATTGTCTTTCCTACCCACACCGGAGAATCCCCCTTATGAAACAACCCGTTCGTGTTGCCGTTACCGGCGCAGCCGGTCAAATCGGCTATGCATTGCTGTTCCGCATCGCTTCCGGCGAAATGCTGGGCAAAGACCAGCCCGTGATTTTGCAACTGCTGGATTTGCCGCAGGCGCAAAACGCCGTCAAAGGCGTGATGATGGAATTGCAGGACTGCGCCTTCCCCCTGCTGGCGGGCATGGTCGCCACAGACGACCCCGAAGTGGCGTTCAAAGATGCCGACGTGGCGATTTTGGTGGGTGCGCGTCCGCGCGGGCCGGGCATGGAACGCGCCGACCTGTTGCAGGCCAACGCGCAAATCTTCACCGTTCAGGGCGCGGCATTGAACAAAGTCGCCAGCCGCGATGTGAAAGTTTTGGTGGTCGGCAACCCCGCCAACACCAACGCCTACATTGCCATGAAGTCCGCGCCCGACCTTCCCGCGAAAAACTTCACCGCCATGCTGCGCCTCGACCACAACCGCGCCGCCAGCCAAATCGCCGAGAAAACCGGCAAAGCCGTGGGCGAGATTGAAAAACTGTGCGTGTGGGGCAACCACTCCCCGACCATGTACGCCGACTACCGTTTCGCCACCATCGGCGGCGAAAGCGTGAAAGCGCTGATTAACGACCAAGTGTGGAACGCCGACGTGTTCCTGCCCACAGTCGGCAAACGCGGCGCGGCGATTATTGAAGCACGCGGTTTGTCTTCCGCCGCTTCCGCCGCCAATGCCGCGATTGACCATATCCGCGATTGGGTGCTGGGCAGCAACGGCCAATGGGTAACCATGGGCGTGCCGTCTGACGGCTCTTACGGCATTCCCGAAGGCGTGATGTTCGGCTTCCCCGTTACCTGCGAAAACGGCGAATACCAAATCGTTCAGGGTTTGGAAATTGACGCGTTCAGCCAAGAGCGCATCAACAAAACTTTGAAAGAATTGGAAGAAGAAAAAGACGGCGTGAAAGATTTGCTGTAACGCCACGCAATTGGGGCGTGTCATCGCGATGACGCGCCGCATTCTGCCCGCAAACTTCAGGCAGCGCCACGCGTTTGGTGCTGCCTGAAAAACCGTTTGGAAGCCCCATGATGTCCCGCCCTGCGCTTAAATTGTTCAAACCAATGATTTTGTTGGCAGTATCTGCCGCTCTTGCCGCTTCGTTCTGGTATAGCGGCGCGTGGATGAAGCTGTGTTACGGCTTGGCTTTGTTTTTGTTCGGCATGCAGTGCATCGAGGAAGGGCTGCACAATGCCGCCGGCGGCACGCTGGAAAAGCTGATGGCAAAAAGCACCGCCACCCCCGTCAAGGGGCTGATGTTCGGCATCGGCGCAACCTTTGTGCTGCAATCGAGTACTTTGGTGTCGTTGCTGACCATTGCGTTTTTGAGCACCGGCATGATTACGCTGGCGGGCGGTTTGGCGATTATTTTCGGAACGAATTTGGGCGCGACAAGCGGTATTTGGCTGTTGGCGATGGCGGGGCAGAGCATCAGCCTGAGTCCCGCCGCCGTGCCGATGCTGGTGTTTGGCATTTTGGCGGGCTTTTTCAGCAATAAGGCAAAGGCCATCGGGCGGGTGTTGGTGGGGATTTCGCTGATTTTTCTCGGCATCGATGCGATTAAGGGCGGCTTTCAGGCGATTGGCGGACAAATCGATTTCACTTCGGTGCAGGTGAGCGGCATTGCCGAAATTTTGATTTTTTGCGGCATCGGGCTGCTGCTGACGCTGGTGTTGCAGTCGTCCCACGCCACGCTGATTCTCACGCTGGCGGCGCTGGCGGGCGGGCAAATCAGCATGGAGCAGGGCTTTGCGGTGGCGATGGGGTCGAATGTCGGCACGTCCGCCTCCACCGCCGTGGTCGGCATGCTCGGCAGCGAACGGAGCGGCAAGCGTTTGGCATTGGCGCACCTGATTTTCAACAGCGTAACCGCGCTGCTGTCGCTGCTGCTGTGGTATCCGCTTACCCGCGCCGTCGCCGCCGTCGCCCAAGCCACCGGCATGAACGCGCTGCTGCAACTGGCATTGTTCCACAGCGTGTTCAACCTGCTCGGCTTGGCGGTGTTTTGGCGTTTGCAAAACCGCTTGGCAGACAAATTGCAACAGTGGATTCCCGAACGCGCCGCCGCAGGGCTGTTGCCCGAAAACAGCGAAGCGGTGCGCCCGCGCTTTTTGCACGCCAACATGCTGCGTTCCGGCGACACCGCCCTGCGTGCCGTGTTTCAGGAAATCCGCCACCTTGCCGATTTGAGCTTGGAAGTCATCTGCCACGCCCTGTACGTTCCCGCCGACCGCCTGTACCGCTATTGCGGCACCGAGCCGCTGCCCGCCCCGCAACGGCCTTTGGAAAGCAATGTGCAATCGTTTTACGAATGGCAAATCAAACCCCTGTACAGCGATATTTTGGACTTTACCAGCAAAATCGACAGCGACGGCAACGAAACGTGCCGCCAACAACTGACCACCGCCCACCTTGCCGCGTTTCAAATGGTTGAGATTGTCAAAGAAAGCAAGCATCTGCAAAAAAATCTGCAACGCTTTTTGCAAGACGCGCAATCGCCCGTGCATCAGGACTACCTTGCCCTGCGCCAACACCTCACCGACACCCTGTGCCGTTTTCATGCCGCCGCCCACATTCCCGCCCGCAGCAGCGAATGGCAGGCACACCTTGACGCATTTGCCGCCCACACCGACACGCTGGACGGCTTGCGCGGACAAATTCTCGCCAAACTGCGCCGCGATGAAATCGACGGTTTGCTGGCTTCATCGCTGATGAACGATTTGAACTACGCCCACCGCATCGGCACGGGTTTGCTGGAAGTGCTGCACAATGCCGCCGATGCCTTTGCCGCTTCCGCCGCCCCGCCCGAACACGGTGCGGCGCGGGTCGTCAATTAACCGAAAAACACCGCGCCGCCATGCCCGCGCAGGGCGTTGGTGAAACACCGCTTGTCAAGCATCGGGCAGTAGCTTCCCACCCGCGCGGAAACGACGGAACAGACCTTTTTCAATCCCATACATGGATTTTATGCTGAACAAACACCTGATTCATCTGCTGATTGGCGCAAACGTGCTGCTGTTTTTGGCGCGGTTTGCGCTGCCCGATTTGGACGCACTCGCCGCGCAATGGCCCGTGCGCCACCCCGACTACCGCCATTGGCAGTGGTTTACCGCGCCGTTCATGCACAAGGATTTGCTGCATTTGCTGTTTAATATGTACGGTTTGGCGGTGTTCGGCGCACCTTTGCTGCAATATTGGGGCGCACGGCGGTTTGCGCTGCTGTATTTCGGCGGGGCGTTGGCGGGGGCGTTGTGTTATACGGCGTGGCAGGCTTATCAAATCGAAGCGGCAGCCGATGCGCTCGCCGCCGCCGTTTCGGTGTCGCCCGCGCAGTTTTGGGAAGCCTTGACGGCGGGGCAGACGGGTGCGCCCGCCGAGTTTTGGCGTTTGCTGAACACTTATGCTCTGGGGGCTTCGGGGGCGGTGTTTGCGGTGTTGGCGGCGTTTTCGCTGTGTTTCGGCGAAACCCGTTTGTCGCTGTTGTTTCTGCCCGTTTCGTTTCCCGCCAAGTATTTTGTGGCGGGGCTGGTGGCGTATGAGGCGTTCGCGCAGGTAAGCGGGTTTTCGCTGTTTGGGGCGAACATCGCGCATTTGGCGCACATCGGCGGGGCGTTGTGCGGTTGGGCGTTGGCGTGGTATTGGCTGCGCCGTCCGCGCCGCAGGGTGTTGCGGGTGGTGAAGTAAGATGGCGGTATTCGACCCGCTCGCCGTGCCGCTTGACGGCACGAATTTGATTGAGGCTTCGGCAGGCACGGGCAAAACGTGGAACATCGCCGCGCTGTTTGCGCGGCTGGTGGTGTGGGAACAGGCAGATGTGGCGGAAATTTTGGTGGTTACGTTTACCAAGGCGGCAACGGCGGAGCTGAAAACCCGTTTGCGGGCGCGTTTGGACGGGGCGTTGTCGGTGTTGCGGCGTTGTGCGGACGCGGATTTTGCAGACGGGGCGCTGGCGCAATATTGTGCGGGCGATGATTTTCTGCTGCGCTTGTTGCAGGGCGGTTTGGCACGGGAGGGGGCGGCGCGGCTGATGCTGCGTTTGCAGGCGGCGGTGAGCGGTTTTGACAATGCGGCGGTGTACACCATTCACGGTTTTTGCCAGCGTGTGCTGCAGGATTATGCGTTTTTCTGCCAAGTGCCGTTTGAGATTGAGTTGGACGAGTCGGGCGAAAGCGGGCGGCAGTTGGCGTTTGCCGAAGATTTTTGGCGCAAATACGTTGCCGATGATGCGCTGTATGCGGAATTGGCGTACCGCCGCCGCCACACGCCGCAAACGGTTTTGGCGCAGTTGCGTCCGTTTGTGCCGCGCCCGTATTTGCACGCCGATTGTGCCGATGCGGGCGCGTATGCGGCGGCGCGGCGCGAGTTTGAGCAGTGTTGGCAGCGCGACCGTGCGGACGCGGAAGCGGCGTTTTGGCGGCTGCACCCCGCGCTCAACGGCACCCGTTTCCGCAAAAACACCTTTGCCGGCAAATTCGCCGAACTCGCCCGCAACCGCAGTCCGTATCCGCCCGCGCCCGCCGCCGTGCGCGACTGCTTGTACAACCGCAATGGCGAAAATCCGTTTGCCGAAGATTTTGTCCGCGCCAATCTCAAGAAAAACGCCGCCGTGCCGGAAAGCGACATCGCCGCGCTCGCGCCCTTGGCGGATTTGGCAGACGCCGCCGCCCGCGCCGCCGATGCCGAACAACAGGCGTGGACGGCATTGGGTTTGCGCCTGCTGGCGCATGTGCGCGACCGCCGCCGCGAACACAAAAAACAACACCCGCAGCGCGTGTTTGACGATTTGCTGCTGGACGTTGCCGCCGCACTCGATGCGGACGCGCCGCACGCCGCCGCACTCGCCCAAAGCCTGTCGCGCACTTGGCGTTTCGCGCTGATTGACGAATTTCAAGACACCGACCCTTTGCAATACGCACTGTTCCGCACCGCCTTTGCCGACACCGGCACGCCGCTTTTTCTGGTGGGCGACCCCAAACAGGCGATTTACGGCTTTCGCGGCGCGGACATTTTTGCCTATCTGCAAGCCGCCGCCGATGCCGCCGACCGCCGCTACACGCTCGACACCAACCGCCGCAACCACCGCGCCCTCAACCAAAGCATCGATGCCCTGTTTGCGCGGACGCAGCCTTTCGTTTTGCCACAAATCGCCTACCCGCCCGTACGCGCCCACCGCGAACATACCCGCCTGACGGACGGCGGCGCGGCCGTACAGGTGCGCTGGCTCAACGAAAGCGAAGGCGAAACCGCCGCCGCGCTGGAACAACGCGCCGCCGAATGGTGCGCCGCCGAAACCGCCACCCTGCTGGGCGGACACACCCGCATACGCGGCGGCCACCACACCGAACGCCCCCTGCGCGCCGGCGACATCGCCGTTTTGGTGCGCCGCCGCAAAGACGGCGAACGGGTGCGCCGCGCCTTGAAAAAACGGCACATTCACAGCGTATTGCACAGCCAAAACAACATCTTTACCGAAGCCGAAGCCGAAGCCTGCGCCGCACTCTTGGCGTTTTTCCTGCAACCGCAGCAAAACGACGTTTTAAACTTCATCTTGGCGGGCGTACTGTTTGAATACCCCGCTTCCGCCCTGCAAGCCTTGAATCGGGACGAAACCCGCCGCGCCCTGTGGACGGAGTCGGCACAACAGGCTGCGGACGATTGGCAACAAGCAGGCATTTACGCCGCCCTACAGGGCTTTTTCGCCCGCCACGGCGTGGAAACGCGCCTGCTGGCACAGCGCAACGAACGCGCCCTCACCAATCTGCATCAGGTGATGGAACTGCTCGCCGCCGAAAACGAACACTGCCACAGCCCCGCCTCCCTGCTGCAATGGCTGCAACGGCGCATCGCCGATGCACACGGCGGCAAAGGTCGCGAAGAAGACACCTTGCGGCTGGAAAGCGATGACGAATTGGTGAAAATCGTTACCGTCCACGCCGCCAAAGGGCTGCAATATCCGGTGGTGCTGTGTCCGTTTGCGTGGAAGGCGGGCGGCAAACCGCAGGGCGCGTGGCACATCGTCCACCAACACGGCACAGCACGGCTACTGCCCGACCACGATGCCGATGATGCGGTGCGCGAACAACTGGCGCGGGAAGCACTGTCGGAAGACCTGCGTTTGCTCTACGTTGCCCTGACCCGCGCCGAAGAACGGCTGTACCTGTATGCCGCCGCGTATCGGGACGGCGGCGGCAGTGCGCCCGCGTATCTGTTGGACGCGGCAGACGATGCCAAACACGAAGCCGCCTACCGCCAACATTGGCAGCAGTTCGCCCAACGCCACGCCCTGCATTGGCACGGATACGCCGCCCCCGCCCCTGCCGCCGCACCCGCGCCCGCCGACACCCCCGCACCCGTGTACCGCGCCGCCGCGTTTGCCCCGCGCCGCTTCCGCTTCGTCCGCCACACCAGCTTCACGGGGCTGTTGCGCCAAAGCGAACGCATCGCCGAACGCCGTCTTGCCCAATTGCCCGCCCCCGCCGAACACGAAACCGCCGAAGCGGCACACGCAACACCGCCGCCCGCCGCGCCCGACATTCACGGCTTTCCGCACGGCACGGCGGCAGGTTTGTGCCTGCACGCCGTATTGGAACAAAACCTGTTTGCCGCCGACCCCGAGCGCACCCGCCAACTGTTGCAGCAGCACGGTTTTGATGCCGGCCTGTGGCAGGACACCGTTGCCGCACTGCTCGAACGCACCCGCCGCACCCCGCTTTTGCCGGACGGCACGGCACTGGACGCATTCCGCCCCGACCAACGCCTGACCGAAACCGCCTTCGTGCTGCACCAAAACGACTTCAGCCCCGCCGCCTTCCGCGCCATGCTGGACGATGCCCCCGACATCATCCGCCGCGCCGCCGCCGCACTGGATTTTCACAGCGTGCGCGGCTACCTGAACGGCACCATCGACCTGCTCTGCCGCGACCGTGCGGGACGCACCCTGCTGGTCGATTACAAATCCAACCGCTTGGGCGACCATGCCGCCGCCTACACCCCCGCCGCGCTCGATGCGGCGATGGCGGAACACCAATACTGCCTGCAAGCCGTGATTTACGCCCTTGCCGCCGCCCGCTACCTGCACCGGCGCGGCGCGATGCCCCCCACCCTGCACGTGCGCTACCTGTTTTTGCGCGGGCTGGACGGCACAAGCGGGCGCGGCGTGTGGGCATGGGACATCGACACGGCACGGCTGACGGCACATTTTCCATAAACGGACGGCGTTTTTGCCAAGCCGATAAGGTGCGCCGTCCGGTGCTTAAGCCGCATCACCAATTGACCGCAAAACCGAAAACGCGCCGCACCGTCATACCCGCACAGGCGGGAATCCAAGCCGAAGCACGAGAAACCTTGATAAAACATGGCTTGCCAAGCATCGGGAGATGGATTCCCACATTCGCGGGAATGACGAAATTTTTTATATTTCACTGATTTTCAGCAGAAAAATTTAAATGATGACACGCCATAGGCGGAAATCCACTGTCCGATGACCTGCAAGCAATGTTTTTTCAAGATTTGTTTGAATGTGTTGTCGGATTCCTGCCCGCGCGGGCATGACGACACCGTGTTTTTTCCGTCAATTGATGATGTGCTCCGACACGCCGCGCCAAACGTCAATCCGCACCGCGCTGCCGTTTTTTTGCCCATTTTGCCACGCGGGCGTACCAAGCGCGGGCTTCGTGCGGCGGCGGCGCATCGGCTCGGGCGTATGCCAATTCAATGTATTGGCGCAATAAAACCTGCGCGGCTTCCGGCACGCCGTCCGCTTGGAGCAAATCCAAGGGCCCTGTGGCAGCGAAATCGCCGTGTCCGTCAGCCGTCAGCGTGTGTTTGAGTAGGGCGAAGCCGTCTTCAAGCGGACGGATGTCGCGCCGCCGCGAACGCCGCCACCACAGCAGCAGGGGCAATGCCGCCAGCGCCGCCGCCAATACCGCCAACAACAACGCCCCGCCCCACGACCAACGTTCCAAGCCCAATTTCGCCAACAGGTTGCGCTGGCGGTCGCCATCGTAGTTGATGACCCATTGTTGCCAATAAAAACGGCTGCGGTCGAGCAGGCGCGTCCATGTGCGGTTGGCGGTGAAGGCGGCGGCTTCGCTTTCGGGCAGGGCTTGTTCCACGCTGCCGTTGATGCGGACGGCGGCAACGGCGGCGGTGGGGTCGATGCGTTGCCACACGCCTTGTTCGGGCAGCCAGATTTCCGTCCATGCGTGGGCGTCTTTGCTGCGGATTTGCCAAAAGCCGCCCGCTTCGTTGTATTCGCCGCCCTGATAGCCGGTTACCACCCGTGCAGGCACGCCCGCCGCCCGCATCATCACGGTAAAGGCATCGGCGTAGTGTTCGCAAAAGCCTTGTTTGCTGTCGAAAACAAATTGGTCGGTGCTGTCTTGTCCGTGCAATACGGGCGGTTTGAGGGTGTAGGTGAAGCCTTGCCGGAAATGGCGGTAGGCAGCTTGGGCGAAACGGGCGGGGTCGTTGCCGTTGTCGCGCAGCAGTTGTTGTGCGAAGGCGCGGGTGCGCGGGTTGGTGTCGGGCGGCAGGGCGGTGTACAGGCGGCGCTCGAAAGCCGACAATTCGGCTTGTGCCAGCTTGCCGTCCAAATCTGCCTGCAGGCGCACGCGGCGCACGCCCAAGCGGCTGCGTACCCGCAACACGCCGCCCGCTTCGCGCCACATGCCCCGTTGCGACACGGGCAGGGCGTGTTCCAACACGGGCAAACGCCCTTTTTCGTCTTCGGCAATAATCTGGTAGGCAACGGTTTTGCCCGAAGCGGCGGGCAGTGCGCTGTCGTTGTATTCGTTCAACACCATTTGCCATGCGCCGTTTTGGTAGTCCGACAACAGCATCACCCGCCAATAAAGCTGTTGCGGCTGCGGCACAAAGCCGTTGTCAAACGTGGCGGCAAATGCCGGTTCGTTGCTTTGCACCAGTTCGCCGATGCTGCCGGGCTTCATGCGTTCGGACATGCCCGTCCTGCCTTTGGCGGTGTTTTGCGGCACGCCCCACAAGGGCGCATCGCGGCGCGGCACGGCGACAAACAACACCGCCATCAGGGGCAGGGTGAGCAAAAATGCGGTCGCGCTCTGCCGCAGCGCCGCCGTCAGACGCATTTCGTTCAGCAGTGCCAGCGACACCGCCATCAGCATCAGGCACGCCAGCACCCACACGCCCGTGAGCAGGTCTTGGTCGAACAACACCGCGCCCGCCGTCAGAAACAGCATCACCAACACCAGCACCTGCCAGTCGCGGCGGCTTTTGCCTTCAAACGACTTAAGCAGCGACAGCATCAGCAAAAACGCAATCCCGCCCTGCAAGCCGAACAGCGTTCCCGCCGCCCGCCACACCAGCAGCATCGCCGCCGCCAACAGCAGCAGCAACTGCCAGCCCGCCAATGCCCGCACCCCTGCCTGCAACAGCACCGCCCGCAACAGCCAACATCCCGCAAACACCGCCGCCACCGCCGCCGGCAATTGCCACAGCAAGGGCAGCGACACCGCCGCCAAAGCACACAAGGCGAACATCGTCGCCCGAACATCGGGGTGTTTTTCCAAAAACGGGGCGTGGGCAAACAGCATCGGCGGCTCGGCAATCGTTATGACAAACAGCCATTATAATACCGTTTGACCGCCGCACGGGGGTGGTTTTCCGCCGCGCCTGCGCGTCATCATCGCGGGAAAAAGCGCAAAACCGCCCTTTCCGCACAATGGAAAGGACGGTTGTGATAAAAAGTCAAACAAACACGTCAAACGCGTTCCACCGCCACCGCAAAGCCCATGCCCCCGCCGACACACAACGCCGCCACCCCGCGCCGTGTCTGCGTGCGGCACATCTGATGCAGCAGCGACACCAAAATGCGGCAGCCCGATGCGCCGATGGGGTGTCCGATGGCAATCGCGCCGCCGTTCGGATTGACCTTTGCGGCGGGCAGCGACAGTTGCCGCAATACCCCCAATGCCTGTGCCGCAAACGCTTCGTTCAATTCAAACCAGTCCACCTCTTCGCTGCGCCAGCCCGCTTTTGCCAACACCTGCCGCACCGCGTCCACCGGTGCCAAGCCCATGACGGCAGGGTCGATGCCCGTTGCCGAATACGCCGCCAGCCGTGCCAAGGGGGTCAAGCCGTATTGCCGCGCCGTTTGCGCCCGCATCATCAGCACCGCCGCCGCGCCGTCGTTCAAGCCCGAGGCGTTGCCCGCCGTTACCGTGCCGTCCGCGCAGAAGGCGGGGCGCAAACGCGCCAGTTTTGCCAAGTCGGTATCGGGTTTCAGATATTCGTCCCGCGCCACACGCACGCTGCCGCCTTTGCGTTGCGGCACGTCCACCGGCGTGATTTCCACATCAAAATGCCCTGCCTGTTGTGCGGCGGCGGCTTTTTGTTGCGACAACAGGGCAAATTCGTCCTGCTCGGTACGACTGATGCCCAGTTGGCGGGCGATGTTCTCCGCCGTGATGCCCATGTGATAATGGTGGTAGGCATCGGTCAAACCGTCTGCCACCATGCTGTCGGTCAATGCCGCATCGCCCATTTTCACGCCGCCGCGCAAGCGGACGAAATGCGGACTTTGCGACATGGATTCCTGCCCGCCCGCCACCACCACCTCCGCATCGCCGCAACGCAAAGCCTGTGCCGCCATCTGCACCGCTTTCAAGCCCGAACCGCACACCACATTAACGGTGGTGGCAGGCACCTCCGCCGCCAAGCCCGCCGCCAACGCCGCCTGACGTGCCGGATTCTGCCCCACCCCTGCGGTGAGCACATTGCCCATCACCACCTCATCTACCCGTTCGGGCGCAAAATCCGCCAATACCGCCCGCACCGCCGCCGCCCCCAACTGCGGCGCGGACACATCTGCCAACGCCCCGCAAAAACTGCCCACCGGCGTGCGTTTGGCAGACACCAGCACCACATCATCGTCTCGATACGCCATCATCGCGCTCCCATTCTTTCTTTGCAAATTTGCCCAGTATACGCAAAGCCCGCGCCCCGCTTTAACAAAATTTCCGCACAATCCATCAGCTTTTCCGATAAATCAAGGGGGATTTTGATGTTACGATGTTTCAACGCACAAGGCTGCACACACCGCGCAGCCCCACTCGGGCGTGTCATCAGCCGAAAAACGCCGTACCGTCATGCCCGCGCCGGCGGGAATCCAAGTCAAAGCACGAGAAACCTTGATAAAATACGGACGGATTTTTATATTGCACTGAATTTTCAGTATAAAAATTTCAATGATGACACACCCTAAACCGATTTTCCCACACGAAAGCCCCATCATGCGCCACAAACTTTATCCCGACGCCCGCACCGCCCTTGCCGACATCGTTGCAGACGGACAAACCATTGCCGTCGGCGGCTTCGGCTTGTGCGGCATTCCCGAAATGCTCATCGCCGCCCTGCGCGACACCGGCGTTTCCCGACTCACCTGCATCAGCAACAACGCCGGCGTGGACGACTTCGGCTTGGGGCTGCTGCTCGAGTGCCGCCAAATCAAAAAAATGATTGCTTCCTACGTTGGCGAAAACAAACGGTTCGAGCAACAATTTCTCTCCGGCGAATTGGCGGTCGAACTCACCCCGCAAGGCACATTGGCAGAAAAACTGCGTGCCGGCGGCGCGGGCATTCCCGCCTTTTACACCGCCACAGGCGTCGGCACCCAAGTTGCCGAAGGCAAAGAAACCCGCACCTTCAACGGACGCGAATACCTGCTCGAACACGCCCTCACCGCCGACATCGCCCTCGTCAAAGCATGGAAAGCCGACACAAGCGGCAACCTCGTTTTTCGCAAAACCGCCCGCAACTTCAACCCCGACGTGGCAAGCGCGGGCAAAATCACCGTTGTCGAAACCGAAGAACTGCTGCCTGCCGGCAGCCTCGACCCCGACCACATCCACCTGCCCGGCATCTACGTCCACCGCATCATCGTCAATCCCCACCCCGAAAAACGCATCGAACAACGCACCGTCCGCCCCGAATAAACACCGAAAGGAATCCGCAACATGGCTTGGTCCCGCGAACAAATGGCACAACGCGCCGCACAAGAGCTGCAAGACGGCTTTTACGTCAATCTGGGCATCGGACTGCCCACCCTCATTGCCAACCACATCCCCCCCGACACCGACGTGTGGCTGCAATCGGAAAACGGACTGCTCGGCATCGGCAGCTTCCCCACCGAACACGACATCGACCCCGACCTGATTAACGCGGGCAAACAAACCGTTACCGCACGGGTTGGTGCCAGCTTCTTTTCCAGCTCGCAATCATTTGCCATGATACGCGGCGGCAAAATCGACTTGGCCATCTTGGGCGCGATGGAAGTGTCCGAACACGGCGATTTGGCAAACTGGATGATTCCGGGCAAAATGGTCAAAGGCATGGGCGGCGCGATGGACTTGGTATCGGGCGTGCGCCGCGTCATCGTGCTGATGGAACACCGCGCCAAAGACGGCTCGCCCAAAATCGTCCCGCACTGTACCCTGCCCCTGACCGGCAAACGCGTGGTACACCGCATCATCACCGATTTGGCAGTGCTGGACGTTACCGAAACGGGATTGAACGTGGCGGAACTGGCAGACGGCGTGGATTTTGCCACACTGCAAGCGGCAACGGGGGTTCGCCTGAGCCTTGCTGCCTAGGGCGTGTCATCATTTAATTTTTTAATGAAAATCAGTGCTTTTTAATCAAAAAACACGCGGGCATACCACGCCCGCGTGTTGGTGATGAGGACAGACAAAGCCTTAAAACTGCGCCACTTTCAATTGCAAGGCTTCGCGTTGCGGCGCGTCTTCACCCAATTTGTCCAGCGCTGCCTGATAGGCTTTTTTCGCTTCCGCGCCTTTGCCTTGCGCGGCAAACACATCGCCGCGCCCCTCGTCCGCCAAAGACGCAAACGCCGCCGCCAAGGGCGTTGCCAACACTTTCAAGGCTTCATCGTATTGTTTTTGCTGAAGATGCACATTGGCAAGGTTTTGCACGGCAATCGCCTGAAACAGCTCGTCTTTTTGATGCGCCAGCACCCAACGGTAGGCTTTGGCGGCTTCATCGTAGTTGCCCTTGTCAAACGCCTGTGCCGCCGCAGACAAGGTTGCTTGCGCGGCAGCCGCCGTGCCGTCAAACTGCTGCTGCAACGCCGCCAATTGTGCGGCATCGCCGCTTTGCTGCGCCTTCATTGCCATCAGTGCGGCGTTTTCGTTTTTGCTTTGCAGGTGGTTTTGATACACCACATGCCCCAAATAGCCCAACGCCGCCGCCACCAGCCCCGCAAACAGCCATTTGCCGCCCTTATTCCAAAAATGCTTGGCGTTTTCAATATCTTGTTGTTCGTCATGATGTGCGGACATTATTCGCTCCAAAGTTTGAATTGTTCAATCATCTTGGCGGCGGGTACGGTGGTCTGACCGTGCGTGCCGCGCAAATCTTTGATGGTAACTTCTTGGTTTTCAAGTTCTTGTTCGGCAACAATCAGGGCAAAACGCGCCCCGCTTTTGTCGGCGTGTTTGAACTGTTTTTGCAATTTCGCGCTGCCTGAAAACTGCAACACGTCCCAGTCCGCTTCGCGCAACGCCGCCGCGTATTTCATTGCTTGCAACACCGCGCCTTCGCCCTGCTGCATCACAAACACGGCGGGTGCGGCATCGGCGTTCAGGCAGCCGTGTTCGCGCACCAGCAGCAGCAGCCGCTCCACGCCCATGGCAAAACCGATGGACGGCGTGTCCTTGCCGCCCAGCTCCGCCATCAAGCCGTCATAACGTCCGCCGCCGCACACGGTCGCCTGTGCGCCCAATTTGTCGGTACCCCATTCAAAAACCGTGTGATTATAATAATCCAAACCGCGCACCAAGCGGTGGTTTTCGCGGTAGGCGATGCCCAAACCGTCCAGCAAATCTTTAAATTCCCGATAATAACGGCGCGATTCTTCGCCCAAATAATCCGCCAAACGCGGCGCGTTGTCGGCGATGGCTTGCAAATCGGGATTTTTGGTGTCCAACACGCGCAGGGGATTGGTGTCCATGCGGCGGCGGCTGTCTTCGTCCAAGGCGGCTTCGTGGCGGCGCAGATAGTCCACCAAGGCGGCGCGGTGGGCGGCGCGTTCTTCGCGGTTGCCCAAGCTGTTGATTTCCAGTTGCAAAAATTCGGAAATGCCCAATTCGCGCCACAAATCGGCGCACATGGCGATGATTTCCGCATCAATTTGCGCCGGTTCAAAGCCCAAAGCCTCCACGCCGACCTGATGGAATTGGCGGTAACGTCCTTTTTGCGGGCGTTCGCGGCGGAACATCGGGCCCATATACCACAGTTTTTGCGGGGCTTCGTGGGTCAAACCGTGTTCCACCACTGCGCGCAGGCAGCTTGCCGTCCCTTCGGGGCGCAGGCTCAGGCTCAAGCGGTCGTTGCTGTCGGCAAAGGTGTACATTTCTTTGCCGACCACGTCGGTTTCTTCGCCGATGGAGCGCACGAACAAGCCCGTTTGTTCCACAATCGGGGTGCGGATTTGGCGGTAGCCGTAGCGTGCCGCCCATTTTTGTACGGTGTTTTCAAATGCCTGCCAAAAGGCGGCGGTGAGTTTGAAGTCTTTTTGCTCAACGGGGAGCAAATCGTTCATGCCTTTGACGGATTGGATTTTTTGGCTCATACGGTTGGGGCTTGCGGCGGGACAAAGGGTTTATTTTAGCAAAAATCCAAGCCTTTGCGCCATTGCAATTTGAAATCCGTCCGCCAAATCAGTACAATCCGCCCCGAAACCCACTACCCCGCACCCGCATCATGCACATCTCCCCCATTCCCGACATTCTCGCCGACATCGCCGCCGGCAAAATGGTCGTCATCACCGATGCCGAAGACCGCGAAAACGAAGGCGATTTGGTGATGGCGGCACAGTTCGTTACCGCCGAAGCCGTTAATTTTATGATTAAACACGCACGCGGTTTGGTGTGCCTGCCGATGGAAAACGCGCTGATTGACCGGCTGGGTTTGCCGATGATGACCCAGCACAACGGCGCACAATACGGCACCAATTTCACCGTGTCGATTGAAGCGGCGCAAGGCATCAGCACCGGCATTTCCGCCGCCGACCGCGCCCACACCATTCGCACCGCCGTTTCTCCCGCCGTTTCTCCCGCCGATATTGTGCAGCCCGGCCATATTTTTCCGCTCCGCGCCCAAAAAGGCGGCGTGCTGGTTCGCGCCGGACACACCGAAGCGGCGGTGGATTTGGCGCAAATGGCGGGCTTGGCGGGCGCGGGCGTGATTTGCGAAATTCTGAACGATGACGGTACGATGGCGCGTATGCCCGAACTGCTGCGTTTTGCCGAAACGCACGGGCTGAAAATCGGCACGATTGCCGATTTGATTGAATACCGCAGCCGCAACGAAAGCCTGTTGGAAGAAATGGGCGACACCCTCATTCACACCGCTTGGGGCGGTTTCAGGCAGCACGTTTACGTGGACAAACTCAACGGCGACACCCATTTGGCATTGGTCAAAGGCAATCCCGCCGAAGCCGCCGAAACGCTGGTGCGCGTCCACGAGCCGTTCAGCGCGATGGATTTTCTGATGCCCGACCCCAACCATTCTTGGCAGCTTCCCGATGCGCTGGCGCGGATTGGCGCTGCCGAATGCGGCGTGCTGATTTTGCTGCACCGCACCGAAGACAGCGCGGCTTTGCTGGAACGCACGCTGCCGAAAAACACCTTCCAACTGAAAAAATGGGACCGCAAAACCTACGGCATCGGCGCACAAATTCTCGCCGGTTTGCAGGTCAAAGCCATGCGCGTGCTGGGGCAGCCCTCATCGCTGAACGGGCTGACCGGCTTCGGCTTGGAAATTGTCGGCTTTGAAGAACCGCCCTGCCCCGCCCCCCGCGAAAGCCTTTGATGTCGCGCCACAATCGCGTATAATCCCGCCCCTTTCGGAAGCACCACCATGAGCCAACTTTCCAGCCCCATTCTCCACACCGCCTTCAAAGCCGCACGCAAAGCGGGCGACTTCAGCCTGCGCGCCGCCAACAATTTTTCCTCGCTGCGCCCCGACAGCAAAGCATTTAAAGACTTTGCCGCCGACATCGCCCGCCACAACGCGCAAACCATCACTGCCGTCCTTGCCGAAGCCTATCCCGACCACCGCATCATCACCGACGGCGAACACCCGAGCGGCAAAGGCTACGAATGGCTGGTTGCCCCTTTGGACGGCATCGGCAACTACCTGCACGGTCATCCGCAATACGCCGTTGCCCTTGCCCTGCGCCACAAAGGCATCTTGCAGGAAGCCCTGATTTTCGCTCCCGAGCGCAACGACCTGTACACCGCTTCACGCGGCAAAGGCGCATGGCACAACGACCGCCGCATCCGCGTATCGGCACGGATTGAATTGGGCGATGCGCTGGTTGCTGCCGGTTTTGACGGCGCAGACAACGGCTTCGCCCTGCTTTCCGCCCTGCTGGCACAAACGGCGGGCGTGCGTTGCGAAGATGCGGCGGTGCTGGACTGGTGCGCGGTGGCATCGGGGCAACGGGACGGATTCATCCGCTTCGGACTCAATCCCTGCCAAATCGCGGCGGGCGCACTGCTGGTACAGGAAGCGGGCGGCATCGTTACCGACCCGCAGGGAGACGAACGCTGGCTCGAAAGCGGCGATGCCGTTGCCGCCAACCCGAAAATCCTTGCCCAACTGCTGCAAACCGCCGCCAAAGCCCGTTAAACGCCCGCCACGCCCGTGCGCCCGACCGTGCAGTCGGGCGTTTGCGTCTTTAAATCCGCCCCCGTTCGCGGTAAAATCCCCGCCTTTCCCACGCCTTTTGTAAGGAATCCCCATGACCGCCGTCAGCCTGACCAAACTCTATTCCGGCAAAGTCCGCGACCTGTACGAAATCGATGACAAAACCATGCTCATCATTGCCAGCGACCGCCTGTCGGCATTTGACGTGATTCTGCCGCAACCCATTCCGCAAAAAGGTGAAATCCTCACCCAAATTTCCAATTTCTGGTTTGGCAAACTGGCGCACGTGCTGCCCAACCATTTTGACGGACGCAGCGTGTTTGACGTGCTGCCCGAACACGAAGCCCGCGCCGTAGAAAAACGCGCCGTGGTCGCCAAACGGCTGCGCCCCGTGAAAATCGAAGCGGTGGTGCGCGGCTACCTTGCCGGAAGCGGTTGGAAGGAATACCGGCAACACGGCACGGTGTGCGGCATCAGGCTGCCCGACAATCTGCGCGAAGCCGAACGCCTGCCCGAACCCGTGTTCACCCCGTCCACCAAAGCCGAAGTGGGCGAGCACGATGAAAACATTGATTTTGAACGGGCGTGCGCCATTGTCGGTACGGAATTGGCAGAGCAGGTGCGCGACAAATCGCTGCAACTGTACCGGCTGGCAGCCGACCACGCCGCCACACGCGGCATCATCATCGCCGACACCAAATTTGAATTCGGCTTGGACGAAAACGGCACGCTGACGCTGATGGACGAAGTATTAACCCCCGATTCCAGCCGTTTTTGGCTGGCAGGCACCTACCGTCCCGGCACCAACCCGCCCTCGTTCGACAAACAATTCGTGCGCGACTGGCTGGAACAAAGCGGCTGGAACAAGCAGCCGCCCGCCCCCGACGTGCCGCAAGACGTGATTGACAAAACCCTCGAAAAATACCGCGACGCACTCAATCTGCTGATTGGCTGAAGCGTTGCCCGCAACATAAGGAACACACCGTGAAAAACATTTTCGTGCTTTACACCGGCGGCAGCATCGGCATGACCCAAAGTCCGGACGGGCTGCGCCCCGACACCGCCATCGTCCACACTGCCCTGCAACCTTTTGCCGGACAAGCCAATTTCCACTGGCACATCTGCAACCCCCTGATTGACAGCTCCGCCGTATCGCCGCAGCACTGGGGCGAGTGGCTGGGCGTGCTGGAGCGGGTTTTGCCCGAATACGACGGCGTGCTGGTCTTGCACGGCACCGACACGCTCGCCTACACCGCCAATGTGTTTGCCTTGAGCCTGAACACTTTGGGCAAACCGGTGGTGCTGACGGGCGCACAAATTCCGTTCGGCACAAACGGCAGCGATGCACCGAACAATCTGGCAACCGCCGTTGCCGCGCTGCTGCGCGATGACGTGCGCGAAGTGCTGCTGGCATTCAACGGCAAGCTGTTCCCCGCAGTCGGCAGCAGCAAAACCAGCACCTTGTCCACCGACAGCTTCACCAACGCCCATTTTGGCGAGTGGTCGCCCGAACGCCCCGCGCCTGCGTTCAACGGCTTGCCGCGCCGTTTCGATTCCGGCCAGCGCGTTGCCGCCCTGCTGCTCACACCGGGCATCGGCGTGAAAGCCGCCGCCCACACCTTACGCACCTTTCCGCTCAACGGCGCGGTGCTGATGACCTACGGGCACGGCAATTCGCCCGCCGACATCGATTTGCTGGACGCGATTCACCAATTTACCTCGCAAAACGACAGCCGTCTGGTGTTGAACATCAGCCAAGTGCCGGCAGGACAGGCTGCCGCCGTGTACGCGCAAGGCAGCCGTTTACGCGCATCGGGCGCGGTGAACGGCGGTTATTGCAACGTGGAAACCGCCACCGCCCTGCTGCGTTTGGCTGCCGGCAACGGCTGGACGGCAGCCGATGTACAACAAGAACTTCAACGCCTGAACCTGATGTAAACAAACACAAAAAACCGCCCCGATTGCCTGTGCATCGGGGCGGTTTGCCGTCAAAACGGCATTACAAATCCAGCAACAGACGTGCAGGGTCTTCCAGCAATTCTTTGATGGTAACCAAAGTCAGCACCGCTTCACGACCGTCAATAATGCGGTGGTCGTAGGACAAAGCCAGATACATCATCGGGCGCACCACCACTTGACCGTTTTCCACCACCGCGCGTTCTTTGGTGGCGTGCATGCCCAAAATCGCAGATTGCGGCGGATTGATAATCGGCGTGGACATCATCGAGCCGAAAGTACCGCCGTTGGTGATGCTGAACGTGCCGCCCGTTAAATCTTCCAGCGCGATTTTGCCGTCTTTCGCCTTAACCGCATAATCCACAATCGCTTTTTCAATGTCGGCGATGCTCATTTGGTCGGCATCGCGCAAAATCGGCACCACCAAACCGCGCGGGCTGCCAATCGCAATGCCGATGTCAAAATAGCCGTGATACACAATATCGCTACCGTCCACAGACGCATTCACAACGGGGAATTTTTTCAGCGCCGCCACCGCAGCTTTGACAAAGAAGGACATAAAGCCCAGCTTCACGCCGTGTTCTTTCTCAAACTTGTCCTTGTACTTGGCGCGTAAATCCATCACCGGCTTCATATTGACTTCGTTAAACGTGGTCAAAATCGCGTTTTCGCGTTGCGAAGCCAGCAAACGCTCGGCGACACGCGCACGCAGACGGCTCATCGGCACGCGCTGTTGCGGACGCTCGCCCGCAGGCACGGCAGCAACCAACGCGGGGGCGGCGGCTTTCGGCGCGGGGGCAGCCGTTTGCGCGGCGGGCGCGGCGGCTTGAACGGGCGCAGGCTGATGGTTTTGCACGTCTTCTTTCAACACGCGGCCATCACGACCGCTTCCCTGCACCGCATGCACGTCAATGCCTTTTTCCGCAGCCAATTTCGCGGCGGCGGGCATGGCGACACCCGCTTGCGCCTGTTGCAATACGGGCGCGACGGCGGCAGGCGCGGCTGCCTGAACGGGTTCGGCGGCGGGCGCAGGTGCGGCAGTCGCACCGGCTTGCGCTTCGGTATCGATTTTCGCCAGCAGTTGCTGGGTTTCCACCACTTCGCCGTCCTGCACCAAAATTTCCACCAACACGCCCGATTGCGGCGCGGGCACTTCCAACACCACTTTGTCGGTTTCAATATCCACCAGCACCTCGTCGCGGGCAACGCTTTCACCGACTTTTTTGTGCCATGCCAACAGCGTGCCTTCGGTAATGCTTTCGGCAAAAACGGGAACGTTTACTTCTACAATCATTTTTTCACTCTCAAAACAAAATTGAAATTACCATCGGAAAAACTGCTTTTCGCTTTGGCGGAATCGTCTTCGGGTTCGGCGGTAATCGCCACCGTCTGCGGCACGTCTTCGCGCTCGGACGCGTGCATTTCTGCCGTCATTTCCGCCACTTGGGCAAAGCTGACGGCGGGTGCGGCGGTTTGGCGCGCTTCCGCTTCCCGCACGGTTTCCGCCGGCGCGGGCGCGGGCGCAAGCTCGGGTTCGGCAGCCGTTGCGGGCTGCACCGCCGCTTGCGGTACGGGTTCGGCTTGCGGCTCGGGAACGGCAAGCGTTTGCGGCTGGGCGGCTGCGGCCGCTTCAGCGGCGGGCGAAATTTCGCGGATTTGCGGCTGTGCTTCCGCCACAGGCGCAACCGGCACCGCCTGATGCGCCGCCAATCCGTCCAAATTCAAAGCATCTTCCAGCAATTGTTTCAACTGGGCATTGTGCTTGGACGCATAACCCACTGCGGGCGATGCGCTGGCGGGACGACCCGCATAAGAAACCTTCTGACCGTTTTTGGCAAGCGTTTCCAAACGGTGGCGGGTCTGATACCACGCACCTTGGTTTTTCGGCTCTTCCTGCGCCCACAAAATCTCGGCGGCATTGGGGAATTTCGCCAATTCCGCTTCGGCTTCGGCGTAGGGGAAAGGATAAAGCTGCTCCACGCGCACAATCGCCACATCATCGCCCAAACCGCGCTCGTCCCGCGCCTTCGCCAAATCGTAATACACCTGTCCGGCACACATAATCACACGGCGCACGCTGCCGTTGTCGGCGCGTTGCAGGGTGTCGCCAATCACGGGACGGAAAGTCGTGCCTTCCATGAAATCCGCAATCGGACTCATGGAATCTTTGAAGCGCAACAAGCGTTTGGACATGAAAATCACCAAAGGCTTGCGGTAGGAACGCAGCACCTGACGGCGCAAAATGTGGAACATTTGCGCGGCTTCGGAGGGCATCACGATTTGCATATTGTGTTCGGAACACAGTTGCAGCCAGCGTTCCAAACGCGCGGACGAGTGTTCGGGGCCTTGTCCGTCATAACCGTGCGGCAAAATGGTGGTCAAACCGCACAAACGTCCCCATTTGGTTTCGCCGGACGAGATGAATTGGTCAATCGCCACTTGTGCGCCGTTGGCAAAATCGCCGAACTGGGCTTCCCAAATCACCAGCTTGTCGGGCGCGGAGCAGGCATAGCCGTATTCGTATGCCATCACCGCTTCTTCGTTCAAAATGGAGTCAATCACGGTAAATTTCGCCTGATTGTCTGCCAAATGCTGGAGCGGAATATACGTTCCCGTATCGCATTGCTGGTGCGTGCGCTTGGTGTCGTGCAACACGGCATGGCGGTGCGAGAAAGTGCCGCGTCCGGAGTCTTCGCCGGAAATGCGTACGCCCGTGCCGTTGGTGAGCATGCTGGCATAGGCAACGGTTTCCGCCATGCCCCAGTCCAAAGGCTGTTCGCCCGCCGCCATCGCTTTGCGCTGCTCCAACACGCGCTTGGCGGTGTTGTGCAAGCCGAAACCTTCCGGCACTTGGGTGAATTTTTCCGCCAAACGCTGAATGTCGGCGGCGGGCAAACCGCTTTCCACCTGTTCGCGCCAATCCTGACCCTGATATTTGCGCCAGTCCACGCGGTGTTTGCTTTCGTAGTCGCTCAAGCGGGTTTGTTCGACGTGTTCGCCTTTGTCCAAAGCATCGCGGTAGGCCTGCACATAGCCTTCGGCTTCCTGCTGGCTGACCACGCCTTCTTTAATCAGTTTTTCCGCATACAGGGCGCGGGTGCCGGGGTGTTGGGCGATGGTTTTGTACATCAAGGGCTGGGTGAGCGTGGGGTCGTCGCCCTCGTTATGACCGAGTTTGCGGAAGCAGACCAAATCAATCACCACGTCTTTGTGGAACTGCTTGCGGTAGTCCAAAGCTGCCTGAACGGCGTAGCACACGGCTTCGGGGTCGTCGCCGTTCACGTGGAACACGGGCGCTTCCACCATTTTGGCAATGTCGGTGCAATACACGGTGGAACGAGTGTCGCGGGTGTCGGAGGTGGTGAAGCCGATTTGGTTGTTGATGACGATGTGCACCGTACCGCCGGTGGTGTAACCGCGTGTGCGCGACATATTGAAGGTGGCTTGGTTCACGCCCAAACCGATAAAGGCGGAATCGCCGTGAATCAGCACGGGCAGCACTTGGGCACGACCGTCCGCACCACGGCGGCGCTGCTTGGCGCGTACCGAGCCTTCCACCACGGGATTGACGATTTCCAAATGCGAGGGGTTGAATGCCAGCGTAACGTGCATCGCGCCGTGCGGCGTGGCGATGTCGGAACTGAAGCCCATGTGGTATTTCACGTCGCCGCTCGGCAAGGTGGCTTCGGCACGGCCTTCAAATTCGGCGAACAGGTCGGCGGGTTTTTTGCCCAGCGTGTTCACCAGCACGTTCAAACGCCCACGGTGCGCCATGCCGATGACCACTTCTTCCACACCGTCTTTGCCCGCGTTTTGAATCAGGTAGTTCAAACCGGCAATCGCGCTTTCGCCGCCCTCCACCGAAAAGCGCTTTTGCCCCACATATTTGGTGTGCAGATAGCGCTCCATGGTTTCGGCGGCGGTGATTTGTTTGAGAATATAGCGTTTTTGTTCGGCATCAAAACGCGGCGCAGACAGGTCGCGCTCGAAATAATTACGAATCCAGTGGCGTTCCTCGCGGTTGCCGATGTACATGTATTCGATGCCGATATGACCGCAATAGGTCTGCTTGAGCTTGCTGATGATGTCGGAAAGCGGCAGTTTTTCCGTGCCGGCAAAATCGCCCTGCCCCAAGCCGAATTTCACCGCCATGTCCGCTTCGGTCAAACCGTGCGACTCGGGCGACAGCCCTTCGATGTTTTTCGGCAGCTTCAAGCCGAGCGGGTCGATGTTTGCCGCGCCCGCCCCTTGAATGCGGTAGGCGGAAATCAGGCGCAATACGGCAATCTGTTTTTGCAGCAGGCTTTCATCGATGCTGCCTGCCACCGCGCCGATATTGCGCCGTTTGGCGAGATTGGCAAAGGATTCTTGAATCGGACGGTGCGCCACATCGCGCACCGCCGCGCCGGGTTGGGCAGCCAATTCGGTAAAGTACTGTTTCCACTGCGCGTCCACCGATTCGGGGTCGCTCAAGAACTGCTCGTACAGCTCTTCGATATAGGGGGCGTTCGAGCCGAACAAATAGGAAAAATTGATTTTTTCGTCCATCATGAATGATGCCTTTTACATTTCAAGCGTCGTTAAACGGTTTTGCCAAAGCCTGACGGATGCAGGCAAGGGGCATTCTACCCTTTATCCCCGCACTTGATAAGGGAAAAGCGCGATTTTTTCGGAATTTTCGGGAAAATAATGTTTCCATCCGCAGGACGACACGGGCATCGCCCCATAAAGATTCAAGCAGCCTGCCGGTGCGGGCAGGCTGCCTGAAAGCCGTTTTAATGCTTAACGTTTTTCAACGGGTACGAAATCGCGGCGGTCTGCACCGGTGTACAATTGGCGCGGACGGCCGATTTTCTGACCGGGGTCGCCAATCATCTCGTTCCAGTGCGAAATCCAGCCCACCGTACGCGCCAGCGCGAAAATCACGGTAAACATGGACACGGGAATGCCCAATGCCGACAACACGATACCGGAGTAGAAGTCCACATTCGGATAGAGTTTCTTCTCAATGAAATAGGGGTCGTTCAGCGCGATTTTTTCCAACTCCATCGCCAGCTTGAATTGCGGGTCGTTTTCCAAGCCCAACTCTTTGAGCACTTCATCGCAAGTCTGTTTCATGATGGCAGCGCGCGGGTCCATATTTTTGTATACGCGGTGACCGAAGCCCATCAGGCGGCGTTTCTTGGCTTTCACATCTTCCATAAACTCCGGCACCTTGGACACGTCGCCGATTTCGTCCAACATGTTCAACACGGCTTCGTTCGCACCGCCGTGGGACGGGCCCCACAAGCTGGCGATGCCCGCCGCGATACAGGCAAACGGATTCGCGCCGGACGAACCTGCCAAACGCACGGTGGAGGTGGACGCGTTTTGTTCGTGGTCGGCGTGCAGGGTAAAGATGCGGTCAAGCGCGCGCACCAACACGGGATTGGGTTTGTACTCTTCGCACGGCGTGGCAAACATCATGTGCATGAAGTTGGCGGTGTAGGACAAATCATTGCGCGGATAGTTGAACGGCAGGCCGTTGGAATAGCGGTAGCACATCGCCGCGATGGTCGGGATTTTGGAAATCAGGCGGTAAATCGCGATTTTGCGGTGTTCGGGGTCGGAAATTTCCAAGCTGTCTTGATAGAACGCGGAGAGCGCGCCCACCACGCCCACCATCATCGCCATCGGGTGCGCGTCGCGGCGGAAACCACGGAAGAACCAGTTGAGCTGTTCATGCACCATAGTATGATGCATCACGGTGTGGACGAATTGTTCTTTTTGTTCGGCTGTGGGCAGTTCGCCGTAAATCAGCAGGTAGCACACTTCCAGATAGTCGCTGTTTTCGGCAAGCTGCTCAATCGGATAACCCCGATAGTAGAGCAAGCCTTTATCGCCGTCGATAAAGGTGATTTTGGATTCGCAGCTTGCGGTGGACACAAAGCCGGGGTCGAAAGTAAACATGCCGGTTGCTTTGTTCAAAGCGCGGATGTCCACCACATCGTTGCCCAGCGTGCCTTGCAGCACGGGCAATTCAACGGCTTCAATGCCTTCGGCGTGTAATTTGACGGATTTAGACATTCTCTTGCTCCTTAGGTTCGTTTTACTTGGGGTGGGAAGGGCAGGTTTGCACGGGCGCAAGGCTCAGGCATTCCTGATTTTTGCCAACAAGGGCTTGAAATCTTCGCGGCAGTCGCTTTTTGCCTGATTGACCAATGCCAAAAACTCTTGGTCGGGCAAATCCAAAATTTCCACAAATACCGCCAGCTCTTCATCGCTTAAACGGTCGAATGATTCCTGCATGAAACGCCGCAGCAGAATATCCAGCTCCAGCAGCCCGCGACGGGTTTGGAAGCGGATTCTGCGTTTGGCGGTATCGTCAAATTGTGCCATGATTTTGATGTGCCTCAACAGGTATCACAAATTTTGATGATACTGATTATTATTTTATATTCAAGCTGCCTGAAAAATCCATTTACTGTCTTTTTCAGGCAGCAGCCGTTGCGCGGACAATGCGCCAGAGTGTGCCATCATTTAAGTTTTTATACTGAAAATCAGTGCAATATAAAAAACGCCGTCATTCCCGCGAATGCGGGAATCCACTGCCCGATGCTTGGCAAGCGATGTTGTATCAAGGTTTGTTGTGCCTCGAATTGGATTCCCGCCTGCGCGGGAATGACGGTGCAGCGTTTTTTCGGTCAAATCAATGACACACCCTACACCATGCGCTTGAGCATAATCTCTTTGATTTTGCCGATGGCGCGGGTGGGGTTCAGATGCTTGGGACACACGTCCACGCAGTTCATGATGGTGTGGCAACGGAACAGACGGTAGGGGTCGTTCAGGTTGTCCAAACGCTCGTTGGTGATGGTGTCACGGCTGTCGGCGATGAAGCGGTAGGCGTTCAGCAAACCGGACGGGCCGACAAATTTATCGGGATTCCACCAGAATGACGGGCAGGCGGTGGAGCAGCAGGCGCACAAAATACATTCGTACAAGCCGTCCAATTCGGCGCGTTCTTCCTGCGTTTGCAAACGCTCGCGCTCGGGCTTGGGCGTGTCGTTCACCACGTAGGGCTTGATGGAATGGTATTGTTTGAAAAACTGCGTCATGTCCACAATCAGGTCGCGGATAACGGGCAGACCCGGCAGGGGGCGCAACACAATCGGCTGCGGCAGGCTGCGGATGTCGGTGAGACACGCCAAGCCGTTTTTGCCGTTGATGTTCATGCCGTCCGAACCGCAAATCCCCTCGCGGCAGGAGCGGCGGAAGGAAAAGCTGTCGTCTTTGGCTTTGATTTTGACCAGAGCGTCCAGCAGTTTCACATCGGTGGGCTCGATTTCAATTTCATAATCTTTCATGTACGGCTTGGCATCCGCATCGGGATTGTAGCGGTACACTTGAAAACGTACTTTTTCCATATGCTGTGTTCCTTGTCGCGGCGCGTTTCAGGCAGCCTGAATGCGCCGCGCTTTATTTTAGTAAACGCGCTTGGCAGGCTCGATGTAGTCCACCGTCAAGGGTTGGGTGTGGACGGGTTTGTACGCCAAACGGTTGTCCGCCGAATAAAACAGGGTGTGTTTCATCCAGTTTTCGTCATCGCGCTCGGGGTGGTCGTCCGAAGCGTGTGCGCCGCGCGATTCTTTCCGCGCTTCGGCGGAAATCATGGTGGCTTTGGCGACTTCCATCAGGTTGTCCAGTTCCAAAGCCTCAATCCGCGCGGTGTTCCACACTTGGCTCTTGTCTTGGATTTCGGTAACTTTCGCCCGTTCGTACAATGCCAATACTTTGTCCACGCCCTCTTTGAGGATTTTGTCGGTGCGGAACACGCCGGCGTGAAGCTGCACGGTGCGCTGCAATTCGTTGCGCAGGGCATCAACATTTTCGCCGCCGGTTTGGTTGTTCAGACGGTCAAGGCGTTGTTTGGTAAATTCGCCCGCGTTTTCAGGCAGCTTTTTCCAATCGCTTTGTTCGTTGATGAAAGCAATCATGCTGTCGCCCGCCGATTTGCCGAACACCACCAAATCCAGCAGCGAGTTCGTACCCAAACGGTTCGCGCCGTGTACGGACGCACAAGCACATTCGCCCGCCGCGTACAAACCTTTTACCACCACTTCGGGATTATCTCCTTCGGGAACAACGACTTCGCCCAAGTAGTTGGTGGGAATGCCGCCCATCATGTAGTGCGTGGTCGGCACAACGGGAATCGGGTCTTTAATCGGGTCGATGCCGGCAAACTGAATGGAAATTTCGCGAATGCCCGGCAGTTTGGATTTGATTTTTTCCGCGCCGATGTGGTCGATTTTCAGCAAAACGTGGTCTTTTTTCGGGCCGCAGCCGCGACCTTCGTAGATTTCCATCGCCATCGCGCGGGACACCACATCGCGGGAAGCCAAGTCTTTGACGGTGGGCGCATAACGTTCCATAAAACGCTCGCCGTCCGCATTCAGCAGAATGCCGCCCTCACCGCGCACGCCTTCGGTAATCAGCACGCCCGCACCCGCCACGCCGGTGGGGTGGAATTGCCAAAATTCCATGTCTTCCAAAGGGATACCGGCACGGGCGCAAATGCCCAAGCCGTCGCCGGTGTTCATAAAGGCGTTGGTGGACGAAGCGTAGATGCGCCCCGCGCCGCCGGTGGCGAACAAAACGGCTTTGGCGTGGAAAATGTACACGTCGCCGCTTTCCATTTCCATCACGGTAACGCCGACCACGTCGCCGTCTTCATCGCGAATCAAATCCAGCGCCGTCCATTCCACGAAAAATTGGGTGTTGGCGCGGACGTTTTGCTGGTAGAGGGTGTGCAGCATGGCGTGGCCGGTGCGGTCGGCAACGGCACAGGCGCGTTCCACGGCGCGTTTGCCGTGTTCGGCAGTGTGGCCGCCGAAAGGACGCTGGTAGATTTTGCCGCTTTCCACGCGGTCAAACGGCATGCCCATGTGTTCCAGCTCAATCACGGCTTCGGGGGCGCGGCGGCACATAAATTCAATCGCGTCTTGGTCGCCGAGCCAGTCGGAGCCTTTGACGGTGTCGTACATATGCCAGTCCCAACGGTCTTCCTGCACGTTGCCCAGCGAGGCGGAAATGCCGCCCTGCGCCGCAACGGTGTGGGAACGGGTGGGGAAAACTTTGGACAAAACGGCGGTGTTCAAACCCGCCTGCGACAGTTGCAGGGCGGCACGCAAACCCGCACCGCCGCCGCCGACGATGACGGCATCAAATTTTCTAATCGGGAAAGTCATGTTTTAACCCCAAATCACATAAAACGAATACACGGTGCAGCCGACCAGCCAAACCACGGTCGCCGCTTGCAGCAGCAGGCGCAGACCGAAAGGCTTGACATAGTCCATCCACAAATCGCGGATGCCGACCCAAGCGTGTAAAAACAAGGCGATAAAGGTGGTTTGGGTAAACACTTTCACCCACGTTTTGCCGAAAAATTCCTGCCACTCGGCATAGTCGTCCGCGCCGAGCAGTCCGAGCAGGAAAAAGAAAAAAATCACGGTGTAAATCAGCATCACCACCGCCGTGATGCGCTGCATCGCCCAATCGCGCAAGCCGTAGTGCGCGCCGGTGAGTTTGCGGTCTACCATAAGAAAATCCCCAAAATAAAGGCGGAAACGCCGCCGGCAATCAGCACGATGCGCGCGCTTTTGCGGGCGGTGTGCAGGTCGGTGCCGATGTGGGCGTCAAGCAGCAAAAAGCGCACGCCTGCCAACAGATGGTGCATAAACGCCCACAACACGCCCCACAAAATCAGCTTGAACAGGAAGTTGTCCGCCCAAGCCTTGTAGGTTTCAAAGGTTTCACCACTGCTGAGCGAGCCGCCGAGCAAGGCCAGCAGCACGGGCAGCAACAAAAACAGGACAACGCCCGTTACGCGGTGCAGAATCGACACGATTCCCGGAATCGGCAGACTTTTGGTCAAAATCCGCAAATCCAGAAACACGGGGCGTTTCGTCCGCATTTCTTTTTCTGTTTGCATGGTTGTGTTCCTAAATATCGAAAAATACCCTAAAGCCAATCGGGCAATTTTGCATGCCGTTTTCGGTAAAAACGGGTAAAACTGCCACAGGGCATAATTTACCTGTTTTGACACGGCTTGAACAGTCTTTTTTGGCAAAAAAACGGTATGAAATTAAACAACATATTGACCGTTTTCCTGCCAATTCGCGTAAAAACAAGTTATTACGGCAGATGCGGTACGCGGCGCACCTGCCGTGCCGTTTTACAAGACTTTGACGATGCTTTCGCACAGGTAGCGGATGTTGTCGGCGGTGATGCCGGCAACGTTGATGCGTCCGGAGCGCACGGCGTAAACGGCAAATTCGTCTTTCAAACGGTCCACCTGCTCGGGCGAGAGTCCGCTAAACGAGAACATGCCGTTTTGTTGGACGATAAATTCAAAATCCTGTTTTGCGCCGTATTCTTTGAGCAAATCCGCCATCTGGCGGCGCATGGCTTTGATGCGTTCGCGCATTTCGTCCAACTCGCCCTGCCATTGGGCTTTGAGCGCGTCGTCTTGCAAGATGGCGGCGACAATCGCGCTGCCGTGTGCGGCGGGATTGGAATACAGGGTGCGGATGATGGCTTTGATTTGGGTGAAGACGCGTTGGGCGGTGCCGGCATCGGCGGCAAGCAGGGTGAATGCGCCGACACGTTCGTTGTACAGCCCGAAATTTTTGGAATAAGAGCTGGCAACCAGCAGCTCGGCATGGTTTTCGGCAAACACGCGCAAGCCGTAGGCGTCTTCTTCCAAACCGTTGCCAAAGCCTTGATAGGCAACGTCAAACAGGGGCAGCCAGCCTTTTTCGGCAGACATTTGCGCCAGTTGCCGCCATTGTTCGGGGGTGGGGTCGATGCCGGTGGGGTTGTGGCAGCAGCCGTGCAGCAGGACGACGTCGCCCGCTCGGGCTTGTGCCAAGTCTTCCAGCATGCCGTCCCAATCCAAGCCGTGTGTGGTTTTGTCGTAGTAGCGGTAGTCGCAGATGTTCATGTCCACCGCTTGGAAAATGGCGTTGTGGTTGGGCCAGCTCGGGGCGGAAATCCAAACATTTTGCGCGGCAGTTTGGCGTTTGACAAATTCGGCGGCAATGCGCAATGCGCCCGAGCCGCCCAAGCTCTGCGCGGTTTGCAGGCGTCCGGAAGCAATCAGGGGGTTGTCTGCGCCGAACAGCAGTTTTTGGGTGGCAAGGTTGTAGGCTGCCAAGCCGTCGATGCCCAAGTAGTTTTTGCTGTCTTCGTCTGCCAAAATCCGCGCTTCGGCAGCTTTGACGGACGGCAGGACGGGCGAGCGGCCGTTGGCATCTTTGTACACGCCGATGCCCAAATTGACTTTTTCGCTGCGCGGGTCGGCTTTAAACGCTTCGCCCAAGCCCAAGATGGGGTCGCCGGGGGCGGCGGTGATTTTGTCAAACAACATATCAAACACCTTACATAATCGGGTTGTGGAAAACAGGCGTGTTTATACGCCCATGCACCGCGCTTGGCAAGCCGAAATCGTGCATCAATGCGCCACACCAAACGGCACGGACTGCATTATAATGGTGCTTTTGTTTCTTTTTCGGAGTGCCATACCGTGAAAACCGTCCTGATCCTTGCCGCCCTGCTGACTGCCGCCCCCGCATTTGCCGCCGACACGCTGCATTACAACATCGTCAATTTCAGCGAAAGCGTGAGCGTGAGCGTGCCGCACGACACCTTGAGCGTTACCCTGAACATCACCGAAAAACACAAAGACCGCCAACGCGCCGCCCAAACCGTAACCCGCCGCCTGAACACCGTGTTGGCGCGCATCAAGGCAAACCGCCGTTTTGAATCCGAAACCGTGCAACGCCGCAGCAGCCCTGAATACGACAACGGCAAAATGACCGGTTGGCGCGACCGGGCAACCGTTGTCGTCAAAAGCACCGATTTTGTCGCGCTGATGCGCTTGGTTGCCGACAGCGAAGCCGAAGCCGCTTTGGACGGCATGAACTACAGCGTGTCGCCGGAAGCACGCGCGGCTGCGGTGGAAAAAGCCGGTCAAAAAGTGCTGCAAACCGTGCGCGAACGGGCGCAAAGCATCAGCCGTTCGCAGGGTTTTTCCGGCTACAAAATCGTGAAAATGAACGTAAACCGTTCGTTTGAAAACTTTGACGACCGCCCCGGATACAGAATACCTGCCGCGCTGATGTACGGCGCAAGCACAAAATACGCTGCCGAAGCCATGGACGACAATCCGGGCAAAGAGCAGGTTCGCCAAAGCATCGACGTGTCGATTCAGATGCACTGACATTTTGCCGCCCGCCCCGCACCGCCATTGCCCCATCTGCCAAGATGGCGGTAAAATGGCGGGTTACGCGGGCTTGCCACGGCAAAACGCACCGGTACGCGCCCGCGCCACACGAAGCAAAGGATTTTCATGACTTGGACTCCCGCCGATTCCGCCGCGCTCTACGGCATCACCCATTGGGGCGGCGGTTATTTTGCCGTTGCCGACAACGGCGAAATCACCGTGCGACCCAACCAAAGCAGCCCCGTTGCCGTGAGCCTGTATGATTTGGTACACGAATTGAACGGGCGCGGACAGGATTTGCCGATGCTGTTCCGCTTTCCCGATATTTTGCAAGACCGCGTGCTGCGCCTGTGCCGCGCCTTCAACCGCTCGATTCGCAAAAACGCCTATCAGGGACGTTACACCGCCATTTATCCGATTAAAGTCAATCAGCAGGAAAGCGTGGTCAAAAACATCATCGTGCCGAAAAACGATGAAGTGTCCATCGGTTTGGAAGCGGGCAGCAAACCCGAACTGATGATTGTGCTGGCGTATGCGCCCAAAGGCGGGGTCATCGTCTGCAACGGCTACAAAGACCGCAATTTTATCCGCCTCGCGCTGATGGGTCAGCGCTTGGGACACGAAGTCTTTATCGTGATTGAAAAAGAAAGCGAAGTGGATTTGGTGATTGAGGAATCCGCCAAGCTGGGCGTGCGTGCGAACATCGGTTTGCGGGTGCGCCTGTCTTCGCTGGCTTCCAGCAAGTGGGCGGACACGGGCGGCGAAAAAGGCAAATTCGGCTTGTCGGCGGCGCAACTGATTTCGGCGGCGGCGCGGCTTCAGGCAGCCGGCTTGGGCGATTCGGTGCGGCTGATGCATTTTCACATGGGTTCGCAAATTTCCAATATCGCCGACTACCGCACCGGTTTCAAAGAAGCCGTGCGCTACTTCGCCGAACTGCGGGCGCTGGGCTTGCCGGTGGACTATGTGGACGTGGGCGGCGGCTTGGGCGTGGACTATGACGGCACGCACTCGCGCAACGCCAGTTCCGTCAATTACGACATCGGCGAATACTCGCACACCATTGTTTCCATGTTGAAAGATTATTGCGAGGAAGCGGGCTTGCCGCACCCGCACATCTTCAGCGAATCCGGCCGCGCCATGACCGCGCATCATGCCGTGCTGGTGATGAACGTTACCGATGTGGAAACCCTGCCCGAAACCGTCCCCGATATTCCCGCGCCCGAAACCTTGTCGTTTGCCACGCAAAAGCTGGTTACCCTGCTGGAACAGGGCACCGACCCCGACATGGTTACCGAAACCTATTACCGCATCAGCCATTATCTGGCGGAAGTAACCGAAAACTATGTGGACGGCAAAATCGGGCTGCCTGAAAAAGCCCTTGCCGAGCAGCTTCACGCCGTGCTGTGCCGCCGTCTGAAACAGGGCTTGCACACCGGCTACCGCGCCCAACGCCAAGTGTATGACGATTTGACCGACAAACTCGCCGACAAATATTTCTGCAATTTCAGCGTATTCCAAAGCCTGCCCGACACATGGGCAATCGGACAGGTGCTGCCGATTATGCCGATTCACCGCTTGGGCGAACAGCCGACCCGCCGCGCCGTGTTGCAGGATTTGACCTGCGATTCCGATGGCAAAGTCAGCCGCTACGTGGACCGCCAAAGCATTGAAAACAGCCTGCCCCTGCACCTGCCCGAAGCGGGAAAACCCTATATTTTGGGCGTGTTTATGGTGGGCGCGTATCAGGAAATTCTCGGCGACATGCACAATCTGTTCGGCGACACCGATTCGGTGAACGTGTATGTGCGCGATGACGGCGGCATCGAATATGCGGGCATGGAAGCGCACGACACCATTGAAGACATGCTCCGCTACGTCCATCTGCAACCGCAGGAAGTGATTAACAAATTTGAAGAAAAACTGCGTTTGGCGAAGTTGGACGGCAGCGAACGGCGCATCTACACCGCCGAATTTTTCCATTCGCTCAAACAGAGCAGCTATTTAAGTCTGGAAGACGAATAATCATGACAAAACAACAAGATTGGTGCGAAAAGCATCAGGAAGCCACCGCATTGTTGGCAAACAGCGATGAAATCCACAGCGCGGCTGCCTGTCAAGCCGCGATTGAACAGATGGCGGCGGATTTGTGCCGCGATTTTGCCGACCGCTATCCTTTGGTGCTGCCGATTATGGGCGGCGCGGTGGTGTTTACCGGCAAGTTGTTGCCGCTTTTGCGTTTTCCTTTGGATTTTGATTATATCCACATCACCCGCTACGGCGACAAGCTCAAAGGCGGCGCGTTTGAATGGCTGCGCCAGCCGCAAAACGTGTCCGGCCGCCACGTCTTGATTTTGGACGATATTTTGGACGAAGGGCTGACTTTGCACACCGTGCGCGAACACATTCTCGCCGCAGGCGCGGCATCGTGCCGCACCGCCGTGTTTGCCGATAAGGACATCGGACGCGCCAAGCCGATTGCGGCGGATTATGTGGGCGTGCGCGTGCCGAACCGCTATGTGTTCGGTTTCGGCATGGACGCGAAAGGCATGTGGCGCAATTTGGAAGCGGTGTATGCCGTAAGCAACTGATATGTTTGCGCTAGTTTTGATTAACCGCCTGTTGCGGCAAAATCCCGAAGTCTGCCGCGAACTGGGCGGCTTCAACGGTTTGACGGTGGGGATACGCAGCGCGGGTTTCCAATATTGCGGGCGCATCAACGCGCACGGGCTGCTGGACGACACTTTGCGCCGCCCCCGCACCGTGCTGGTGCTGCACCCGCGCGTGCTGCCCGAACTGTTGCAGGGCAAACGCCCCGATTTCAACGATTTGGCGTTTGAGGGCGATATGGAATTGGGCATGAATATTTTTTTGCGCGTCAGCAGCTTGCGTTACCGTCCGCAACGGGATTTGCCCGCGTTGCTGGGCAGCGAGTGGGCGGAAAAAGCGGCGAAACTCGGCAGCGTGCTGCAACAAGTCGGCGCGTTTCTCAATCCGCAGCCCGATGCCGCCGCGCAACGCATCGCCGATTTGCAAAGCGAATTGGCGCAGATGCGCGAGCGCGTGGCGGAGCTGGAAAACCGCCGTCCGCACCGCCGCACCAAAAAGTGAAAATCGCGGTAAAATACCGTTTTTTCCGTTTTCAGGCTGCCTGAAAATATTAAACCGATAAAATTGATAAGGAAAACCACCATGCCGCAAGCAACTGTCATCACCCCGCACGATTTGCCCCTGCACTGCACCGGCCCGCAGGAACAACCTTGGAACGGCCACCCGCGCGTGTTTTTGCCGATTGAATCCAACAGCGAATACACCTGCCCCTATTGCGGCATCGTTTACCGTTTGGACGGCGAAGCCGGCGGCCACCACTAAAAGGCACGCCCATGACCGTTACCCCGATTGAACGCCCCGTTTTGCACGCGCCGGGCGGCGCGAAAAAAGTGCTGCTGCATTCCTGCTGCGCCCCCTGTTCCGGCGAAGTGATGGAAGCGATGCTGGCTTCCGGCATTGATTACACGGTGTTTTTTTACAACCCCAACATTCACCCCCTGCGCGAATACGAAATCCGCAAAGAAGAGAACATCGCCTTTGCCGAAAAACACGGCGTGCCGTTTATTGATGCCGATTACGATGTGGACAACTGGTTTGCCCGCGCCAAAGGCATGGAACACGAACCCGAACGCGGCATTCGTTGCACCATGTGTTTTGACATGCGTTTTGAACGCACCGCGCTGTATGCCTATGAAAACGGTTTCCCCGTCATCACCAGCAGCTTGGGCATTTCGCGCTGGAAAAACATGAACCAAATCAACGATTGCGGTGTCCGCGCCGCCGCCAAATATCCGGGCATCACCTATTGGGAATACAACTGGCGCAAAGGCGGCGGCAGCGCGCGCATGATTGAAATCAGCAAACGCGAACACTTTTACCAGCAGGAATATTGCGGTTGCGCCTATTCCCTGCGCGATTCCAACGCCCACCGCCGCAGTCAGGGGCGCGAACCGATACGCATCGGCGAGAAATATTACGGCGACGACACCCCCTAACCGACCCACAAAGGAAACCATCATGTCAGAGCAAAACCCCAATCCCGGCCTGCCGCGCCTGCAACAATACATTGCCGCCAAAGACCACGAAAACGCCTGCGGCGAACTGTTGCGGATTTTGCACACCATCGACCGCCAATTCGGCAACATCACCGGCATCGAATTCGACACCCCCGAACAACTGCACAACCCCAACTTGGACCAAGACCGCCACATCAGCTTCTGCACACAGGCGGCGCAAGCCATCACACAATTGTTCACCGACCCCGATTTGACCGTCTCGCCCGAAGGCGCACAACACTTCTTGGCGATGCAGCGTTGGCTGAACATGATTTTCGCCGCCTCGCCCTACATCAACGCCGACCACATCCTGCAAACCTACAACCGCAATCCCGAGCCGCAGCACCCGCTCGACATCCACATCGACAACACCCGCGCCGCGCTGATTAAATTCGCCATCCTGTACCTGCCCGAATCCAACGTCAGCATCAATCTGGACGCACTGTGGGCGCTCGACCCCGACATTTGCGCTTCCCTGTGTTTTGCCCTGCAATCGCCCCGTTTTCTCGGCACGCCCGCCGCCTTCGGCAAACGCCACGCCGTATTGCAATGGCTGCCCGAAAAACTGGCGCAACTGCCCGACTTGTCCAACGTCCCCGCCACCATCGCCCACGACGTGTACATGCACTGCAGCTACGACATCGATGCCAACAAACACGCCGTCAAAAAATCACTCAACCAAGTCATACGCCGCCATCTGCTGGGCTTGGACTGGCAAGACCGCGACGTGTCGCAGCCCCTGCCCCCGCAAGACAAACCCGTGATGGTGGTCGTACTGGAGCATTTCCACGCCTCGCACTCGATTTACCGCACCCACTCGACCTCACTCGCCGCCGCCCGCGAACACTTCCACATCATCGGCATCGGCAGCGACAGCGTGGACGAAGCCGGACGCGCCGTGTTTGACGAATACTACGTGGCACAAGGCGACACCATCATCGAACGCATGCAGAACGTGCGCCTGATTTGCGAAGAAAACCACCCCACCGTACTGTACATGCCCAGCATCGGCATGGACCTGCTGACCATCTTCCTGTCCAACACCCGTCTTGCGCCGATTCAGGCAGTGGCACTCGGCCACCCCGCCACCACCCATTCCGAATTTATCGACTACGTGGTGGTGGAAGACGACTATGTCGGCAGCGAAGACCGCTTCAGCGAAACCCTGCTGCGCCTGCCCAAAGACGCCCTGCCCTACGTGCCTTCGGTACACATGCCCGAAGACATCGAGTTTTTCCTGAACGAATCGCCCGACGTGGTACACATCGGCGTGGCAGCCACCACCATGAAGCTCAACCCCTATTTCATGGAAGCCTGCCAAGCCATCCGCGACCGCGCCAAAGTAAAAGTGCATTTTCATTTTGCGGTGGGGCAATCGGGCGGCATCACCCACCCCCATGTGGCGCGTTTTATCCGCAGCTATCTGGGCGACGACGCCACCGCCTACCCGCACCGCCCCTACCGCCAATACCTGAGCGTGCTGCAACACTGCAACATGCTGCTCAACCCCTTCCCCTTCGGCAACACCAACGGCATCATCGACATGGCGGCATTGGGCTTGGTGGGCGTGTGCAAAACCGGCACGGAAGTTCACGAACACATCGATGAAGGCCTGTTCAAACGCTTGGGTCTGCCCGATTGGCTGATTGCCCGCACCGCAGACGAATACGTAGACAGCGCCCTGCGCTTGGTGGAAAACCATCAGGAACGCATTGCCCTGCGCATGCACATCATCGAAAACGACGGTTTGCAAACCCTGTTTGACGGCGACCCGCGCCCCTTCGGGCGCATGATGGCGCAATTGGCACAACAATGGCGCGAACACGGCACGGTCGGCAAAGCGGCAGTCGCCGCCCTGCAACACGCAACCGCAGACGACAACCAAGCTCCTGCCGAAGCAACGGCGCAAACCCCGTCCGAAGCCGAAGCCCCCGCAAGCGTTGGCGACGCGGCACAAGCGGAGGAGGCAACGCCCGCCATGCCCGAACAGGCTGACGCGCCCGCCGCAGAAAACACGCAAACGGCACCAACCGATGCGCCCGCGCCCAAAGCCAAAGCGCACACGAAAAAACGCGGCAACAGCAAAAACCGCCGCCGCAAACGTTAAGGCACGTCAAAACGCCGCACCGTCATTCCCGCGCAGGCGGGAATCCAAGTCGAAACACGAGAAACCTTGATAAAACATGGCTTGCCAAGCATCGAGAGGTGGATTCCCGCCTGCGCGGGAATGACGGATTTTTTTATATTGCACTGAATTTTCAGTATAGTTGATGAGATTTATTTTTCATACAAGGCGGCGAGCCGCAGACAGTATGGGTAATACGGCAAGGCGAGCCAACGCCGTATGAAAATTAAAGAACATTAACGATATAAAAAATTAATTGATGACACACCCTAAGGCGCATCATCATTTAAATTTTCTACTGAAAATCAGCAAAACAATAAAAAACACGCGCAAGAGCAAAACCCTGCGCGTGTTTTCACCATGCCCGCAATCAGGCGGATTTTTCATCGCGCAACTGGCGGCGCAAAATCTTGCCCACATTCGATTTGGGCAACTCATCACGAAACTCGATGTTGCGCGGCACTTTGTAGCCCGTCAATTGGGTGCGGCAATACTCAATCAGCTCGCTTTCGGTCAGCGATTCGTCTTTTTTCACCACAAACAGCTTCAAAGCCTCGCCCGTTTTGTCGCTCGCCACGCCGATGCACGCTGCCTCCTGCACCTTCGGGTGGTGAACGACCACTTCCTCGATTTCATTGGGATACACGTTAAAGCCCGACACCACAATCAAGTCTTTTTTGCGGTCGACGATTTTCAACCAGCCTTTTTCGTCCATCACCACAATATCGCCCGTTTCCAGCCAGCCGTCTTGCAACACCTTCTCCGTTTCATCGGGGCGTTGCCAATAGCCTTTCATCACTTGCGGGCCGCGCACCCACAGTTCGCCCGCTTCCCCCACCGCAACGCACTGCCCTTCGCCGTTGCGGATTTGCACATCGGTATTGGGAATCGGCAAACCGATGCAGCCCGTGTAAGCGGCGATGTTGAGCGGATTGGCACACACGCCTGGGCTGGCTTCGGTCAAACCGTAGGCTTCCACAATCGGCAGCCCCGTTGCCGCAAACCATTTTTCCGCCACCGCCTGCTGCGTACTCATGCCCCCGCTCAACGCCAGCTTCCAAGTGGAAAAATCGGTGTCTTTGAAAGCAGGGTGGTTCAACAGCGCGTTAAACAGCGTATTGATGCCCACAAACACGCTGACGGGGTGTTTTTTCAACTCCGCGACAAACGCGGGAATATCACGCGGATTGGTAATCAAAATACTTTTGCCGCCCACCTGCATAAACACCATCAGATTGATGGTGAGCGCCAGAATATGGTAAAGCGGCAACGCGGCAATCACCGTTTCCCCGCCCTCGCGCAAACCGTTTTTAATCCACTCGCCCGCTTGCAGCATATTGGCGCAAATATTGCCGTGCGTGAGCATCGCCCCCTTTGCCACGCCCGTTGTCCCGCCCGTGTATTGCAAAAACGCCAAATCGTCCAAGCCCGCATCCACAGGCTGCAAAGTGTGCGCCGCCCCCAGCGCCAACGCCCGTTTGAACGGCACGGCATGGGGGATTTGATAATCCGGCACCATCTTCTTCACCCTGCGTACCACCAAATTCATCAACGCGCCTTTCAGCCCGAACATATCGCCGATGGTGGCAACCAGCACATTTTTGATTTGCGTGCGCGGCAGCACCAGCTCCAGCGTATTGGCAAAATTTTCCAACACAATAATGGTTTCCGCCCCACTGTCGTTCAACTGATGCTCCAACTCGCGCGGCGTGTACAAAGGATTGGTGTTCACCACCACCAGCCCCGCCTGCAAAATACCGAATACCGCAATCGGATATTGCAGCACATTGGGCATCATCACCGCCACCCGCGCCCCGCGCTCCAGCTTCAGCACCTGTTGCAAATAAGCGGCAAAATCGGCGGTGAGCGTTTGCAGTTCGCGGTAACTCAGCTCCTTGCCCAAATTGTGAAACGCCGTTTTACCGGCGTATTTTTCGCAGCTTTGGCGGAAAATATCGTTGATGGACGTGTAGCGGCAAACATCGATTTCCGCCCGAATATCGGCTTCGTAGCTGTTGAGCCAGATTTTTTCCATAATGGGTTTGCCCTTTTTGTTTGAAAAATCACGCCCGATTATAACGCTTCGGCGGGCGAAGCCCAAAGCGGCGGCGGCGCGGCGTGTGCAAAATCCCGTTAAATCGCGCCAAGCGCACATTACACCCAAACAGCACGGCGGCGCACCGTTATCAAAGTTTTTACACTAAAAAAATCAGTGCAATACAAAAATCCCCGCCATGCCCGCGCACGTGTAACGCCACTGCCCGATGCTTGGCACGCCCTGTTTTGATTGGTCGCGCAGGGCGTGCCGTCAATTAACCGAAAAAACACCGCGCCGCCATGCCCGCGAATGCGGGAATCCACATCAAAGCACAACAAACCTTGATAAAACATGGTTTGCCAAGCATCGGGCAGAGGCTTTTCGCATTCGTGGGCATAACGGATTTTGTATTATGCTGATTTTAATTATAAAAATTTAAATAACGGCACGCCGCAAAAGCACACCGTCAATCGATTACCCCCAACAAGGCTTGACAAAACTTTGCATATGTGATATTTATCCAAATTGTAACGGCGTGTTCCGTTGCAACAAAATCTGCGGCAGGCAATGCCCGCATTTCCATTTTTCAACCACCAAACAAAGGAATAGCAATGAAAACTATCCTATCCTATCCTATCCTATCCTATCCTATCCTATCCGTAAATTGTGCCTGACGCTGGCGGCGGCGGGCGCATTGGTTTTTGCACCCAGCGCGGCGGCAGATTGCGTAAAACCTCAGGTAAGCGGGTATGACCTTGTCGGCTGCTTGACAGAAGACCTAGCATGGGTTAGGCAAAACGGCAGCAAATACGGTTTTATCGACAAAACGGGTAAGCTGGTGATTCCGCTTCAATACGATGATGCTGGTTCGTTTTCCGAAGGCCTGGCACCGGTTGAGCAAAACGGCAAATGGGGCTTTATCAACAAAGCGGGCAAGGTGGTGATTCCGATTAAATATGATAATGCCCAATCGTTTTCCGAAGGCTTGGCATGGGTTAAGCAAAACGACAAATACGGTTTTATCAACAAAGCGGGCAAGGTGGTGATTCCGGTTCAATATGATTATGCCGATTCGTTTTCCGAAGGCTTGGCAAAGGTTCAGCAAAACAAAAAATGGGGGTTTATCGACAAAACGGGTAAGCTGGTGATTCCGCTTCAATATGATGATACCTATTCGTTTTCCAAAGGCTTGGCATCGGTTAGGCAAAACGACAAATGGGGTTTTATCAACAAAGCGGGCAAGGTGATGATTCCACTTCAATATGATGTTGCCTTGTCGTTTTCCGAAGGTTTGGCACTGGTTGGGCAAAACGGCAAATACGGTTTTATCGACAAAGCGGGCAAAGTGGTGATTCCGATTCAATACGATTATGCTGATGATTTTAAAAACGGACGTGCCATAGTCAAACAAAACGGCGTAGGTTTTTTTATTGACAAACAGGGACGCCGTTTGGATATTGATTTATATGCTGAAGAATGTGCGCATGTTTATGTGGGCAAGGCTTTCACCCGCAGCTCTATGCTTTTTGCCACCAACTATCAGGTACTCGGTTTTTCCACCAAAACCGGTCGGGTTACGATTCGCAATCTGACTATTGGAGGGGATAAAGAAGTCTCTTGCAGCTACATACCGAAGTAAAATCAAATTATTTACCTGTCCGCCACTTTTGCAGTGGCGGTTTTTTTGGCTGCCGTTTTCGCCGCCAAAGCTGCTAAAATAGCGTTTTTGTGTTCCGCAAACGAAAGGTTGCAACCATGATGGCTTTCCACCCCGATGTGATGGGCGTGAATGCGCTTGCCGAAAAAATCCGCAAAATCCCCAATTGGCCCAAGCAGGGCATTTTGTTCCACGACATCACCCCCGTGCTGCAAAGCCCCGAATATTTCCGCCTGCTGGTGGATTTGTTTACCTACCGCTACATGGGTCAGCAGATTGATGCGGTGGCGGGCTTGGACGCACGCGGTTTTATCATCGGCGCGGCGTTGGCGTATCAGTTGAATGTGGGTTTCGTGCCGATTCGCAAGCAGGGCAAATTGCCGTTCGATACCATTTCGCAAACCTACCGGCGAAGCCACGGTAGAAATCCACAAAGACGCGATTAAAGCGGGCAGCCGCGTGCTGCTGGTCGATGATTTGGTGGCAACGGGCGGAACGATGCAGGCAGGCATTGAGTTAATCCGGCGTTTGGGCGGCGAAGTGGCGGAAGCCTGTGCGATTTTGGAATTTACCGACCTGCCCGGTGCGGCGAATATCCGTGCGGCGGGCGTGCCTTTGTTTACTTTGTTGCAAAATGACGGGGCGCTGTAAAACTGATTGATAAAAAAGTGGAAATAAGTTATATTTAAATTGTGGTTTGTGCTTTTTCACTTTTTCCATCATTCTTGAACAAGGAAACAACTATGAAAAATCTCCTAACTGCCACATTGGCAAGCGTTGCGCTGGCATTCAGTCCGTCCGTGATGGCTGCAGATATGGTTGATGCCAAAAACCCTAAAAAAATCGCTGATTTGATTGACCAGTGGGCAGACGATGTCCAAATCAAAAAAGATGATAAAGGCGACCCTTTGATTACGTTCAAATATATGGACGTCAATCAAATTGTTGCTTTCTACGGTTGCAAACAAAACAAAAACTGTAAGAGTCTGCAATTTATCAGCCCATGGAAAAACGACGGCAAGCAAACCTTACAAACCGCCAACCGTTGGAATCAAAGCAAGCGTTTTGTCCGTATGTATTTGGATAAAGACAATGATGTGATGATGGAAATGGATGTGGACTTGGAAGTTGCCGTTCCAACCGAGTATTTGCGCACAGTGATGAAGACATGGCAAGTTTCCTTATTGGCATTTGCTGTGGACGGCGCGGAAAAATAAGCTGCCCGTTCTTTTCTCCGATACCGCACGGAATAAAACCGTGCGGTTTTTTGCGGATAATTTGTCTGCTTGATGGCAGCGATTAAAATAAACGATTTTACAAAAAACACCGTCTCCGTTACATTTCATTACATAAGAATAACACCACCCAACTTATTTTGGAGACAAATTCATGACCCGCCATTCCGCCGGTGCCGCGTTCCGCCGCGCCGTTCAAGAATCGTCCCCGCTTGCCGTTGCCGGCTGCGTCAATGCCTATTTTGCCCGCCTTGCCACCCAAAGCGGTTTCAAGGCCGTTTACCTTTCGGGCGGCGGCGTGGCCGCCTGTTCCTGCGGCATTCCCGATTTGGGCATCACCACCATGGAAGACGTGCTGATTGACGCCCGCCGCATCACCGACAATGTGGACACGCCGCTTTTGGTGGACATTGATGTCGGCTGGGGCGGCGCGTTCAATATCGCCCGCACCATCCGCGCCTTTGAAAAAGCGGGCGTGGCCGCCGTCCACATCGAAGACCAAGTGGCGCAAAAACGCTGCGGACACCGCCCGAACAAAGCCATTGTTTCCCAAGCCGAAATGGTGGACAGAATCAAAGCCGCCGTTGATGCCCGCCAAGATGAAAATTTCGTGATTATGGCGCGTACCGATGCGCTCGCCGTTGAAGGTTTGGACGCGGCGATTGAACGCGCCCGCGCCTGTGTGGAAGCGGGTGCCGACATGATTTTCCCCGAAGCGATGACCGAACTGGCGATGTACAAACAGTTTGCCGAAGCGGTAAACGTGCCCGTGTTGGCGAACATTACCGAGTTCGGCGCAACGCCGCTTTATACGCAGCAGCAGCTCGCCGAACACGGCGTGAAGCTGGTGCTGTATCCGCTTTCCTCTTTCCGAGCCGCCAGCAAAGCCGCATTGAACGTGTATCAGGCGATTTTGCGGGACGGCACGCAGGAAAACGTGCTGGACACCATGCAAACCCGCGCGGAACTCTACGATTATCTCAATTACCACGATTTTGAACAGAAATTAGACAAGCTGTTCAGCGAAAAACAATAAGCTGCCATGCGCCCCCGTGCGGCGGGGGTGCGGTCAGCCTTGCCAAACAGACGTTTTTCCGTTTGAAAAATGCGCTGTCGGTTTTTTGCAAGCCGAAATCATGGAAATTGAAATCATTGAATGATTAATGAATTTTCAGTGGGAAAATATAGATAACGCACGCCACGATATTTTTAAATAATTTTTTACCAATTGATTAATAAAAATATTTTTTATTATGGTTTACTGTGGTTTGTAACAGGGCGTGCCGAAGCCGTATCGGGTCATTTTGGTGAGCCTTACCAAATCGGTATCGCATTAAAAAACAAACAGCCTTGTTTCTATCTGCACAGCAAAATACCCATCAGTTCCGTTTTGGTATCTGTCGCTCATCCGAAGTACGGTCAAAGTCGGGAAGAGCGGTACTTGGGCGGTATTGGCAGGGAAAAAACAGAACATCAAAACATGGGGCATGATATCCGTCATTGTGTGCTGGCGGACGGGGTGTCTTTTGATTTGGATACACCTTATATCGTTGAGATATTTGATAAACAAAGGGATTCGGCTTGGTACGTACATACTGAAAACTTTTGCATCAGGCAAAAAGACCGGCGGTTGTTTGTTTCGGATACGTTTAAAAATCCCAATGATAAAGGTTTGTCTTGTTCGGATAAGCCGTTGCCGGTTCGGTATGCACCCAAGCCGCCACAAGAAACACTCGGCTTGTGGAAACGGTTTTTGCGCTGGTTTTCTGATGGAAATTGAAATCATCGAATACGGCAACCACAAGCAGATTTTCTACCGCAACGGCAACGGTGTGGCGCAACGCATTTTGGTACTGGATTTGAATCATCAAATCATTCAAGACGAATTGTCGGAATACGATGCAAACGGCAAATGCGTTGCGAATATGGTGTTCGCGCCCGACCACACCACCGTTATCGATATGCGCAAATATACAGAAAACGGCAGCGAAGATTACCGCCGCATAAACGGCAAGCTGGTTTTGGTTCAAACCCGAACCAGCCGTAAGATTGACGAACATACCGCCAAAACAGAATTTTACAATGCCGATGGCGAACTGGTGTTCTACGATGTTTTTCAATACGAAAATGACGAAATCGGCATGGTGTTCAGCAACCGTTTTGACAAAAACGGCAAAGAATTGGATTGGGGCAATCCCGGCTCCGAATATCGGGCATTGCAAAACTATTCGGATTATTAGGGCGTTGTCATCAACTCCAAACATCTGGCAGTGGCTTCCCGCATTCGCGGCAATGACGGCATTTTTATACCATACTGATTTTCAGTAGAAAAATTCAAATAATGACACACCCCGAACAGTGGATTTCCGTTTGCACGAAAATGGCGGGATTTTTATGTTGTGCGGCAACGGTTTGAAAAGGTCGAAATCATGGATTGCTACTGCCTGTTGTTTGACGGCTTTGAAAGCTTGGATTTGACGGCACCCGTTTCCCTGCTACAACGCATGCCCGATATGCGCCTGCACTATGTTTCCCATCAGGGCGGTATGGTACCGAGCCAGCAGGGATTTGCCATCGACACCGTTCCCGTATGGGTGCCCGAACCGGCAAGCACGCTGCTGATTCCCGGCGGGCAGGGCGTGCGCTTGCTCACCGAACACCAAGATTTTCTATACGATTTGGCAATCTGGGCAGGACAGGCGCAAACCTGCTTGTCGGTAAGCAACGGCTCGGCACTGCTGGCGGCGGCGGGCTGCTTGGATGGTGTCCGCGCCACCACCGACAAACGCACCTTCGCATGGGCGCAAAACCTCGCCGCCAACGTGCATTGGCAGCCCTTTGCCGCTTGGGTGCATGACGGCAAATTTTACAGCGCATCGGGCATGACGGCGGGCATGGACATGACTTTGAGCTTCATCGCCGACCGCTACGGCAAAGATTTGGCAGAAACCGTTGCCGCACAATCGGAATACGTTTGGCAGCGCCATGCCGATGCACCCGCACCGCGCCGCGTGTTCTGATTGACCCGCGCCCGCACGATGCGTTATCTGCCTTTTTCCACCATTCCGCACCCGTCTGCTTCGGACGGCGGCAGGGCTGCGGCACAAGCACCGTCCGAACACGCATTCCCTTTCCACTTTCAGGAGCATGAGCATGACTGTCGAAACCCAAACCCCCACTTTCAAACCGAAAAAATCCGTAGCCCTGTCGGGCGTGGCGGCGGGCAACACCGCGCTGTGTACCGTTGGCCGCAGTGGCAACGACTTGAGCTATCGCGGTTACGATATTCTTGATTTGGCAAAACATTGCGAATTTGAAGAAGTCGCCCACCTGCTGATTCACGGCCATCTGCCGAACAAGTTTGAGCTGGCCGCCTACAAAGCCAAACTCAAATCGCTGCGCGGCCTGCCGATTCGCGTGATTGAAGTGCTGGAAAGCCTGCCCGCGCACACACACCCGATGGACGTGTTGCGTACCGGCGTGTCCATGCTCGGCTGCGTCCACCCCGAGCGCGAAAGCCAGCCCGCCAGCGAAGCCCGCGATATCGCCGACAAGCTGATTGCCAGCTTGGGCAGTATGTTGCTGTATTGGTACCAATATTCGCACAACGGCAAGCGCATCAACGTGGAAAGCGAGGAAGACAGCATCGGCGGTCATTTCCTGCACATGCTGCACGGCAAACGCCCCACCGAATCGCAAGTCAAAGCCATGCATATTTCGCTGATTTTGTATGCGGAACACGAGTTTAACGCGTCCACCTTTACCAGCCGCGTGATTGCCGGCACCGGTTCGGACATTTATTCCGCCATCACCGGCGCGATTGGCGCCCTGAAAGGCCCGAAACACGGCGGTGCCAACGAAGTGGCCTACGACATTCAAAAACGCTACCGCAACGCCGATGAAGCCGAAGCGGATATCCGCGAGCGCATCGCCCGCAAGGAAATCATCATCGGTTTCGGCCACCCCGTGTACACCGTGTCCGACCCGCGCAATGTGGTGATTAAGGAAGTGGCGCGCGAATTGAGCGCGGAAACGGGCGATATGCGTTTGTTTGACATTGCCGAGCGTTTGGAAACCTTGATGTGGAACGAGAAAAAAATGTTCCCGAACTTGGATTGGTTCTCGGCGGTTTCCTATCAGAAGCTGGGCGTGCCGACCGCGATGTTTACGCCCCTGTTTGTGATTTCGCGCACCACAGGCTGGAGCGCGCACGTGCTGGAGCAACGCCAAGACGGCAAGATTATCCGCCCGAGCGCGAACTACACCGGCCCCGATGATTTGGCGTTTGTGCCGATGGGCGAGCGTTAAAAACGGCGGCTGCCTGAAAGCGGTTTTTGGGCTTTCAGGCAGCCTGTTTTTCAGACGGCATGAAGTTTGCAGGCTGCCTGAACGTGCCGTCTGAAAAACATATCACACCGGAACGGTAATCTTGACGATGAATCAAAATCCCCTGCTTTCCCCTACCGCCAAAGGCTTGCTGTTTGCTGCCGGTGCCGCCGCGCTGAATGCGTCCATCGGTATTTTCAGCAAAATCCTGCTGGCACAGGGTTTGAACGCGCAAGACATTGCGTTTTTGAAAACGGCGGCAGCAGGCGTGTTTCTCGGTGCGTTGTTTGTCCACAAACCGTTTTCACGCCGTCAGGCACCCTTGTGCGGGCGGGACAAACCGCGCCGTATGTTGTGGGCGCAGGTGGCGTTGTGCGCGTTTTTGGGGATTTTCACCCTGTTTTATTTTGAAACGGCAGCCTACGCGCACGGACACGCTGCCAATGTGGTGGTGGTGCTGATGGCATCGGCGGCGGTGTCGGCGCTGCTGTTCGGCAGACTGTGGCTGGGCGAACGCATCACCGCCGCCGCATTGGCGGGAACGGGCGCGGCGGTGGTTGGCATCGCGCTGATTTCGTGGACGGGCGGCGGCAGTGCGGCGTTGTCGGCAAACGCGGCAGTCGCGGGGACGGGTTACGGCGCGTTTTCCGTGTTGGTGAAAAAATTTGGTTTAAACGGCGGTTTGCGGCTGACGTGTGCGGTGATGTTGTTGGGTGCTTTATTTTTGTTGCCGCCGTTTGTGCAAACCATGCACCCGATTCACTGGAATACCAACATCATCGCCGCATTATTGGGTTTGGCATTGTTGCCCACCATATTGGGATTTTACTGCACCACCAAAGCCCTCAACTGCATGAGCGCCGCCAAAGTGCAGGTAGCGGAATTGAGCGAACCTTTGTTTGCCGCCGCTTTTGCGTGGCTGCTGCTGCACGAAACCCCAAACGGCGGATTTTGGGCGGGTGCGGCGGCGATTGTGTCCGGCATCGCCCTGATGAACGGCATTTTTCAAGGGAAAAAAGCATGAACAAGGATTGGAATCCCCGACACGATTTCGCCTGTGCCGATGAGCGCACCCGCCCCGTCCTGCCCGCGCAAACATGAGGAAATGTTTATGTCTTTAGAATCGATTGCCCTGTATATTTGGCTGGCTTTGTTTTCTTATGTGATTCCCGGCCCGGACTGGCTTTATATTGCGGGGCACACCCTGCATTCGCGCAAAGCAGGTTGGGTGGCGGCGTTGGGCATACAATCCGGTTTGCTGTTTCACATGCTGGTGGGTGCCGCCGGAGCAACTGCTGTTTTGCTGGTGTCGCAACAGGCTTTTTACGCACTGCAATTGGCGGGCGCGGGTTATTTGGTCTATTTGGGCGCAACCACCCTGCGGGGCTTGCGGCAATCCGACACCGCACCGCAAATCGTGCGCCCGGCAGCCGCACATTATCAAGCCATATATTGGAAAGGTTTGCTGGTTAATATTTTAAACCCCAAAGCCGCGATTTTTTTCATCAGCATTCTGCCGCAATTTATCCGCCCCAATGGTCATGAAACCATGCAGTTATTTGTATTGGGCGGTGTGGACATTCTGGTGGGCTTGCTGTGGTGGCTGTGTTTTTGCGCGGGTTTGGACGCCATTAACCGTAAAATGAACAGCCCCAAATTTCGTTGGGTGCTGGAATGCTTGTCGGGGATTTCTCTGTTATTGTTCGGATTGTGGATGTTGATAAAAGGTGTATCATTTTTTCTGGGACAACAATGAAATATCAAAATACCGTCATGCCCGAAAATCCTGCGCGGGAATGACGGTGCAGCAGATTTCAAGGAAAAAAGCATGAACCAAGACTGGAACCCCCAACACTATCTCGCCTTTGCCGATGAGCGCACCCGCCCCGCCGCAGATTTGTTGGCGCGTATCCGCCACCGACCCGCCGCACGGATTGCCGACTTGGGCTGCGGGCCGGGCAACAGCACCGCCCTGCTCGCGCAAACATGGCGCAACGCCGACATCACCGGCGTGGACACTTCCCCCGCGATGCTGGCGCAAGCCCGCGAAACCCTGCCGCACGCCCGTTTCGTCCAAGCCGATTTCACCGAATGGCACAGCGATGCCCCGCTTGACATCATCTTTGCCAACGCTTCTTTGCAATGGGCTTCGCAGCACGACAAACTGTTGCCGCAACTGATAAACCAACTCGCCGCCAACGGCGTGTTGGCAGTGCAAATGCCCGACAATTTGAACGAACCCTCGCACCGCCTGATGCGCGACACCGCACACAGCCCCAAATGGCGCGACAAAATGCGCGGCCTGCCCGTGCGCCCCGACCTGCCCGCCGTTACCGATTATTATGATATTCTGGCGCAAACGGGCTGCCGCGCCGATATTTGGCGCACCGCCTACCACCACGTTTTGCCCGATGTGCAGAGCATCGTCCGATGGTTCGGCAGCACCGCGCTGCGCCCCTATCTGAACGCGCTCGATGAAGCGGAACGCGCCGAATTTGGCGAAGACTATCTGGCACGCTTGCGCCAAGCCTACCCGCCCCGTGCGGACGGCAATATTTTACTGACCCTGCCGCGCCTGTTTGTCGTGGCGGAAAAAATATAATTTCAGACGGCATTTTTTTCAGGCTGCCTGAAAACGATTTTGTTCAAAAATAAAAACCTTTTACAGAAGGAAACCAACCATGTCCGCAAACCAAAACTACAAAAAAACCCTGCCGAACAGCGACTTGTCCTACTACGACGCCCGCGCCGCCTGCGAAGAAATCCAAGCCGGTTCGTACGACACGCTGCCCTACTCCAGCCGCATTTTGGCAGAACAACTGGTGCGCCGCGCCGACAATACGGATTTGCCCACCCTGCAAAGCTGGCTGCGCCAACTGATTGAACGCAAACAGGAACTGGATTTCCCTTGGTATCCCGCCCGCGTGGTCTGCCACGATATTTTGGGACAAACCGCGCTGGTGGATTTAGCGGGTTTGCGCGATGCCATCGCCGAACAGGGCGGCGACCCGTCCAAAGTCAATCCCGTCGTGCAAACGCAGTTAATCGTTGACCACTCGCTTGCAGTGGAACACGGCGGCTACGACCCCGATGCCTTCGCCAAAAACCGCGCCATCGAAGACCGCCGCAATGACGACCGTTTCCACTTTATCAATTGGACGAAAACCGCCTTTGACAATGTGGACGTGATTCCCGCCGGCAACGGCATCATGCACCAAATCAATTTGGAAAAAATGTCGCCCGTGGTGCAGGTGCGGGACGGCGTGGCGTTTCCCGACACCTGTGTCGGCACCGACAGCCACACCCCGCACGTGGACGCGCTGGGCGTGATTTCGGTGGGCGTGGGCGGCTTGGAAGCCGAATGCGTGATGCTCGGTCTGCCCTCGATGATGCGCCTGCCCGACATTGTCGGCGTGGAGTTGAGCGGCAAACGCCAAGCGGGGATTACCGCCACCGACATCGTGCTGGCATTGACCGAATTTTTGCGTAAAGAACGCGTGGTGGGCGCGTTTGTGGAATTTTTCGGCGAGGGTGCGGAAAGCCTGTCTGTCGGCGACCGCGCCACCATTTCCAATATGACCCCCGAATTCGGCGCAACCGCCGCCATGTTCGCCATTGACGGACAAACCATTGATTATTTGAAACTCACGGGACGCGATGACGAACAAGTCAAACTGGTGGAACACTACGCCAAAACCGCCGGTTTGTGGGCAGACTGCCTGAAAAACGCCGTTTATCCGCGCGTATTGCGCTTTGATTTGTCCAAAGTAACGCGCAATATGGCCGGCCCGTCCAACCCGCACGCGCGTTTTTCCACCAGCGATTTGGCGGCGAAAGGCATTGCCGCGCCTTACGAAATCCCGTCAGACGGCAAAATGCCCGATGGCGCGGTAATTATCGCAGCGATTACCTCCTGCACCAACACTTCCAACCCGCGCAATGTGGTGGCCGCCGCGCTGCTGGCACGCAACGCCAACCGTTTGGGTTTGACGCGCAAGCCTTGGGTGAAATCGTCTTTCGCGCCCGGTTCCAAAGTGGCGGAAATTTATTTGCAGGAAGCGGGCTTGCTGCCCGAATTGGAACAACTGGGCTTCGGCATCGTCGCCTTTGCCTGCACCACCTGCAACGGCATGAGCGGCGCACTCGACCCGAAAATCCAGCAGGAAATCATTGACCGCGATTTGTACGCCACCGCCGTGTTGTCGGGCAACCGCAATTTTGACGGACGTATCCACCCCTACGCCAAACAAGCGTTTTTGGCATCACCGCCGCTTGTGGTCGCCTACGCGATTGCAGGCAGCATCCGTTTTGACATTGAAAACGACGTGCTCGGCATTTCAGACGGCAAAGAAATCCGCCTGAAAGACATTTGGCCGTCTGACGAAGAAATTGACGAAATCGTTGCCAAGTATGTGAAACCGCAGCAATTCCGCGATGTGTATATCCCGATGTTTGACACCGGCGCGGCGGAAAAAGCCCCCAGCCCGCTTTACGACTGGCGGCCGATGTCCACCTACATCCGCCGTCCGCCCTACTGGGAAGGCGCATTGGCGGGCGAGCGCACGCTCAAAGGCATGCGGCCGTTGGCGATTTTGCCCGACAACATCACCACCGACCACCTGTCGCCGTCCAACGCCATTTTGCCGACCAGCGCGGCGGGCGAATATCTGGCGAAAATGGGGCTGCCTGAAGAAGACTTTAACAGCTACGCCACACATCGCGGCGACCACCTGACCGCGCAACGCGCCACCTTCGCCAATCCCAAGTTGTTTAACGAAATGGTGAAAAACGCGGACGGCAGCACCCGTCAAGGCTCGCTCGCCCGCGTGGAACCCGATGGCGAAGTGATGCGGATGTGGGAAGCGATTGAAACCTATATGAACCGCAAACAGCCCCTGATTATCATCGCGGGCGCGGACTACGGACAAGGCTCGTCCCGCGACTGGGCGGCGAAAGGCGTGCGCTTGGCGGGCGTGGAAGCCATTGTTGCCGAAGGATTTGAGCGTATCCACCGCACCAATCTCATCGGCATGGGCGTGCTGCCACTCCAATTCAAAGACGGCGTGAACCGCCACACTTTGGCACTGGACGGCACGGAAACCTACGATGTAGCCGGTACGCGCCAACCGCGCGGCGATTTGACCCTGCTGGTTCACCGTAAAAACGGCGAAACGGTGGAAGTACCCGTAACCTGCCGTTTGGACACGGCGGAGGAAGTGCTGATTTACGAAGCGGGCGGCGTGTTGCAGCGTTTCGCGCAGGATTTTTTGGCGGGTAATGTGTAGGACGTGTCATCATTTCAATATTAAAATAATCCCGTCATTCCCGCGCAGGCGGGAATCCATCGCCACCGGTCGGCAAGCTGTGTATTTTTCAACGCCCGCTTGGCTTCAAGGTGGATTCTCTCCTGCGCGGGAATGATGGCGAAGCGACTTCTCAAGCAAAAATTCGCAGATGCAAAGCGAAAATCCGCGCAAGGTTGGACACCTTGTCAGGATTTTCAACACAGCAGATGCGGATTTTGGCTGAAAATACCGCCCGCATAAGTAAATGATGGCACGCCCTGGATTTTGAATCACGCCCTGCGCCGTTTCGTCCCGACTGCGGACGGAACGGCGCATTTTTTGCTCAAACCGCCGCGCCCACGCTGCGGGCAATCCGCAAACCTTCCTCCTTGCTCAAATATACGGGCGCGGCGGGACGGTCGCGGCAGACGATTTGCCCCTGCTCAAACAACACCAGCTCGTTTTGCGCCAGTTGCGTCCACGTTTCGTTTTCGGTAAGCGGCAGCGTGGCAATCACCGCCACGCGGTCGTTGGGCGTGGTTACTTCGGCAAAATCAATGGTTACGTCATCGTCCAGCAAATGCGCTTCGCCAAACGGCGCTTGGCGGACGATGTAAAACAGCAGCGTGCTGGTGTGGGCGAACAGCATTTCGCCGTTGGACAACATCATATTGAACAAACCGTGTGCGCGGATTTCGCCCACCAATTCGCGCACGGCGGCAAACAGCACATCGCGCGGCGGCTGTTCGGCAAAACGGCGGCGCAGTTGCTCCAACAAATAACAAAACGCCCGCTCAGAATCGGTGCCGCCCACCGTGCGGTAATACTCGCCGCGCGGCGGCACAAAGTCGCGCAAATGGCCGTTGTGGGCGAACAGCCAGTAACGTCCCCACAATTCGCGGCGGAACGGGTGGGTGTTTTCCAGCAGCACTTGTCCTTGCGTGGCTTTGCGGATATGGGCGATGACGTTTTCGGATTTGATGCGGTAGCGGCGCACCAGCTCGGCAACGGGCGAATCGGCGCTGGGGCGGTTGTCGAGAAACAGGCGCAGCCCGCGCCCTTCAAAAAAACCGATGCCGAAACCATCGGTGTGGTGGTCGGTCAGCCCGCCGCGTTTGCTGAAGCCTTCAAAGGAAAAGACAATATCCGTGGGGGTGTTGCAGTTCATGCCGAGCAGTTGGCACATGGGAAATCCTTGTGGAATGCGGTGGCGGGAAGTTAGCAGATTTGCGGCGGGCGGGCAAGAAACAAGGCTGCCTGAAAACAGATTATCCGTTTTCAGGCAGCCGCGCCGTTTTGGCGAAACGGTTTTATTCCGCCATCTGTGTCGCCTGAATCGCCGTCAGCGCAATGGTGTACACAATATCTTCCACCAACGCCCCGCGCGATAAATCATTCACGGGCTTGCGCAAACCTTGCAGCATCGGCCCCACGCTCAACACATTGGCGTTGCGCTGCACCGCTTTGTAGGTGCAGTTGCCGGTGTTCAGGTCGGGGAAAATAAACACATTCGCCTTGCCCGCTACCGGACTGCCCGGCGCTTTGGACTTGGCAACGCTTTCCACCACCGCCGCATCGTATTGGAGCGGGCCGTCCACCGCCAAATCGGGGCGTTGTTCGCGCACGATGCGCGTGGCTTCAATCACCGTATCCACATCGGGGCCGCTTCCCGAATCGCCCGTAGAGTAGGAAATCATCGCCACGCGCGGCTCGATGCCGAAGGCTTTGGCGGAATCGGCGGATTGCAGCGCGATTTCGGCAAGCTGTTCGGCGGTGGGATTGGGATTGACGGCGCAGTCGCCGTACACCACCGTTTGTCCGGGCAGCAGCATAAAAAACACGCTGGAAACAATGCTCGCGCCCGGCGCGGTTTTAATCAGTTGGAAAGCGGGACGGATGGTGTTGGCGGTGGTGTGTACCGCGCCGGAAACCAAGCCGTCCACATCGTTTTGCGCCATCATCATCGTGCCGAGTACCACTGTGTCTTTAAGCTGTTCGCGGGCTTGTTCGGGGGTTAAGCCTTTGGATTTGCGCAGTTCGCACATCGGCGCAACGTATTGCTCCACAATGCTTTCGGGGTCGATGATTTCCAAAGATTCGGGCAGGCTGATGCCCAGTTCTTCGGCAACGGCGTGCACGGCGGCGCGGCTGGACAGCAACACGCAACGGGCGATGCCTTTTTCGTGGCAGATGGCGGCGGCGCGGACGGTGCGCGGTTCCGCGCCTTCAGGCAGCACGATGCGTTTGTTGGCTTTGCGGGCGGCTTCCATCATGTTGAAACGGAATTGCGCGGGCGAAACGCGGTCGGTTTCGTGTTGCGTGAGCGCGTCCAAGTTTTGCAACTGCGCCGCCGAGCCCAAATACGGCAGTTTGCACAATTCCGCCACTTTCGGATTGTCGGCGACCACGCCCGCAAATTGCACGGGCGCACCGGCAAACAGTTGGCGGGCTGCCTGAACGCGGGCGGCGGCATCGGCGGAAGATGCGCTTTGGCACGCCAACAGCACCACTTGCGCGTTAAACGAAGTGGCAAGCTCCACGTTTTGCGCCGACAGCAGCAGATTGTCGGCATCGGGGTCAATGCCTTGAATCACAATGTGTTTGCCGTCCAGCGCGGACGCTTCGCCCACCAGCAGGTCAAACCAGTCATCACGCTTGCCCGCCGCCAGCAGCGACAGGGCGCGTTCGGCATCGGCGGCAGGGTTGAACAGGGCGGCATCGGGCAGGGCTTTGGCGAAAGCGGCGGACACGGCGGCGGTGTTGGCGTGGCGGCCGACAGGGACAATCAGAATATGCGACATGGGGGATTCCTTGTGTATGTTGCGGTGGAAAAACAGCCCTTGCGTGTGCCACCGCCGCCGTCTGCGCATCAAGACCGGACAAACGGATAACACACCCGAACAGGCGCAGCCATTATACCGTTGCCGCAAACGGCGGTTCAATAGCCAGCCCGCCGCTTCCGCGCTGAAACAGGCATTTTTAAAATAAACATACCGTCATGCCCGCTTCTGCGGCAATGACGGTATGTTTGGCTTGAGCTGATATTCGGTTTTTCAAACGTTTTCCGCTTCATGCGCCAAAAAGCCGCGCAATTTCTGCATCGCCTTCGCCTCAATCTGGCGGATGCGCTCTGCCGACACCCCGTATTCCGCCGCCAACTCGTGCAGCGTCAGCCCGCCGTCGTCCTGCAACCAGCGTGTTTCCACAATGCGGCGGCTGCGCGCGTCCAACTGCGCCAACGCCTGTTGCAAGCCTTCGGTTTGCAAAGCGTAATGCGCCTGACGGGCAAGCTGCTGCTCCGGTTCGCTGCCGTGGTCGGCAAGCCAATCAATCGGCGCAAAACCGTTGTCATCGTCATCGCCGTTGTCGGCAAGCAAACCGATATCGCGGCCGGTCATGCGCTGCTCCATCTCCAGCACTTCGGAAAGTTTCACGCCCAAATCATCGGCGATGTCCTGCGCTTCTTTGGGCGAAAGCGCGTTCAGGCTTTTGCGCATGCTGCGCAGATTGAAAAACAGCTTGCGCTGGGGCTTGGTGGTGGCCACGCGCACCAAACGCCAATTACGCAAAATAAATTCGTGGATTTCCGCCTTAATCCAATGCACAGCAAACGAAAACAGCCGCGCCCCGCGTGCGGGCTGGAAGCGTTTGACCGCTTTCATCAGTCCGATATTGCCTTCCTGAATCAAATCGGCTTGGTTCAATCCGTAGCCGTCATAGCCCCGTGCAATCGACACCACCACACGCAAATGCGACAAAATCAATTGCTTGGCGGCTTCCAAGTCGCCCTTGAGCTGACGCTCCGCCAAAGCGCTTTCTTCTTCGGCGGTGAGCATCGGAATATTGTTTACGGTGTGGATGTATTGGTCGAGACTGCCGTGTCCGCTCGGCACGGGCAATGTGATGGCTGACATGTTTCTTCCTTCTTGGTGTATTGTTCTTGTTTTTGGGTTAAGCGGGTAATTATACCATTTTTTGCAAAAAAAGGCTTGCTTTGCGCGTAAAGTTGTGTTATCGCCACAATCAAGCCCCAGCCCCTTGAAAGTTTGGCACAAACTTCGGACATCATGCCTGCAAACGCCGCAGCAGCGTTTTCACGGCTTCAATCCGTTTGGCGGCATCGTCTGTCGGCGTGTCCATACGCAGGCGCGTGCCGCCGTCCAGCAGGCGGTAATGCTTGCCCGACTGCACCAGCGCAATCAGCGCGGCGGGCGACACTTTCGGTTCGCTGCCGAACACCAGCGTAACGGCGTGCGCGGTCGCGTCCACCGTGGCGATGCCCAAATTGTGCGCCGCCAAACGGATGCGGTGGCTGTCCAGCAGGGTGCGCACGGGCGGGTGCGCGTCCGCCAAGCCGAAACGGTCGATGAGTTCTTCGTGAATGTCGTTGATTTGTTTCTCGGTTTCGGCGGCGGCAAGGCGTTTGTACAACACCAGCCGTTCATGCACGTCGGGGCAATAATCTTCAGGCAGCAGCGCGGGCGCGTGCAATTTCACTTCGGTGCTGCCGCGCAAAGGCGCGTCCAAATCGGGCACGCGCCCTTTTTTCAGGTCGCGCACGGCTTGTTTGAGCATTTCGGTGTAGAGCGTCAAGCCCACCTGCACCATTTCGCCGCTCTGCCCTTCGCCCAAAATTTCGCCCGCGCCGCGAATTTCCAAGTCCTGCATCGCCAAGCCGAAACCCGCGCCCAATTCGTCCGCCGCCGCCAGCGCGTCCAAACGTTTTTCCGCGTCCCTGCCGACCGCTTCGGGGGTGAGCAGGTAGGCATACGCCTGATGGTGGCTGCGTCCCACGCGCCCGCGCAGTTGGTGCAGTTGGGCGATGCCGAATTTGTCGGCGCGGTTGATGATGATGGTGTTGGCGTTGGGAATGTCAATGCCGGTTTCAATGATGGTGGAACAGAGTAAGACGTTGAATTGCTGTTGCAAAAATCCGCGCATACGCTGTTCCAGTTCGCGTTCGCGCAGTTGCCCGTGCGCCACGCCGATGCGGGCTTCAGGCAGCAGCGTTTCCAATGTTTCTCGCATATTTTCAATGGTTTCCACTTCGTTGTGCAGAAAAAACACTTGTCCGCCGCGCTTGAGTTCGCGCAACACGGCTTCGCGGATACCGGCTTCGCTGAACGGTTTGACAAAGGTTTTGACGGCAAGGCGGCGGCTGGGGGCGGTGGCAATCAGGGAAAAATCGCGCAAGCCGTCCAATGCCATGCTCAAGGTGCGCGGAATGGGGGTGGCGGTGAGGGTGAGCAAATCCACGTTGCTGCGCAGTTGTTTGAGCTGTTCTTTTTGGCGCACGCCGAAGCGGTGTTCTTCGTCAATAATCACCAAGCCCAAGTTTTTAAAGGCGATGCCGTCTTGCAAGAGTTTGTGCGTGCCGATAACGATGTCCACCGTGCCGTCTGCCATGCCCGCCAGCGTGGTTTGGGTGTCGCGGCTGTTGTTGAAGCGGGACAGCGCGCCGATTTTGACGGGAAAGTCGGCAAAACGTCCGGCGAAGTTTTTGGCGTGCTGTTCCACCAGCAAAGTCGTGGGGGCAAGCACGGCGACTTGCCGTCCGCCCATCACGGCGGCAAAGGCGGCGCGTAACGCCACTTCGGTTTTGCCGAAGCCGACATCGCCGCACACCAGCCTGTCCATCGGTTTGCTGTGCGCCAAGTCGCGCAACACGGCGGCGATGGCGGCGGCTTGGTCTTCGGTTTCTTCGTAGCCGAAGCCGTCCGCAAAGGCTTGGTAGCTTTGTTCGTCCCATTCGCAGGACAGGCCTTCGCGGGCGGCGCGGCGGGCGTACAAATCCAGCAATTCGGCGGCGGTGTCGCGGGCTTGTTCAGCGGCTTTGCGTTTGGCTTTGCTCCAAGCGGCGTGTCCGAGTTTGTGCAGGGAAACGTTGTCGCGGTTGCCGCCGGCGTAGCGGCTAATCAGGTGCAGTTGCGACACGGGAACGTAAAGTTGTGCGCCGCCCGCGTATTCCAGCAGCATCATTTCGCTGCCGCCCTCGCCGAAGTCCATATTCGCCAAGCCCGCGTAACGTCCGATGCCGTGTTCCTGATGGACAACGGGGTCGCCGACATTGATTTCCGCCAAATCGCGCAGGGCGGCATCGGACACGGCGGCGTGTTTGCGGCGGCGTTGGGCGTGGTGCGGGGCGCGGGCGACGTGGGGATAGAGTTCGGTTTCGGTAATCACGGCGATGCCGTGTTCAGGCAGCCTGAAACCTTCGCCAAGCGGCGCGGCCGCCAGCATCAGGGGCGCATCGCTGCGCAAAAAGCCATCCCAACCGGCGGCGGCGCGGGCGTGCAAACCGTGTTGGGCGAAAAACGCGCTCATGGTTTCGCGCCGTCCCAAGCTGTCGGCGCACACCAGCACGCGTCCGTCAAAGTCGCGGCAAAAATCCGCCAATGCCGACAAAGGCGTTTTGGACTGACGGTTTACGGCAATTTCGGGCAGATTGTGGCGGGCATCGGGCGCGGTACGCACTTGCGCCAAGGTTTTCAGGCAGCCTGCGAAACGGTCGGCGTTGAGCCACAAATGCTGCGGCGGCAAGGGCGGATAAGACGCATCGCCGCCCGCCAAACGGAAACGCGCGTTCACCTCCGCCCAAAAGCGTTCCGCGCAGGCGTGGACATCGGCGGCGCACACCGCCAGCGCGTCCGCGCCCGCATAGTCAAACAAAGTCGCGCAGTCTTCCTCAAAAAACAAAGGCAGATAATATTCCGCGCCCGCGCCGAATTGTCCTTTGGAAACCGCGTTATACACCACCGCAGCAGACGGGTCGCCCTCAATTTCCTCACGAAAACGGCGGCGGAAAATGTCGGGCGCGTCCGTTGGAAACTCGTGCGCGGGCAGCAAACGCACTTCGTCCGCCGCCGCCAAACTGCGCTGGCTGTCGGGGTCAAAACGGCGAATCGTGTCCAACTCGTCGCCAAACCATTCCAAACGGTAGGGCGCATCGCCGCCCATCGGAAACACGTCCGTTATCCCGCCGCGCACGGCAAACTCGCCCGCGCCCAACACGCTGTCCGCCGCGTGATAGCCCGCTTCCACCAAATTCGCCCGCAAAACGTGCGGCGGCAGCGTCATGCCGCGCCGCAAATGAAACGTCCGCGCCAGCAAAAATTTCATCGGCGGCAGCTTCTGCATCGCCGTCGCCACCGGCACGAACACCGCGTCCGCCAAGCCGTTTTTCAACTGCCACAACACCGACAAACGCTCCGACACCAAATCCTGATGCGGCGAAAAGCGTTCATACGGCAGCGTTTCCCAGTCGGGAAAAAACAAGGCGTTGTCCTGCGGACGGAAAAACCGCCACGCCTCGTGCAAACGGCGGGCTTGGGCGTTGTCGGCGGTCAGAACGATTTTGACCCTGCCTTCGGGCAGATTCTGCGCCAAAACATAGGGCAAACTGCCCGCAGACACCTCCCGCCACACACTTTTTTGCGCGGGCTTGGGCAAAGGATAAACCACACCACTCATCAAAATTCCTTTTCGCGACAACACGCCCAAGTCGCGTCATCAATTAACCGAGAAAACACAGCACCGTCATTCCCGCGCAGGCGGGAATCCAAAAAGCATCGTGCAGTGGATTCCCGCCTGCGCGGGAATGACGGGATTTTTTTATATTACACTGATTTTCAGTAGAAAAATTTAAATAATGACACGCCCTACTGCGCCACACAGCCACTGTCGCCGCTTTGATTGTTCGGATTGGAAAAATAGCCCGCATCATCGCAACGGCTGCGGCTGCGTTCGCACACGCGCCAACGCCCGTCCTGACTCACCACCAGCACACGCGGTTCGCGGTCGCGGTCAAACGCCACCGCTTTCATGGTGTAGCTGTCGTCATATTTATTGGTGGAAGCGGGGTTGCCCTGCATGCGGATGCAAAAATGCTTGGTCTGCGCCACAGGCAAATCCGCCCATTCGCGGCGGTTTTTCTTAAACGAAAAACGCTGCATATAATGCTGTTCCAAATGGCGCATGTTCAGCATCATCGCCTGTTGCGCCTCATACAGCCGCGCCCGCCGCACATAGGCTTCCACCCCCGGATACGCCGCCACCGCCAGCACCGACAATATCAGCAACACCACCAACAATTCCGACAACACAAACCCGCGCATCTTTCCTGCCACTTCTCATTCCACGGTCAAACTGCGCCCCATTATAGCGGAAAGCAAAAAAACGCATAACGGCAACAGCCGTTATGCGCTCGCCGCTACGGGCAAATCACAAAGGCGTGCAATCCGCACGCTGCTGCGAAGCGGCGCTTTGCGTGGCAATGCGCATGCCTTCGCGCGTGCATTTGACAAACGATGCGCTGCGGGAGAAATACACCAAATAAATTTCCTGATTTTCCAGCTCGCTGCTGCTGAACGCCCCGCGATGGACTTTGTTGTTCGGCACGGCGGATATCAGATAGTTGTCGGTATCCGAGTTGCCCCCCGCGCCCGCCACGGGGCTGATGTCGATTTCATAGTAGCCCGTGTGCGCGTTGCCTTTGATGTCGGGGGTGAAACGCGGCGGCAGCACCGGCCCCACAGCCGCAATCGTGTCTTGGTTGCCCGATTTGTCGGCACACTCCGGCACGTTGCGCGTGCCGCAAATCAGCGTGCTGTGCCGCGCATAAAAGCGTTCGAGGTTTTGCACGTTGCGCAACATCGTCTCGCGCGCGCTTTCCATCCGCCCCATCAGCACGAATTTGCGGTATGCCGGATAGGCAAGCATCGCCAATATCGCCAAAATGGCAATGGTTACCATCAATTCAATCAAAGTAAAACCGCCCTGCCGGCGTTTTTTATGCATTAATTTTTCCATATTACGATTCCTTTCTGCGCTGCGCCGCCGCCCTGCCCCGTTCCGGCCGCCCTATCCGCTTATTATACGCAAAAAACATGCCAATGCCGATTGCCCGCCGCCGCAACGGGCGCACCTGCCGCATTCTCCCCACAAAGCTTGCCCGCCGCCGCCCGTTTGCGCTATAATCGCCCGCTTTTGCAACCCTTGCCTTCGCGCACGCATGGCCGAAGGCTGTTTTCAAACCGCAAGGAGCGAACATGCGCCATTATGAAATCGTGTTTATCGTTCACCCCGACCAAAGCGAGCAAGTGCCCGCGATGGTGGAACGCTACAAAACACTGATTAACGACAATCAGGGCAAAATCCACCGCCTTGAAGACTGGGGTCGCCGCCAATTGGCTTATCCCATCAACAAAATCCACAAAGCGCACTATGTGCTGATGAACGTGGAAACCACCCCCGCCGTCATCGAAGAGCTGGAAACCGGCTTCCGCTTCAACGATGCCGTGCTGCGCCACCTCACCATTCAAACCAAGCACGCCGTTACCGAGCCGTCGCCGATGATGAAAGAGGAAAAATCCAAAAACCTGTTGGACAACGGCAGCAGCGAAGCACCCGCAGAAACCCCCGCCGAAGCCGCATAACATTGGAAAACCGTTTCCGTCTCGGCGCGATGCTCGCGCAGGTCGCCCCTTTGCGCCACAGCCCTGCGGGGATTCCCGTTTTGGAGGTGGTGCTGACACACGAATCGTGGCAGCATGAAAACGGCGCAAGATACTTGGCAAAATTCACCCTGCCCGCAAAAATCATCGGCACGGACGCAACGGCATGGCAGCACAGGCAAGGCACGCGCGTACGCGTTGGCGGCTTTTTGGTACAAAGCGGACGCAACAATCCGCGCCCGATGCTGCATATACAGGACATTCAAGAAGACAAGGTTGAATAATCATGGCACGACAAACCTTCAAACGCAGAAAATTCTGCCGTTTTACCGCCGAAAAAATCCAAGAAGTGGATTACAAAAACGTTGATTTGCTGAAAGACTTCATCACCGAAAACGGCAAAATCATTCCCGCCCGCATCACCGGCACCAAAGCGCACTACCAACGCCAGTTGGCGGTTGCTGTCAAACGCGCCCGCTTTCTGGCATTGCTGCCCTACACCGACCAACACAAATAATCGGGAGACTTCATTATGCAAATCATCCTGTTGGAACGCATTGCCGCTTTGGGCAACTTGGGCGATGTGGTAACCGTGAAAAACGGTTATGCCCGCAACTTTCTGATTCCGCAAGGCAAAGCCAAACGCGCCACCGCCGAAAACCTGAAAGAGTTTGAAGCGCGCCGCGCCGAGTGGGAAGCCAAACAAGCCGCCGTTTTGGCAGACGCGCAAGCGCGTAAGGAAAAATTGGACGGTCAAACCATCACCATCGCGCAAAAAGCGGGGGTGGACGGCCGTTTGTTCGGTTCGGTAACCAACGCCGACATCGCCGAAGCCGTACGCGCTTTCGGTGTGGAAGCCGCCAAAGCCAATGTGCGCTTGCCCGAAGGCCCGTTCAAAGCCGTTGGCGAATACGAGGTGGAAGTGGCATTGCACAGTGAAGCCGTTGCGGTGATTACCGTTGCGGTGGTGGCTGCTGCCGAATAAGCCTGACACGCCAAACGCCCATCCGTATGATGCTCCCGCAAAGCCTTGCCGGTTTTGCGGGATTTTGCATTTATGTCCGGTGTTTGTTGGCGGCGATTTTTTGTTCCAACGCTGCCAGCATGCCGCTCAAACGCGCTTTGCCTTCTGCTTTGCTAATCGCCGGTTCGCCGCCTTTTCGCCCGAACCATTGCAATTCGCTTTGCGGCAGTTCGCCGATAAAGCGGCTCGGTTCGGGAAACAGCCATTCGCCGCGATGCTTGCGCTTCACGCAATACAAAATCGTCAAATGGCGTTTGGCGCGGGTAATGCCCACATACATCAGCCGGCGTTCTTCATCGATGCGCCCTTCATCGATGCTGTCGGCATGGGGAAAGATGCCTTCTTCGCAGCCTGCCAAAAACACGTTTTCGTATTCCAAGCCTTTGGCAGCGTGCAGGGTGGAAAGGCGCACGGCATCGTGTTCTTCTTCGTTTTTGCCGTCCAGCAGGGTCATCAAGGCGATGGTTTGCGCCAGCTCGAGCAGGTTTTTGCCGTCTTCCGCGCCTTTTCGCGCCAGCCAGTCTGCCAAGTCGCAAACGTTGCGCCAACGGTTTTCGGCGGCGCGCGGGCTGTCTGCCTGACGGTAGAGATAATCCTGATAGGCGATGTCACGCAGCAAATCGCTGATGACCGTGCCGGCGTCTTCACGGGCGGCGCGGTGGCGGTAGCGGCGCAACAATTCGGCAAAACCCGCCACCGCCCGCATACTTTTGCCCGCCGCATCTGCCCAAATGTGGTGCGCCATCTCCGCCGCCGCCGACAAGCTGCACGCGTGCTCGTCCGCATAAGCATTCAACTTGCCCAGCGCCGCCGCGCCGATGCCGCACTTCGGCGCGGTGGCGGCGCGTAAAAACGCGGGATTGTCATCAGGGTTTGCCAACACCCGCACATACGCCAACACATCTTTGATTTCCGCCTTGTCAAAAAAGCTCTGCCCGCCCGACACCCGATACGGAATCCGTGCCGCCCGCAACGCCTCTTCAAACAAACGCGCCTGATGGTTGCCGCGATACAGCACCGCACAATCGGCATAACGCCCTTTTTCCCCGCGCGTGAGCTTGTAGAGCGAAATCTGCTGCGCCGCATAATCCGCTTCGTGCTGCGCGTTTTGACACGCCACCACCCGCACCGCATCGCCCTCGCCCAATTGCGACCACAGCGTTTTGGCAAACAGCTTCGGATTATTGGCAATCAGCCCGTTTGCCAAACGCAAAATCCGCGCCGTAGAACGGTAATTCTGCTCCAGCTTGATGATTTTCAACTGCGGATAATCCTGCTGCAAACGGCACAAATTTTCCATGTCTGCCCCGCGCCACGCATAAATGCTCTGGTCATCGTCGCCCACCACCGTAAACATGCCTTCCGCCCCGCTCAACAGGCGCATCAGCAAATATTGGCACGTATTGGTGTCTTGGCATTCGTCCACCAGCAAATAGCGCAAACGCTGCTGCCACTTCACCCGCAATTCGGACGATTGTTGCAGCAAACACACGGGCAAACGGATTAAATCGTCAAAATCCACTGCCTGATACTGCTGCAAAACCGCTTGATAATCCGCGTAAATTTGCGCCGTTTGCACCTGCCAGCCGTCTTGCGCCGATGCCGATGCCTGCTCGGGGTCAATCAGCGCGTTTTTCCAGCGCGAAATCTGCTGTTGGGTGCGAAACAGGCTTTCCCGTCCGCCGCCGTCCGACAATTCGGCAATGATGCTGCCACTGTCGGACGCGTCCAAAATGGAAAAATCGCGCTTGTAGCCCGCATGACGCGCCTCCTCGCGCAACAGGCGCATGCCGAAAGCGTGAAAAGTGGACACGCTCAAGCCTTTGCTTTGCTTGCCTTTTAACAAGGCGGAAACGCGCTCGCGCATTTCCGTTGCCGCTTTATTGGTAAAGGTAATCGCGGCGATGCTGTGCGGCGCATAGCCCGCACGGGTAATCATGTAGGCGATTTTTTCGCTGATGACGCGGGTTTTGCCACTGCCCGCCCCCGCCAGCACAAACAGGGGCCCGCCCAAATAGTGTACGGCTTCAAGCTGTTGCGGATTGAGCATGGTCAAAACCCGTTTTCCATCATGATGTGTCCGGGCTGGCGGTTGCGGTGCATGGCAAATCCCGCGTCCAACAGGGCTTGAAAGGTGTCGCGCACCATGGCGGGGTTGCCGCAAATCATGAAGCGGCTGCGTTCGCGGTCGAAATCCAAACCGAATGCCTGTGCCAGTTGTCCGTTTGCCACCGCTTCGGGCAAGCGCGTGTGCAGGGCGGTGCCGTCCCGTTCGCGGGTGGCAACGGGCAGGAAACGCAGTTTGGCATATTCGTCTCCCACCAAGGGGTGTTCGGCAAGCGCGGCAATCCAATCGTTGAAAATCAATTCGTTGTGATAGGAAACCGAATGTGCCAATGCCAATGTGTCGAAGCGTTGCCAGATTTCGGGCTGTTGCAAAATGCTCAAAAACGGGGCAATGCCCGAGCCTGTGGACAGCATGACGAGTTCCGCGCCGTCGCTAAAGCGTTCGGGCAGGAAGAAGCCTTGTGCGGTTTTGTCCAGCAGCAGGGTGTCGCCCGCTTGCAGCCGTGCCAAGTGTGCGGACATGGGCCCGCCGTCAATCAGGACGACAAAGTATTCGAGGGTGTCGGCGTATTCGGCGGAGATGACGGAATACGCCCGCCACAAAAACCCCGCGCCTTCGCGCACGCCCAAGCGGGAAAATTGTCCGGCAGCAAAGCGGTAGCTTTCGGGGCGGCTGATGGCGAAGGTGAGGTGTTTGGGGCTGTGGCGTTTGACCCACAAGACGGTTTGTTCGGTGAATTTTTCTTGCTGCATGATGTGTTTTGTCCTTGCAAATAAAAAACGGATTGGCATCCGCCAATCCGTGTGCGCCGTTGGTGTGTCATTCGGCGGCAATGTTGCCCAATACCAAGCGGCGTTGTTCGTCTGCCAAGGCGGGGGTGTTGATTTCGTCAAACACTTTTGCCAGTGCCAAACGTGCCTGCACGCTCGGTTCGAGTGCGATGCTGGCTTCAAAGTAGCTTTGTGCTTTGCCCCAAAGTTGTTTGTTGTACGCCAGTTCACCCAAGTACATGAGCAGGTGGGCGTCTTCGGGGCGGTTTTTGAGCCAGCCTTCGGCGGTTTCGATGGCTTTGCGCTGTTCGGCATCGCCCAAGTAGCGCACGCAGCGCGACAGTACGGGCAGCAACCCTTGATGGTGGGTGTGCGGGTAGTAGCTGTTAATCCACGCAACGGCATCGGCATACAGTCCGAGTTTTTCATGCTGCTCGGCAGCCGGCACGCACAACGCGCCGGCTTTTTGGGCGTTGGGAATGCGTTTGAGCGCGGCTTTGAGTTCGGCGGCGTTGCCGGCTTGGGCAATCAGTCGGGCAAATGCGGTGTTGCGGCGGCGCAGGGCTTCGGCTTCGCTGATGCCGCCGGCTTTTTGCAGACGGTCGGTTTTGTCCAGAATGTCGGCGGCATCGCCTTGTTCTTCCGCCAAACGCAGTTGCAGTTGCAGCAGGGCGTTGAGGTTGCGTTCGATGTTTTCGGCGGCTTTGAGGTTGGCGGCGGCGTCTTGGTGTTTGCCCGATGCCAATGCGTTTTCCGCGCCGAGCAGGTAGCGCGGCAATTGGGCTTTGGGCGGCAGGTTTTCCGCCATTTGTGCCAAGTAGCGGTTCATTTGGGCGGTGTTGCCGTTGTGGTGGGCGGCTTGTGCGCCAATCATCAGTGCCAAAATGCGGTTGTCGCCCGCGTGTTTGTTGGCAAGCACTTTGGCGGCTTCGTGGGCGGCTTTGTCGTAACGCCCTTCAAAATACGCCACGCCCGCGTGGTTGAGTGCTTCCACGGCTTTGCGGTATTTGCGGGTGCTGCCGAAACGTCCGATTTTGCCCGGCGTGGCGAGCATGCCGAACAGCAGTTTGACCAAGAAATACAGCGCACAAACGCCCAATACCAAGCCTACGGCGAACAGGTGCAGATTCATGCGGATGAGCATTTGCTCCACCTGAATGTACACATTGCCCGAATAGGAATGCGCGGCAACGGCGACCACCATCGCCGTGCCAAACAAAACAATAATCCAAATTAAGCCTTGCATGCTTAATGTCTCCTTCAATTAGGGTTGCGCAGCGTCGCCCGCAGGGGCTTCTGTTTTGGCGGCGCGGCGGCTCGGGCTGCCCGCTTCATCGCGTTTTTTCGGACGCGCTTGGGCTTGGGCGCGGGCTTCGCGGCGTTGTTCGCGCTCCTCACGCTTGGCAGCAGCTTCACGCTCGCGGCGGCGGCGTTCTTTGTGTTCGGCACGGGCGCGTTCGCGGCGTTTGCGGGCTTCTGCCTCGCGTTGTGCTTTATTGTCTGCCGCTTCCTTGGCTTCATCCCGCCCCGCCGCCGCTTTGACGGCGGCGGCGGCAGCAACGGCGGCGGCTGCGGGCGCGGCGGCTTTCAATACTTCTGCGGATTCCGATTTCACCGGCTCGGCGCTTGCCGATTCAGCAGACGCCGTCAAGACGGCTGCGGGCGCGGTCAAACCCAACGCACGCTGCTTACCGGTTTGCGGCTTTCCCAAGCTGTCTGCCTTTTTCTCGGCAGGCACGGACGCTTCCCCGCCTGATGATGCTTCAGACGCTGCCGGCACCACCTTCGCCGCCCCGTCCGTTTCCTGTGGCGGCGCGGCTGTCGCGGCAGACGAAGCCGCAGATACCTCCCGCACCTGCGAAGCTGCTTGCGGACGCGCTTCCGCAGCCTGCTCCGCCACCGCCATCGCCGCACCCAACACCACCGCCGGCAACTCCTCCACAGGTTTCAAATTCACCGGAACCGCCGTGCGGGTCTTATTCTGATAATCACGCACCGCCGCCAAGCTGTCTTTCAACACATCATCGGAAACAATGCTCAAATTTTGCGCGTTCAACTGCGCCAAATCGTCCAGCCACTTTTTCGTGGTCGGCGCGGCGGTGTCGAAATACGTTTTCACCGCCCCTTCCACTTCCGCCAACTGGTTTTTATAAGATTCCCCGTTGTGCTGCATCAGTGCCAAACGCGCATCAAGCAGGCGCAAACGCAGGTTGGCGCGGACGAAATACACCTGCTCGGGCGACAACAGCATCGCATCGTTGCTGTCGAGCTTGCGGATTTCCACCATGCCGTGCAGCAGGTTCACCGTTTTGTTCCACGCCCGCGTCCAAAAATCCGCCGATTCGGCAACGGGCGCGGCGGGCGCGTTTTGCGCCTGCAAAGTGTTGTCCACCAGCAAAGGCAGTCCCGCCACCGCTTTTTCCAAAGCGTCCAGCTTCAGCACCATGCCCGAAATGTCGGCATACGCGCCCGCATTTTGCTTCAGCACCGCCAAATCCTGACTCACGGCGCGTTTGATGGGCAGCAGCTCCGCCTGCTCGAAACGGCTCAAACGCTGCTCGATGGTTTCCAGCACGCCCACCGCCACCGGCACGTTGCCCGACAGCACCAACTGCTGCGCCGCCAGATTCAAGGTTACTTCGATTTCGTCCACCAGCCAGTTCACACGCCCTTTGAGCAGCTCCTGATAGGCGCGTTGGATGTCTGCCAAATGCTTGCGGTTTTCGCGCTGACCCACGTCCAACTGCCCCACCAGCGTGTTGATTTTCTGCTGCTCGTCCAACGACGATGCCAGCTTGCGGGCGTTTTCGCTTTCGCCCAATGCGGCTTTGTCCAGCTCCTGATGGACTTTGATTTCCTGCATCCGGAAAATGTTTTGCCCCTGCACAAACAAAAAGCCGCTCGCGCCCAAAGCCATTACGGAAAGTGCCAACGCGCCCGTTGCCAAGCCGCGACCGTTGTTGTGTTTGCGTTCGATGATAATCGGCTGGCTGAAGTTGGGCTGGGGGGCGGGATTTTGTCCGCCTTGCACCGGCACATCGGCAGCGTTTTCGGGTATTTGTTTTTCCGACATAGTGTTTTTTACCTTAAAATTTTCAGTGAATGCCGCCGCTTTGCACGCAAAGCGCAGGCAATTGAGGTCATTGGTTTTTGACACAAGGCGGCACCTGACGGACGCACGCGCCCATTATACCGCCCCGAATTGTCGGGACTCAACCGCCCCGCCCCGACCAAACGGCAAATTATACATGATTCGTTCCGGTGTTGGGCAGCATCAGCGCATGCGCCAAGTCCGCCGCCACCGCCGTCCGCGCCACCCCCAAATCTGCCGCCGCCCGCGCAATGCGCGGGTGATGGGTCAAATAAAACAAAGACTTTAATTTTTGTTCATGGCAGGCAGGCACTTGGGCAAACAACATCTGCGCGGCTTGGGCAGACGTCAGCCACGCACGGCACGGCGCGAAGCGTGCCAACGCGCTCCAATCGGGCGGGTGCGGCACACGGCGGTAGATTTCGGCAAAATCCACGCGCAAACCGCGTCCGCGCAAATATTGCGCCAACAGGTTGCGCCCGCCTGCGCCGCGCACAATCAACACGCGGCCGTTGTCGGGCAGCCTGTCCCACACCGGCAATGCCATCGCCGCTTCGCTGTCTTTGCCGTTTTCGGGATAAAAAATGTTTTCCGCGCCCGCCGTTTGCAATGCCCGTGCCGTTGCCGCGCCCACCGCAACGTGTTTCAGGCTGCCTGAAAACGCCAAAGTGTGCCGCGCCGTTTCCACCGCCGAAGGGCTGACCCAAAACAGCGCGTGCGCCCGCGCCGCCTGTTCCGGCAGGCGTGCCAACGCCGCCGCATCGGGGCGCAAAGCCATCGGCGCAAACGGCACGCCGCGCCAGCCCGCCGCCGCGCACACCGCTAAATCGTCCGCCAAACGCGCTTCGGGGCGCACCAGCAACACGGCGGGTTTCACGCGTCTTCCCGTGCGCTGATGCGGTCGGAAAGCGGCACTTCGTGCGGATTGAGTCGCGCCTCGTCTTCCTGACCCAAGCCGACCAAACGGCGCAGGCGCGTCATATAGGCGTTTACATCTAAACCGCGCCCGAAGCGTTGCGCTTCCCACACGGTTTCGGCGAGCGCGTCCATCATTTCGTGTTCCGCTTTCACCCAATCGCCGTGTTTGGCGCACAAAGTTTCGTGAATGGCGCGAATACCGGGCGGCTGGTCAATCGCAGCCTGCTCCTGTAGGGAAAGGTGCAGCGACAAATGCAAAAACGGATTGGTTTCGCCTTGTTCGGGCGTCCACGTGTAATCCAGATAATGTTCTATATTTTCAAGATAATGGGCGTATTCGGGGTGGGCGGTGAGAATGCGGAGGGCTTTTTGCTGCAAAGCGTCCAGCGCGTGCGGCGCGGCGCGTTGCTGCCACACGGCGGCAAAAAAACGGCGCACGTCCTGCGTATTGACGTTGTACATAAGGCGGGCGTTGTGGATAAAAAACGCCGATTATAGCGCAAATACCTTGCCAACTGCCCAAACAAGGCGTAGAATGACCAATTCCTTATCTGGGGGCGTCCTTGGTTTCGACGGGGGTTGCGAAGCAGATGCGGGCATACCGGGGTCTCAGAAGCCCGTTAAACACTGAACGAAAATAGTCGCAAACGACGAAACTTACGCTCTGGCAGCTTAAGCCAAGCCGTTGCAACAGTCGGTCAATGGGCTGTGCGGCGCAAGCCGCGGCAACGTCATTTTTCATTGACTGGTTTCCTGTCGGGTTACTTGGCAGGGGATAAGATTTTAGGTAACTGGTTTCCCGCGAGCCTGCCGGTCGGCGCAACGGAAATAAGACACCCAAATCGACACGGCTAAGTATGTAGAACGCTTTGTAGAGGACTTTCGGACGGGGGTTCGATTCCCCCCGCCTCCACCAAACACACAAAATCAGCCTGCGGGCTGATTTTTTGTTTCCCGCACCGGCACGCGCCGTATGGCAAACACAGGTCATTGACTATATAATCCCCATACCACACAAACCCGATTTTGGAGCCGAATATGGACTTTGAACAAGCCCGTTTCAATATGGTCGAACAACAAATCCGCCCATGGAACGTTCTCGATTTTGACGTGCTGGACGCCGTTGCCGACATTCCGCGCGAAGCCTTTGTCATGGACGCGCAACGCGGCTACGCCTACAGCGACCTGCCTTTGGTACTGCCCAACGGCGGCTATATGCTCGAGCCGAAAATCGTTGCCCGCATGATTCAGGGCTTGGCATTGAAAAAAACCGACAATGTGTTGGAAGTCGGCACGGGTTCGGGCTACGCCACCGCCATTTTGGCATCGCTGGCAGGACAGGTGCAAACCTTCGACACCGACAGCACCCAGTTGCACACCGCCAAAGCGGTACTCGACCGCTTGGATTTCCACAACATCCGCTACGAACACGGCGACGGCTTTGCCGAATGCCACAGCCACGACCGCTACGATGCCGTGTACATCGGTGGCGGACTGCCCGCCGTGCCGGAAAACCTGAAAGCCCGACTCAACGACGGCGGGCGCATGGTGGTGATTGCCGGCAAAGCCCCCGTACAGCATTGCCTGCTGATTACCCGCCAAGGCGATGAATTTGCCCAAACCGTGTTGTTCGACACGCTGGTTACGGGCTTGGACGCCAAATCCGTTCCCGCACAAAGTGCCAAATTCAAGTTTTAACCACACACTGCGGCAGAACCGGACCTGTTTCTGCCGCAGCACTGTTTCGGACAACGCCCCTCATGATTCAAGCCATCAGCCCCGCGCAACTGCAAGCCCTGTTGCGCGAACGCCCCGACACCGTCCTGCTGGACGTGCGCGAAGACGATGAAGTCGCCCTGTGCGCCCTGCCCGGACACCGCCACATTCCCATGAACCTGATTCCCCTGCGCCACAACGAATTGCCCGATGATGTGCCGATTGTGCTGTATTGCCACCACGGCATCCGCAGCCTGAACAGTGCGCGTTATCTGGCAGAGGCGGGCTTTGACGATTTGTACAATTTGAGCGGGGGCATCGATGCGTGGGCAAGGGACATCGACCCCGAAATGGCGCGTTATTAGGGCGTGCCGCCTCCCTGCGCCCGCGCCCGTTTGCGTTCTTCCAATATGCGCCCGTGGTATTCGCCCATGCTTTCCAAGTTGCGTATCAGTGATGACAATTCGGTCAGGGCTTTTTGGTATACGTTGCGTTTGAAATCGACCACTTCGTCAATCGGCGCCCAGTAGGCGTGCCAACACCAGCCGTCAAATTCGGGCGGGCTGCCCGCGTGCAGGCAGATGTCGCTGTCGCTGCCGGTAAAGCGCAGCAGAAACCAGATTTGTTTTTGTCCGCGATAGCTGCCGCGCCATTCGCGCCGCACCCAGTGGTTCGGTACGTCGTAGCGCAGCCAGTCGCGGGTGCGCCCCAGTACTTTGACGTGTCGGGGCAGCAGTCCGGTTTCTTCGGTGAGTTCGCGGTACATCGCCGTTTCGGGGCTTTCGCCCGGTTTGATGCCGCCCTGCGGAAACTGCCATGCGGGTTCGCGGATGCGTTTTGCCCAAAATACCTGATTGTGTTGGTTGAGCAGTATGATTCCGACATTCGGGCGGTAGCCGTGGCGGTCGAGCATGGTGGTTTCCTGTGCAAATCGGTGTCGGCGGCGATTGTCCCACACTTCGCAGCCGATGCACAATCAGGCAAACCAGCCGACCAAGACGTTTTTGAACAAAAATCCGGCAATGCCCAAGCCCAATACCAAAAATAAGATGAACATGCCCAGTTTGCCCACTTTGGCTTTTCTGCCCAAATCCCAGATGATGAAGAACAAAAAGCCAATCAAAACGGTCAGGCAGACTTTCAGGGCGATGGCGGCAAATTCGGCTTCAGACATTTGATGCTCCCAATGTGTCGAGGGCTTGTGCCAAGTCGTCAATCAAGTCATCAAGGTGTTCCAATCCCGCCGAAATCCGCAACAAGCCGTCCGTGATGCCTGCCGCCAGTTTGTCGTCCGCGCTCATGCGCCCGTGTGTGGTCGTCCAAGGGTGGGTGATGGTGGAGCGCACGTCGCCGAAATTGGCGGTTTTGGAAAACAGTTTCACCGCGTCAATCACGCGCCACGCGGCTGCCTGACCGCCCGCCACTTCAAACGCCAGCACCATGCCGCCCGCGCTTTGCTGTTTGGCAATCAAATCTGCCTGCGGGTGTTCGGGCAAACCGGCGTAATACACTTTTTGCACTTGCGGCTGCGTTTGCAGCCATTGCGCCAACTTCAGGGCGTGGGCGGACTGTTGCGCCACGCGCAGCGACAGGGTTTCCAAGCCGCCGAGCAGTTGCCAAGCGTTGAACGGCGACAGGCTCAAGCCCGCCGAATTGACATACAGGGCAATTTGTTGGATTAAATCGGTTTTGCCGCACACCACGCCACCGAGTACACGCCCTTGTCCGTCCATCGCTTTGGTGGCGGACTGCACCGACAAATCCGCGCCGAAATCAAGCGGATGCTGAATCGCGGGCGAACAAAAGCAGTTGTCCACCGCCAGCAATGCGCCGGCATCACGGGCGATTTGCGCCAACGCCGCCAAATCCGCCACTTCGCCCAAGGGGTTGGACGGGGTTTCGAGAAACAGCATTTTGGTGTTGGGGCGCACGGCTTCGCGCCATGCTTGCAGGTCGGTTTGCGCAACAAAGGTAATTTCAATGCCGAAACGGGCAATGTGTCCGCTTAACAAGCCCGCAGTGGTGCCGAACAGGCTTTGGCTGCTGATGAGGTGGTCGCCCGCGCTCAAAAAGGTGAGCAGGGCTGCCTGAATCGCCGCCATGCCGGTGGCGGTGGCAATGGCGGCTTCGGCGTGTTCCAAAGCCGCCACGCGCTGCTGAAATGCGGCAACGGTGGGATTGGCGGTGCGCGAGTAGGTGTAGCCTGCTTTGGTTTTGGCAAACAGTGCCGCGCCGTCCGCCGCGCTGTCAAACATAAAGCTGCTGGTGAGAAACAGGGCTTGGTGGTGTTCGTTATACTCGGTTTGCGATTTGCCGCCGCGAATGGCGAGGGTTTGCGGGTGCAGGGGTCGGGTCATGGCGTTTCCTTTGCTGTGGACGCGAAAAACGGGATTGTGCGCTTTTTGTGCGGCGGTTTCAATCGTTGCGTTGCCGTGCTGTGTTAAAATCGTTTTCTTTTGTGGGTGCCATACCGTTTTATGCTTGCCTGTGTGTTCAAATTGTTGGCGCGACTGCCCTTGCCGGTGTTGCACCGCTTGGGCGACGGCTTGGGGACGGCGGCGTTTTACCTGCTGCCCGCCACGCGCCGCCGTGTCCGCAGGCATTTGCAGATTGCGGATTTGCCCGCCCGTGCGGCAGACGTGCGCCAAGTGTTGCGCGAAACGGCAAAAAGCGGGCTGGAGCTGCCCTTGGCGTTTTACCGCCCCACCGGCGCAATCCGCAGCCTGTTTGTGCAAACGCACGGCTGGGAACACATCGAAACGGCATTGCACACGGGCAAAGGGCTGTTGCTGCTCACCCCGCATCTGGGCAGCTACGATTTGGCGGGGCGCTACATCAGCGAGCGTTTGCCGCACCCGCTCACCGCACTGTACAAACCGCCGAAAATCAAATGGCTGGACGACATCATGCAGCAAGGACGGCAACGCGGCAACGGGCGCACCGCCCCCGCATCGGCACAGGGCGTGAAACAAATCGTCAAAGCCCTGCGCGGCGGCGAAAGCACCATCGTGCTGCCCGACCACGTTCCCGACCCGCACGAAGGCGGCGGCGTGTGGGCAGACTTTTTCGGCACGCCCGCCTACACCGCCACCCTTGCCGCCAAGCTGGCGCAAGTCAAAAACGTACAAACCCTGTTTTTTTGCGGCGAACGCCTGCCCTGCGGACAAGGCTTCGCGCTGCACATCGAGCCGGCGCAGGGCGCACCTGCGGGCAAGCCCGCCGATGATGCCCTGTGGCTCAACCGCAATTTGGAACGCCTGATACGCCGCTTCCCCCAACAATACCTGTTTGCCTACAACCGCTACAAACACCCCGCCGGCGCACCGCCGCCGCCACACGAAGCCCCATGAGTACCATACTTTCCCTAGAAAACGCCTGCTTCGCCGCCGGACACGTCCCCCTGCTCGACCACGCCGCTTTCCAACTGGAAGCCGGCGAAAAAGTCGGGCTGATTGGGCGCAACGGCGCAGGCAAATCCACCCTGTTGAAAATCTTGGCAAACGTGCAAAAGCCCGATGACGGACGCCTGATTGTGCAAAACGGGCTGACCACCGTTTACGTGCCGCAGGAAAGCGAATTTGACCCGCAACAAAGCGTGTTTGACGCCGTGTCCGCCGGTTTGGGCGCATTGCGCGACACCCTGCGCCGTTATCATCAGATTTCGCACGCGCTGGCGCAAGACCACGAAAATCCCGAATTAAACCAACAGCTCAACGACCTGCAAAACCAAATTGAAGCGCAAAACGGCTGGCAGGCCGATGCCGCCGTGCGCCAAACCATCGCCGAACTCGGTTTGCCCGAACACGCCGCCCTGTCCGAACTTTCCGGCGGACAGAAAAAACGCGTGGCATTGGCGCAAGCGTGGGTGCAAAAGCCCGACATTCTGCTGCTGGACGAACCCACCAACCATCTGGACATTGACGCGATTATTTGGCTGGAAAGCCTGCTCGCCCAGTTTTCAGGCAGCCTCGTTCTGATTACGCACGACCGCCGTTTTCTCGACAACACCGTTTCCCGCATCGTGGAATTGGACAGAGGCGTGTTGCGTTCCTACGCGGGCAATTTCGCCAAATACAGCGAGAAAAAAGCGCAGGAATTGGCGGTGGAAGCCGAACACAACCGCCTGTTTGACAAATTCCACGCCCAAGAAGAAGCGTGGATTCGCAAAGGCATTGAAGCGCGGCGCACCCGCAACGAAGGGCGCGTGCGCCGTTTGGAAGAATTGCGCCGCCAACGCGCCGCCCGCCGCGAACGGCAGGGGCAAGTGTCGTTCAAGCTGGACGCGGGCGAAAAAAGCGGCAAAATCATCGCCGAATTGGAACACGCCTCCTTTGCCTACGGCGACCGCGTGATTATGGACAAATTTTCCGCCGTGATTCAGCGCGGCGACAAAATCGGCTTAATCGGCGCCAACGGTGTGGGCAAGACCACGTTTTTAAAATTGATTTTGGGCGAATTGCAGCCCACTTTCGGACGAATACGCATCGGCAGCAAGCAGGAAGTGGCGTATTTTGACCAGTTCCGCAGCGCACTGAACGACAACGATACCGTGTTTGACACGCTCGGTCAGGGCAACGACTATGTGGAAGTGGGCGGCAAACGCCGTCATATTATGGGTTATCTGGCGGATTTTCTGTTTCCGCCGGCGCGGGCGCACAGCCCCGTTTCCTCGCTGTCGGGCGGCGAGCGCAACCGCCTGTTGTTGGCAAAATTGTTTACCCGTCCCGCCAACATCTTGATTTTGGACGAACCCACCAACGATTTGGACATCGATACGCAGGAATTGTTGGAAGAATTGTTGCGCGATTATGCGGGCACGGTGTTTTTGGTGTCGCACGACCGTATGTTTTTGGACAATGTGGTTACGCAAAGCATCGTGTTTGACGGCAAGGGCAGCGTGCGCGAATACATCGGCGGTTATCAGGATTATGCGGACGCGCACCGCCGCGAACGCGAGCTGGCGGCCGCAGCCGCGCCCAAACCCGCTGCCGCCGCCGCGCCGGAAAAAGCCGCCAAACCGAAAAACCGCAGCGTGAAATTATCGTTTAAAGAACAACGCGAATTGGACGCGCTGCCTGAAGGCATCGCCGCTTTGGAAGCCGAACAAAACGCGCTGAATGCCCAATTGTCCGACCCCGATATTTTCAAGGATTACGAACGCGCCGCCAAGCTGCAAAACCGTGCGGCGGAAATTGAAAACGAATTGCTGGCGTGTTTGGAACGTTGGGAATATTTGGAAAACAAACAAGCGGGCAAAGATGCCCAGAGCGTGTCATAAATTAAACTTTTATTATAAATCAGCATAATACAACAATGCCGTCATTCCCGCGCAGGCGGGAATCCACTACCCGATGTTTGTGAAGCGATGCTTTATCCATGCTTTTTGAAATTTGTTTTGGATTCCCGCCTGCGCGGGAATGACGGTGCAGGGATTTTTCGGTCAATTGATGATACGCCCCAACCCCGTCCGTCAGAATTTGAAACAACCATCACCACCATGACTTTGCAAGACCAACTTCAAGCCCTGCACCGTCAGGCGCAACACGATGCCGAACAACGCCGCGCCGCCGAACGCGAAGCACAACGCTTGGCACGCGAAGCGGGCGAAACCGATTTTGCCGCGCTGATGGCAGACGTGGTGCCGCTCAAGCCGCGCAACACCTACTACCCCCCGCCCGACCGCAGCCCCATCAAGCCGCGCCGTCATAACCACACGGCAGACGATGACGGTGAAAACCTGTTTTTCATCGGCGAAGGCGGCGCCCACATCGACATTCCCGCCACCTTCAGCAAAAACGGTCAGGGCGCAAACGACATCAAACGTTTGCAGGCGGGGCATTGGCCGGTGGTGGCGGACGTGGATTTGCACGGTTACACGCAGGAAGAAGCGCAAAAGGTACTGAACGAATTTATTGTTTTCGTGCAAAAACGCGGCGTGTGCGGCGAAATCGTGCACGGAAGCGGGCTGGGTTCGCGGGGCTACACGCCCGTACTCAAATCGCTGGTGCGCCGTTGGCTGATGCAGCACCCCGACGTGCTTGCCTACGCCGAACCGCGCCCGAACAACGACGGCGCGGTGCGGATTTTGCTCAAACGCCCGTTCCGCCGCGACCCCTACGCCGAAGACAAGGACTGATGCCGTGCCGCTCCACACCATCACCCTCGCAGACGGGCGCAGCCTTGCCTACCGCAGCGAAAACCGCCACCGTCCGCCCCAACGCGCCGTACCGGCACGGCAAATTTCCGCCGCACAGGTGTTCCGCCACGCCTGCAACGGCACGGCAACGCTGTGGACGGGCGATTTCCATCAGGGCAAACAACTGCTTGCCGCACTGAAAAAACACGCCCGCAAACCCGCCGCACCCGCGCCCGACCCGCAAACCGCTTTCCACAAACACCGTTTGGCACAATCGCAACACAGCCGCACCGCCAATATGCTGCTGGTGATAATCGGTGCCGGCTTCACGCTGGATTTGCCCCGCGCCCCCGATGTGTCCGCCGCGCTGGCAGACGTGTACGGCACGCCCAACCGCGAACCGTTTTTGTTGCCGCTCAAGCAATTGCTCGGCTTTATCGGGGCGCACCAATGGCATCTGAAAGGGGTGGACGTGCCCGCTTTGGACGGACGGATTCATGTGCCGTTCGGCGTGTTTTCGCCGGTGCGCGGCGAATATGTCGGGCTGCTGCGCGATGCGCCCCTGCCGCCCGTGTGCGAAACGGCGTTCGACATCGGCACGGGAAGCGGCGTGTTGGCGGTGTTGCTGGCACAACGGGGCTTCCGGCGCGTGGTGGCGACCGATTGCGATGCCCGCGCCGCCGCGTGCGCCCGCGCCAATGTGCGCCGTTTCGGTTTGCACGCGAAAATTGACGTGTTGCAGCAAAACCTGTTTCCCGCAGGCACGGCAGATTTGATTGTGTGCAATCCGCCGTGGCTGCCCGCCAAACCCACTTCCGCCATCGAATCCGCGCTCTACGACCCCGACCACGCCATGTTGCGGGCGTTTTTGCGCGATGCGCCCGCCTGCCTGAATCCGCAGGGGCAGATTTGGCTGGTGCTGTCGGATTTGGCGGAACATTTGAGTTTGCGTCCTGCCGATGCCCTGCCGCAATGGTTTGCACAAGCGGGCTTGCGCCTGCTCGCTGCCGACCACGTCCGCCCCATACACGGCAAAGCCGCCGACCCGTCCGACCCTTTGGCGTTTGCACGGCAGCGCGAGCGCACGTTTTTGTACCGTTTGGCAGCCGCACAGGGCTGAACATAAAGCGCAGCCCCATGCCTTGCCCCGATTCGGACGGGCTTGCGCCCCGCCCGAATAATCAAGCGATTTTACCGCCGTAAACGGCGGGGTTTTAAACCGAAAAGGAATGTTGATGAACGGTTGGCACATTCGCTCCGCCCTGCCCGACAGCGAGCCGAACCCGAGCAATCTGCATGATTATTTAAATCCGCAGCTTATCGGCGGCGCGTCTGCCGATGCGCGGTTTGTGTTTGATGCGGTGTACGCGCCCGAGCGCGGGCATTTCGTGCTGACTTTGATGCAGATTGATGACGAATGGGGCTTTGTGGCGCACGAAAGCCGTTTGTACCCGCGCAGCCGCGCCGAACTGGCGGCGCACATCAGGCGTTTTTGTGCCGACCCCGCCGCGCAATGGGCAATGGCGGACGGCTGAACAAACGCCGTCCGTTCCGCACGGGCGGGCAGGACGGCGCAGTGCGCTAGTTGCGGCTCAAAGGTGCGTTTGCACCCATTCGTCCAGCAGCGCAAAAAAGCAGGCGATTTCGTCGTGGGTGGTGTAGTGCATGCAGCCGATGCGCAACAGCCCCGTTTCCGCCACGCCCAAATGCGACACCACGTCCCATGCGTAGAAGTTGCCGCTTCCGACCGCCACATTGCGCTCGCCGAACCACGCGGCAATCTGCTGCGGGCAGACGATGCCGCCGTTCGGGCGGACGATGTTGAAGGCGAAGGTGGGGGTGCGTCCGTGTTCACTGTCCAAGCCGTACAGGCGCACGAAGGGGCGTTGGCGGAAGCCGTCCAAAACGGCGCGGCTGATGCCTTGTTCGTAGCGGCGCACTTGCGCGTAGCTGCGGCGCAGACGGCTGCGGCGGTCGCCCGCGCCGTCTTCCGCCAGTGCCGCCCAGTAGTCGATCATGGCGATGAAGCCCGCTTGCGCTTCAAAAGACTGCGTGCCTTGTTCCCAACGGTTCGGCACGGCTTCGGAAGCGGGCGCGACTTTGTAGGGGCGCAGGGCGTGCAGATGGGCGCGTTTGCCGAAGCAGATGCCCAGATGCGGCCCGCCGAGCTTGTAGGCAGAGGCAAACAGAAAGTCGCAATCCCATGCCGCTGCATCGGGCAGCCCGTGGACGGCGGCATGCACCGCGTCCACGCTCACCCACGCCCCGACCGACCGCGCCGCCGCCACCAGCCGCGCCGTGTCCGCCACCGTACCCGATACGTTGGACGCGGCGGCAAAGGCAAGCAGGCGGGTGTTGCCGTCCAGCAGGTCGGGCAAGGCGGAATAATCCAAATCGCTGCCGTCCGCGTTCAGGGGCAGCATCCGCACCGCCACGCCGCGTTCTTCGGCGGCGCGTTGCCACGATGAAACGTGGGAGAAATGGTCGAGGCTGCTCAAAACGATGTTGTCGCCCGCCCGCCACGTTTGGGCAACGGCACGGCTGACGTTGAACATCAAGCTGGTGGCATTCAGCCCGAAAAACACCTCGTCTGCGGCACAGCCGAGCCAGTCTGCCGCCGCCTGCCGCGCATCGGACACCAAACGCCCCGTGCGCACGCCCGCATCGGCAAAACCGCCGAAATTGCTGTTGTAGCGCCCCAAATAGCCCACCATCGCGTCCAACACGCTTTGCGGCACTTGGCTGCCGCCGGGCCCGTCAAACAGCACGGGCAACTGCCCCTTGCCGTCCGCATGGTGCAGCGCGGGAAAACGGCGGCGCACCGCATCAATCGGATAATCCATCGCCCTGCCCCTTATGCGCGGTTGGCCGTCAGCACAAACAAATCCCAATAGCCCTGCGATGCCGCATCTGCCGCGCACACGGGCGATGCGCTGTGCCACAACGCCTTGTCGTTCAACACGCAAAAATCGCCCGCCTGCTGCGTACACGCCGCCACCGGTTCGGCATCATCCTTGTTTTGCCACAAATACAGCTCGCCGCCTTCGGCATTGTGCCGCGCCACCGTAAACACCCCGATGCGGTCAAAACCGTCCTGATGAATGCCTTCGGGCGTGGATTCGGCAGCCTGTGCGCCGTTTTTGGCGACAATCCGCATCTGATGCACCTCGATGTGCGCCTGCTCGGGCAAATCCGCCTTTTCGGCAAAACGGCGCATCATCGCCGCAAAACCGTTTGACGCCACCGTTTGCGCCGTCAAATCGTCATAAGTACGCGCCACATTGCCCTGAAACGCGTTCAAATCCTCGCCCTGAACAAACTGGCTGTTCGCCTGCAAACGGATGTCGCCCGAGCGGCGGCAGTAACGGAACGTGGAATAACGGCGCAAACGGAACGCGCCGTCTTTGTACGCGCTCGGCTGCAAAGTGTGGAACGATGCGCCCAATTCAGCCGCATCGGCAGCGTCCAAACGCCCCGTTTGATATTGGAAAACCTGTGTGTGCATGATGTGTGTCTCCGTGGTCGAAGCTGCGAAAAAAACGATTATACCGCAGTTGTCCGTTTTCCCGCGCAAACGCGTTTTCAGCCGCCGCGAAATTCGGTAAGATGCACACCGTTTTTTCCCGACACATTCGCATAAAAGGATTTTCGTCATGGGCTTGCAGTTGGAAATCGCCAAAATCATTTTGGCGTTGGTGGTGCTGGTCAATCCGTTCAGCGCGCTGCCGATTTTTTTGGACTTGACCCACCACTACAGCAAACGCGAACGCAACAAAGTCGCCCAAGCCGCTTCGTTCAGCGTGTTTGTTACCATCGCCGTGTTCGCGCTGACGGGCAATTGGCTGCTGGGCGCTTTGGGCATCAGCACGGGCGCGTTCCGCGTGGGCGGCGGGATTTTGGTGTTTTTAATCGCCATTTCGATGATGAGCAGCGGCAACAACCCCGCCAAGCCCGAAATCGGCACGGACGACGCCAGCGAAATCACCATCAAGCCGCACGCTTCGCCCAATATCGGCGCGATTTCGGTCGTGCCTTTGGCGATTCCGATGATGATTGGGCCCGGCGGGATTTCCACAGTCGTCATCTACACCGCTTCGGCGAAAAGCTATTGGGACGTTGCCGCCATTGTGATTGCCGGCGGGGTGATTGCGCTGCTGTGCTATGTGGTGCTGTTTGCGGCGGCGAAGGTGAGCAATCTGCTCGGCGAAACGGGGCTGACGGTACTCAACCGCGTGATGGGCATGCTGCTGGCGGCGGTGTCGGTGGAAATCATCGTGGCGGGGCTGCGCGACCTGTTTCCCAAGCTGGTGTAGGGCGTGTCATCAATTGACTGAAAAAACGCCGCGCCGTCATGCCCGCGCGGGTGGGAATCCAAGTCAAAGCACGACAAGCCTTGATAAAACATCACTTACCAAGCATCGGGCAGTGGATTCCCGCATTCGCGGGAATGACGGCAGTGTTTATATTTCGTTGATTTTCAATGAAAGAATTTAAATGATGACACGCCCTAATGACAATCAGCATCATACAAAAATGCCGTCATGCCCGCGCGGGCAGGCATGACGGTGCAGAGGTTTTTCGATTTTTCGATTTATTGATGACACACCCCGAGTCGCGCCGTCATTTCGCCGCAAACCACCCGCGCCGTCCTGCCCGTCTGCCCGCGCATGATGCGTGCGCGGCACAGGCTTGGCGCGACTTTTTGTTTTACGGGGCGCATTGCGTGTACAATGCGGTATTTCTGCCCTGTGCAGATTCGTCAAAATTCTTTGGTTCGGTTTGAATCGGGGCATGCGCCCCTGTGCGTTGAAACCGAGTTGAAACATTGTCAAGCAGTCAAGAAAGGAAAAACGATGTCCCAAACCTACAACGACGTCCGCGATACCGACCCTGTCGAAACCCAAGAATGGTTGGACGCGCTCAGTTCCGTGTTGCAGCACGAAGGCGAAGAACGCGCCCATTTCCTGCTGGAAAATCTGGTCAAATACACGCGCAGACGCGGCGTGCATCTGCCGTTTGACGCCACCACCGCTTATCTGAACACCATTCCGGTGGGCAAAGAACAAAAATCGCCCGGCAATCACGAATTGGAACACCGTATCCGCTCGATTATCCGTTGGAACGCGGCGGCAATGGTGTTACGCGCCGGTAAAAAAGACTTGGAATTGGGCGGACACATCGCATCGTTCCAATCCGCCGCCACGCTCTACGATGTCGGCTTCAACCATTTCTGGCACGCCAAAAACGGCGATGAAGAAGGCGATTTGGTGTTCGTACAGGGACACTCCGCACCGGGCATCTACGCCCGCGCTTTCGTGGAAGGCCGCTTGAACGAAGAACAACTGGACAAATTCCGCCAAGAAGCGGACGGAGACGGCCTGTCGTCCTATCCGCACCCGCACCTGATGCCCGATTTCTGGCAATTCCCCACCGTATCCATGGGCTTGGGCCCCTTGATGGCGATTTACCAAGCGCGTTTCCTGAAATATTTGGATTCGCGCGGCTTGAGCAAAACCAAAGGCCGCAAAGTATGGGTGTTCTGCGGCGACGGCGAAATGGACGAGCCGGAAAGCCAAGGCGCGATTTCGCTCGCCGCCCGCGAAGGCTTGGACAACCTGATTTTCGTCATCAACTGCAATCTGCAACGCTTGGACGGCCCCGTGCGCGGCAACGGCAAAATCATTCAGGAATTGGAAGGCAATTTCCGTGGCGCGGGCTGGAACGTGCTGAAAGTGATTTGGGGCAGCCGTTGGGACGCGCTGCTCGCCCGCGATACCGACAACCACTTGAAACAACGCATGGAAGAAGTGGTGGACGGAGACTACCAAACCTATAAAGCCAAAGACGGCGCCTATGTGCGCGAACACTTCTTCAACACGCCCGAACTCAAAGCGATGGTGGCGAATATGTCCGATGAAGAGGTGTGGGCCTTGAACCGTGGCGGCCACGACCCGCACAAGGTTTACGCCGCCTACCACGAAGCCGTGAACAACGCAGGCGGCCGTCCCACCGTGATTTTGGCGAAAACCATCAAAGGCTACGGCATGGGCGCATCGGGCGAAGGTCAGAACGTGGCGCACCAAGCCAAAAAAATGGACGTGGAATCGCTGAAAAAATTCCGCACCCGTTTCGGCATTCCCGTGTCGGACGAGCAAATTGAAAGCGGCGATTTGCCCTACTACCGCTTCCCCGAAGACAGCGAGGAAATGCGCTATCTGCGCGAACGCCGCAACGCTTTGGGCGGCTACCTGCCGCAGCGCAATCCCAACACCGAAGCCCTACCGATTCCCGCGCTGGACACTTTTGACGCGCAACTGCAATCAAGCGGCGAGCGCGAATTTTCCACCACGATGGCGTTTGTGCGGATTTTGTCCGCGCTGCTGAAAGACAAGCAAATCGGCAAGCGCATTGTGCCCATCGTTCCCGATGAAAGCCGTACCTTCGGCATGGAAGGCATGTTCCGCCAATACGGGATTTGGAATCCGAAAGGCCAGCAATACACGCCGCAGGACAAAGACCAACTGATGTTCTACAAAGAATCGGTGGACGGTCAGATTTTGCAGGAGGGCATCAACGAACCGGGCGCGATGGCAGACTGGATTGCGGCGGGCACGTCTTACGCCAACAGCCGTTACGCGATGATTCCGTTCTATATTTATTACTCGATGTTCGGTTTTCAGCGCGTGGGCGATTTGGCTTGGGCGGCGGGCGACATGCACGCGCGCGGCTTTTTGGTCGGCGGCACGGCGGGACGCACCACGCTGAACGGCGAAGGTTTGCAGCACGAAGACGGCCACAGCCACGTTCAGGCAGACTTGATTCCCAACTGCGTGTCTTACGACCCGACTTTCCAATACGAATTGGCGGTGATTATTCATGACGGTTTGCGCCGTATGTATGTGGAACAGGAAGACGTGTTCTACTATCTGACCGTGATGAACGAAAACTACGCCCACCCCGCCATGCCGCAACGCGAGGGCATCGAGCAGGAAATTTTGAAAGGCATGTATTTGCTGCAACAGGGCGGCAACGGCGGCAACAAAGTGCAACTGATGGGTTCGGGTACGATTTTGAACGAAGTCATCGCCGCCGCCAAGCTGCTGAAAGACGATTTCGGCGTGGACGCGGACGTGTGGTCTTGCCCGTCTTTCAACCTGCTGCACCGCGATGCGATGGAAACGGAACGCCACAACCGCCTGCACCCGATGAGTGCGCCGAAAGTGCCGTTTGTGGCGCAGCAGTTGGCGGGACACGCCGGCCCCGTGATTGCCGCCACCGACTACATCCGCAGCTTCCCCGACCGCATCCGCGCCTACATTCCCAAAGAAAACGGCAGCTACACCGTGTTGGGTACGGACGGTTTCGGCCGCAGCGACAGCCGCGCCAATTTGCGCCGTTTCTTTGAAGTGGACCGCTACCACGTTGCCCTTGCCGCGCTGAACGCTTTGGCGGACGAGGGCAAGCTGGAAAAAGTGGTGGTGCAGCAAGCCATTGAAAAATACGGCATTGACACGGACGTTGCGCCGAGCTGGAAACGCTGACGGGTTTTCAGGCAGCCTGAAAAACGCGGGCTGCCTGAAACCATGCCGATTAAAAATTAAGGAAAGAGAATGAGTACCGTAGAAATCAAAGTCCCCGACATCGGCGGACACGAAAATGTGGATGTGATTGCCGTAGAAGTGAAAGTCGGCGACAGCGTTGCCGAAAACGATACCCTGATGACGCTGGAAACCGATAAGGCCACCATGGACGTTCCCGCAGACGCGGCGGGCGTGGTGGCGGAAGTGTTGGTAAAAGTGGGCGACAAGGTTTCCGAAGGCAGCCCGATTGTGCGCCTGAACGCCGCAGCCGCCGTTGCCGTGCCCGAACCCGTTGTGCAGACGGCGAAATCCGAAGCACCCGTTCAGGCAGCCGCGCCGCAGGGCGCGTCCGCCGTGCAGCAAATCGCCGTTCCCGACATCGGCGGCGGCGAAGTGGACGTGATTGCGGTGGAAATCAAAGTGGGCGACACCATCGCTTTGGACGATGTGCTGCTGACTTTGGAATCCGACAAAGCCACGATGGACGTGCCGTCCACTGCCGCCGGTGTGGTAACCGCCGTGCATCTGAAAGTGGGCGACAAAGTGTCCGAAGGCAGCCCGATTGCCGATGTGCAAAGCGCCGATGCCGCGCCGACAGCCGAAACCACGCCGCCGCCCGCACCGAAAGCGGAAGCCGCGCCCGTTCAGGCAGCCGCGCCCGCGCCGCAAGTGCCGCAACAGCCCAGCCCCGCGCCCGCCGCACCGAAAGCCGCATTCGGCGACACCCCCGTCAATGAAGCCGCGTTTGCCAAAGCGCATGCCGGCCCGTCCGTGCGCAAACTGGCGCGCGAATTGGGCGTGGATTTGGGCTTGGTGAACGGCACGGGCGCGAAAGGGCGCGTGTTGGCGGAAGACGTGAAAGGTTTTGTCAAAGGCGTGATGCAAAACGGCGGCGCGGTTCAGGCAGCCGCGCCCGCATCTTCGGGCGGCGGTTTGGACTTGCTGCCGTGGCCGAAAGTGGATTTTGCCAAATTCGGCGAAATTGAAATCAAAGAATTGAGCCGCATCAAGAAAATTTCCGGTCAAAACCTGTCGCGCAACTGGGTGGTGATTCCGCACGTTACCGTTAATGACGAAGCCGACATGACCGATTTGGAAAGTTTCCGCCAAACCCTGAACAAAGAATGGGAAAAAGCGGGCGTGAAAGTGTCGCCCTTGGCGTTTATCATCAAGGCTTCCGTGTCCGCGCTCAAGGCGTTTCCCGAATTCAATTCGTCTTTGGACGGCGACAATCTGGTGCTGAAAAAATACTTCCACATCGGTTTTGCCGCCGACACGCCCAACGGCTTGGTGGTGCCCGTCATCAAAGACGTGGACAAAAAAGGCTTGAAAGAAATCAGCCAAGAACTGACCGAATTGAGCAAAAAAGCCCGCGAAGGCAAGCTCAAACCGCAGGAAATGCAGGGTGCGTGCTTCACCATTTCCAGCTTGGGCGGCATCGGCGGCACGAGCTTCACGCCGATTGTGAACGCGCCGGAAGTGGCGATTTTGGGCGTGTGCAAATCGCAGATGAAACCCGTGTGGAACGGCAAGGAATTTGAACCGCGCCTGATGTGCCCCTTGAGCCTGTCGTTTGACCACCGCGTGATTGACGGCGCGGCGGGCATGCGCTTTGTGGTGTATCTGGCGAATTTGTTGAAAGATTTCCGCCGCGTATTGCTGTAAACGCCACGTTTTGCCCCCCCATTTCAGGCGCGTCTGCTGCTGCGCGGACGCGCCTGAAACGCCGTTTTTACCGCCATGTCCCACCCCGATGCCTTTACCCGCCTGATACAAGCCCTGTGCGTGCTGCCCAATGTCGGGCCCAAAACCGCACAACGCATGGCGCACGCCCTGTTGCAACAAAACCGTCAGGGCGCGGCAGAGCTTGCCCACGCCCTGCAACACGCACTCAAACAAGTCAATCACTGCCTTGATTGCAATACCTTTTGCGAAGGCGAACGCTGCAACCTGTGCGCCGACCCGCAGCGCGACCCGCAGCGACTGATGATTGTCCACATGCCTGCCGATGTCGCCGCAATGGAACGGGCGCATTGCCACGACGGGCATTACTTCGTGCTGATGGGTCAAATCAACCCCATACAAAACATGGACTTGAACAGCATCGCCTTGGAGAAACTGGTGCAAAGGCTCGCCCGCAGCACAATCAGCGAAATCATCATCGCCACCGCCGCCACCGCCGAAGGCGATGCCACCGCCTATGTTTTGATTGAACTGCTCAAAGCCCAGCCCTACCGCATCAGCCGCTTGGCACGGGGCATGCCCTTGGGCAGCGAAATCGAATACGTTGATGCCGGCACACTGGCGCAAGCCGTGTACGAACGCAAACAGTTGAACCACACACCATAAACGTGAACCCGAAGGAATCATGCTGATGTTTCAACCCACAGGGCTGCACATAAAGCACAGCCCCATGCCTTGCCCTGATTCGGACGGGTTTACGCCCCGCCCGAATAATATAGTTGATAAAAATAAAAACGAGACAAGGCGACAACGCCCGCCGTATACGGGTAGTAAGGGCGTCGGCAACGCCGTATCGTTGCGATTTTAATCCACTATAAAGCGATTTTACCGCCGTGAACGGCAGGGTTTCAAAGCGAAAAGGAATTTTGATGAACCACAAAAACCTACTGATGCTGATTGCAGCAACGGCAACATTATGGCTCGGCGCGTGCGGCGATACCGCCGAAGCCGAAGCCCCCAAACGCGCCAAAAAAACCGCCGCCAAACCCGTCGTGCGCCGCAACCTGCTCGAAGACACCGACACCCTGCGCCGCGCCCAAACCACCCTGCCCCAACAAGCACAATTTCAAGGCAAACCCGTTTACGTTTTTGAAAAAATCGACTTTTTTGACGGCACGCGCCCGCGCATCGAATTACAGGCACAAGACCCGCTCCGCCCCAACAAACTGCTGCTGTTCCGCTACGAAAACGGACAATGGCAATTTGTCGATGACGAAGACGAACTCAACAGCAAAAAACCGTCCCGCCACCTGACTTTGCTGGAACACATTCCCTTTACCGACGTGCCGCTCGTTGCCAAAATGTGGCGGCAGCACGCCGCGCAAACCCGCGCTGTGGTGCAAGAACCCTACCACATCGCCCATGTGCTGCTGCCGAAAACACAAAAACGCTTTTGGCACACCGCCGAACTGGAAGCGCACGGCGCACAATACTACCTCAGCATCAACCCTGATTTCAGCATTTTTGAATTTAAAAAACTGTGATGCCTCCCCACACACAATGGAACGGAACAGCACCGGTTTGACAGACGCTTGGCATTACCTTTGCAAAAATCTCCGCCTTTGCGCTTGAAAAACAACTCGTTGGTAAATATCTGCCATTGCCAGCGACAAATCCAAGCTCTCCAAGCCGACCACATCATCACCGCAAATGTATTCCGTACGTTGCCAGTTTTCCTGCTTCCGGTAAACCGCAACATGAGTAAAGTCCTGCTCAATCAGCACATATTCTTGCAGGGTCGGAATGGTTTGATAATCCCTTACCTTAACCGTCAAATCAATTGCACGGGTGTCATCGGCAAGCACTTCAACAATCACCAACGGTTTTTCAGCAACATATTCACTTTCCGTGCCGCACTCCACCACCACATCGGGATAGTAGGAATTTTGCCCCACCCTGACATTCCAAGCACTGGCAAAAACAAAGCAGTTGCTGTTTTTCAAATGAGCGTGCATCAAAACAATCAAATTGGATTTGATGATACCGTGATTTCGGGAAGCGCCTTCCATCGCCACGATTTCCCCGTCAATCAGCTCAAACCGTTCTTCCAAATGGTCTTCGCAATATTGCAGGTATTCCGCTTCCGTTACCCGTTGCGGAATGGTTTGGGGTTGGGCATTCATGCGTCCATCTCCTTAATATATTTAACAAGTTTTTTGAATAAAAATGATTTTTTTAGACAAACCAAGATTTATTGTTTTTGGATAAGCGGTTCAATTTTTTTGAAGAAGTAATAGCCTTTGTTTTGTGCGTGTTGGTTTCCATTTGGGGCAAGCAGGTTCAGATAAGTAAACAGCCATTTTTTCACGTTGTTGCCGATAAAAATCTTGAATTGCCGTTTTTCAGGGTCGTTTCCCGTTCGAGCCAGCTCCAAACTGTCATAATAAGCAAATCTTTTTTCGTTTTCACCGTCTAAAATGGTAATCGGATAACCGTTTTGAAGTAAAATTAGGTTCATAACCAATCTTGCGGTACATCCGTTGCTATCGATAAACGGGTGTATGGTTACCAGTCTTTCATGCATTTCCGCAGCAAGTTCTACAGGGTGCATGGTGTCTTTGTTTTGTTCGTAAAATTCAAAATATTCATTCATTAAATCCATAATTTGGAGAAATGACGGCGGAATAAAGCTGCTGCCTGAAATCATTACGTTTTCTTGACGGTATCTGCCCGCATTTTCTCTGTTGATGCCGTGCAGTATCAGGGAATGAATGTTTAACAGGCAGCGTTTGTCAAACGGGACATCGGAAACGGCAATTTCCCTAATATAGTCAATCGCTTCTTGATGGTTGATGGCTTCCAAGTGTTCTGTAAGGGTTTTCCCTTTGATGGTAAATCCTTTATTAACAATCAGATGGGTTTCGTTTTTGCTTAATGTGTTGCCTTCAATTTTGTTGCTTTGGTAGGTGTATTCAACGTCAAAGGCTTGTTTGAGTTTAAAAACTTCGTTTTCCGATAGCGGTCTGAAACTGTCCAAGCATTTTTTTAGGTCAGTAAGTTGGTTTTTCAGTTCTGAAAAGTCTTGGGTTTCCGCCCAAATTGCCGATAGGTCAAAGGTTTGGTTATTTTTTAGGTTTTCCATGATTTTTTGGTTAAAAAGTTGGCGCAGCAGTAAGCGTTCTTGGTTTTTCGATAGGGTGTTTTTTTGTTGGTCAGGGTGTGTCATTATTTAAATTTTCTATTGGAAATCAGTGCAGTATAAGAAATGCCGTCATGCCCGCTCAGGCGGGAATCCACTGCACGATGCTTGGCAAACGATGTTTTATCACCGTTTCATTGTGCTTCAACTTGGATTCCCGCCTGCGCGGGAATGACGGCGCAGAGGTTTTTCGGTCAATTAACGATACGCCCTAATCCGATACGCCATACCGTTCGCGATACGCGGTCAGCGCGGGCAGGTGGTTTGCCAAATCCGCATGCTGCTGCGCCCGCAACAGGGCAAACAAGTCGTCCAGCGTGGCAATCGCCACAACGGGCAAGCCGTATTGCTGCGCCACTTCCTGCACGGCAGACAGCTCGCCCGTGCCTTTTTCCATGCGGTCGAGCGCGATGGCGACGGCGGCGGGGGTTGCGCCCGCGTTTTCAATCAGGCGCACCGATTCGCGCACCGAAGTACCCGCCGAAATCACGTCATCGATAATCAGTACCCGCCCCGCCAAGGGCGCACCCACCAACACGCCGCCTTCGCCGTGGTCTTTGGCTTCTTTGCGGTTGTAGGCAAACGGCACGTTGATGCCGCGCTCCGCCAGCATCATCGCGGTGGCGGCAGCCAACACAATCCCTTTATAAGCAGGGCCGAACAACATATCAAATTCAATTTTGCTCTGCACAACCGCTTCCGCGTAAAAACGCGCCAATTGCAGCGCAGACGCACCATCGTTAAACAAACCCGCATTGAAAAAATACGGCGACTGCCGCCCCGCTTTGGTGGTAAATTCGCCAAACTTCAATACTTCGCAATCCAGCGCAAACCGGAGAAAATCTTGACGGAAATCGGACATTTTCGGCGTTCCCAAAAAGTTGAAAAATCGTGGCGACTATACCACCGTTTGCCCGCTTTTTGCAAAACGCGCCGCGCACGCACAGAGCGCACCCTTCTTGGTATAATCGTTTCACTGCCGAACACCCCGAAAAAGGAACACCATGCACCCGCAAGAATTTGCCGACAACCATTTTATCCGCACCATCATTGAAAAAGATTTGGCAAACGGCAAACACGCCGCCGTCCACACCCGTTTCCCGCCCGAACCGAACGGCTATCTGCATGTCGGACACGCCAAATCCATCTGCCTGAATTTCGGTTTGGCGTATATTTACAAAGGCTTGTGCAATCTGCGTTTTGACGACACCAATCCCGAAAAAGAAAATCAGGAATACGTTGATTCCATTAAAGAAGACGTGTGCTGGCTGGGCTTTGACTGGAACGGCGAGCCGCGTTACGCCTCCGATTATTTTCAGCAACTGTATGATTATGCGGTAGGTTTGATTCAAGACGGCAAGGCCTATGTGGACGATTTGACCGCCGAACAAATCCGCGAATATCGCGGCACGCTTACCGAAGCGGGCAAAAACAGCCCCTACCGCGAACGCAGCGTGGCGGAAAATCTGGATTTGTTCCAACGCATGAAAAACGGCGAGTTTGCGGACGGCAGCAAAACCCTGCGCCTGAAAATTGATATGGCATCGGGTAATGTGAATTTGCGCGACCCCGTGATTTACCGCATCCGCCGCGCCCACCACCACAATACGGGCGACCAATGGTGCATTTATCCGATGTACGACTACACCCACGCCATTTCCGATGCCATTGAAGGGATTACACATTCTTTGTGTACGCTGGAATTTGAAGCGCACCGCCCGCTTTACGATTGGGTGCTGGACAATATTCCCGCACCGCACCCCACGCGCCCGCGCCAATACGAGTTTTCCCGTTTGGAACTGCTGTACACGATTACCTCCAAACGCAAATTAAACCAACTGGTTAGCGAAGGTCATGTGCGCGGTTGGGACGACCCGCGCATGCCGACCATTTCCGGAATGCGGCGGCGCGGCTACACGCCGGCGGGCGTGCGCCTGTTTGCCAAACGCGCGGGCATTTCCAAATCGGAAAACATTGTGGACATGAGCGTTTTGGAGGGTGCGGTGCGCGAGGATTTGGAAAACACCGCACCGCGCATGATGGCGGTGTTAAATCCTTTAAAAGTTACCCTGACCAATTTTGACCGCGAAAAAACCCAAAGCCGTTCCGCGCCTTATCACCCGAACCACCCCGACATGGGCGAACGCGAAATCCCCGTTTCCGAAACCATTTACATTGAACGCGATGATTTCAGCGAACAGCCGCCGCAAGGCTGGCAGCGTTTGAGCGTGGGCGGCGAAGTGCGCCTGCGTTACGGCTACGTCATCAAATGCGATGAAGCCGTGAAAGACGGAAACGGCGAAGTGGTTGAATTGAAATGTTCTATTGACCACGACACGCTGGGCAAAAAACCGGAGGGGCGCAAGGTGAAAGGCGTGATTCACTGGTTAAGCGCGGCGCACGCCGTGCCGGTGCAAGTGCGTTTGTATGACCGTCTGTTTGCGGTGGAACGCCCCGATGCGGTGCGCGGCGAAGACGGGCAATACCGTCCGTTTACCGATTTTCTCAACCCCGATTCGGCGCGGGAAATCACGGCGTGGGCGGAACCCGTTGCCAACGGTTTGGCGGCAGAAAGCCGTTGGCAGTTTGAGCGTTTGGGCTATTTCGTTACCGACCGTTACGACCACGCTGCGGGCAGCCCCGTGTTCAACCGCACGGTGGGTTTGAAAGATACTTGGCAGAAGTCCGCTTAAGACGCGCATCATCAAAAGCGCAAACCGTCATTCCCGCGCAGGCGGGAATCCAAAACAAACTTCAAAAAGCATCGATAAAATATTGCTTCCTGTGCGGGAATGACGGTGTTTTTGTATTATGCTGATTTATAACAAAAGAGTTTAATTGATGACACACCCTAAAACGCGCATCATCATTATTTGACCGAAAAAACGCAACACCGTCCTTTCCGCGCAGGCAGAAAGGACGGTGTTGTGGTTTGGGTCTGATTATTCGTTGTCGCCATCGTCGGCTACGGCGGCAACGGTTTGTGCTTCGCCATAGCCGCGCAAGCCGTTTTGCATGCGCAGCCAGCAGGTGTAGGCGGTGGCGGCCACGGTCAGCCACAGCAACAGCAGCGCAAAGGCGTTCAGGCTGCCCGCCACGGCGTACCACACCGCCAGCACCGCCAGCACCGCCATGCGGTCGCTGCGCCCCATCGGGCCGTCATGACGGCGTCCGTGATAGCCGTGTACCTTGCCCAGCAGTCCGCACAATTCGCACACCGCGCCCAACCACACCAGCAAGCCCACAGGCAACGCGCCCGCCAACACCGCCAAGGGCAGCCACAACGCCGCATCTGCCGCCGCCGCGCCCAATTCCGCCCAATACGCGCCTTCTGCCGATTCCTGCATAAACTCCTGCGCCATCAGCCCGTCCAATACGTCCAACACCAGCCGCGCCAGCAACCAAAGCGGCAGCAGCCAAAACAAAAACGCCGCTTTGGCAAACACCGCCAACAACACCCCCACCGCCAGCGAGCCGCCCGCCGCCGCCCACGTCAAACGGTTGGCACTGATGCCGCGATTGACCAATTGCTGTGCCAAGGGGCGCAACAGCTCGCGCAGTTTCGGTTTCAAACATTCGGTACTGAACATGATTTCACCTCTTTAGAAAAATTATGGTCAAAACAGCCATCATAGCAAACCGCCGCCCGAAAACCAAGCCGCCCGCCGCGCAGCGTCTGCAATTTGCCGCAATAATTTGCCAAATAACTTTTTCTTATTTGCCAGACGCATTGTCAAGCGCGAAAATAATCAACTTGTGTAAACTTTTGCGAGAACATCATGGCAAGCGCAAACCCCCCGCAAAAAACCGACAAACGCCTCGACAAGCTGCTCAACGGCGTGGAATGGCTCGGCAATTTATTGCCGCACCCTGTGGTTTTGTTTTTGATTTTTATCGGATTACTGCTGTTGGCATCGGCATTGGGCGCGTATTTTGACGTCAGCGCGATTGACCCGCGTCCCGAAGGCGCGAAAGGCCGCGCCGAAGACGGCATTATCCGCGTGGTGAGCCTGCTCAACGGCGACGGTTTGGCGAAAATGGTGGAAAATCTGGTGAAAAACTTTACCGGATTTGCACCTTTGGGTTCGTCTTTGGTGGCCTTGCTCGGCGTGGGCATCGCCGAACGTTCGGGGCTGATTGCCGCCGCCATGCGCGGGGTGGTGCTGAACGCGCCGCCGCGCCTGATTACGTTTGCGGTGGTGTTTGCGGGGGTGATGTCCAATTTGGCGGCGGAATTGGGTTATGTGGTGATTATCCCCTTGGCGGGCATGATTTTTTACTCGCTCGGACGGCACCCGCTCGCGGGCATTGCCGCCGCGTTTGCGGGCGTGTCGGGCGGTTACAGCGCGAATTTGCTGATTGGCACGCTCGACCCGATTTTGTCGGGCATCACCCAACAGGCGGCGCGGCTGATTGCGCCCGATTACACGGTGGGCGTGGAAGCGAACTGGTATTTTATGGCGGTGAGCACCTTTTTGATTGTGTTTCTGGGCTTTATCGTTACCGACAAAATCGTGGAGCCGCGTTTGGGCAAGTATGACCCGCAAGAAGGCAGCGCGGCGGAAGAAGGCATCAATATTGAACAGCTTACGCAGGCAGAAAAACGCGGTTTGAAAGCGGCCTTGTTTACGGTGTTGGCCTTGGGCGTGCTGCTGTCGCTGACGGTGCTGCCTGAAAACGGCGTGCTGCGCAATCCCGAAACGGGCAAAATCGCCAATTCGCCGTTTATGCACGGGATTGTGGCGTTTATTTTCGTGTTTTTCTCGGCGGCGGGCATCGCCTACGGGCGCGTGGCGGGCACGATGCGGACTACGGACGAAATCATTGATGGCATGACCAATTCCATGCGTTCTATGGCTTTGTATTTGGTGTTGATTTTCTTTGTGTCGCAGTTTATCGCCTATTTCAGTTGGAGCAATTTGGGGCCGGTGATGGCGGTGAAAGGCTCGGAATTTTTGAAAAACATCGGTTTGACGGGCGGTTTGCTGATGATTGGTTTTATTCTGATTTGCGCGTTTATCAATCTGATGATTGGTTCGGCTTCGGCGCAATGGGCGGTAACCGCGCCGATTTTCGTGCCGATGCTGATGCTGGTGGGGTATGCGCCGGAAACGATTCAGGCAGCCTACCGTATCGGCGATTCGGTTACCAATATTATTTCGCCGTTGATGAGCTTTTTCGGGCTGATTTTGGCGGTGGCGATTCGGTATAAGCGCGATACGGGGGTCGGCACGATGGTGGCGATGATGCTGCCCTACTCTGTGGCGTTTTTGGCGGGTTGGAGCGTGTTGTTTTATTTGTGGGTGTTTGTGTTCGGTTTGCCGGTAGGGCCGGGTTCGCCGATTTATTACACGCCTTGATTGTCTGCCCTGCCGTACCGCCCCTTTTGGGGCGGTTTTTTTAACCTTTTTTGACATTTCGGGCTGCCTGAAGCGCAAAAATGGTGTACCATTCGCCGCAGCTTTTTTGCGGGCGGCGGCACGACTTCCGCCCGCGCCCGAATGTCCGCGCCGCCATCCGCCGCGCCGGTTTCTTCGGTTTCGTTATCCGCCCCACCCTTTTGTTTTCAAGGAAAAAACATGCAAGTTTACTACGATAAAGACGCCGATTTGTCGCTGATTCAAGGCAAAACCGTTGCCATCATCGGCTACGGTTCGCAAGGTCATGCCCACGCCGCCAATTTGAAAGATTCGGGCGTAAACGTGATTGTCGGTTTGCGTCAGGGCGCGTCTTGGAACAAAGCCCAAGCCGCCGGTTTTGACGTGCGCAGCGTCGCCGATGCCGCCAAAGCCGCCGATGTGGTGATGATTTTGCTGCCCGATGAAACCGCCCCCGCCGTGTACAAAGCGGAAATCCACGACAATTTGAAAGCGGGCGCGGTGTTGGCATTCGCGCACGGCTTCAATGTGCATTACAACCAAATCGTGCCGAAACAAGATGTTGATGTGATTATGGTTGCCCCGAAAGGGCCCGGTCACACCGTACGCAGCGAGTTTTTGAAAGGCGGCGGCGTGCCTTCGCTGATTGCGGTTTACCAAGACCAAAGCGGCAAAGCCCGCGACATCGCGCTTTCCTACGCGGCGGCCAACGGCGGCACCAAAGGCGGCGTGATTGAAACCAATTTCCGTGAAGAAACCGAAACCGATTTGTTCGGCGAACAAGCGGTGTTGTGCGGCGGCGCGGTGGAATTGGTGAAAGCCGGTTTTGAAACGCTGGTGGAAGCCGGTTATGCGCCCGAAATGGCGTATTTTGAGTGTCTGCACGAGCTGAAACTGATTGTGGATTTGATGTACGAAGGCGGCATCGCCAATATGAACTACTCCATTTCCAACAATGCCGAGTTCGGCGAATACGTTACCGGCCCCGAAGTCATCACGCCGCAAACCAAAGAGGCAATGAAAAAGGCCTTGTACCGCATTCAAAGCGGCGAATACGCCAAAATGTTCATCACCGAAGGCGCGACCAACTACGCGAGCATGACCGCCCGCCGCCGTTTGAACGCCGACCACCAAATCGAAAAAGTGGGCGCACAGCTTCGCGCGATGATGCCGTGGATTGCCAAAAACAAGCTGGTGGACACCGATAAAAACTGATTGCGGACGGCGCACGCCTTGATGCCGCCGTTTATATGAAAAACAACAGGTTGTCCGCACGCGACAGCCTGTTTCTTATTTTTTCCAAAGGAAATGCAATGCACTACTCCGCCCCCGACCCGCTCGGCTTTTTCGGGCAACACGGCGGCACGTTCGCCGCCGAAACCCTGATTCCCGCGCTGGAAGCCGTGTCCGTCGCCTACCGCGCCGCCAAAAACGACCCCGAATTTTGGGCGGCGTTCCGCCGCGATTTGGCGCACTATGTCGGTCGTCCCAGCCCCGTTTACCACGCCGCGCGTTTGTCGGCGCACTTGGGCGGCGCACAAATCTGGCTCAAACGCGAAGACTTGAACCACACCGGCGCACACAAAGTCAATAACACCATCGGTCAAGCCCTGCTCGCGCAACGCATGGGCAAAAAACGCGTCATCGCCGAAACCGGCGCGGGACAGCACGGCGTCGCCACCGCCACCGTTGCCGCCCGTTTCGGCATGGAATGCCATGTGTATATGGGCGCGGACGACATTCAACGCCAAGCCCCCAACGTGTTCCGCATGAAGCTGCTCGGCGCGAATGTGGTCAGCGTGGCAAGCGGCAGCCGCACCCTCAAAGACGCGATGAACGAAGCCATGCGCGAATGGGTCGCCCGCGTGGACGACACCTTTTACATCATCGGCACGGCGGCCGGCCCCGCGCCTTATCCGGAAATGGTGCGGGATTTTCAATGTGTTATCGGCAACGAAGCCAAAGAGCAAATGCTCGCCGCCATCGGCAGGCAGCCTGACGTTGCCGTGGCGTGTGTGGGCGGCGGTTCCAATGCCATCGGATTGTTTTACCCGTATATTCAAGAACAAAACGTGCGTTTGGTCGGCGTGGAAGCGGGCGGGCGCGGCACGCACACCGCCGACCACGCCGCGCCCATCAGCTCCGGTGCGCCGCTTGGCGTGTTGCACGGCTTCCGCAGCTATCTGATGCAGGACGCGCACGGGCAAGTGCTTGGCACGCATTCGGTTTCCGCCGGTTTGGACTATCCGGGCATCGGGCCGGAACACGGTCATCTGCACGACATCGGGCGCGTGGAATACACCGCCGCCAACGACGATGCCGCGCTGGAAGCATTTGATTTATTGTGCCAATATGAGGGAATTATTCCCGCGCTGGAAAGTTCGCACGCACTGGCGTGGGCGGTGGCACACGCGCCGAAAATGGACAAAAACCAAGCAGTGTTGGTGAATCTGTCGGGGCGCGGCGACAAGGACATCAATACCGTTGCCAAGTTAAAAGGCATCGAACTTTAGCGCGTGTCATCATGCAAATTTTTATGCATAAAATCAGTTGAATAAAAAAACCTCCGCCATGCCCGCACAGGCGGGAGTCTGCCGCACGCCGATTGGTTGGCATGTGTTGCCGGATTCCCGCCCGCGCAGGAAAGATTGTTAAAACAAACTGCCTATTGCAAAAACACGCAAAGCCGCCCCACCCCGCGCTAGGAATCGCACCGCATAACTGTTAAGATAAGCGGATTTTGAACCCCGATGAACCCGTCTGACGAAGGAATGAACTATGAGCCGCGTATTACTGGTCGATGACGACGACACCCTGACCGAACTGCTTGCCGAATACTTAAGCGCCGAAGGACTCGAAGTAAACCGCATGCCCGATGGCGAAAGCGGGGTAAAAGAAATTCTCGGCGGCAACGGCTACGATGTGGTCATTCTCGATTCCATGATGCCCAAAATGAGCGGCTTGGACGTACTCAAAACCGTCCGCGCCCAAAGCAAAATCCCCATCATCATGCTCACCGCCAAAGGCGACGACATCGACCGCATCATCGGCTTGGAAATGGGTGCGGACGACTACGTTCCCAAGCCCTGCACCCCCCGCGAGCTGCTCGCCCGCATCAATGCCATTTTGCGCCGCGCCCAACAAAGCGGCGAAAGCGGCAACGGCGGCAACAGCCTGTCGGTGAGCAACGTTACCCTGTATCCCGCCAAACGCCAAGCCGCCATCGGCGACACCCCGCTCGAGCTGACCAGCACCGAATTCAACCTGCTCGAAGCCCTGATGCGCCATGCCGGACAAGTCGTCAGCAAAGAAACCCTTTCGCTGGAAGCACTCGACCGCAAATTGGCAAAATTCGACCGCAGCATCGACGTGCATATTTCCAGCATCCGCCACAAGCTCGGCGACCCCTCGCTGATTCAAACCGTGCGCGGCTTGGGCTATCTGTTTGTCAAAAACTGAACGGCGCGGGGCGCGGCAAAGCGCGAATCTGTACAATTGCCCGCGCAATGTGTAAGATGCCTGCGATTTTGTTCTGACGGAATGAGCGCATGACCGAACACCCCGCCCCGCACGAGCCGCCCCCGCCGCCCGCCAAGCCGCGCAAACACCGCGCCTTGGTCAATTGGCTGCGCGTGATTGCCCTGCTGTTTGCCGGATTGTTTTTGCTCGGACAGTGCGGCATGAGCAAACCCCGCGCCAAAACCGCCATCATCGAAAGCTGCATCAAAAACGTCCCCTTCGCCCCGCATTGGCAGCAGCAGCTCCAATCGCGCAAGCTGCAAGACCCGAACGGCACGCTGGTGCGCCAATACTGCGTCTGCATGTGGGACGAACCCCTGCAAAAACTCAGTGCGGAACAAATCCGCTCGTTTGCCAAGCTGGACGCGCCGCAGCAATTGGATTTGCTCGGCGGCGAACGGGCGTTCACCGAACGCGACACGCGGTGTTTGAACGCGCTCGGACAAGACAACCTTTCCGGTGCATCACAATGAAGCTGAAAGAAAAACTGACTCCGTTGGCAAAAAAATGCCAAGCTCTTGCCGTTCAAGCCAAGCCCGCCGTGCTGCGCGTCCACCGCAAGGTGCGTCCGTATTATCCGCATTTGGCATCGTTTGCGGGCGGGGTGGCGGTAACGGCGTTGTTTTTTGTTTGGAACGGCGCGCCCGCGCCCGCCGCCGACACCGGCACGCCCGTTGCCCAAGCCGCCGAAGACGCCGTTGATTGGTCGCCTTTGGCAGACGAGATGTGCCGTCCGGATTCCGCCATCAACCATTTGGCGATGAAATTCGATTTTCCGTTCGAGTCGTGCATTGACGACAGGGGCGACATCGACAAAGCCTGTGTGGAAAAAGATGCGGCACGTTTCCGCCCCACGCTGCCCGAGCCGTTTGACCACGCTTTGGGCGGGGTGCAGGTGCAGTTGGACACGGGCGAGGGCTGGTCGGACATGCATTATCTGATGCCTTTGCACAAGGCGGCTTATCACGGCATGCCCGTGTCGATGTTGGCGGTGCGGGTGGAAACCGAAAGCCGCAACGAGCTTTTGGGCTGGCAGACGCCGTATTTGGTGATTCAGGACGATTTCAGCAAAATCAAGCAGGCGTTGCGCCGCTACAGCCCTGCCGAGCAGACGGTTTATTATGCCGACATTCCGCCCGAAAAAGACGTGTTGTCGGGCCCGTTTGCCACCGAAGAGCAGGCGCGGGCAGTCAGCAAGCAAACGGGCGGACGTCCGGACAAAATCATCCGTCAAATCATGCGCCCCGAAGCGGCATTCAACGACAGGCTCAATGCGGTAACGCTCGGCTGCGTGTCGCACGCCGCGCCGGCACGGTAAACGCACCGGCTCGGGGCGGGCAACGCGGCGCGGTTTTTTGGTATGATTGCGCCTTTTGCGCTCTACGAAAGACCCCGATGGACATCAACGCCCTGCTTGCCGCCGAACTCTCCGCCACCCCCGCCCAAACCGCCGCCGCCGTGTCGCTGCTGGACGAAGGCGCCACCGTCCCCTTTATCGCCCGCTACCGCAAGGAAATCACCGGCGGGCTGGACGACACCCAACTGCGCCAGCTCGCCGACCGCCTCGCCTACCTACGCGAATTGCAGGAACGCAAAACCACCGTCCTCAACAGCATTGCCGAACAAGGCAAACTCACCGCCGGGCTGCAAGCTGCCATTGACGCTTGCGACAACAAAACCGCGCTCGAAGACCTGTATCTGCCCTACAAACCCAAACGCCGCACCAAAGCGCAAATCGCCCGCGAACACGGTTTGCAGCCGCTTGCCGAATTGCTGCTTGCCGAACCGTTCAGGCAGCCTGAAACCGAAGCCGAAGCCTTTCTCAACGAACACATTACCGACAGCAAAGCCGCTTTGGACGGCGCACGCGCCATTCTCACCGAACGCTTTGCCGAAGATGCCGAACTCGTTGGCACGCTGCGCGAAAAACTGTGGCGCGAAGCCGCACTCTGCGCCGAAGTCATTGAAGGCAAAGAAAGCGAAGGCGAAAAATTCCGCGATTATTTCCACCACCGCGAAGCCCTGTGCCGCATGCCCGGCCACCGCGCCCTTGCCGTTTTGCGCGGACGCAACGAAGGCGTGTTGCGCGTGTTTTTGCGTTATCAGGACGAAGACGCGCCCGCCAACGCCCCCGATGCCTACGCCGATGCCGTGGCCGCGCATTTTGGTATCGCCGAGCGCAACCGTCCCGCCGATGCGTGGCTGCGCGACACCGTGCGGCTGGCGTGGCGCGGCAAACTGTTCGTGTCGCTGGAAACCGAAGCCCTGTCCGCATTGAAAGAACGGGCGGACAACGATGCCATCACCGTATTCGCCAATAATTTGAAAGATTTGCTGCTCGCCGCCCCCGCCGGACGTTTGCCCGTACTCGGACTCGACCCCGGCTACCGCACCGGCATCAAAGTGGCGGCGGTGGACGACACCGGCAAACTGCTGGACACCGCAGTCGTCTATCTGCACCACGAAGCCGCCGCGCTCGCCACCCTTGCCCGTTTGGTAAAACAACACCGAATCAAACTCATCGCCATCGGCAACGGCACCGCCAGCCGCGAAACCGACAAACTCGCCGCCGAACTGCTGCGCGGGCTGCCCGAACACGGTTTGCACAAAATCACCGTATCCGAAGCGGGCGCGTCCGTGTATTCCGCCTCCGAAACCGCCGCCGCCGAGTTCCCCGACGTGGACGTCAGCCTGCGCGGTGCCGTGTCCATCGCCCGCCGCCTGCAAGACCCGCTTGCCGAACTGGTGAAAATTGACCCCAAATCCATCGGCGTGGGGCAATACCAGCACGATGTCAATCAAAGCCGCTTGGCGAAATCGCTGGACGCGGTGGTGGAAGACTGCGTGAATGCGGTGGGCGTAGACGTGAACACCGCTTCCGCCCCGCTTTTGGCGCGGATTTCCGGATTAAACCAAACCCTTGCCAAAAACATCGTTGCCTACCGCGATGCCAACGGCGCGTTTCCCGACCGCAAAACCCTGCTGAACGTGCCGCGTTTGGGCGAGAAAACCTTTGAACAGGCGGCGGGCTTTTTGCGGATTAACGGCGGCAGCGAACCGCTCGATGCCTCCGCCGTCCACCCCGAAGCCTATCCCGTTGTTGCCAAAATGCTGGCAAAACAAGGACTCACCGCCGCCGAACTGATTGGCAACCGCGAGCGCGTGCGCCAAATCCGCGCCGCCGATTTTATTGATGCGCGTTTCGGTCTGCCCACCGTTACCGACATTCTCGCCGAACTGGAAAAACCGGGGCGCGACCCGCGCGGCGCGTTTCAAACCGCCACTTTTGCCGAAGGCATCAACGAAATCGGCGATTTGCAGGCAGGCATGATTTTGGAAGGCGTGGTGTCCAATGTGGCGAATTTCGGCGCGTTTGTGGACATCGGCGTGCATCAGGACGGTTTGGTGCATATTTCCGCGCTCGCCGACCGCCGCATCAACGACCCGCGCGAAGTGGTAAAAGCGGGCGATGTGGTGAAAGTGAAGGTGCTGGAAGTGGACGTGCCGCGCAAACGCATTGCCCTGTCCATGCGCCTGAACGATGCGGCGGGTGCGGAAAAACGCGCTTTCAGGCAGCCTGAAAACCGCAGCCGTCCCGCCCGCGAAGCCCGCGACAAAAAGCCGGTGAATTCGGCGATGGCAGATGCGTTTGCGAAATTGAAAAAATAGCCCGACAGATTTTCAAATAAAATCAGAATATTAAAAAATACCGTCATGCCCACGCAGACGGGAATCCGATTCGAAGCACGACAAACCTTGATAAAACACAGCTTGCCAAGCATCGGACGGTGGATTCCCGCATTCGCGGGCATGACGGCACTATTATAATTATTTTATTTAAAGAATTGATGACACGCCCCTGCCCCGCCCATCAAAACCGCCGTTTCAATTTGCATTCCTGCATAATCGCCACCGCCAATTCCTCCACCGATTTGTGCGTGGTGTTGGTAAACGGAATGTTGTGGCGGCGGAACATCGCCTGTGCGTCCGCCACTTCGTTGCGGCAGGTGTTCAGATTGGCATAGCGCGAATCGGGACGGCGCTCCTGACGGATGTCGTGCAAACGCTCGGGCTGAATGGTCAAGCCGAACAATTTGTGTTTGTGGTTTTTCACCATGCGCGGCAGGTCGGTGGTGTCCAAATCATCGGGGGTGAGCGGATAATTGGCGGCGCGGATGCCGTATTGCAAAGCCAAATACAGGCAGGTCGGCGTTTTGCCGCTCCGCGACACGCCCATCAAAATCACGTCCGCATCTTCCAGATTTTTTTCCGACATGCCGTCGTCGTGGTTGAGCGAAAAATTCACCGCTTCCATGCGGGCATCGTAACGCTCCAGATTGTGCACGCGGCTGCGTACCGAATGACGCGCCTCCATGCCCAATTCTTTTTCCAAACGGTTTAAAAACACATCGAAAAAGCCGATGTGCAGCGCATTGGCGGTTTGAATGATTTCGGCAACTTCCTGATTGGCGATGCTGGCAAACACGATGGGGCGCAGCTCGTCTTCTTCGGCGGAACGGTTGATGATTTGCACCAAGCCGTGCGCTTTGTCGGTGCTGTCCACATAGGGGTAGGTGGAACGTTTGAGCTTGAGTCCGTCAAATTGTTCAATCAGGGATTCGCCCAGTGTTTCCGAAGTGATGCCGGTGCGGTCGGAAACGAAAAAGGCGCGGCGGCGGGCTTGGGGCATGGCAAACTCCAATCATGCGGTTGCTTTGATAAAAAGGTGATTATAACGCGGTTTGCGGCAACAGGTCGGCGATGCGCCGCACAATGGTGTCCGCCGCATCGTCCTTGCCCATTTCGGGCAGCGCGGTTTCGGTAAAAGCGTCCAGCAAAACAATGCGGTTGGTGGCTTTTCCCATCGCATCGGACACTTGGTTCGCCACCAAAAGCGGCACGTTTTTCTTAACGCGTTTGGCGCGGGCGTGGACGAGCAGGTTTTCGCTTTCGGCGGCAAAGCCTACGCAAAACGGCGCATTCGGCAGCGCGGCAACCGTTTGCAAAATATCGGGATTTTCCGCCAATGCCAACACGGGCGCGGCATCGGATTTTTTGATTTTCTGCGCCGAAGCGTTGGCAATGCGGTAGTCGGCAACGGCGGCAACGGCGACAAACACGTCCGCGCCGTCCAAATTTTCCATTACCGCATCAAGCATTTCCCGCGCACTCAATGCCTGTTGCGCCCGCGCCAAACCGGCGGGAAGCGGCACCGACATTTTGCCGTACACCAGCCGCACCGCCGCACCCGCCCGCCGGCACGCCCGCGCCAACGCTGCGCCCATTTGTCCCGAAGAAATATTGGTGATGCCGCGCACGGGGTCAATCGCTTCGTAACCCGCGCCCGCCGTCAGCAAAACCGTCTTTCCCGCCAATAATTTGGGCGACCACACATCGGGCAGCCAATCCGCCAGCGCCGCCGCTTCCAACATCCGTCCTTCGCCGGTTTCGCCGCAAGCCTGTTCGCCGTGCGCGGGCGGGAACACGGTGATGCCGTCTGCCTGTAATTGTTGGATATTGCGTTGGTTGGCGGGGTTGCGCCACATTTGCACGTTCATGGCGGGCGCAAGGGCAAGCGGGCAGGTTCGCGCCGCCGCCAGTTCGGTAATCAGGTTGTCGGCGATGCCGTGCGCGATTTTTGCCAAGGTGTTGGCGGTGGCGGGGGCAATCAGCATCGCATCGGCGTTGCGGGTGGCGTTGATGTGCGCCATGCCGTTGCCCGCGCCGCCGTTTTCGGTCAAAACGGGATTGCCGCTCAGGGCTTGGAAAGTTTGCGCGGACACGAATTCCATTGCGGCGCGGGACATGGCGACCGTTACCGTATGTCCTTGTTTTTTCAACAGGCGGACGAGTTCGCAGGATTTGTAGGCGGCGATGCCGCCGGTGATGGCGAGTAAAATGTGTTTGTTTGGCATAAGAAATTTTCGGGGCAACGGCGTGTCATCATTTCAATATTTTTGAAAAATCAGCATGATAAAAAACCCTGTGCCGTCATGCCCGCGTAGGCGGGAAGCCACTGCCCGATGTATCGGGGTTGGTTGTGCTTCGATGCGGATTGCCGCATTTTCGGGAATGACGGTATTTTTGTATAACACTGATTTTCATCATCAAAGTTTAAATGACGACACGCCCTAAGACGGTGTGAAAGCCATTTCCACGAATCAGTCGTGTTCGCGCAGGATTCTGTTGCGCTGTTCTTCCGCCCAGTCGGTGCAGGGGTGGCGCACATAGTCAATCTGCGCTTGCAAGGCACGCAGTTCGTTTTGTTGCAAACGCTTGTCGCCGTTGTCGTCCAAGCGGCGGAAGGCGGCACGCCCGAAACGGAAGGTGATGACGAAGTTTGCCGTGTCGGGATTTTTGGCGGCACGCTGCCATTCGCGGCGGTCGAGCGTGCCGTCCCGATTGGTGTCTGCCGCCGCCCACCATGCTTCCCAAGCGTCTATTGCGCTGCACGCCCGCACGGGCTGCGCGAACAACAAAACGGTCAATGCGGTAACGGTTGCCAAAACGGCGGTTTTGTTCATCAGTATTCCTTTCCGGTTGGAAATCGCGCCCAGATTGGCACGCGTCCATTATATTTGATGGCGGCACGAACGGGGCATTTTTTCGGCTATAATGCCGACCGCCGTTTTGTTCTGCCGTTTGCCCGAATCATGCTGACCCGTTTGCCCAACCCCGCCCCGTCCCGCCCCGCCGCGCCCGTACACGAATCGGTGTGGCTGTTGTGGCTGCTGGTGTGCGCGTGGCTGTGGCCGGGCGTGTTTGGACACGATTTGTGGAATCCCGCCGAGCCGCACATTTTTGCGGCGGTGCAGGAAAATATGGGGCAAACGGCATGGTTGCCGACCGTGCGCGGCGAGCCGTATTTTGCGCTTGCGCCCGTGTATGTGTGGACGGCAAAAATGTGGACGGCATTGTTGTCGCCGCATTGGCTCGATGCGTATGCGGCGGCGCGTTTGGCAAGCGTGTCGTTTGCGGTGTGGGGGCTGACGGCGGCGGGTTTGGCGGCTTCGGCGCTGATGGGGGCGTATTGCGGACGCATGACGGTGTTGATGCTGACGGCTTCGGCGGGTTTGCTGGGCATGGGGCATTTTTTGAGCGGCATGACGGTGGTGTTTGCCGGCGCGGCAACGGCGTGGTGGGGCTTGGCGGTGCTGCGGCGCAACACGGCGGCGGCAATCGTGCTGCTGGCGGCGGCAACGGTGTTGTTGGGGCAGTCGGCGGGCTGGTTGGCGGCGGGGTGTGTGCCTTTGGTGATGCTGTTGTTGTGCCGTTCGCCGTGTTGGCGCACGGGCAGGCTGTTGGCGGCGGCACTGGGCACGGCGGTGTGCGCCCTGCCCTGCTTGGCGGTGCAACCGGCGGTGTTGGCAAAAACCGACCCCGCCGCATTCACACAATATTGGCAAATGCACCTGTTTGGCGCATTCGGCGGCTTGACGCGGGCAAACATCGGTTTTCACGGTGGCTACTATCTGCAAAACCTGCTGTGGTTTGCCTTTCCCGCATGGGCGTTGGCACTGCACGCGGCAAGCCGTTTGCGCGGACGCGCCCATGCGGGCGCACACCTGTGCGCGTGCTGGATTGCCGTGTTCGGCGTGTACATCTTACTGCACCCGCAGCGTTTCCAAGAGCATTTGATTGTGCTGCTTGTGCCTTTGGCGGTGTTCGGCTCGGCGGGCTTGGACAGGCTCAAACGCGGCGTGGCGGCGTATTTGAACTGGTTCGGCATCGCCGCATTCGGCGCGGCGGCACTGTTTTTGTGGCTGGGCTTTTTGGCGATGAATTTCGGCTTTCCCGCCAAGCTCGCCGAACGCGCCGCCTATTTCAGCCCCGACTACGTGCGCCAACTGCGCCCCGAAGCCCTTAGCGCCGCCCTGCTCGCCACCGCCCTGTGGCTGTGGGCGGTTACCCGCCGCCACATTCGCGGCCGCCAAGCCGTGTGCAACTGGGCGGCGGGCATCACACTGGTGTGGGCATTGCTGATGACCCTGTTTCTGCCTTGGCTGGACGCGGCAAAAAGCTACCGCCCGCTCGTTGCCAAAATCCACGCCGCCCTGCCCCCGCTTGCCGCCGGCGAATGTCTGCACATTCCCGCCGAAGCCGCCGAAGCCGCCTTGGCATGGGCGCAATACGCCCCCTTTCCCGCCTCGCCCGACCCCGACTGCCGCTACCGCCTCAGCCAATACCGCCCTCCGGCGCCACCCGCCGCCACCGGCAAAATCCTGTGGCAGGGCCGCCGTCCGCGCAACAAAACCGAAGCCTTTGTTTTAACCGATACCCGATAGGATAACCATGTCTTCCCCACACATCATTGTCGGACTTTCCGGCGGCGTCGATTCCTCCGTTGCCGCCCACCTGCTGCACCGGCAAGGCGCGCGCGTACACGGCGTGTTCATGCAAAACTGGCAGGACGACGACAACGACCAATATTGCAGCATCAAACAAGACGCACTCGATGCCGTTGCCGTTGCCGACCTGCTGGGCATCGACATCGACATCGTCAATTTTGCAGACGAATACAAAGAACGCGTCTTCCGGTACTTTCTCGAAGAATACCAAGCGGGGCGCACCCCCAATCCCGACGTATTGTGCAATGCCGAAATCAAATTCAAAAGCTTTCTCAACTACGCCCTCGCACACGGCGCAGACGCCATCGCCACCGGACACTACGCCCGCAAAACCGTCCGCAACGGACAACACCTGCTGCTCAAAGGCATCGATACAAGCAAAGACCAAAGCTATTTTCTCTACCGCCTGCAGCCGCACCAGCTCCGATACGCCCTGTTTCCGCTCGGCGACATGCTCAAAACAGACGTGCGCCGCACCGCCGCCGACATCAAACTGCCCACCGCCGCCAAAAAAGACAGCACGGGCATCTGCTTCATCGGCGAACGCCCCTTCCGCCAATTTCTACAGCAATACCTGCCCACCCGCCACGGCGCGATGGTTACCCCCGAAGGCAAAACGGTCGGCGAACACATCGGGCTGATGTTTTACACGCTCGGACAACGCAAAGGCTTGGGCATCGGCGGCGCGGGCGAAGCATGGTTTGTCGCCGGCAAAAACCTTGCCAAAAACCAACTGATTGTCGTACAAGGACACGACCACCCCCTGCTCTACAGCCGCAGCCTGCGCATGCACAAGCTCACGTGGACGCTCGGCAGCCCCCCGCCTGAAGGACGCTACACCTGCAAAACCCGTTACCGCATGGCAGACGCGCCCTGCACCCTGCACCACACCGGCAACGACCAAGCCGAATTGCACTTCGAGCAAGCGCAATGGGCGGTAACGCCCGGACAATCCGCCGTCCTGTATGACGGCGACATCTGCTTGGGCGGCGGCATCATCGAATCTGCCGCCTAGCGTATGCCATTATTTAAATTTTCCACCGAAAAATCAGTATAATAAAAAATACCGTCATTCCCACGCAGGCAGGAATCCACATCGAAGCGCAACAAACCTTGATAAAACATCGTTTGCCAAGCATCGTGCAGTGGATTCCCGCCTGCGCGGGAATGACGGTACAGAAGTTTTAACGGTTTACAACTTGCCCGCCACCTTGCGGTTACGCAGCAGGCACAACATATCGGCGGCAACGTGCGCGGCGGCCAGCGCGGTGGTTTCGGCGTGGTCGTAGGCGGGTGCGACTTCCACCACGTCCATGCCCACCAGATTGATGTCGCCGAGCTGCCGCAAAATGCTCAAAGCCTGATGCGATGACAAACCGCCGGGAACGGGCGTTCCCGTGCCGGGCGCAAACGCGGGGTCAAGCACGTCAATGTCAAAGGTCAGATAAGCGGGGCGGTCGCCGACAATCTCGTAAATGCGCTGCACCACCGTTTCGGCGCGGTTTTCATGCACCCACGGCGCAAACAGCATATTGATGCCCATAAAATCATCGTTCCAGGTGCGGATACCGATTTGCACCGATGTTTTCGGGTCAATCAAGCCGTTTTTTACCGCTTTGTAAAACATCGTGCCGTGATTGAGGCTGTCTTCTTCATCGTCCGGCCAAGTGTCGCAATGCGCGTCAAAATGGATTAAACTCAACGGCTTGCCGTATTTTTCCGCGTGTGCCTGCAAAAGCGGGTAAGTGATGTAGTGGTCGCCGCCGAACGTGAGCATTTTCGCTTGGCTGTTCAAAATGATGTCGCGGGCGTGCTGCACGATGCTTTCGCGTACCGTCCAAGGGCGGTGCGCGTCAAACCAGCAGTCGCCGTAATCCACCACCGCCAAATCGTCAAACGGGTCAAAGCCCCAAGGAAACAGTTTCAACTCGGCAAGCTGCACGCTGGCGGCACGCACCGCCGCCGGCCCCAAGCGCGAACCGGAACGGAAAGTGGTAGACAAATCAAACGGTACGCCCGACACCGCCACGTCCACGCCGTTCAAATCGCGGCTGTAATTGCGGCGCATAAACGATAACGCGCCTGCATAAGTGTTTTCAATATTGCTGCCCAGCAGCGATTGGCGGCGGAAAGCGGCATCGCCGATGATGTTGTTTTGGCTCATGGTTTGTGTTGGAAAGAAAGGGAGAAACGGGCGATTTTAACATCAATCGGCTTCATTTTTTCCGATGATTGTCATCAAGTAATTTTATCTCTGCGGACGGTCGTGCCGCACGGCAGAAAATCTTTTAAAATTCAAAATAAAAGCTTATGAAATGGCAATCTGGGCGATAGCCTGTTGCGCGTGTCTGCCGCACTATTGACCGAATATATCAAGTTTTGTAAAGTAAACGGTTTTTGCTGTTGCTGAAAGTCAGCAAAATCCGTATCCAAACCTCAAAACGGAGCTTTTCCAAAATGCATACCCTGCTCGCCCTATCACCGATTTTGGTGGTGTTTTTATTGCTGGTGGTGCTGCGCTGGTCGGCGAAAGCGGCGATGGCCGTTGCGCTCACCGTTACCGCCGCGCTCGCGCTCACCGTCTGGAAAACCGCGCCCAACGTGGTGGCAGCCGCCGCCGCCAACGGCGTGTTTACCGCGCTTACCGTGCTGTACATCGTATTCGGCGCGATTCTGCTGCTCAACACCTTGAAAGAAAGCGGCGCCATCCGCTCCATCCGTCAAGGCTTTATGGACATTTCCCCCGACCGCCGCGTGCAGGTGGTGATTGTGGCGTGGCTGTTCGGCTGCCTGATTGAAGGCTCGTCCGGCTGGGGCACGCCTTCGGCGGTGGGTGCGCCCCTGCTGCTGGCATTGGGCTTCCCCGCGATGGGCGCGGTGATGTCCATGCTGGTGATTCAGTCCACGCCCGTGTCCTACGGCGCGGTCGGCACGCCGATTTTGGTGGGCGTGAAAACCGGTTTGGACAATCCCGCGTTTAACGATTTGGTGACCGGTTCGTCTTTCCAAACCACCGAAGCCTACCTGCACCAAGTGGGCGCGAGCGTGGGCTTGGTACACGGCATTGTCGGCACGCTGATTCCCTTGATTTTGTGCGGCCTGCTGACGCGCTTTTTCGGCGCGAAACGCTCGTTTGCCGAAGGTTTGAAAGTTTGGCCGTTTGCCTTGTTTGCAGGGGTGGCGTTTACCGTGCCTTACGCTCTGACCGCGCACTTTTTCGGGCCGGAATTTCCGTCCATCGTGGGCGCGTTTGTCGGGCTGCTGGTCGTTGTGCCGTTGGCGAAACGCGGCTTTCTGATGCCGAAAGAAATCTTTGATTTCCCCGAACGCAGCCAGTGGGAGAAAAACTGGATGGGTTCCATCACCCAGCAGGACAACCATGCCGATGCGCCGACTTTTTCCGTGTTCCGCGCCTTTTCGCCGTATGTGATTGTGATTGCGCTGCTGATTATCACGCGCACCATTCCCGCCATCAAAGCCTTTGTTGCCAAACCCGATTTTGCTTTGCGCTGGGGCGAGGAAGGTTCGCAGATTATTTTCGGCTGGAACACCTTTATTTGGCAAAACCTGCTCGGTTCGGGCATCAATTTGAAATTTGAAGGCATGTATTCGCCCGGCACGGTGCTGATTATTGCGGCGATTGCCTGTATTCCGATTTTCAAAATGGACATGAAAAACTTCCGGCGCGGCTGGATGGACGCGGGCAAAACCCTGATTGCCGCCGCACCCGCGCTGATGCTGTCCATTCCGATGGTGCAGGTGTTCATCAACTCGCAGTCCGCCGACATGAGCGCGGTGGGCGCATTGCAGTCCATGCCGAAAGTATTGGCGGCGGGCGCGGCCGAGATGTTTAGCGGCATGTGGCCGAATGTGGCGCCGTGGATTGGTTCACTGGGCGCGTTTATCGCCGGTTCCAACACCATTTCCAATATGATGTTTTCCTTCTTCCAATTCTCCACCGCCCAGCAAATCGGTTTGGGCTTTGAACAGGCTTCGCTGGTGATTGCCCTGCAAGCGGTGGGCGGCGCGGCCGGCAATATGATTTCCGTTCACAATATCGTGGCGGCGGCGGCGGCGGTGGGCTTGATTAACCGCGAGGGCGATATTATCCGCAAAACCTTGATTCCGATGCTGTATTATGTGATTCAGGCGGGCTTTATCGGTCAGGCCTTGATTACGGGCAGCGTGGTTTGGTGGGCGGTGGCGATTATTGCGCCCTTGGGCTTCTTCTTTGTGATGTCCAAATTGTCCGGCACCCCCGAGCAAAATCCTTAAGTCGTGTCATCATTTGACCGATAAAACGCCGTACCGTCATTCCCGCGTAGGCGGGAATCCAAATCAAAGCACGACAAGCCTTGATAAAACATCGCTTGCCAAGCATTGCACAGTGGATTCCCGCCTGCGCGGGAATGACGACAGCTTTTATATTGCACTGACTTTTAAGTATAAAAATTCAAATGATGACACGCCCTAACCAAAAACCACAGCATCGTTATTCCCACACAAGTGGAACAACGGTGCTGTGGTTTTCAATCTAAGCCAATACAAAATCGCGGCACCTTTACCAGTGCCGCGATTGTTTATGCCATCACAACAACCATAGCGATTATTCGGCAGTCAAAACCACTTTCATTGCGCCAGTTTCGGCAGCGTGTTTGAACACATCGTAGGCTTTTTCCAGCTCGCTGAATTTAAAGTGGTGTGTCAGCATTTGCGTGTAATCCACAGGGCTGGACGAAATCGCTTTGAGCAGCATTTCGGTGGTGTTGGTGTTCACCAAGCCTGTGGAAATTTTCAGGTTTTTAATCCACAGTTTTTCCAGCTTGAAGTCCACCGAAGTGCCGTGCACGCCGACCACCGCCAAATTACCGCCCGCTTTCACAATGTTTTGGCACATGTCCCAAGTGGCAGGCACGCCCACCGCTTCGATTGCCACGTCTACGCCGTCCGCACCGACAATGTCAAACACCTGTTTCGCCACATCGCCCGAAGCGGGGTTGATGGTGTGGGTCGCGCCCATTGCTTTTGCCATTTTCAGGCGGTTGTCGTCCATATCGCACACGATGATGGTAGCGGGGCTGTACAGTTGCGAAGTCAGCAACGCGCCCATGCCCACAGGGCCAGCACCGGCGATAAACACGGTGTCGCCCGGAGACACATCGCCGTATTGCACGCCGATTTCGTGGGAGGTCGGCAGCGCGTCCGACAGCAGCAAAGCCACTTCTTCGTCCACGTTTTCCGGCAATTTAATCAGGCTGTTGTCGGCATAAGGCGTGCGCACGAACTCGGCTTGCGTGCCGTCAATCATGTAGCCCAAAATCCAACCGCCGTTGCGGCAGTGGGAGTAAAGCTGCTGTTTGCAGTTGTCGCAGGAGCAGCATTTGCTCACGCAGGAAATAATCACTTTGTCGCCCACTTTGACGTTTTTCACCGCATCGCCAACGGCTTCCACCACGCCCACGCCTTCGTGTCCGAGAATACGACCGTTCCATTCGCCGGTTTTTTCGCGGGCAACGGTTTCAATTTCGGGGTTTTTGCCTTTCCAAATGCCCAAGTCGGTGCCGCAAATGGTGGTTTTGGTGATGCGGATAACGGCATCGGTGGGGTCGATGATTTGCGGCTTGGGTTTTTCTTCAAAACGAATATCGCCTGCGCCGTGGTAAACCATTGCTTTCATGAGGTTCTCCTAAATGAAGGTGGTGTGAAAACGTGTGTTTGCGTTTTTTGTCCGCCATGTGTATGGAAGACAAACGCTGTGAACCACCATCTTATCAATTTTTCTTTTTCTTGTAAAATTCTTTAATTCATTCAATATGTTATACTATAACATTGCAACAGGCGCAAAAAAACCGCTCCGAATGTATTCGGAACGGCTTTGCCGGCATTTTGCCTTTATCAGAACCGTTCGCAAGCGGCTTCGTCTGCCAAATTGCCGTTTTTGTGCGGACAACGCAGCACGTCTCCGCCCTGCGTAACGCGCAAGCCGTATTTGTTGCTTGTTTTCACGGGCTTGATTTCCATGCTGAAGCCGTTGGGACGGGCATTGTTGCCTACGGGCAAGATGGTTTCGGTGAAGCGGTATTGGCTTTTGATTTTGCCCTGAATGGCGGCGTTTTTGGCGTTGTCGTATTCGGCTTGGAATTGGGCGCGGGTTTGGAAGGCACGGGGGCGTGCCAAACGCGCCGCTTCGAGTTCTTGGCGCAGTTTGACTGCGGCGGTTTTGGCATCTGCCAATTGACCTTTTTCGAGGTAGTCCTGATACATGGGCAGGGCAAACGCGGCAATCACGCCCAAGATAATCAGCACAACCAGCATTTCAATCAGGGAAAAACCGCTCTGGCGGCGCAAAACAGTCGGGTTCATGGCGGGGTCATCTCCACATAGCTTTGAAGGGTTACGGCGGTATTGGGGTTTTGTCCGTTGGCACGGGCGGTTACGCGGAAGTGGTAGCGAATCAGTTTGTCGTCTTTGCGCTCGCCCAGATATTCGATGATGTAGCGCACGTTGCTGTTGCGGGCTTGTCCTGCCACGCTGTTGCGGGCGGCGGGGTCTTCAAGCAGGTTTTTGCGGCTGTTGGCACTGGAAGGACGTTTCCACGCTTCAATCGGGTTGTTCGGCACGGTGCCGTTCACCGTGAATCGGGGCTTGGTATCGACGATGTTGATGGGTTCGGCAGGCAGGCACAAGCCGCCCGTGCAGTTGTAGTCGAAAGAAACGGTGCCGACTGCAGCGGTGGAAAAGTCCTGAATCCTCAATTCGGCATCGCGCAAGCCGCTTTCTGCCATCGACAGGGCGAATTTGCGGTCGGCTTCGTTGGCGCTGATGCGCATTTCGGTGGTGCTGGATTGGCTGGTTACCACCACCAGCAGGGCAATCACCAGCATCACAATCATGACGATGAACAGGGAAAAACCTTGTTGATGTCGGGCGGTTTTCATGTGCGTGTCTCCAAGTGGGATTAAAGCGGCATGCGGTTGCCGCAGGTGTTGCCGCTACGGACGGTGGCGTTGATGATGTAGTCCGCAGTCATGGGGGCGGCAGACACCACAGGTTTGCCCGAGTTGTCGATGGCGGGCGCATCCACGTCGTAATTCAGGCGGATTTGCACCAATGAGGGCAGACGGGTTTCGCTCAAACGGTTGCTGAAGGTAAAGGTTTCGGGCGGGCTGACCACGCCGCCGGCGGTGGCGGCGGGCGTTCCGCTACCCCCTGCCGGCGCACCGCCCGCCGTTCCTGCGGGCATGGTGTAGCCGACCGGACAATTATCGGTGTAGCCGAAGCCGAAGTGCATTTCGTTGATGCCCCGACTGACCAACTGCGGATTTTGCCAAGTGCCGTCATGCCCCAGCTCGCTGCGGAGCAACTGCTTGTTGTCTTTATCAAAAATATAAGCCGCCGCATACAGCTTGCTCAAAGTCAGCTCGCCACTGTCGGACTGGGCAAACGGTGCGGCTGCCGCGTTCAAAGGCAGATTGTTGCCGTTGCCGGTAATGCCTTTGTAAGCAACGGCATCACGGCAACTGCTCAACACAAACGGCCCGCCCTTACCCAAAGTTTGGCGCAGCACGTCCAATTCCGCACCCGCAGCCGAATTATCGGCAAGGGTGATTTGACTGATGGCACTGGGTGCTTTCGGGTTGAGTGCATTGATGCGCTGCAAACCCGTTTCGCCCTGCCCGTATATGAAAAACAAAGCGGGCAGGTTTCTGCCGTCATATTCGTACACGTCCGCACGAATGCCGAAGCCGTCCGCCTGCCCCGTATCGATGCCGATGTGTTTGGGGTTGCCGTTTGCCGCCGCAAAATCGGGCGCGTTCCAGCCGCTCACATTCACGGCGCTGTTGCCCAAGCTGTAGCAGCCGAACGTCCCCGCCAGCCGCGCATCACGGGTGATGTGTACCGCCGCATTGCGCAGATTCTGCTGAATGTCCAAACGCTCCAAACTGCCCTGATTGAGCTTGCGGGTAATGAAATAAGTACTGCCCGCCGCCAAAATCACAATCAGTGCCAACGCGCTGGCAACGACAAACTCAATGAGCGTAAAACCTTTGTTTTTTCCCGCGAAGGGAATGCGGATACGGTTTTTCATCAAAATTCCTTTTCGGTTTGAACGGTGCGCGGCTTATTCCGCCAATTGCAACTGATAGCTGTAATACACGGGTTCGGTTTGGCTTTTGGCATCGGCAGGACGGTTCGTCCACGCCACTTTAATCACGGTCGAACCGCGATTGCTGCAATTGAAATTGACGGTCGTACCGTTTACGGTCGGCTCGCTTGGTACGGGGTTGTCGGTACAAACCACATACGACAGGGTTTGCGCATTGGGGGTTTGCCGCAGCATGTATTCAAACAGGGCAATGTGCGAAGCGGCAAGGTTTTCTTTGGTGATGCCGCTTTGGGTTTCTTTGGCGGGCGCGTCCCACGTTCCCCACAAAGGATTGGGAATTTGTCCGGGGTCGGCATTCAAGTCCAGCTCTTTGGCAGTGTTGCCCGCATTCAGATAATGGGTGTAGTTGCGTACCGCACGCGTACCCGATTTGACAATTTGCGGATTGGCCTGCATGGCTTCTGCCAAATTTTCGGCAGCTTGGGCAATGGTGCTGCGGCTTTCGGCTTCGCTGATGCTGGACACGGAGCGTATTTGCGCCGCCATCAGCCCCAACACCCCGAAAGTGAGCAAAAACACCGACACCATCACTTCAATCAGCGTGGCACCTTGTTGGCGCGGCAGGGCGCGGATGCGGGCGGATACGGGCTTCATCGAAATTCCTTTTCAGTTGGGCATGGGGGTTCAGGCGCAGATGGCGGGTTTTTCGTATTCGTCTTTGGTTTGCGGATTGCAGATGGAGACTTTGCCGCCGGGGTTGAGCACCACTTTGCGGCTGTATTTTTCGTTTTCCGAAACCGATAATTGGATATAGTATTGTGCAAACTCGGTGTCGTGCAAGCCGTTGCCCGTTTTGATGCCGAACGAGCCGTCCGGCATGAACACGAAGGCTTTTTGGCTGTCTTTGCCGCTTACGGATTTGCCCGTTAAGTCAAACACCGCCACATTCATGTCGATATTGAATTTGTTGTTGCCGTTGATGTTGATGGTGCGCAAATCAATATCGCCGTCATTCACGCCGTATTGTCCGTCCCGATTGGCATCGGCAAACGCCAGCATGCCGCTGCCCAGTTCGTTGGGGCTGCACAGATTGAGCGGACGGCCGTCGCTGCGGATTTTCACCCCGCACACCACCACAGGCATGTTGCGCCGCACCGCTTCGGTTTTGGCAAAGCGCATCAGGTTTGCCACCTGTTCGGCGCGGTTGTTGATGCGGGTGCTGTTTACCAGCGCCGCCATGCTGGGAAAGGCAATCGCCGCCATAATGCCGATAATCGCCACCGTAACCAGCAGCTCGATGAGCGTAAAACCGGAGAATTTTGGGTGTTTCATCAAAGTTCCTTAAATTTGGTCTGAACCCCGCCGGCTGTGGCGGTACACTGTGTTGTTTTATTTGTCGGCAAAGGGGCGGCCGCCACTCAATACGCGGGCACATCTGCCGGCGCGGACGCACCGTCCGCAGCGTATTCGGGGTTGTACAGCGTGCTTTCAAAGCGGGTAAATTGCCCCAAAAACGTTAAAAACACCCGCCCTGTCGGGCCGTTGCGGTGCTTGCCGATGATGCATTCCGCCAAGCCCTTGTGTTGGCTGTTTTCTTTTGTGTAATATTCGTCGCGGTACATGAACATAATCAAATCGGCATCTTGCTCGATTGCGCCCGATTCGCGCAAATCCGACATCATCGGACGTTTGTCGGTTCTTTGTTCCACCGTGCGCGACAATTGCGACAGGGCAATGACCGGCACTTGCAATTCTTTTGCCAATGCTTTGATGGAGCGGGAAATTTCCCCAAGCTCGGCGGCGCGGTTGTCGTTGCGTCCCGAGCCGGACATCAATTGCAGGTAGTCAATCACAATCAAACCGAGTTTGCCGTTGAAACGGCGGGCGAGCCGGCGCGAACGGGCGCGCACTTCCAAGGCGGTCAAGCCGGGCGTTTCATCGATAAATATGGGCGCGTCCGACAGGCGGAACACCGCCGCATTGAGCAAATCCCAGTCTCCGTCTGCCAAAATGCCGTTTTTCAAGCTGTTTTGGTCGATACGCGCCACCGAGCTGAGCATACGCATCACCAGTTGTGCCCCGCCCATTTCCATGGAAAACACCGCTACGGGCAGTTGGCTGTCCAGCGCCACGTTTTCGGCGATGTTGATGGCAAAGGCGGTTTTGCCCATCGAGGGACGCCCCGCCACAATAATCAAATCGCCCGGCTGCAAGCCGGAAGTCATGCGGTCCAAGTCCACAAAGCCGGTGGCAATGCCCGTTACTTCTTCGGGATTGTCGCGCTGGTACAGCCTGTCGATTTTGGCGACGTTTTGGCTCACCAGCTCTGCCATGTCCAAAAAGCCGCGTTTGGCCTTGGCGGTGCTTTCGGCAATTTGGAATACTTTGTTTTCTGCTTCGTCAAGCAGTTGTTCGGCGGTTTTGCCCTGCGGCTGATAGGCATTTCTAGCAATTTCCGTTCCAACTTCGGCAAGCTGGCGGACAACCGAGCGTTCGCGCACGATTTCGGCATAGCGGCGGATGTTGGCGGCAGACGGGGTGGTCTGCACCAGTGTAACCAGATAGTTGAATCCGCCCGCCGCGTCCAATTCATGACGGTTTTGCAAATATTCCTGCACGGTTACCACGTCGGCAGGACGGCTCTCGTTCATGAGCGTGGCAATGGCGCGGAAAATCAGCCTGTGTTCGTGGCGGTAAAAATCATCGGCGCTGACCATGTCGGCAATTCTGTCCCACGCCGAGTTGTCGAGCATCAGCCCGCCCAAAACCGATTGTTCGGCTTCGCCGGAGTGCGGCGGTGCGTGCAGTGCCTGCACGTCGGCATCAAAACGGTTGTCGGGATAGTCCATCATCAATTCTTTATTCGGTTTCAGCCGCAACAGCCGCATGTCGGTTGCTGCCCTGCGGGTGCGGGCGCAAACGGTATGCGGTTATTGTACTGGTTTGGCGGTCGGGTGGAAACGGCACGGCGGCGATTGGCGGCTGCGGCGGCAACAAGTGTTGCAAATAAGTGTGCAAACGGGCAAAACGGCACCAACCGCCCGCCACAGCGTGTCATCAACTGACTGAAAAAACACAGCACCATCATTCCCGCGCCAACGGGAATCCAACGACACATTCACACAAACCCCGATAAACCACGGTCTGCAAGTCATCGGGCAATGGATTCCCATATTCGCGGGAATGACGGAATTTTTTATATAACACTGATTTTCAATATAAAAATTTTAATAACAACACGCCCTACAGCCTGCCGGTGCTGCCAAAACCGCCCGTGCCGCGCGCGCTGGCATCAAAATCCGCCACTTGCCGGAACTGCGCGCGCACCACCGGCACAATCATCATTTGCGCAATGCGCTCAAACGGCTGTATGACAAAATCCGTTTGGCTGCGGTTCCACACCGACACCATGATTTCGCCCTGATAATCGGCATCAATCAGCCCCACCAGATTGCCCAACACAATGCCGTGCTTATGCCCCAAGCCCGAACGCGGCAGCAGCACCGCCGCCAAATGCGGGTCTGCCAAATGCACGGCGATGCCGGTCGGCACCAACTCCGTTTGCTGCGGCGCGAGCGTCAGTGCCGCGCCGATGCAGGCGTGCAAATCCAAACCCGCCGCACCCGCAGTGGCATACGCGGGCAAACGTCCTGCCAACTCGGGGCGGACGATTTTCAAATCAATCACAGGATTCCACACATTCATCATCACGCATTCTCCCCCTGCCCCGATGCGCCGCGCTGCTGCCGCCACAAATAATAGTCGCGCAAGGGCGGCGCGGGCGGATTCAGACAATGCGCGCACACCCCCGCGCCGTCTTCATCGTCATCACCGATGTGCGCCGCATCGGGGTCAAACCCGTGCTGCTGCCGCACCGCGTGTACCAAAGCCCGAGCTTGGTCGCCATCAAAATCAAAATCTTGTAAAATTTCGCCCAACAAAGCCCGTTCCGCATCGGAAAAATCCCGACTGCAACGCAGCACGTCCGCCGCCGCGCCGTCCGCACCACCGAGCTTGCCGTACACCAGCGTTTCCAGATTCACCATCATCATGCTCCTATTCGGACGGACGGTCGGCACCGTCGCGGCGGGTATAATAAGCCCGCGTATAATCATACTTGTAGGCATTTTTCGCCGTCCGCTCGATACCGTTCAGCACAATGCCGTGAATCTCCACCCGATTGTGGCGGAAACGCGCCAAGGTCTCTTCCATATCGCTCACTTCCGTTTTGCCGAATTGGCACACCAGCAAGGACGTCCCCATGTATTGACCGATAATCGCCGCATCGGTTACCGCCAAAATCGGCGGCGTGTCCAGCACCACATAATCATACTGCTTCTGCGCCCACAGCAAAAACTCGCGCAAACGCTTCTTCTGCAACAGCTCCGCCGCATCGTCCGAGCCGGCGCCCCGCGTCATCAAATGCAGATTTTCCGTCTGCGTGCTTTGGATAAACTTCTTATAATTGGTATGCGAAGCGTGCAGCATGTCCGACAAACCGCCGCCGCTTTCCACGCCGAACAAATTGTGCGCGTAGCCCTGACGCATATCGGCATCCACAAACAAAACCTTTTGATTGGTTTGCGCCAGCAACACCGCCAAATTCGCCGCCACAAACGTTTTGCCCACCTGCGGCGTCGCCCCCGACACCATAATGGTTTTGTTCGGATTGTCGATGGTGCTGAAATGCAGGTTGGTACGCAGCGCCCGCAAGGCCTCAACGCTGGCATCAACGGGGTTTTTCAGGCTAATCAGCGTATTGGAACGGGCATTGTCGTTTTTGCTGCGTCTGAGTTTGCGGAAGGCGGCATCGGATTTGTCTTGCTGCTCCGAATGGGGAATGCTGGCGACCACGTCCACACCCAACACCTCAATGGCTTCCACCGAATCGATGCCGCGCCGGAACATGGCTTTGGCAAGCACCGCCATCACCGCCAACAACAAACCGACCATCGTTGCCAATGCCACAATAATCGCCTTTTTCGGCTTGATGGGGTGTTCGCCCACCGCCGCACGGTCAATCACACGGACATTGCCCTGCGAACTTGCCTGCAAAATGCCCAATTCCTGCCGTTTGTTCAGCAATTGAATGTAAATATTCTGCTTGATGGTAACGTTGCGGGTCAAACGCACGATTTCCTGCTGGGTGGCGGGCATTTCGGTAATTTGCTTGTTTAGGCGTTTTTTGGCGTCTTCCAACACCTGTATTTTGTCGCGCAAGGCTTTATAGGCGGGGTGGTCTTTGGTATACACTTCCGACAACACCGATTCTTCCGTTCTCAAATCAACCATTTGCATTTCCAGCTTGTTCAAGCCTTCCAGCGTGCCGCGTGCTTCGCTTGGCACGTCCAGCGATTTGTTGCGGGTACGGTATTCGTTCAGTTGGTTTTCGGCTTCTTGCAGCTCTTCGTGCAGGCGCGGCAGCTCTTCGTTGATGAATTTCAAGCCGTTTTGTGCGGTTTGAATGTCTTTGTCGCGGTTTTGCGCCACATAGTTGTCGATGATGCCGTTGATGGTGCGGACGATTTGTGCAGGCTCGGTGCCGGTCATGCTCAAACCGATGATGGGCAGGTTTTTGCCTTTGGCAGCCACGTTCAGGCTGCGTCTTATCTGTTCGATGGCGTACAGGTCGGAATAACGGGTCAGGTCAAATTCCTGCCCCAAGCCGGCATCGATTTTTTTCACCAGCAGGGAAAAGGCGTTGCCCATCGACAGGGTTTGCCCGATGCGCCCGCTATGGCGCACGCCTTCGGGGGTGATGACGGTGTATTCCTGCGGGCCCTGTGCAATCAGGGTAAAGCTGCGGTTCTGCCATGCTTCCTGAACGGTAAAGCTGCCGATTTCCACCGTGTTGGACGGTTTGGGGCCCGGCAGCAAACGGTCGATAAAGGAAGGCTCGGCGCGGACGTTGATGTTCAGCCCGAGCTGGTTGATGGTTTTGCCCAGCACCAAGCGCGACTTGATGAGTTCGATTTCGGTGTCGGCAGGCGTGCGGTTGTCGGCGAGCAGGTCGGACAGTTCGCCCAATACCTGATTTTTGCTGCCGACCACTTCCAGCATGGCATCTGCCTGATACACGGGGGTGGCGGTCAGGGCGTAAATCACCCCGCCCATGCAGAAAATGGCGGTGGTCAGGATAATGGGCAGCTTGTTGAACAGCAGGGTTTGGAACAATTCACCCAAGTCGATTTCGTCGTCTTCGGTGCGGCGGGGTTCGGAGTGGTTGGAGGAGGACATGGCTTTGGTAAGGTTGTTGTTATTCAGGATTTTTTCAGCTTGTTCGCCCACAGGTCGGCGGCTTGTGCCAGCCGTTGGCAGGTGATGCGGAACACGTCGTCGCTTTGGCGGTAGGGGTCGGCGATGTCTTTGTCGCCTTGCGCGAGCCATTGCCCGAACAGCATGGTTTTGCTGCGGGCGGCGGGCGAAACGGCGCACACGGCTTCAATCAGTTTGCGCTCCATCACCAAAATCAGGTCGTAGCGGCGGCACATTTCGTCCGTCAGTTGGCGGGCTTGGTGCGGGGTCAAATCGATGCCGTAGGGCGCGGCGGCGGCAAGGGCTTGGGCATCGGCGGGGTGTCCGACCAATGCGCCCACGCCCGCCGAAGCGATGTCCCGCGCCGGCAAGCGGGCTTTGAGCAGATATTCGCCAACGGGCGAACGGCAGATGTTGCCGACACACACCACCAGAATTTTGTCAAACATGGCGCAACAACCTTAAAAAATGTTCTTCAGCAGCAGGAAGCTGTTTACCGAAGGCATGATTTGCGACAACACGCGGTTCCAACGCGCCACCGGTGCGGCGGTTACGTACACCACGTCTTGCGGTTTGAGCTTGAACTGCGTACCCATCGCGTAAGCGGTGGCATCTTGCAGATTCAGTTGGTAAACGTGGATGCTTTTGCCATCGGGGCGGTCGGGGCGGTTGCGGATGACGAACACGCCGGTGGCATTGGCGATGTTTTGGTTGATGCCGGACGATTGCGCCAACGCTTCGGTCAGGCTCAGGCCGTTGCTGCCGATGGTCAGCACCGACTGCTTGCCCACCTCGCCCATCACGTACACCGGCACATCGGCGCGGGTCGGCACGTGAACGGTGTCGCCGTCTGCCAGCAGACCGTTTTGCGACAAATCGCCGTGCGCGACAATATCGTGCAGGGAAACGGTGCGTTCGCGCCCTTTGTGCGTCCATTTGATGCGTTCGGCATCTGCCTGTTCGGTCAAACCGCCCGCCTGCGCCACCGCTTCAACCAGCGTAAGCGGCACGTTGGTCAGTTGGAATTTGCCGCTTTGCTTCACCGCCCCGCCCACCGACACGCTTTGCGAACGAAATTCGGTGATGTTCACATCTACCTGCGGTTCTTTGAAATAGCGCTGCAAACGCTCGGTCAGCAACTGGCGCACCTGCGTCAGGGTTTTGCCGCGCACATGGATTTTGCCCGCCAAAGGATAAAAAATATGACCGCTCTCGTCCACCCAAGTGCCTTGAGCGGTTTGCCTGCCGCCGCCCGCGCTGCCGGAAAACGCGTTCAAATCGGGCTGGTTCCACACCTTCACCGACAACACATCACCACTGCCGATTTTGTAGCTGTATTGTTTTTTCAAGTTTTCCAAAGCGGGATTGGCACGCGGACGCACACCGCTTTGGCGCATGTTTTCCAGCAAGGCAAACGTAACCGGATACACGGCGGTTTGGTTGTTCAAATCGCGCTCGGCGGCATCTGCCACCACAATCACGTCTTTATTGTGGGTGTGGACGGTGCTGCCGGGCACCAGCGAAGCACGATGGCTGCACGCCCCCAGCAGACCAACGGACAGCACGGAAAAAATTAGGGAAAAACGTTTCATCACAATTCCTTTTCGGTTTGAAACCCCGCCGTTTACGGTGGCAGAACCGCTTTTGTTCGGGCGGGGCGCCGCCCCGTCCGAATCAGGGCTGCGCATGAGGCTGCGCGGGCAACCCGTGCGCCAACCTTTACATTGTATCACCGCCGCGACACCGGAAGCAAAAGCACGGGGCGTGTCGCCATGCACGCACACCGGCACCGCCGCCACGCCCGCAACGCATACGCATACGCATACGCATACGCATACGCATACGCATAACTATTTATTTTAATTTAAATTATTTCACAGACTGCAACTTCCCGTCCCGCATGTGCAGCGTATGCTCGAAACGCTGCGCCAATTCGTCATCGTGGGTAACGACAATCAGCGCCGTCCCCAATTCCTGCTTTAACTCCAGCATCATGTCGAGAATGTTGCGGGCATTGTTGCGGTCAAGGTTGCCGGTGGGTTCGTCTGCCAACAGGCACTGCGGCTGTTTGACCAAGGCGCGGGCAATCGCGGCACGCTGGCGTTCGCCGCCGGAGAGCTCGGTGGGACGGTGCAGCAAGCGTTGCCCCAAGCCGACCTTTTCCAACATCGCCGCCGCCCGTTCTTGGGCTTCGGCACGGGGCATGCGCCCAATCAGCAAGGGCATCATCACATTTTCCAAAGCACTGAACTCGCCCAGCAAATGATGAAACTGATACACAAAGCCCAAATACTGATTACGCAGCTTGCCCAAACGCGCCTGACCGAGCTTGGACAAATCCAGCCCCATCAGCGACACCGTGCCGACAGTGGGCGTGTCCAAACCGCCCAAAATGTGCAGCAGCGTGGATTTGCCGCTTCCCGATGCACCGATGATGCTCACGCTCTGCCCCTGATAAATGTCCAGATTCAAATCGTGCAGCACGTCCACGTTCAAGGTGCCGTCCCGATAGGTTTTGCCGACATTGCGGCAGGAAAGCACGGTTTGCTTATTCATAACGCAAAGCCTCCGCAGGTTGGGTACGCGCCGCGCTCAGGCTCGGGTAGAGCGTTGCCAAAAACGACAGCAGCAGCGAAATCAGTGCCACGCCGACCACGTCCGACACCTGAATGTCGCTGGGCAGATAGTTGAGAAAATACACTTGCGCGGCAATCAGCTTGACCCCGAACAGACCTTCCACAAAGGCGACAACCGCACCGATTTTCCATGCCAGCAGCACGCCGATGACCACGCCGAAAAACGTACCCAGCAAGCCCGCCACCATGCCCTGCACGATGAAAATCTTCATCACCCCGCCGGGCGACAGCCCCAGCGTCCGCAAAATGGCGATGTCGGACTGCTTGTCGGTAACCGCCATCACCAGCGAAGAAACCAAATTAAACGCCGCCACCACGATGATGCAGGTAAGCAGCAGGGTGAGCATGCGTTTTTCCATTTCCACCGCATTGAAATAGCTGCGGTTGTTGTCCGTCCAATTGACAACGGTCAGGTTGTCGCGCTGCGCGGGGGGCAGCAGCTTGTCCATCACGGCGGGGGCGTTTTGCGGGTCGTCCAAGCGCAAACGCAAGCCCACATGGGCATCTTCCAAACGGTAGAGCTTTTTCGCATCGTCCAGATGAATCAGTGCCAAAGTCGCGTCCGCTTCGTCAAAGCCCGTTTTGATGATGCCCGCCACATTGAACTGCTTCAGGCGCGGCACCACGCCGGCGGGGGTAACGTTGCCTTCGGGGGTAATCAGGGTAACTTTGTTGCCCGTTTCCGCACCGACCGCTTCGGCGAGTTTTTCGCCCAGCAGAATGTTAAATTCATCGGATTTGAGCGCATCAAACGAGCCTTGCGGCATGTTGTTGCCGTATTCGACCACTTTTTTTTCGGTGTCGGGCAGCACCCCGCGCAACTGCACGCCGCGCACTTCGCCCGCATTGGCAATCAGTGCCTGATTGGCGGTAAACGGCGCGGTGGCGGAAATGCCCTGTTTGCCGTCCAACTGCTTTTGCAGCGCGTGCCACGTCTGCCCTTCCTGCGCCTGATGGAAAAACACTTCGGCATGCGGGGCGATGTTCAGCAACTGACCGCGAATGTCTTTTTGAAAACCATTGACCACCGACAACACCAAAATCAGCGCAATCACGCCCAAAGCGATGCCGAGTATGGAAATCATCGAGATAAACGACATGAAACCACTGCGTTTTTTGGCACGCAGATAGCGCAAACCAATCCAAGTTTCTAAATGCGACATGGGAACAGACTTCTCAATTCTGGCAGAAAAGCGGTATTGTATCAAAGTTTGGGCGCACGGGTTTTGCACGCGAATGCTTTACCTGATTTGACAAATTGGGTTAGCATTGCGCCATAGATGTTTTGAAGGAAAACACGATGAGTTCCGATTTGAAAAACCGCCTGAAAAACGGTTTGCAACAAATGGGTCTGGAATTGGATGCGGCGCAACAGCTTTTGTTGTTGGAATACATTGCGCTGCTGAAAAAATGGAATGCCACCTACAACCTTACCGCCCTGCGCGATGAAGCGCAAATGGTCGGACACCACCTGCTCGACAGCCTGACGCTGCTGCCCTATGTGGCAGACGCCGCCACGCTGATGGACGTAGGGTCGGGCGGCGGCATGCCGGGCATTCCCACCGCCATCTGCCGTCCCGATTTGCACATCACCCTGCTGGACGCAAACACCAAAAAAACCACGTTTTTGCAACAGGCGGTCATTGAATTGGGGCTGAACAACGTTACCGTGGCAACGGGGCGCGTGGAAGCGATGCACGACAAAAAAGTCGATGTGGTTACCAGCCGCGCCTTTGCCCAGTTGGACGACTTCATCGCCCTGACCAAGCACCTGCTCAACGAAAACGGCTATTGGGCGGCGATGAAAGGCGTGTATCCTTACGAAGAATTGGAACACGTTCCCGCCGATGTGGACGTGTTCCGCATCGACAGGCTGCAAGTACCGGATTTGAACGCGGAACGGCACATGGTGCTGATGCGCCCGCAGAAAGGCTGAACCATGACACAAAAAATCCTGACCGTGTGCAACCAAAAAGGCGGCGTGGGCAAAACCACCACCGCCGTAAACTTGGCGGCATCGTTCGCCCATCGCGGCAAACGGGTGCTGCTCATCGACCTCGACCCGCAGGGCAATGCCACCATGGGCAGCGGCGTGGACAAAAACACCTTTACGGCGGGCACGCGCCACGTCCTGCTGGGCGAAACCGACATCCGCAGCGCGATGCTGCGCAGCGAAACAGGGCATTATGACGTATTGGCGTCCAACCGCGATTTGACCGGCATCGACGTGCGCCTGATGGATTTTCCCGCCGGCGAACTGTGCCTGAAAAACGCGATTGCTGCCGTTGCCGCCGACTACGACCACATATTGATTGACTGCCCGCCCACCTTATCGCTGCTGATGCTCAACGGCTTGGCGGCCGCCGACAGCGTTTTGATTCCGATGGTGTGCGAATACTACGCTTTGGAAGGGATTTCCGATTTGCTCTCCACTATTCGGCGCATCCGCCAAACCATCAACCCCAAGCTCGACATCGCGGGCGTGGTGTTTGTGATGTTTACCAGCCAAAACCGCTTGTCGCTGGAAGTGAGCAGCCAACTGCGCCACTATTTCGGGCAAAGGGTGCTGGAAACCACCATTCCGCGCAACGTGCGTTTGGCAGAAGCACCCAGCCACGGCATGCCCGCTTTGGCATATGACGAAAAAGCCAAAGGCACACAGGCATATTTGGCTTTGGCAGACGAGCTGCTCGCCATCAAAGAGCCGCCCGCCATGCCCGGTTATCTTAAACGCATGATGGTTTTGTAAGCCCGTTCGAATCAGGGCAAGACATCGGGCTGTGCTTTATGTGCAGCCCTGTGCTTTGCAACATGGTGTGGATATTTGCTGTTTAAGATGCGTAAGAATGGTGGTCAATGATGGTTTTACCGCGCTCTTGGCGCAAGCGCAGTTCATAGCCGTCTTCCGCCACACAGTCGTTGCCGCCGCTAATTTTCATGCTTGCCGTGCCGTTGCCGCGTTTAAATTCGACCGTGCGTTCGTTGATGCCGCAGTCTCCGTTATCTTTTTTACGGGTGCGGGTTTGGCTTTGGGCGGGCAGATTGGCGGGAAATACCGGTGCAAGGGTGGGATTTTCGCGCACCAACCGGCTCCGCAAAGCGCGATAGGCTTGTTCGAGGCTGTTACCGGCAAACACGCAACGCTGATGGTTGTGAAAACCGCTTTTCAGCGTTTTGCAGGAAAGCGGCGCGGCAGCGTGCGTTGCCGTTGCGCCCAAGCTTAAGACCAATAACAAGATTTTCCTCTTCATAGTTTTTCCTTTAAAACCAATACAAAATATATTCCGCCGCCACCGTCAGCAAAATCACCAAAGCCGCACCGATTTTCGCCGCCGTGCCGACAATAAAGCCCGCAAACGTGCCGATGCCGACCTTGCCCGCTTTCAGCAAATCGCGTTTGGCGGCAAATTCGCCGACCGCCGCGCCGATAAGCGGCCCCAGCAGCAGCCCCGCGATGCCGAAAAAGATGCCCGCAATCCCGCCGACAAACGCGCCCCACAAAGCCTGTTTGCCTGCGCCCGTGTATTTCGCGCCGAGCAAACCGGCGACAAAATCCATCGCCATGCCGAATGCGAGCGGCAGCAGCAACAGCCAAACCGTTGCCGCTTCAATGACTTGGTAATTTTGCGCGTAGGCGAGCAGCCACGCACCGCCGAACATCACCGGCAGGCCGGGCAACGCGGGATAAACCGTCCCCGCCGCGCCCACCAGCAGCAGGGTTAATGCTAAAATAATCAAAGTGATGCTGATTAGGGTCATGCGTTTCCTTATTTCAGGCAGCCTGAAACGTTCCAAACGTTAAAACGTTAAACCGCCGCTTCCGCCGTTTCGCCGGTACGGATACGGATAACCTCTTCCACCGGCAGGATAAAAATTTTGCCGTCGCCGATTTTGCCGGAACGGGCGGTGTCCATAATCGTTTCCACCGCGCGTTCCACCAAATCATCGGGCAGCACCAATTCCAGTTTCACTTTCGGCAGAAAATCCACCGCGTATTCCGCGCCGCGATAGATTTCAGTGTGCCCGCGCTGCCGCCCGAAGCCCTTGACTTCGCTGACGGTCATGCCGGTGATGCCGATTTCGGTTAAGGCTTCGCGCACATCGTCCAGCTTGAACGGTTTGATGACGGCTTCAATTTTTTTCATGTTGGCAATCCTTATTCAATATTGCTTTCGCCACCAACGGCATCGGGCAGAAAACCGTCTTCCAAAACGGTTTCCACCGGCCACACGGCGTGTTCGGGAAAAATGTCCAAATCGGTTTCGCGAATGGCGGCGGCTACGGCGTATGTCCATACGTCTTCAAGAAAATCATGGTCTTGCAAGTATCTGTTCAGGCTGGGCGATTCGCGCAGCAAACGGCGCAGCCGCAGCCTTTGTTCGCGAATGGTGGCTTGCCACGATGCGCCGCGCCGTTGCGGTTGGTAACGCCATTTGAGCAGGTGGCAAATCAGGACAATCAGGCGGTTTTCCAAGCTGCGTTGTTCGCTTTTTCCCATGCTTTCCACTTCTTCCGCCAAATTGGCAAAATCCAGCCCGTCAATCACGCCCGCCCGCAACAATCCTGCCTGTTCCGCCGCCCACGCGGCAAAATCGCGCTCGTATAATGCAGACATACGCTTTCCTTTTTCAAATCAAAGGCTGTAACTTACCCAACTTTGCAAATTGTCTTTCGCCAAATCCGCCAAAGCGTCCAGCCAAAGCGGGTGGTCGTTCAGGCAGGGAATGTAGTGGAACTGCTCGCCGCCGTTGGCAAAAAATTCCTCGCGTCCGGCGATGGCGATTTCCTCCATCGTTTCCAAACAATCGGAAACAAAGCCGGGGCAAACCACGTCCAATTTCTTGATTTTGTCCTTTTTCGGCAGCGAGACGAACAAATCCTGCGTACTCGGTTTCAGCCATTTGCCTTTTCCGAACTGGCTTTGGAAAGAAACGGTGTAGTCCTGTTCGCCCAAGCCCAGTTCGGCGGCGACCAGTTGCGCGGTTTTACGGCATTCGTGCGGGTAGGGGTCGCCTTTGTCGTGCTGCATTTGCGGAATGCCGTGAAAACTGAACATCAGCATTTCGCCCGCGCCGTGTTCGGCACGGTAGTTGCGGATTTGCGCGGCAAGGGCTTTGATGTAACCCTCGTGGTCGTAAAAGCGCGATACGGTGCGCAGCGACATTTGGTTGCGCTGTTTGAGCAGTACGTTCAACACTTTGTCCACCGCCGCGCCGGTGCTGCTGGCGGCGTATTGCGGGTAAAGCGGCAACACCAGCACGCGTCCCACGCCGTTGGCCTTGAGTTTGGCAAGGGCTTGCGATGCGAAAGGTTCGCTGTAACTCATGGCGTATTCAATGTAAATATTGTCGGGCAGGCGTTGGCGCAGGCCTTCGCATTGGCGTTCGGTAAACACTTTGAGCGGCGAGCCTTCGTTCAGCCACACGCGCCCGTAGTTTTCGGCAACGTGTTTGGCGCGCAGGGGAATGACGGCGAAACGCAGCAGGGGTTTCCACAAAAAGCCGGGCAGTTCCACCACGCGGCGGTCAGACAGGAAACGGCGCAGGTAGGGGCTTAAGGATTCGGGGGTGGGGCGTTCGGGCGTGCCCAGATTCATCAGCAGAATGCCGACTTTGTTTTGCTGTTCAAAGGTAATGTGCGGTTCGGTGTTGAATGTGTCTAACAGTTTCATGGTGTTTGTGCGGGAAGTGGGGTTTTCAGGCTGCCTGAACGGGCGGCAGTTGCATTGCCAAGACGGTATCGCTTTGTTTTTGACGGAAGCCGGCGAGTTTTTGTGCCAAGTCCGCATCGCGGTTCGCCAGCAGCGACACGGCAAACAAAGCCGCGTTTGCCGCGCCCGCTTCGCCGATGGCAAAGGTGGCTACGGGAACGCCTTTGGGCATTTGCACGATGGACAGCAGCGAATCTTCGCCGCGCAGGTATTTGCTCGGCACGGGCACGCCCAACACGGGCAGGGTGGTTTGACTGGCAATCATGCCGGGCAGGTGCGCCGCGCCGCCCGCACCGGCGATAATCGCCTGCAAACCGCGCCGGCGGGCGGATTTGGCGTAGTCAAACATCAAATCGGGGGTGCGGTGCGCCGACACCACCCGCGCTTCGTAGTCCACGCCGAAATCCGTCAGAACGCGGGCGGCGTGTTCCATCACGGGCCAGTCGCTGTTGCTGCCCATGACAATGCCGATGATTGCCATCTCAAACTCCTTTATTCGGATTTATAAAAACAATGTGCCGATTGTATCGCCCCACCTTTGATTAAGCAATATCGCGGCGGCTATGGGCAAAATATCGTGCCGGTGCTTTCAGCCCCATCGGGTTTGGGAGTACAATTCCAACCGTTTTTCACTTTCAGACCAGAGAAAGAACCAGCCCTATGGACGAACATATCAAAGAAGCCGCCCTGCATTTTCACGAATTTCCCACACCCGGCAAAATCCAAGTCGCCCCCACCAAGCCCTTGGCGACCCAATACGATTTGTCGCTGGCGTATTCACCGGGCGTGGCCGCGCCGTGCATGGAAATTCACGCCGACCCGCTTGCTTCCTACAAATACACCGCGCGCGGCAATCTCGTTGCCGTGATTTCCAACGGCACGGCGGTGCTGGGTTTGGGCAACATCGGCGCACTCGCCGGCAAACCGGTGATGGAAGGTAAGGGCGTATTGTTTAAAAAATTCGCCGACATCGACGTGTTTGACATTGAAGTGAACGAAACCGACCCCGACAAACTGGTGGACATCATCGCTTCGCTGGAGCCGACTTTCGGCGGCATCAACTTGGAAGACATCAAAGCCCCCGAATGTTTTTACATCGAGAAAAAACTGCGCGAACGCTGCAACATTCCCGTGTTCCACGACGACCAGCACGGCACCGCCATCATCACCGCCGCCGCCGTGTTGAACGGCTTGCGCCTGATTAAAAAAGACATTGCCGATGTAACGCTGGTGTGTTCCGGCGCGGGCGCGGCGGCAATTGCCTGCTTGGATTTGCTGGTGGCGCTGGGCATGAAGCGCGAACACATCACCGTGTGCGACTCCAAAGGCGTGATTTACACCACCCGCGAAGACCGCGAACGCATGGACGAATCCAAAGTGCGTTACGCAATTGAAGACAACGGTCAGCGCGTATTGGCGGACGCGGTAAACGGCAAAGACATTTTCTTGGGCTTGTCGGGCGCCAACGTGTTGAAACCGGAAATGCTCCAAACCATGGCGGAACATCCGATGGTGTTCGCCCTCGCCAACCCGCAACCGGAAATCTGGCCGCCCGAAGCCAAAGCCGTGCGTCCCGATGTGATTATCGGCACAGGGCGTTCCGACTTCCCCAACCAAGTCAATAATGTACTGTGTTTCCCGTTTATTTTTCGGGGCGCCTTGGACGTGGGCGCGACCACCATCAACGAAGAAATGAAGTTGGCGTGCGTACATGCGATTGCGGATTTGGCATTGGCGGAATCCAACGACGTGGTGGCGGGCGCATACGGCGGCGAAGAACTGAAATTCGGCGCGGACTACCTGATTCCCAAACCGTTTGACCCGCGCCTGATTGCCCGCATCGCCCCCGCCGTTGCCAAAGCCGCGATGGATTCCGGCGTGGCGACCCGCCCGATTGCCGACCTTGATGCCTATGTGGAAAAGCTGAACCAGCAAATCTACAAAACCAGCCTGATTATGCGCCCCGTGTTCTCACAGGCGAAAAAAGACATCAAACGCATCGTCTTGAGCGAGGGCGAAGACGAGCGCGTATTGCACGCCGCCCAGCAAATTGTCGCACAAAAACTGGCGTTTCCGATTTTGGTCGGACGCAAGGAAATCGTGGAAGCGCGTTTGCAGGCGCAAGGTTTGACCATTCAGGCAGGCAAAGACTTTGAACTGGTGGACATGACCGAAAACCCGTATTACGAAGAAAGCTGGCAGCTTTATTACGACCTGCTCAAACGGCGCGGCGTAACTGCCAAAATGGCGCGCCGCCGCGTGATTGCCAACACCACGCTGGTGGGCGCGGCGATGGTGCGTTTGGGACACGCAGACGGCATGGTCTGCGGCACGATGGGGCGTTTTTACGACCATTTTGAAATCATGGAAGAAGTCATCGGCTACGACAATCCGCAAAAAAACGCCTTCGCCATGAACGCCGTCATCACCAACAAAGGCAATTTCTTTATTGCCGACACCTATGTCATTCACGACCCCACCGCCGAACAATTGGCGCAAGGCACGATGATGTGTGCCAAAGAAATCAAACGCTTCGGTTTGCAGCCGAAAGTCGCGCTGGTGTCCAACTCCAATTTCGGTTCGCATGTGGACAAAGACAGCACCAAAATGCAACAGGCTTTAGAACTGCTGCGCGAATTGGACGCGGATTTGGAAGTGGACGGCGAAATGCAGGCGGATTTGGCGTTGGACGAAACCCTGCGCAAGCAGACTTTCCCCGAAACCACGCTGCACGGTGCGGCAAACCTGCTGGTGATGCCGAATGTGGAAGCGGCGAACATCAGCTACAATCTGATGCGCGTGCATGCCACCAACGGCATTACCGTAGGCCCGATTTTGATGGGCATGAACAAGCCCGTGCACATCATCACGCCGCAATCTACCGTGCGCCGCATTGTGAATATGGTGGCGCTGACGGCGGTGGACGCGCAAATGTGGGGCAAATAATCAATCGCTTATGATGGGAAAACGCTTTTCAGGCTGCCTGAAAAGCGTTTTTTTTCATGAAATGCAAGCATAACGGGCAATGATGTAGTAGAATGTATCAATGCTTATGATTTCTTCCAACTCTGAAAAAGGATTTTGATGATGAAAACTTTGGCTTTAACCATGGCGGCAGTTTTGTTTGCGGCGGCAGTTCCGGCACAAGCCGCCGTGCCGATTAAATTTGCAAAAGGCAGTTATTGCGGCAGCTATTCGGGCAAGGCTTACGGCAATACCACCTTTACCTTGAAGCTGAAAGCAGGGCAAACTTTGCAAGTAAACAATATTTCAGCACGTTATATTGTCACCAATCCGAGCCAACTGCGCTCTTTGGGCTGCGATAGCGGTTCATGCGAATTTGTTGCCAAACAAAACGGCGTGCATCGGATTACCTTGCGCGGCAGTGGTTGGGAAACCGTAGAGTTTTGCGCCCATTAAAACTGTAGCCATAATCAAAAACGCTTTTCAGACTGCCTGAAAAGCGTTTTTTTGACGCGCAAATTCAATCAAACTGCAAAACGGCAGAAGTATAAACATTCTGCACATCGTCCAAATCTTCCAGCGCGTCAATCAGCTTTTGCATTTTTTCCGCATCGTCGCCCGTCAAAACGGTTTCGTTTTGCGCCCGCATGGTAACGTCGCCGTCTTCCGATTTGAAACCCGCCTGTTCCAAAGCGTTTTTCACCTGCGCCCAATCCGCAGGCGCGGTGATGACTTCAATCATGCCGTCCTCGTCCGCCACCACGTCTTCCGCGCCCGCTTCCAAAGCCGCTTCCATCAGCGCATCTTCGTCTGCGCCCGCAAACACCAAATAACCCTGATGCACGAAATTAAACGCCACGCAGCCGTCCGTGCCGAGATTGCCGCCGTGTTTGTTAAACGCATGGCGCACATCGGCAACGGTGCGGGTTTTGTTGTCGGTCATGCAATCCACCATCAACGCCGCACCGCCGATGCCGTAACCTTCGTAGCGCAGCTCCACATAATCCACGCCTTCCAAATTGCCCGTGCCTTTGTCAATCGCGCGTTGAACATTGTCTTTGGGCATATTCGCGTCCCAAGCCTTGTCCATCGCCAAGCGCAAACGCGGATTGGACGCGGGGTCGCCGCCGCCCAAACGCGCAGCAACAGTAATTTCCTTGATTAACTTGGTAAAAATTTTACCGCGCTTGGCATCGGCGCGGGCTTTTTTGTGTTGGATGTTCGCCCATTTGCTATGACCTGCCATTTTTGTTCCTTTTCTGAAAATCAAAACAGCCGCGATTTTAGCACCAAACGGCGTTTAAATCTCATTTTTGTATTTAATCAATTGTTTTTATTATGATTTTATCATAAGCATATCCATCGTGTTACAATCCGCCGTTTCAACCGTTTGGAAAACCAATCATGCGCGTGATTTCCGCCAACCTCAACGGCATCCGTTCCGCCTACAAAAAAGGCTTTTACGACTATTTGGCACGCGCCGATGCCGATTTTGTCTGCGTGCAGGAATTAAAGGCTCAGGAAGCCGATTTGTCGGACGAAATGAAAGCCCCGCACGGCATGCACGGCGTGTGGCATTGCGCGGAAAAACGCGGTTATAGCGGCGTGGCAGTGTACAGCCGCACCAAACCCGATGCCGTGCAAATCGGCATGGGCGTGGCAGAATTTGACCGCGAAGGGCGTTTTGTCCGTGCCGATTTCCCGGGCTTGAGCGTGGTGTCGCTGTATCTGCCATCGGGCAGCAGCGCGGAAGCACGCCAAGAAGCCAAATTCCGCTTTTTGGACGCATTTTTCCCGATGTTGGCGCAAATGCGCGGCGAAGGGCGCGAAATCGTCATTTGCGGCGATTGGAACATCGCCCACCAAAATATCGACTTGAAAAACTGGAAAGGCAATTTGAAAAACTCCGGCTTTCTGCCCGAAGAACGCGAATGGATGGGCAAAGTCATCACGCAACTGGGCTGGACGGACGTGTGGCGCACGCTCTATCCCGACATCGCGGGCTACACTTGGTGGAGCAATCGCGGTCAAGCCTACGCCAAAGACGTGGGCTGGCGTATTGATTATCAAATGGTTACGCCCAATTTGGCGGCACGGGCGCAGGCGGCGCACGTTTACAAAGACGAAAAATTTTCCGACCACGCGCCTTTGGTAGCGGATTACGCCGATGTATGAACGCGAAACCGCCCTGCTGCTGCTGGGCGATGCCGATGACGGACAAACATGGGCGGCACAGTGGGCGCGGGGCTACCCGTGCGCGGTGCATCTTGACCTTGCCCGCACCCCGCCTGACGACACCCGCGCCGACATGGCGGCATTTTGTGCGGCGCACACCTGCGGACGTTTGGCGATGGCGGCACACGGCGCGGGCGTTGCCACACTGGCAACATGGTGGGCGCGCGCAGATTGGGCGACACGGCGGCGGGTCGCGGCACTGATTTTCGTGTTGCCCGAATCCCCGCCCGACCACACCCTGTTCGGCAGCACACGCTTTTCCTGCCGCACCGCGTGGATTGCCGATGCACGGCACATCAAAGCATGGCAGCCAACGGCGCAAACGGCAGGCGCACGGCTGTTCGCCCCTGCCCCGCCCGATTCGCCCCGTGCTTCACCGCAATGGACATGGGGCATGCGTCTGCTGGCACAAATGCTGGATTAGCGCGTATTATCAATTTATCTTTTAAAAATCAGCATAATACAAAATGCCGTCATTTCCGCGCAGGCGGGAATCCATCGCCCGATGTTTGGCAAACGATGTGTTATCAAGGTTTGTTGAAATGTGTTTTGGATTTCCGCTTGCGCGGGAATGACGGCGCATCGTTTTTTCAGCCCAAAGATTTGCCCCGATAATCTCGCACAGACCATCGGGGCAAAACAATTGATTGCATCTTGTTCAGTCTTGCTTGGCGCACCCGACTGGGTTCGAACCGGCGACCTTCAGCTTCGGAAACTGACGCTCTTCCAACTGAGCTACGGGTACTCCGCACAAGAACCAATAATCATACCCGAAAAATCAGCCTGTGGCAAGATTTTTGTCGCGCCCGCAGCGCATTTCTGTATAATGCCGTGTTTTATCAAAATTCCTTTTCGGTTTGAAACCCCGCCGTATGTGCAGCTTTGTGGATTGAAACACCACATTGTGCATATCCCGTTCACGCAACAAGGACAAATATGAACACCGAAACCTTAAACAAACAACAAATTATCGAATTGCGGGCGCAAGCGCACGGCTTGCACCCTGTGGTGATGGTCGGGCAAAAAGGGCTGACCGATGCCGTGATTCGCGAAACCGACACCGCGCTCAATGCGCACGGACTGATTAAAGTGCGCGTGTTTGGTGATGAACGCAGCGAGCGCGAAGCCGTTTGCCGCGAATTGTGCGCCGCCACCCAAGCCCAATTGGTGCAACACATCGGCAAACTGCTGGTGCTGTACCGCAAACCAGACGATGATTCCGCCCCATCCGCCTAAAAACCAAAACCAAAACGGCTGCGAAAAAACCGCAGCCGTTTATTGTTCAAACCATCAGCCCATCATCAGAACAGCTCGCGCCAGCTCAAACGGCGCACGATGCCTTTCTGCTGGGACGGACATTTGTTGGCGTGAATCAAAACAAAGTTGTCGCTCAAGCCTTTGCTGTCGCCCGTGTTGTTGTACAGCAGTTTGTTGTCGTCATCATCAACGCAGAATTTGGTGATATTGTTGAGATGGTTGCCGTCTGCGGCGGGCGGCGGGTCGATGCCGCTGTCGCCCGCATCGCCATCACGGGTATAGGCACTGTTGATGCCGCCCACGCCGTTCGGGTCTTTGTTCACGCCAAACAGCAGCGCCATGTTCACAATTCCGCCCTCGCTGCGGAAGCCCGCAAACAACTCATCGGGACGGGTGTATTTGTCGCTGTCGGGGGCGCGCTCGTACTGACCCAAAAAGTCTGCATAAGCGTAAGCCTCATCGCCGTCTTTGCCCGGAATGTTGCCGCCGTTGTCCACTTTCACCTGCATCACCCAGCTTTCGCCCGATGAACGCTCGGAACTGGTTTCGGCAGAACATTTGTCGCCCGTACCCAAGTTGCCCGATTGTTCGCGCTCCAAGCGGTAGCTGCGCGTGGTGAACAGCACGCTTTTGAGCAGCACGTTCGGTTTCACCACCACCCGTTCGCCGGCAGGGAAGTCGAAATACCAGCCTTTGATGTTCGGGTCTTCCGCGCCATTGTCGCTCAGCTTGCGCACATCGTAGTTTTTGCCTTTTACGGAAACTTGGCTTTGCGTCATGGTTTGCTGCACCAAATCGCTCTGGTATTTGACTGTCGGGCTGAAATCGGTCAAATCTTCATACACGCCGTACATCGACTGCACGTTGGTGTCGGTCAAGTCGCTTTGGTACAAATCGCTGCCCGTGCCGAACACCACGATGTATTTGTTTTCTTCGTTGCGGAACACGGCGGGTGCGCTGGTAATCGGCTGGCCGTTTACGGTTTGGAAGATTTTGTGCACCGTCCAATCGTTCGGTTCTCCGCGCAAATCGAAGCGGTACACGCCGCCGCCGTAGTCGCCCGCATACACGATGTCAATCGCGCCGTCGAAATTGATGTCCACCAATGTGGGCTGTGCCAAACCGCCCTTGCCCACTGATTTTTCCACCGCCAGCTTTTTAATCAACTGACCTTTGCTCAAGGGGTGGTGTGCGGTGCTGCCCGATGTCTGACCCGCAGGCGGGGTTGCACCCACGTTCAGGTTGTCGAACGGGCTGTACAGATACAGTGCGCTTTCGGTATTGTCCGCGCCGCCGCCCGCCGCACGGGCAAACGGATTGCTCACGCCACTGCCCACAAACACCGCATAGCGCAAATCAAACAAATCGGTGGTCATTTCCGCTTTTTTGTCGGGGTCTTTGCTGACCGAGCGGGTAAGTGCCACGCGCCCGATTTGCGGGGCGTTGATGGTGTAGCCCATGTCGCGGTTGGCGCTGCCTTTGGGGGTTTCCATCAGGGGAACGGTTTGCGGCCATTGGTCTTGCGGCGCATCGATGCCCACCTGCTGCCCCGGATTGGCGCGGCTCGGGCCGCCCACGTTCAACGCGTACATGCCGCGTCCGCCCTGACCCATATTGCCCGCCATAAAAATCTGCTGCGGACCGGTGTCGTCCATCGTGCGAATCACAAAGCCGCCGTTTACCATAAACTGGTGCGGCGCTTCTTTGTAGTTTTGCACATACTCGGGGTGGACAATGTCTTTGAAATGCTTGCCCATGGTGTCGTCTTCGCTTTCGCGCTCCATGCCCGCAGGAATATAATTCAGCTTCAAATCATACGGGTGGTTGCGGTCGTTATGGCTGCGGAACAGGTACACCATGCCGTCATTCGCGGCGGTGAGCAGGTATTTCTGACGGCCGTTTTCATTCGGGCCATACGCCAGAATCGGCGAATACACCACATCGCCCATATTGCGGGTATTGCGAATCACGCCATCGTGCAAATCGGTGCGGTTGCGGTATTTGAGCGCATTGGTGCTGGAATTGACCAGTGCATCGGCTTTCGAGCGCGCAATCCACGGAATCATCGAACGCTGCCATTCATCGCGGTTGTTGGCGGCATCGGGAATGCCGAAGAAAGCATTATTGCCCGCAAAACGCTCCAGCCACGTTACCGTGTTTTTGCCATCGCTAATCAGCACGCGGCGGTTGCTGAAATTGGGCTTGGTGTAGCGGTTTTTCACCACCGTGGTACTGCTTTGGTTGGCGGTATCGACTTCGTAGAAATAGATTTCGCTGCTGCCCGTTTTCATGCTCAAATGCGTGGTTGCCGCCATATTCGGCAGCTTGCGCGTGGCTTCATCGCTGGAGACGGTCGGCGAAATGCCCGAGAACGAAGCGGGCGGTTCAAACAGGCTTTTGCCGACAAGGTCATCAAAAATTTTTTTAAACACCTCGTTCAAAGCGTCTTCGTCTGTTGCATTAAATACCTGCCCAACCAATCCCTTGGCTGTAGTACCACCACTCATATATTCCTGATAGCCCGTTGAAATACCATCAACAGTACCAAAGGTAATTGAATAAGTTTCAATGGTTTGCTTGTCAAACGGAGGCGCATCGTAGCTGACACCAGAAGGGTCGGTACGACTCACAGGATTTCGGTAATTCTCCACCGAAGTTGCCGATTGAGTCGGTTCATATAAGGCATTTTCAGGACGCAAATCCGCACCCGCCACAGTTTCTGCAAAAAAACGCAACGCATTGCGCCGTGGTGTCCAAAAATTCATCGAACCGGCAGAAAGCTGGTTAGTAGCACCACCACCAATACTATGGGTGCTCCAACGATAGCCGTAATCAGGACTACCCGATGCCGGCTCTTCGGTAATCAGCTTTGTCTTAGGTGGATTTTCATCAGCATGGTGGCGCACAAATTTACTTTTAAATTCTTGTGTACGCGACTGCGGATGTCGATAGACAAATGGTATTTCCCAAGCAAATTTTACCAACCGTTCATCAAGTGCCCCCCCGCCTGCTGAATTAGATGCACGATAAATGTTTTTAGTCTCCTGTGAATTCAAATAAAAAGAGTCGCTAAATACCCTGCTCTTTTTCGGATATTGTTTAAATGTAGGAGCCATAAACTGATTAGTATCCCTACCACTGCTATCTCGCAAAAGACCCGCACCATCTGCAATACCATCTGAAAACACGATAACGAAACTTTTTTGGCAACGGTAGGTATCGTTACGCAGCAGTGCCCGTTGCAACAAATAAATGGCATCCAAATAGCGCTCGGAGGTAGGGGTGTAGCCTGTTGCCTCCAAACTATCAACAACCTTCTCAATTTCACTGGGAGGACGACCAAATGGCTTTTTCCCGTCTAAAAATTCCCGAGCGTAGCTCGTCCACCAATCTGTGCGCACCTTACGTGTTTTATCTGTTATAAACTGCCCCTTAGACGGTGAATATACTTCAATTGGCTGCTCCCACAACGTAATTAACTGCCAATTTACCGTATCACGATACTTGGGATTTCCCAATAACGACCGCAAAGCCCGTTGGGTAATGGCTAAACGCGACTTATCCACATCATGACGTGGAACAGGTTTATTGACGTCTTTCGAATGTGGGTAAGCATACATTGAATAAGAATTATCAATCTGCAACACCACATTGGGTTTCACGCCCGTGCCACTCGAATGGGTGGTTTGGATAATGTGCAAAGGCACTTGCGCGAACGGCCCCGCATACGGATTGTTGGCGGGCGTGGCAGCCGGCGCGGTATTCGCCGCCGCCCAGCCCATCATGCCCAACAGCAGCACCAAAGGCTTCAGCATAAAATATTTCTTTTTGCGAACCATAATGTTTTGTCCTTTCCTGTGGCAGCGCATCGCGCCCTGCCGTTTTGACGGGCATGCGCCCCGAAACAGCCCCAATACGTTCAGATAATAAGCAATTTCTATGCCATATATCGCCATTTTTTGCGTCATCATTCACGCAGTATTGCCCCAACCACACCGAAAAACCGCACGGGCATGACGGCGCAGTGGCATTTTCCCGCCCAAGCAATGCGATTGTACCGCCGTCAATCACATGCTTTCAACCAAAAACGCAGATTGGCGCGGCGTGTGTTTGCCACAATACACAAAACGGCACACAAGCGCGTTTTTAAAAACGCCGTCATGCCCGCGCAGGGCGTGATGGTGCAGTGGCATTTCAAGTCAAACGATAACGCGCCTTAAAGGGCGCACAAAATCGTGCGGGCGTTGGCGTACTTGCCAAAGGTCGTATTGTGTTTGCAAACGCAGCCAAAACTCGGCATCGGTATTGGGCAGCAAAATTGCCAAGCGTACTGCCATTTCTGCGGATATGGCAGCTTTGCCGTTGAGTATTCGCGACAGGGTGTTGCGGGTAACGCCCAAGTGTTGCGCCGCTTCGCCCACGCCAACACCGTTCAAACAGTCGCGCAGAATCATGCCGGGATGGGCGGGATTGTGCATCGTCATGTGCTTGTCCTTTAGTGGTAATCCTGATAATCGACAACTTCGGCATCGCTGCCGTCAAAGCGGAAGGTCAGCCGCCAATTGGCATTGACACGAACGCTCCAGTGTCCGTCCAAATTGCCTGTGAGCGGGTGTAAGTGCCAGCCGGGCATATTCATGTGTTCGGCAGTGGTGGCAATATTAAGTGCAGACAATAAAATTTGTCATTTCGCGGCGTGTGCTGCTTGAATACCTGCTTTACTGCCTGTTTCAAAGAATTTTTGTAAACCTTTATGTTTAAAGCTTTTAATCATGGGAAAATCCAAATGCATCGCCAGACGATACATTACGGAATATTTTGTGTCAAGCACAAGTTAATGGTTAGGGCGTGTTATTATTTAAATTATTTCGTTTAAAATAAAATAATTATGAAAACTGCCGTCATTCCCGCGCGGGCGGGAATCCACGCCCGATGTTTGGCAAACGACGTTTTATCAAGGTTGGTCGTGCTTCGATGTGGATTCCCGCCTGCGCGGAAATGACGGTATTTCAATAAAAATCCCGTCATCTCCACACAGGCGGAAATGACGGGGATAATACGCGTTCTAACGCCGGTTTAAGCCTGATTTTGCAAGCGTTTGTGCAGTTCCTGAACGCTGTAAACGTGAATTTCGTTCAGGCTTTTCACGCCCTCGCTCATCGCCTCGCCGCCCGCCACGGTGGTGTATTGCGGCACGCGCATGGTCAGCGCGCTGCGGCGGATGCTGTGGCTGTCGCTGATGGTTTGCACGTCGTTGTCCACCGTGTTCACCACCAAGGCGATTTCGCCGTTTTTAATCGCGTCCACAATGTGCGGACGGCCTTCGCGCACCTTGTTCACGGTTTGCACGGTGATGCCTTGTTCCGCCAGATACGCCGCCGTGCCGCGCGTGGCGCACACGCCGTAGCCCAGCGACAGGAAGTTTTTAACCGTTTGTACAATCAAAGGCTTGTCTTCATCGCGCACGGCGATAAACACCTTGCCGGTGGACGGCATGCGCTCGCCCGCGCCCCATTGCGCTTTCAAATAGGCTTCGCCGAAGGTTTCCGCCACGCCCATCACTTCGCCCGTTGAACGCATTTCCGGCCCCAAAATCGTGTCCACGCCGGGGAATTTGATAAACGGGAACACTGCCTCTTTGACGGCGTAAAAATCGGGAACGACTTCTTTTTCCACGCCTTGTTCCGCCAAGGAAATGCCCGCCATCGCCCGTGCGCCGATTTTCGCCAAGGGCACGGAAGTGGCTTTGGAAACAAAGGGTACGGTGCGCGATGCGCGCGGATTGACTTCCAAAACGTAAACCGTGCCGTCCTGCACGGCAAACTGTACGTTCATCAAACCGACCACATTCAGCGCTTCCGCCATCGCCTTGGTTTGGCGGCGGATTTCGTCTTGAATTTCGGCGGACAGCGAATACGGCGGCAGCGAGCAGCCCGAATCGCCCGAGTGAATGCCCGCTTGTTCAACATGTTGCATAATGCCGCCGATAACAACGGTTTTGCCGTCCGCCACGCAATCCACGTCCACTTCAATGGCGTTGTTCAGGAAAAAGTCCAGCAGCACGGGGCTGTCTTCGGACACCTGCACGGCTTCGCGCATATAAGTCTTTAATTGTTCGGAAGAATGCACCACCTGCATGGCGCGTCCGCCCAAAACGTAGGACGGGCGCACCACCAAGGGATAGCCGATTTCTTCCGCCAAAGTCAGGGCTTCGTCTTCGTTACGCGCGGTGCGGTTGGGCGGTTGGCGCAAACCCAAGTCGTTCAAAACTTTTTGGAAACGCTCGCGGTCTTCCGCCGCATCAATGCTGTCGGCGGACGTGCCGATGATGTTCACGCCGTTTTCCACCAGCGCGTTGGCGAGTTTGAGCGGCGTTTGTCCGCCGTAATGCACAATCACGCCCCAAGGCTGTTCGGTGCGGACGATTTCCAACACGTCTTCCAGCGTAAGCGGTTCAAAATACAGGCGGTCGCTGGTGTCAAAGTCGGTGGACACGGTTTCGGGATTGCAGTTCACCATAATGGTTTCAAAGCCCGATTCGCGCAGTGCCAGCGCGGCGTGGACGCAGCAGTAGTCAAACTCGATACCCTGTCCGATGCGGTTGGGGCCGCCGCCGAGAATCATCACTTTTTTGCGGTCGGACGGACGCGCTTCGCATTCTTCTTCATAAGTGGAATACAGATAGGCGGTGTCGCTGGCAAATTCGGCGGCGCAGGAATCCACGCGCTTGTAAACGGGGTGCAGATTCAAGGCGTAACGGTGTTCGCGCACGGCTTTTTCAGGCAGCCGCAAAAGTTGGGCGATGCGTTTGTCGGCAAAACCTTTGCGTTTCAGACGGCGTAAAGCGGCGTAATCCAAATCGTTCAGGCTGCCTGAAACGATGTTTTGCTCTTCGCGCACAATGTCTTCAATCTGTGCCAAAAACCACGCGTCAATGGCGCAAATGTCGTGAATTTCCGCAATCGTAAAGCCCGCGCGGAAGGCATCGGCAACGTACAAAATCCGTTCCGGGCCCGGATTGGCCAGTTCGCGGCGGATTTCCGCCTTGTCGTCCGTGCGCGGATTGAAGCCGCACAAACCCGTTTCCAAGCCGCGCAGCGCTTTTTGCATGGATTCCTGAATGGTGCGTCCCATCGCCATCACTTCGCCCACCGATTTCATCTGCGTGGTCAAACGGTCGTCTGCCGCCGGGAATTTTTCAAAGGCGAAACGCGGGATTTTGGTAACGACATAATCAATGGACGGCTCAAACGATGCGGGCGTGCGTCCGCCCGTAATGTCGTTGCGCAATTCGTCCAGCGTGAAGCCCACCGCCAGTTTCGCCGCCACTTTCGCAATCGGGAAGCCTGTGGCTTTGGACGCCAGCGCGGACGAGCGCGACACGCGCGGATTCATTTCAATCACAATCATTTCGCCGTTGGCGGGATTGACGGCAAATTGTACGTTGGAACCGCCCGTGTCCACGCCGATTTCGCGCAGCACCGCCAACGATGCGTTACGCATGATTTGGTATTCTTTGTCGGTAAGCGTTTGCGCGGGGGCAACGGTGATGCTGTCGCCCGTGTGTACGCCCATCGGGTCAAAGTTTTCAATGGAACAGATGATGATGCAATTATCGTTTTTGTCGCGCACCACTTCCATTTCGTATTCTTTCCAGCCCAAAACAGACTGTTCAATCAATAACTCATGGGTGGGCGAAGCATCAAAACCGCGCTCGCAAATCGCCAGAAATTCATCGCGGTTGTAGGCAATGCCGCCGCCCGAACCGCCCATGGTGAAAGACGGACGAATCAAAGTCGGAAAACCGACTTGTTCCTGCGCCGCAAGCGCTTCGTTCATGGTGTGGCAGACAAAGGATTTCGGGCAATGCAAACCGATTTTTTCCATCGCTTCTTTGAAGCGTCCACGGTCTTCGGCTTTGTCAATCGCGTCTTCCGTTGCGCCAATTAACTCAACGTTATACTTCGCCAGCACGCCGTTTCGTGCCAAATCAAGGGCACAGTTCAAGGCGGTTTGTCCGCCCATGGTGGGCAGCACCGCATCGGGGCGTTCTTTGGCGATGATTTTTTCAACGGTTTGCCACATAATCGGCTCGATGTAGGTTACATCGGCCATGTCGGGGTCGGTCATAATCGTGGCGGGGTTGGAATTGACCAAGATGACTTTGTAGCCTTCTTCGCGCAGGGCTTTGCAGGCCTGTGCGCCGGAATAGTCAAATTCGCAGGCTTGCCCGATGACAATCGGGCCCGCGCCGATGATTAAGATGGATTTCAGGTCGGTACGTTTGGGCATGGTGCAAACTTTCTTATAGAAAATCAATTTCAGCAGATGTAGGTTGGGTTGAAGCGAAGCGTAAACCCAACAATATCTGTTTAATCAAAATCCAAGTGTTGGGTTTTCAATCCAACCTACTTGCTTTGTAAATTATGCGCAGGTTGGGTTGAAGCGAAGCGCAAACCCAACAATGTTTATTTAATCAAAATCCAATGTTGGGTTTCCAACCCAACCTACCATTTTTTGCGTAGGCATATATTGGAACGTATTGAAACGAAAAACAAACATAACAATATCTGTTCAATCAAAATTTAACGTTGGGTTTTCAACCCAACCTACTTGAATTATTCGCCAAAATTGCCGTCCACATCACTACCCGCCCAATCCAACGGCAAAATACCTTGTCGTACATATCGGTGAAATGATGAATATTGCCAATCCTTTACCCGTACCACATAACCGTGTTTGACCGGATTAAAATGAATATAATCAATATGCGCGTTCAAGTCTTGCTGATTGCGGATTTCGTGTTCCCAATAGCGGCGTTGCCAAATGCCGCGTTCGTTTTTTCTTTGTCGCGACAGGGAAACGGCTTCCGTTTTCGGTATGGCACGGGAAAATGCCGATTTTATCAAACGCAAGCGCATCGGGTAACGGTTGTCATCGGGAGGCAGACGCATCAACAAATGCAGATGTTCGGGCAAAATGCAAGCAGCAATGATTTCAAAATCATATTTCTGTTTTACTTCGGAAAACGTACGCCGCAAATCAGCAATGTGGCGAACCAACAAATCTTGTCGGCGGTTGTGCAATGCCAATGTGAAAAAGTAGCATGCTCCTGATGCAAGGCTTCTGCGATAACGCATGGTGTTTATTCCCTCCCGCGCAAACCATGCTGATGCGCCTATGCCATCATCACCACCCATTCAAAAATTACTTGGCGTTTATCATGTTGGGTTTTCAACCCAACCTACACCTAATTCAAATGTGCGGGGTAAATCGGAAGTGGGTGTTCATACAATTTTATGCCGTTTCTTGTACGCGCAAATGGCGCATGGCGTGTTCTTCCTGTTTGATGCGCCGTGCCAGTACCAAGCCGTACAGGGGCAGTCCGAACGACAAGGTCGTCCATGCGTGGCACAGAAATGCGATGCCAATCAGTTCGGGAATGATGTTGAGAAAGTAGTTGGGGTGGCGCACGCGGCGGAACAGCCATGATTGTTTCAGTTGGTGTTGGGGGTGGATGTAGATTTTCACCGTCCAAATTTCGCCCAGTGCGCGGATGACGTAAAACAATACTGCCAATGCGCTGCCCGTCAGCAGCAGTCCGAACAGTGATGTGCCGTCAAACGATGCGCCGCGCAGGTAGCTTTCCAGCAAAGCGGAAAAGTAGTAGGCAATGTGGACGGTTGCCAGCAGTTGGGAGGTGTTTGCGCCGTGTTCGGCCGCGCCGGCAGCCAGCAGGGCTTGTTCGTTGCGTTTGGAAACGGACAGGGTGTACAGTCTGATGATGAAGATGAGGGCAAAGCAAAGGGTAATCATGTTTGTGTGCTTTCTGTGAAGGGTGGTGCGGTCGGGGTGTGCCGTTCAAAATCCGCCATGCCGCGATAGATGGGGGCGGCGGCGGCAAGTGCGGCGGTTTCGTCTGCCAAGCCGTTGCCGTTGAGCACCAATGCGCCCGCCGACCATGTGCCGTCCGCATTGGGGCGCAGGGGCAAGGCGGCTTGCAGTGCCGATGTGTGCGGGCGGTAGGTGCGGATTTCCAACATGACGGCATCGAAATGTCCGCGCGGCAGGTTGGCATAGCCTTCATACGCCAACACCATGCAGGGCAGGCGGTCGGGGTTGTCGTTTAAGATGTTCATGCCGCAGGCGAGTGCGTCTTCGGTGCGTTCAAACATCAGTTGGTGCAAATCCCAATGACGCTCGGGGTGGGGTTTGAGCAGCATGGGGGCAAATACGGCGCGGTCGGGCAGTTTGCGGCGCAGCGACAGGGCGTAGGCGGCGGCAAATCCGGCTTGGCGCAGGGTTTTTTGCAGCAGTTCGGGCAAGGTTTCGCCGTTCTGCGCTGCACTTTTGCCGCGCGGACAACGGTAGAGCGTGCCGCGCCGCGTTTGCTGCAGGAAGCGGACAAAGTCGGTGCAGCTTTCTTCGGGAGCGTGGTCCCAAATCCGCGAGGCGATGCGCCCGAACGGGAAGTAGATTTTGTCGCCGATTAGGGCGGCGTATTGGCTGAACCAATCGTGCGGCAGGTCGGGAATGTGGGTTTTTGCCTGTGCGTAGTCCAGAAAATACAGGGTGTTGTTGGACAATTCGGCTGCCGTCCGCGCCAAATAAAAGGCGCAAAAATGCAGCAGGTTCAAATTGGCATCGTGGCGGACGAAGGCGTCAAATTCGGGTCGTTCGGTGCGGATGCCGTCCAGCAGTGCGTCCAAGCGGCGCAGGCTCTCCCAGCCGTAATCCCATTTGACGGCGTTCAGCACGCTGCGGCGGGCAACGGGCGGCGATTGGGCATCGGCACGGCGCACGGCGTCAACGGCGCGGCGGGCGGCATCGTTGGGGTCGGGCGGGGGCGGCAGCAGGGCGGGGTCGGCAAAGCGGGTGGTGCCGCCGCACAGGGCATCGGCAAGCAGCCGCAAAAGCGGCAGTTCCGCGCCGTCGGGCAACACCAGCACGAAGCCGTCCCAAAAGGCATCGCCGCGCTGCGGGGTGTTGCGCCACCGCGCCGCGCCGTCCGACAGGGTTTCGCCGATGTAAAATGCCAGCAATAAGATGAAGTTGCGTTCGGCATCGCGGGCAAAGCGTGCGGGTAGTTTGCCCGCATCAAAGCCTTCGCGCCGTGCCAGTTTTGCCAGTTGTCCGTCCAAGCGGCGCAAATCGGCGCGGCTGAAGTCCCATTTCAATGCCTGCGGCACGCCGGCAAACGCCAAGCCTTGCGGCAGGGTGCGGTTGGCACGGTAATGCGCCAGTGCAAACGCCGCCATTTTTCCGCGTTCGGCATCGGGACGGCTGCAAAACGCCTGCCAAACGGCGTTGTCCAAGCGCAGGCGTTCCTGCTGCCCTTCCAGCAGCAGACGCAGCGACAACAAGGGCTTGAAATACCAGTTGCCGAACGTTGCCCGCCCGTCTGCCTGCCACGCATACGCCGCGCCGCTTTGCCGCGCCACATATTCCGCCAAATACGCCGCCAACGTCAGCAGGAAATTTTCGCCCGCAAGCTGTTTTTCCAATACGGCAAAGGCAGACGCGCCCTGCTTGGCGTGGACGTGGCGCAGCAAGGCGGCAATCCGCGCCAAGCTCTCGGGGCGGTAGTCCAAATCCAGCTTGCCCCACACGGCAGCAAACGCCAAACCGCCCGCAGGGGCGCGGCGTTGGTGCAGGCAGTCGAGCAATTGGCGCATGCGGCGCGGTTCGGTGAGCATGGGCATCAATCAGGCAGCTTGTTTGGCGCGGATGTGGTCGATAAATTTGTCAAACAGATACGCCACATCGTGCGGGCCCGGACTCGCTTCGGGGTGGCCTTGAAAACTGAAAGCGGGACGGTCGGTAAAGGCAATGCCCTGCACCGTGCCGTCAAACAGCGAGCGGTGGGTAACGCGCACATTGTCGGGCAAGCCGTTTTCATCGACCTCGAAGCCGTGGTTTTGGCTGGTAATCAGCACTTTGCCCGTGTCCAAGTCCTGCACGGGGTGGTTGGCGCCGTGATGGCCGAAGGGCATTTTTTTGGTTGTGCCGCCCGCCGCCAAGCCCAAAAGCTGATGCCCCAAGCAAATGCCGAAGATGGGGATTTTGCTGTTGAGCAGTTGGCGCAGCGCATCTACGGCGTATTCGCAAGGCTCGGGGTCGCCCGGCCCGTTGGAGAAAAACACGCCGTCCGGATTCATCATCAGCACTTCGGCGGCAGGTGTTTGTGCCGGCACCACGCTCAAGCGGCAGCCGCGTTGCGCCAACATACGCAAAATATTGGTTTTCACGCCAAAATCGTAGGCAACGACGTGGTAGGGCGTGTGCGGCTGCGCGAAGCCCTTGCCCAATGCCCATTCGCCTTCCGTCCATTCGTGCGGCGCGGCACAGGTGGCGTCTTTTGCCAAATCCTTGCCCGCCATGCTGCCGAAATCCGCAATCAGGGCGTGCGCGGCTTCGACTGTGGCACCGTTGCCGGTCAGAATCGCGCCCGCCTGTGCGCCTTTGTCGCGCAAAATGCGGGTGAGGCGGCGGGTGTCGATGTCGGCGATGGCAACGGTTTGGTGGCGGATTAAGTAGTCCTGCAGGCTTTCTTCGGCACGGAAATTGCTGTGCAGCAGGGGCAGGTCGCGAATCACCAAGCCCGCCGCACACACGGACGCGCTTTCGGTGTCTTCGCCGTTGGTGCCGGTGTTGCCGATGTGCGGATAGGTCAGGGTAACGATTTGTTTGGTGTAGGACGGGTCGGTCAAAATTTCCTGATAGCCGGTCATGGCGGTATTGAACACGACTTCGCCGGAAGCCGTACCCTGATAACCTACGGAAACGCCGTGAAAAACACTGCCGTCAGCAAGGACGAGCAAGGCGGGGACGGTCATAAACACTCCTGAAAAACAGACGGATTCTGCCAAAAAAGCACGCACCGCAACTTAACAATTTGGCGGAACGTGCTTTTCTGAAGCGGACGCGCGCACGCGCCCCAATATCCTGAACGGGAAAAGCAAGGCATTTTAAGGGAAAACGCGCCCGTTCTCAAGGGGCGTTGCCGCCCTTGTCGGGCAAGCGGGCGCACAGATACGCCATCACCGCCACATTGCCCGCCGCCACCGTGCCGTAGAGCCAGCGCACATCGTCCAGCAGCCACAGCACCGCCGCGCTGAACACCGCCCCCGCCACCATGAAAAAACCATTGACGATGTTGTTTGCGGCAACGGCACGGGCGCAAAACTCGCTGCCGCCCGCCGTTTGCAGCCACGTGTAAAGCGGCACGGAAAACAAACCGCCGCCGATGCCGATGCCCACCACCAGCAACATCACCGGATACGCCGCCGCCTGCGTCAAAAAGCCGCCCAAACCGACCGACACGCCGTCCGCATTCGGCGGCGCAAGCCACGCCAACGCCGCACCGCACACCGCCAACACCCCCGCGCCCGCCACCGCCAGCTTCACCTGCAAACGCCCCCCGCTCAATTTGGCACACCACAGCGAACCTGCGGCAATCCCCAAAGAAAACAACGCCAACAACAAATTAAACACATGGTCGTTGCCGTGCAGGTGCTGGCGCACCAGCGTGGGCAACTGCGTGGTGTACACCGAGCCGACCAGCCAAAACCACGAAATCCCGACAATCGCCGTGGTCAAATCGCGGCGGGCAAACGTATCGCGCAACAACACGCGGCTGCCGCGCCACAGGTTTTTGTCCACAGGCAAATCGGGGCGTTGCGGCGGCAGCGCGGGCATCATCAGGCTGCACGCCCACCCCGCCGCCGCCAGCAGCAACACCACCGCCGCCGTTGCCCACGCCCCGCCGCCCGCCAGCAGCGTGCCGGCAATCTGCCCGAACAAAATCGCCAAAAACGTGCCCGATTCAATCAGCCCGTTGCCCGTTACCAGCTCGCGCTCGTGCAGATATTCGGGAATCGCCGCATACTTGACCGGCCCGAAAAACGCCGACTGCGTGCCCATCACAAACAAACACGCCAGCAGCAGCACCGCCGAGCCGGACACCAAGCCCACGCCCGCCAATGCCATCACCGCCATTTCCAACACCTTCGTCCACCGCGCCAGCGCCGCCTTGTCGTAACGGGTGGCCAACTGCCCCGCCAATGCCGAAAACAAAAAATACGGCAGCACGAACAACAACGCCCCCACGTTCAACAACTGCTGCGCGGGCAGCCAACCGCCCTGCCCCAAGCCGTGAAAACCAATCAGCACAAACAGCGCGGTTTTAAACAGATTGTCGTTGAACGCGCCGAGAAACTGCGTGCCGAACAGGGGCGCGAAACGGCGCGTGGCGGCAAAGGCAAACGGCTTCATGACTGCCCTTTCCCGCCCTCATCGGGCGGCGGCGTATCATCGTCCATAATCACGCGGTGCGCGGGGCCTTCCAAATCGTCAAACTGCCCGCTCTTGCCCGACCACCAAAAAAAATACCCCATAAGCAATGCCAATACGATGCTGATGGGAATCAGAATAAACATGCTTTCCATCGTGTTACACCATGCCCGTCATGTCGTTGAGAAAAAAAGTCTGCCCGCCGACGCACAGCCTTTCGCGGCACAATGTGCCGACCGCCGCACCGTCGCCGTCCCGCACATACGCGGTGTCGCCGTCCGCATGCCAATACAGCGCGGCACGCTGCCATTGCGCCAACGCCGCCGACCATGCCGCGTAAGCCGGCGGCGCGTCTGCCGCCCGCACCGCGCACTGACCCACGCCCACTTCTTCATTATCCAACAAAAACAAACCCAAATGCGTGCCGTCTTCGGCAGCCAAACTGAAACAGCGCATCATCACCCGCAAAAAACATGATTAATCTGCCATTGTAACTTTTTTTGCCCGCACCAAGCGTATAATTACCGTTTTTGACACGCGACAACATTGGCACACGGTATGCAGCAGGACAAACTCGGTTCGGGGTGGATGGTGGTTGCCGCCTTTTTTCTCACGCTGATGGGCGCGGGGGTGAAAACCGCCGGCAACCGTTTCGGCATGCACCTGTACGAGCTGGTGTTTTGGCGGATGGCGGCGGGCGTGGTGATTTTGGGCGGACACGCACTGTGGCACAAACGCGATTTTTGCACGCGCTACCCCAAACAGCACCTGTGGCGCAGCTTGGCGGGCACGGCTGCACTGCTGCTGTTTTTCTACGGCATGCTGCACCTGCCTTTGGGTACGGCGGTAACCCTGAACTACACTTCGCCGTTTTTTCTGGCGCTGCTGTCGGTGCTGCTGCTGAAAGAACGCCCGCCGCTTCGGGTATGGCTGGCATTGTCGGCGGGCATGGCGGGGGTGGTGGTGCTGTTGCAGCCGTCTTTCAGCGCGGGGCAGACTTGGGACGCGCTGTTGTGTTTGGCAAGCGGGGCGGGGGCGGGTTATGCCTATTTGAAGGTGCGCGAGCTGTCGCTGCTGGGCGAACCGGCGTGGCGCATCGTGTTTTATTTTTCGCTGACGGCGGCGGTGGTTTCCGCCGTGGCGGCAACGGCGGCGGGCTGGCACGCGCCCGATTGGCAGAGCCTGCCCGTGCTGCTGGGCATCGGCATCAGCGCCACGCTCGGGCAACTGGCACTCACCCGCGCTTATCATGTCGGACGCAAATTCACCGTGTCGGCGCTGTCGTATCTGACGGTGGTGTTGTCCGCGCTGTTGGGTGCGGCGTTTTTCGGCGAAACTTTGGGCGGGTGGGACGTTGCGGGCATGATTTTGGTGATTTTGGCGGGCATCGCCGGCAGTTTGCGCTAATTTGCAACAGTTTACATTGTAAAATCGCCCGAAAATGCCGCCAAAGCCGCGCCGTTGCTGCATCTGCCCTGCCCGCGTGGTATGATGTTTACAGCTTGGCATTGATGCACAAAGCGGTTTTTTGTATTTTTGTTTTTTCAGATTCAGTTTTATTCAGTTTTGTAAAGAGAGGATGTTATGCAGCACAAGCGTTCCCGTTCCGCCACCCTTACCGCCACTTTGATGTTGGGCTTGAGCCTGCCCGCGCACGCCGAAGACGCGCTCGGTCAGTTTCTCGACCAGAATTTCCCCACCATCTACGCCGCCGAAAGCGATGACGACCCGATTCGCGCCTTTGCCGAACGCCGCCAAGCACAGGCGTCTGCCGCGCAAAATGTGGTGCACGTGCAGCCGGCACTGAACCACAATTTCCAACCTGCGGTGGAAAGCCGCCGTTCGTTTGCAGAAACGTTCAACAGCAACAATCCGTCTTCGTATGCCTATGTGCCGATGTTGAACGCCCGTTCCGCCTTGGTGATGCACGCCAATACGGGCAAAATCCTGTATCAGAAAAACATGGACGCCGTGCGCTCCATCGCTTCGATTTCCAAGCTGATGGCGGCGATGGTGGTGCTGGACGCCAATTTGAACATGAACGAGCAGATTACCATCACTGCCGCCGAAATCGACCGTTTGAAAGGCACGGGCAGCCGCCTGTCTGTCGGCACGGTGCTGACACGCGGCGAGCTGCTGCACTTGGGGCTGATGAGCAGCGAAAACCGCGCCATTCACGCACTCGGGCGCACCTATCCGGGCGGCATGGGCGCATTTGTGGCAGCGATGAACGCCAAAGCCCGCAGCTTGGGCATGAGCCGAACCCGATTTGTCGAGCCGACCGGCCTCGACCCGCGCAATGTCTCCACCGCCCGCGATTTGAGCCTGATGGTACGCAGTGCCAACAACTACCCGCGCATCCGCCAATTGAGCACGTCCAACTACGGCTCGGTATATACCAGCGCGGGCAAAACCCAAACCTACAAAAACACCAATGCCTTGGTACGCGAAGGCGTGTGGAACATCAGTCTGCAAAAAACCGGCTACATCCGCGAAGCGGGGCGTTCGATGGTGCTGCAGGCGCAAATGGGCAAAGACCCTGTGGTGATTGTAGTACTCGGTTCGGCAACCTCCGCCAGCCGCGTAAACGATGCCCGCGCCCTGCGTAATGCGATTCAAACACCGCTCTAGGCGAAATAAAATCAGCATCATACAAAAAATGCCGTCATTCCCGCGAATGCGGGAATCCGCTGCCCGATAACCTGCAAGCCATGTTTTATTCAGGTTTGTTTGAATTGGTTTTGGATTCCCGTCTGCGCGGGAATGACGGCGTAGTGATTTTTCAGTCAATTGATGACGCGCCCTAAATCGTGCCATCGTTCGGATTTTCCACTGAAATCAATTTAATCCACAAAACACCGTCATGCCCGAACAGGCGGGAATCCACTGCCCGATGCTTGGCAAGCCATGTTTTATCAAGGTTTGCCGTGCTTCGGCTTGGACTTCCGCCTTCGCGGGCATGACGGTGCAACGTTTTTTCGGTCAAATGACGACACGCGCCAAATTTCAGGCAGGTGCGTCCGTTTCCGCCAAGCGGCGGCAGCAGTCGATAAATGCCTGTTGTTTGGCTTGCGCCGCGCCGCTTTCCAAAGCCGCACGGGCGCGGGTCATGCCGTCTGCCAAGCTGTTTGCCGCACCCGCCGCATACAGTGCCGCCGCCGCGTTCAGCAGCACGATGTCGCGTGCCGCGCCGTCTTCCTTGCCCGCCAACACGCGGTTCATCAGCGCCAGCGATTCCGCCGCATTGTCTACCCGCAGAGCGTCCAAATTTTGATAACGCGGCACACCGAAATCTTCGGGGCAAATTTCGTATTCGCGCACCGTGCCGTGATGCAATTCGGCAATGTGGGTCGGGCCGGTAACGGTGATTTCGTCCAAGCCGTCGCTGCCGTGCACCACCAAAACGTGTTGCGCTCCCAATTGCTGCAATACCCGCGACAAAATGCCGCACAAATCGATGTGGAACACGCCCAAAAGCTGGTTTTTCGCGCCCGCAGGATTGGTGAGCGGCCCCAAAATATTGAACAGGGTTCTGAAGCCCAATGATTTGCGTACCGGCGCGACATGGCGCATCGCCGCATGGTGGTTCGGCGCAAACATAAAGCCCACGCCGCACGCCGCCATGCCTTCGGCAATCTGCTGCGGCGACAGGGTTAAAGGCACGCCCATCGCTTCGACCACTTCCGCCGCCCCGCTTGAAGACGACACCGAACGTCCGCCGTGTTTCGCCACCTTCGCGCCCGCCGCCGCCGCCACAAACATGGCGGTGGTGGAAATATTGAAGGTTTTCGCGCCGTCGCCGCCCGTACCGACCACGTCCACCCAGCCTGCCGTGTCCGCCAACGGCACTTTCAGGGAAAACTCGCGCATCACCGCCGCCGCCGCCGCAATTTCCGACACCGTTTCCACCTTAATCCGCAAACCCGTCAGCAACGCCGCCAACTGCTCCGGCGGCACTTCGCCGCGCATGATTTGGCGCATCAAATCGGTCATTTCGTCATAAAACAGCTCGTTGTTGTCAATCAAACGTGCCAAAGCCTGTTGGGGGGTAATCACGGCAAATGCTCCAAAAAAAACGGCGATTCTAACCCGTTTTGGCGGGCGCACCAAACACAAAACCGCATGACGGCAAATCCATCATGCGGTTTCGGGGCGAAACGCCCTGTGTTACATACGGCTCAATTCGCGCTGCAGGGCTTGAATGTTTTGCTGGCGGTCGAGTACCGCGCTTTCGAGCTGGCGCACACGGCTTTGGTGTCCGGCATCGGTTTTGCCCGACAGCACCACGCGCCCGTCTGCCAATGCCTTTTGTGCGGCAGCCAAGGCGCTGCGCTCGTTGGCAAGCTCCTGCTCCAAAATGGTGCGGCGGCCGCCCGATTTGGCGGGATTGGCTTTCGGACGCGCCACCGCCACGGCAGGCAGGGGACGCGGCGCGGCTTGGCGTTTCACCGTTACCGGCACGGGGCGGGCGATGCGGTTGCGGCTGCCGTGCGCGTGCTGGACGGGAACAACGGGCGCGGTCTGATTTTCGGCAACGTTGTCAAGTGCGGGTTTGGGTTTGGCGGCAGTATAGGTGCCGATTTGTTTGCCCAGATTGGCATAGCCCTTGGAACCTTTGGACTTGTCGGAATAGCAGCCGGGCCCGCAACTGTACACTTTCGCATCAAGCACGGGGCTGACGGCAGCAGCCAAAGTTAAGATAAACAAGGGTTTTTTCATGGTTGTTCCTCTTCCTCGCGTTTGAATCGGGAATGTTGGGTTTCTTTAAATTGTGCGGATTTTACCACATGATTTGTGCCAATCAAGTAAAATCGGGTAAAAACAAACAAAGATATTGACTCGAACCGCGCTGACGGTAATGATGTTTTTCTGATACACTGCGGCGGCGGCACACGGTTGGCCGCTTCTTTGCGTTTGATTTGCACAACCGGATTCAGGATACGATATGGACAAAAATTTGCTCGATTTGCTCGACCGCGCCTGCCGTTGGGCGGTACAGGACCCCGATGCCGAAACCCGCGCCGAGCTGGCGGCACTCATCGGACACGCCGAAGGCGGCGACGCCCAAGCACGACACACCTTGGCAGCGCGGTTTGACGGGCGTTTGCAATTTGGCACGGCGGGTTTGCGCGGGCGTTTGCAGGCAGGCCCGCAGGGCATGAACCGCGTGCTGGTGGCACAGGCGGCGGCGGGTTTAGCGGCGTATCTGCGTGATTTTGACGCTGTGCCGAGCATCGTTATCGGCTACGACGGGCGCAAAAATTCCGCCGTATTCGCGCAAGACACGGCACAAATCATGGCAGGTACGGGCATCAACACCATGCTGCTGCCCCGCGCCCTGCCCACGCCCGTGTTGGCGTATGCGCTGCGCCGTTTGGACGCATCGGGCGCGGTGATGGTTACCGCCAGCCACAATCCGCCCGAAGACAACGGCTACAAAGTGTATTTGGGCAAAAGCAACGGCGGCGGACAAATCGTCGCCCCCGCCGACCGCGACATCGCCGCGCAGATTGAACGCGCCGCACAGGGCGACATCCGCGAACTGCCGCGCAGCCGCGATTACACCGTTTTGGGCGATGATATCGTTGCCGAATACGTGCGCGACACCGCCAAACTCGCCACCGCGCCGCCCGCGCCCCTGAACTACGTTTACACCGCGCTGCACGGCGTGGGCAAGGAGGTATTGCTGCACACGCTGCAAGCCGCCAAACTGCCCCTGCCCCGTCTGGTTGCCGAACAATGCGAACCGGACGGCGCGTTTCCCACCGTGCGTTTTCCCAACCCCGAAGAAGCGGGCGCACTCGATTTGGCAATAGCATTGGCATGCCAAAGCGGTGCGGAGCTGATTCTCGCCAACGACCCCGATGCCGACCGCTTGGCGGTTGCCCTGCCCGATGAAGCGGGACAATGGCACACCCTGCACGGCAACGTCATCGGCTGCTGGCTGGCATGGCACGCCGCCCAACGCGCCCGCGCCGAAAACCGCACCGGCACACTCGCCTGTTCGCTGGTGTCCACCCCCGCCTTGGCGCGGATTGCCGCCGAATACGGCTTGGACTACGCCGAAACCCTGACCGGATTCAAATACATCGCCAAAGTGGACAATCTGCTGTTCGGCTTTGAAGAAGCTCTGGGCTACCTTGCCGACCCCGACAAGGTGCGCGACAAAGACGGCATTTCCGCCGCCATCGCCTTTTTGGACTTGGTAAACCATTTGAAACAACAGGGCAAAACCCTGTCTGACTACGCCGCCGAGTTTACCGCCCGTTTCGGCGCGTATGCCAGCGCACAGGTTTCCGTCCGCAGCCGCGACAACGCCGCACTGATGCAATCGCTGCGCCAAACCCCGCCGCCGCAGCTCGGCAGCCATGCCGTTACCGGCTGCGAAGACCTGCTGCAAGACACGCAACGCCGCAGCGACATTCTGATTTTCACACTGGCGGGCGGACACCGCCTGATTGTCCGCCCTTCCGGCACCGAACCCAAAGTCAAATTTTACTTGGACACGCACGGCGACACCCCGCTTGCCGCCACGCAAACCCTGACGGATTTGGAAACCGCCCTGCGCGAACTGCTGCGCGGCGACACCTACGGCAAACAGGATTGCTGACAAAAACGGCGCGTTTCACCACGCGCCGTTGCATTTACAAATAAACGATTTCGCCACTGCGTCCGCGACTGTCCGCCCCCAGCCAATACACAAAATCGGGCATGATTTCGCCCATGTCCCTGCGCTCCCGCGCCGCTTCGCCGGGGTGGGAACGCACACGCTGCGGCGAATTGATGCGTCCGGGCACCAGCACATTGGCACGCAAATTCGGAAAACGTTCCCACTCGTCCGCCACCGCCTTGCACAAATAATTCAACGCCGCTTTGGACGCACCGAAACCGCCCCAATACGCCTGCGGGCGTTCGCCATGACTTTCCCCCACAAACACCACCGAAGCATCGGACGATGCCCGCAGCACCGGCAGCAACGCCCGCGTCAAACCCATCGGCGCAACCGCATTGACACGGTATTGCTTCACCCATGCGGCAACGGTTTGGCAATCCAACGGCGACAACGCGTCAAAATACGCGGCACAATGCACCACGCCGTCCAAACGCCCTTCGGTGGCAAGGGCAACGGTTTGCGCCAACTGGGCAAAGCCCTCTTCTTCGGCAGATGCCAAATCAAAGCACACCGCAAACGGCTCGGGTGCGCCGCTTGCGACAATATCGTCATACACCTGTTCCAATTTTTTCTGACGCCGCGCCGTCAAAATCACCGTTGCGCCCGCCGCCGCACAGGCTTTTGCCACCTGTTCGCCCAAGCCTTGCGATGCGCCGGTAATCAGAATGTTTCGGCCGTTCAAACTGTTCATCAAAATCTCCTTTCGGTTGGCAGCCCCGCCATCAATGGCAATAAAAAATGCGTGCCGTCATGAAAATTTTTTCAATGCAAACCAACAAAATCCATCAAAACGCAGCGTCCGCACGCACGCCCCAATCGTGCAAGCACTGCCGTGCCGCTTCGCTGCCGCTTTGCACCGCCGCTTCCAAAGTGGCGGGATAACGCGGGTGCAGCCAGTCGCCCGCCGCATACAGCCCCTGCGCCCGCCACGCCGACACATCGGGCAGCACCCGTCCCGCTTCGGCGGCAACGGTGGCGCGTTTTTCGGTAATCACCTGATGGGCAACGGCTTCTCCAAGCTGCGGACACACACGGCGCACATCGGCACACACCCGTTCGTACCACTGCCCGGGCGCATCGATGCCGTATTGCTCCGACACGCTGATGACGGCGGCGATTTCGTTCGCACCGTTCAAACGGCTACGGTCAATCAGCCAATGTGCCGTGCCGTCCGACACGCCCGTCATCACGGCGGGCAGGCGCACGCGCTCGCGGTAACGCAGGTACACGGTGGTGATGGCATGGTGGCGCATGGCGGCGAAGGTGTCTGCGTGCGGCGCAAACAGGGCTTCGGGCAACAGCGCGGCAAGGTGTTGCGGCGCAACGGCAAGCACCGCCGCATCAAATGTGCGTCCTGCCAAGCGGTACGCGCCGTCATCATCGCGCCGCAGCCGTCCGATGCGGCATTGCGGCACAAATTCACCGCCGTGCGCGACCAGATAACGCAGCACGGGTTCGACAAAAAACGCGCCCAAATCCCGATTCGGCAAACAAAAATCGCTGTCGCCGCGCTTGCGCCACACCCCATCTGCCAACACGTTTGCCAGCACCCGCAGGCTGGCGGTTTGCACGGGCGTGTTCAACGCCGCCAACACCAAAGGTTGCCAAAACTGCGCCACCGATGCCGCGCACACCTGCCGCGCCCGCAACCATTCGCCAACCGTTTGGTCGGGCAAGCCATTTTTGTGCCAATGCCGCAAAGCCCGCATGTGGCGCAACAGCCCGTATTTGCGGTGTGCGGGCAGATTTCGGGCAAACAACACGCCCCACAGCAAATGCAGGGGCGCGGGCAGGGGCGCGGTGTGCAGCTTCATGCCCCCGTGCATCTGCCAATTCATCGCTTCGCGCCGGTGAGCCGTTTCCGCACCCACGCGCCGCAATAAGTCAAACACGCCGTGATACGCGCCCAATAATAAATGCTGACCGTTGTCCAAAAAGGAAAAACCGTTGCGCGATGCCACCGTCCGCGCCCGTCCGCCCGCCGTGCGCCCCGCTTCAAACAGCACCACATCGGCGTTGTCCGCCAAGTTTGCCGCCGCCGCCAAGCCCGCCCAACCCGCACCGACCACCGCCACCCTTGCCCGCCGCTTCACGGCGCAAACCCGCACAGCCAGATTTTCAATGCCAAACGCATTTTGCGCGGATTGGGGATTTTAATCTTGTATTTCAACACGTTTTCTCCACCGTCCAAGCGGATTTCCTGCAACAGCGCGTGGTAAATCCCGCCCATCACCAAGCCCGCTTTTTGCGCTTTGCGGTCGCATTCCGGCAACAAAGCCAAGGCTTCGCGATAGGTTTGTCCGGCACGGTCGATTTGAAACGCCATCAATTCGGCAAACGCGGGCGTGGGCGTTGCCGACAAAATCGTTTGGGCGGGGACGTTGAATCGCTGCAGTTCCGACATGGGCAGATAAATCCGTCCTTTACGCGCATCTTCGCCAACATCGCGAATGATGTTGGTCAGTTGCAGTGCCAAGCCCAAGGTTTCCGCATACGCCAGTGTTTGCGGGTCGCGAAAGCCGAGAATCCGCGCAATCAAACGCCCGACCACGCCCGCCACGCGGTAGCAATAGTATTTCAAATCATCAAATTCGGCATAGCGGACGTGGTGCAAATCCATTTCCATGCCGTTGATGATTTCGGTCAATTCGTCTTCGGGCAGGGCAAATTGCGCCGATACGCTTTGCAAGGCCTGATTGACGGGGTGTTCGGGGGTTTGACCGGCGGCAAAAATTTTGGCGGCATCGCTGCGCCACCACGCCAAGACGGTTTTGGCAACTTGGGCATCGCTGCAATCGTCTACCGCGTCGTCCAATTCGCGGCAGTAGGCATACAATACGGTTAATGCGTCTTTTTTTTCGGCAGACAAAAAACAAAATGCCGCCAAAAAGCTCGAACCGCTTTCGCGGGCTTTGCGGCGGCAATAGGCTATCGGAGTCATGATGGGTTGGTTTATTTGTTTGTTTTGATTCACGAAACAGGGAGCGGAGCGCGTTATGGTTGAAATGATTTATTGTTCATACAAGGCGGCGAGCCGCAAACAGTATGAATAATACGGCAAGGCGAGCCAACGCCGTATGGAAAATAAAGCATTTTAACCATATCCCTTGTTGTTGATGCGGGCAAACAATACGCCCTGCCGGTGTCCGCACCCGACAGGGCATGAAGCAATGTGCTCAATCAACGTCTTGCCAACACCGCCACGCCCAAATACTGTTTTACGCCGTTGGCAATGGCATGGGCAACTTTGCGGCGGAACGCCTCGCTGTTGAGCAGGGCTTCGTCTTGCGGGTTGGACAAAAAGGCGGTTTCGATTAAGATGGCCGGCACATCGGGCGCGCGCAATACGCCGAAACCGGCATATTGGACTTCGTTTTTCATTTTGTTGTGTTTGCTCATCTGGTTGAGTACGAAACGCGCCAAACGTTTGCTGTCGTTGATGGTTTGCGTTTGCACCATGTTCATCAATACTTGATTGACGTCTTTGTTGCCCCCCATATTGACGCCGCCGATGCTGCCTGCGGCATTTTCGTTTGCTGCCAGCAGTGCCGCAGCCGCACTGCTCGCCCCTTTTTGGCTCAACACATACACGCCGCCGCCACGCGGTTCACTGCTTTCCACCGAGTCTGCATGAATCGACACAAATAAGTCGGCTTTGGCTTTCTGCGCCAATACGGGGCGTTCCGGCACGGGAATGAAGATGTCGCTGTTACGGATCATCAAAACCTGATAACCTGACGCTTCCAAGAGTTTTTTGGTTTCCCTGGCAATGTGCAGGGCAATGTCTTTTTCACGAATCCGGGTGTTGCGCCCGATGGCGCCGGGGTCTTTGCCGCCGTGTCCGGGGTCGAGCATCACCAAAGGACGGCGGTCGCGCTTGACGGCCGGCGCATCGGCGGCCGGTTTGCGGCTGTCCCAAAACGCCCGAATCGGGTCGCCCGGCTTCGCCGCCACCGCCACAGGATACAAATCCACCACCAAGCGGTGTTTGACATCGCCCTCGGGCTGCAAACCGAACACTTTGGGCAACACCCGCCGTTTCAAATCAAACACGATGCGCACGGTGTTGCCGTCTTTTTGCGCGGTGCGGATGTTGGCGATGTAGGGGTCGTTTGCCGGCAGCTTGCCCGCCATATTGCCCAAAACCGGATTCAAATCCGCATCTTCCACATCGACAACCAAGCGGTAGGGATTTTCCAGCATAAAATATTTGTAGCGCAGTTTGCCGTCTGCTTCCACGCTGACACGGGTATAGCTTCTATCGGAAGCAATGCGCACCGCCACAAAACGGTTGCCCGCCGCACGGCTGCCCAACGCCATCACCAACAAACCGCCCGCCGATGCCCCCAACAACACACGCCGACTCAATTTTGCCATAAATCCAAGCTCCGTTTACCTTGTTCGCTGCGTGCCGACACAAGGCAGTTGCGCCCCTGTCCGCACACGAAAAATTCAAAAACCAAATCCGCCGCCGGCACCAATGCCCCGCCCTGCTGCGGCCACTCAATCAAACACACGCAATCGGGCGCAAACAATTCGCCCAAACCCGCATCGTCCCACTCATCGGGCGAAGCGAAGCGGTACAAATCAAAATGATGCACGGTTTTTCCTGCCAAAACATAGCTTTCCACCAGCGCATAAGTCGGGCTTTTGACCGCGCCGGCATGCCCCATGCCGTGCAGCAGCGCCCGCGCAAACGTGGTTTTGCCCGCACCCAAACCGCCCTGCAAATACACCACGCACGGCGCGGACAACACGGGCGACCACGACCGTGCAAACGCCGTTGCCGCCGCTTCATCGGCAAGAAAAATATTCGGTTGCGCCATCAGCTTCTTTCAACATCGACCGCCCCGTCGCCCCACCGAGCGTGCCGTCATTTAAATTTTCCCATTGAAAATCAGTGAAATACAAAAACACGCCGTCATTCCCGCGCAGGTGGGAATCCACCGTCCGATAACCTGCAAGCAATATTTTATCAAGGTTTGTGGGAATTTGTTTTGCATTCCCGCCTGCACGGAAATGACGGTGCAAAGGTTTTTCGGTTCATTGACGGCACACCCCAAACACCCGCCGCCCAAATCGTTATTATATAATGTTTCCCCTATCTGCCGAAAGATTTTTTCTCCCCAACCCAACCATAAGGAACCCATCATGCCCGCCCGTTTTTCCCCCGCCCTGCTGCTTGCCCTGTGCGCCTGCCAAACCGCCCTGCCCGGCGATATTTATTTTGACGCACACGGACAAGCCGCCGATGCACCCGTCAAAGGCGGCTACTACCGCAAAATACTCAAAGCCCACGCCCGCCAACAATACACCGTACAAGACTTTTACAGCGACGGACGCGCTTACGGCACAAGCAAACGCCTGACACATCAACAACTTGAAACCTTCCGCCCCCAACCATAACGGCAAAAAACAGGAAACCTCCCGTTGAAAGTTTCCTGTTTCACATCATCTGGAAAAACTCAAGCAGCCAAAGCCGCTTTGGCTTTTTCCACCAACTGCGCGAATGCGGCTTTGTCAAACACCGCCAAATCCGCCAACACTTTGCGGTCCAGCTCGATGGCGGCGCGTTTCAGACCGTTCATGAACTTGCTGTACGACAAGCCGTGCAAACGCGCACCCGCATTGATACGGGCAATCCACAACTGGCGGAACTGGCGTTTGCGTTGGCGGCGGTCGCGGTACGCATATTGACCGGCTTTCATCACCGCCTGTTTGGCGATGCGGTAAACGTTTTTGCGGCGGCCGCGATAGCCTTTGGCAAGCGCGATGACTTTTTTATGACGGGCGCGGGCGGTTACACCGCGTTTTACGCGAGGCATGGTTCAAACTCCTTTAAGCGTAGGGCAACATTTTGGCAACAGAAGCCAAATCACGTTCGTTCACCATCGTGGTGCCGCGCAATTGGCGTTTGGTTTTGGTGGTTTTTTTGGTCAGGATATGGCGTTTGAACGCATGGGCGCGTTTCACACCGCCGTTACCCAGTACTTTAAAGCGCTTTTTCGCGCCCGACTTGGTTTTCATTTTGGGCATGGGAAAACTCCGTAAAATTTGATAAGGCATCAGGGGATTGCCGCAGCAATGCTTGACCCAAACACCACGCTTTTATGCCGTCTTTCCAACAACAAACGTCTGCCCGCAGACGGCGTTGTGCGGGCAAACGCGAAATTATAGGCTTATTTTTTCTTCGGCGCAACCATCATCACCATCTGGCGCCCTTCCATTTTCGGGAACTGCTCCACCGTGCCGATTTCCGCCAAATCTTCCTTTACGCGCTCAAGCAGTTTTGCGCCGAGCTGCTGGTGCGCCATCTCGCGCCCGCGAAAGCGCAAGGTAACTTTGACCTTGTCGCCGTCATTCAAAAAACGGACAATGTTGCGCATTTTGATGTTGTAATCGCCGTCATCGGTACCGGGACGGAATTTGATTTCCTTGATTTGCACCTGCTTTTGCTTTTTGCGGGCTTCGTCCCGTTTTTTGGACTGCTCGTATTTGAATTTGCCGTAGTCCATCAATTTGCAGACGGGCGGTTTGGCGGTGGGGGAAATCTCCACCAAATCCACGTCTTGCTCGCCTGCCATGGCAAGGGCTTCTTTCAGGGAAACAACGCCGAGCTGTTCGCCCGAACCACTGATTAAACGCACTTCTTTGGCGGTGATTTCGCCGTTGATTCGTGCTTCGCGTTCTTGTGCGATGATGAATGCTCCTATAAAAATTTCAAAAGTCAATACGTCATATTGTAAAACATATTAAGCAAAAAGGGGAATTTTTTTCGCTTTCGTATGGAAAAATTAATTTTCAAAATCAAACCAATTATTTAACAGCATACATGACGCGCATCATTCCCATTTTTCTGCTGAAAATCAGTGCAACATCAACATAAAAAACGCCGTCATTCCCGTCTGCGCGGGAATGACGGCGCGGTGTTTTTTGAGTTAATTGATGACGCGCCCTAACGCCCGCCCGGCAGACGAATCCATTTGATGGCGATGCGGTCATATGTGCCGTTGCTGCGGACGGTGTCCAAGCCGCGATTGATTTTTTCCATCAGCGCGGCATCTTCGCGGCGCACCGCAAACACAAGGTCGCGTTCGGGCTGGTTGGGCAAATCAATGGTTTTTACCGGAATTTCGGCACGTTTGCCCGAGCGGCTGTAATAAGAAAACACCATGTTTTCCGCCAGCACGCCGTCTGCCTTGCCGCCGTAAACCTGCGCGGCAGACAAGGGAAAGGTGTTGCTGACAATGACTTTATCGGGCGAGCCGGTCAGCTTTTCCGCCAATTCGACCGCTTCCGGGCCATCGAGCTTGTTTACGCTGATGGTTTTGCCGCGCAAATCCGCCACATTCCACTGCTGCCCTTTGTCCAGCATGCCGACCACCAAACGGCTTTTGAGAATCGGGCGGCTGAGTGCCATTTTTTCCCGCGCTTCGGGCGGCACGCCGAAAGTCAGGCTCAACACATCGCTCTTTGCGCCGAAAAGCTCCGCTTCCCACATCGGCATCAGATAACGGTTGGTTTCAACGGTAAAACCTTCCGCAGCGCCGACTGCCGTCAGCAAATCCCGCTCAAAGCCGACCAATTGGCTTTTTTCGTTCAAGGTGCTGATTGGCGCGTAATCGCCCGACATCGCCAAGCGGACAACGCGTTTTTGCGCCGTGCCGGCAGGTGCGGCGGACGCGCTTGGTTCACCGGCGGTTTTGCCCTTGTCGGAACATGCGGCCAACACCAGCAGGGGGGCGAAAACCGCCCACAGATATTTTTTCATGGCTTTAGCAAACCGAGTGTTGATTTTCCGTATTATCCGCAATCCGCACCCAATCGGCAAGCGCACAAAGTACACCGGACAACATTTCGCCCGCCGCCATTCAGCGCAAATCCTCCAATTTCGCCACCACGCAGTAGGCAATGCCGTCCAACTTTGCAAAATGCTTTTCGGCACAAACAATTTTCTGCCGTTCGGCTTCGCGCAATTTGTCCGTGTCCACACCGTCCTGAATGCCCCTGCCCGTGTTTTTGGTTTCGGCAACAAAATACACTTTTTCGCTATTTTTCATCACCAACGCCCAATCGGGATTATAATTTCCGACAGGCGTGGGAATTTTGAACCAATTGGGCAATTTGAAATACAACACCACATCTTCATGATTTTCGCAATCGCGGGCAAAGTTTTTTTCCGTATCCGAATTCAAATCAATGTAATTGTTCACAATGGTTTTTTCTGCATTGCTTACTTCAAAAGTATGCTGATTCAGAAAAAATTCCGCACCGTTGGCTTCCCGTTCGCGCCAATCTGCCAAACTTTGCTCATAACCGCTTTCAGGCAGCTTCACATATTCAATGCCTTCCACCATCAAACCGTGCAATGCCAACAGGATTTTTTCCGCCGCCAAATCAACGAAAAGCTGCGGATTGTTCGGAATCTCGCCAATCCGTCCCGACTGCATCAAAATCTCAAACAAAGTCTGCCGCGTTAAATTGGTTTTTTGCTGAATGTGCTGCAACACATCGGGAATATCATGTTCAATATCCATATCTTCACTTTGAGAATGGATTTGCTCGCCCCAAATTCCGTCCGTTTGGCTTTGGTACAATTTTGCTGTTCGCGATGCGGTTTGTACTTTTTGCACGGCGGGCATTCTGTCCAACAGTTTGGCGGCTTCGCGTATCAAATCCTCACGCGCAAAATCCACACGGTAGCGCGTTTTATGCTGCAATTTCTGCCAAATTGCCACAAAAACAGGGTCAAGCGTAAAGCCTTGGCGGAATGTTTGATACACACGCTGCCGGTGATTTTTCAAATAATTGTTGCCGAAGCGGATACCGCACTCGTCTTCGTATTCTTTTTGCAGATTGGCGGCAAACATTTCGTAGCTTTCATTCGGAATCACCGTCAGCACATTCACGCTTTCATCGCGCACCCGTTTGCCCTGCTGGTTCACCGCCAAACGCAAACCGCGCCCGATTTCCTGCCGTTTTTTAATCGGCGAACGGGTTTCGTTAAACGTACAGATTTGAAACACATTGGGATTGTCCCAGCCCTCTTTCAGCGCGGAATGCGAAAAAATAAAGCGCAGAGGCGAATCAAACGACAACAATTTTTCCTTGTCGCGCATAATCAAATCGTAGGTGTCCTCGTCTGCCTTGCTGTTGCCGTTGGTGTCTTTGTCTTGCGAAAAATAGCCGTCATGCACGCCGTCCGCGCTTTCGCCCGTTTCGCGTTGATAGATTTCCGCAAACCAACGGGCAAATTTCCCACCGTTGCGGTAATTCGCCACTTTATCAATAAAAAACAGCGACAACACTTTGATGCCTTTCGGATTCAGGCGTTTTTCCTTGTGCAGATGCTCGCGAATGGTGGCTTCCATCTGTTTTTTCATCACCGCATCGCGCACCGCGTCATCGTTTTCGCCTATCGTCAAAACCGTTCCGCCCGAAAACGAAATCCTGCCGTTTTCCGCATCCATACCGTTCACGATAAAGCCGTGCCGATAGCTTTCGTTACCGTTGGATTTGTCAAACAAATCATTTCCTTCTTTGGCAGTAACGGTTTTCTTCACAACGGCTTTTTTATCGCGGTAATGAATTTCCACTTTGGCAGACGGTTTCTTGTTTTTACCGTAAACGATTTCCTTCAACGCCACATACGCACCATTGACATCGTTTTTCGCCAACACCGATTGCACCACAATCTGTTTCACCAATTTTTTGTTATAGGCTTCAATCGGATTCAGGCTGTAGAGCTTGTGATAAGGCTGTTTGTGGGTGGCGGAATAGCGCAGTACAAACAATGGATTAAGCGCTTCAATCGCCTGTTTTGCCAATTCCGTTTCCATATTTTGCGGTTCGTCCACCATCACAATCGGGCGCGTGTCGCTGATTTGTTTGATGGGTGCTTCACCGCTTTCATTGACGCGGTTGATGACGTTGCCGTCTTTTTTAAACGCATCAATATTCATCACCAAAATTTCAATATTTCGGTTTTGTGCGAAGCCGCGCAAAATATGCAGACGTTTGCTGTCATAAACATTGGCATTCACCACAGGTTTGTCAAACCGATTGGCAAAATGTTCGCGGGTGGCGCGTATGCTTTGCACCACGCCTTCGCGTATCGCCACACTTGGCACGACAATCACAAACTTTTGCCAACCGTAGCGGCGGTTCAATTCAAAAATGGTGTGCAGATACACATAGGTTTTGCCCGTACCCGTTTCCATTTCCACGGAAAAATTCATGCCGTATTGCCCGATTTCGGTTTCGGGCTGCCTGAAACGGCGTTGCACCGCATTCAGGTTTTTACCGATTTCGTGCTGCGGCAAATGCAAACGGTTGGCAGACACGACAAACGCGCCTGCGTTGCCCCATTCGAATTGATGGGCATGATTCGGTTCGCCGACAAACAAATCCGCCACCGCACCAATGGCTTCTTTTTGATAATCCAGTTGTTCAAATTGCAATTGCATGATGTTTTCCCTTCGCCTTACAGGGTTTCAAACTCAATGCCCGCGTCTTGAAGCTGCAAGGCGAAATTGGCTTTGGCGGCATCGTCTCCCGCAAACACGCGGTCGAGCGCAAACACTTTTTGCGGCTGTTCTGCCAACACCGTATCCGTCAGGCTACCTGAAAACGTTTCCAGCAGCAGCACCACTTTGCGCGTGCCTGCTTCATTGTTCAGCCACACCACGCCCTTATCGTCAAAACGCATCGGGTCGGTAAGCTGAAAACCCAAACGCAAAGCCAATTCGCAAGCCAGTTGTTCCAAAGAAGCGTTTTCGTCCACAACATTTTGAAACAACGCCAATTCCGCTTGCAAACTTTCCGCATCGCGTTTTTCGGGATTGCGCCATTGCTTGAATGCGCTTTCGGCGAGTTTGAACACTTTAAAGCCCGTGTCCACGCTTTGCCCGTCTTTCAGGCTGGCTGAAATGTATTTTCCTGCGCGGCGGATGCGTTCTTTGGCGATTTCGGCAACGGTAGTGAAACCTGCTTTGCGGGCTTCGGATTGTTCGTCTGTTTCTTCGGGCAATTGCACGCAAATATAACGGCGTTTGCCGCCGTCTTCGGCGTTTAATTGCATGACGGCGTGGGCTGTGGTGCCACTGCCTGAAAAGAAGTCAAGGATAAGGGAGCTACTATCTTCGTATGAGATAGATTGAATGAGAAATTTAATTAAATTACTTGGTTTTGCATAACTGAAGTAATTGAAACCAAACAATTTTGCTTGTTCATCTGTGGCATCTTCATTTGTGCCAACAGAATAGTGGTTAATAGTTAGCAAGTTATGAATTTTCTTGATTTCTCCACCGCTTTTGATGTGGTTTGGGCGGAATGGAATTTTGCTGATTGTGATTTTCTCTTTATTGGAAAAGATTTCATTCAGTTTTTCTTGAGAATATCTCCATTCTCCCCAAAGCGTAAATTCGTTAGCATTTATACCATTTTGAATAACCAACTCTGTTTTCAAAATGGTTTTGATATTACCATCGGACATATCTTGTGGTTTGACAACTCCATCTGGCATAGAAGTGAATTGCACACTTCCCATTGGAAATGTTAAATCTTGTGCTGTATTTCCTGCATTATTAAATGGATATTTTTTTCCTTGTTCAGTTAAATCAACAGAAAATGCTGAAGTATCAGATTTGCTTTTAGCATAACATGCAATGTATTCAAACTTTGAACCCAAATTTGTACCTAAAAAAGACGGCTTCTTTTTCTTTTCCCATACAAATTGACCAACAAAATTCTCCGCCCCAAACACTTCATCACAAAGCAATTTCAATTGCGCCTGTTCGTTATCGTCAATGCTGATAAAAATCACCCCGTCATCGCGCAACAGGGTTTTTGCCAAATGCAGGCGCGGCAGCATCATGGAAAGCCAACGGCTGTGGTAGTGTCCGTTGTCTTTGGTATTTTTACGCAATACGCCTTGAAACACGCCCGTGCGTTTGATGTAGCCGTTTTCATCTTTGTCGCCCACACGTTTGGCGTATTGTTCGCGGGTTTCGGCGAATTTGTCGGGGTAGATAAAGCTGTCGTTGCCCGTGTTGTAGGGCGGGTCGATGTAAATCATTTTCACGCTGTTTGCATAGGCTTTTTGCAGGATTTTCAGCGCGTCCATGTTTTCCGCTTCGATAAAGACGTTGTGCGTGGTGTCAAAATCCACGCTGTCGGCGCGGCAGGGAATCAGGGTGTTGAAAGGGGGCGATTGCAGGGCGCGGTAGGCTTCGCTTTTGCCCGCCCAGTTGAGTTGGTAGCGTTCGTTGTGGTGGCAAAGGTTGTTTTCGCCCAAGATGAGTTTGAGTTTCTCAAAATCGATTTGGTTTTCGCAAAAGATTTCGGGAAAAATCTGTTTGAGTTTGTTCAGGTTTTCAGATACAATGCTATGATTGTTCAGTATAATTTGGTTGGTTGGTTGGTTGGTTGGTTGGTTGGTTGGCATTTTTGCACCCTATTGGTTTTCAAATAAAAAAGTTTTTTAAAAAAGCAGCTTGTTTTGCAACAATTCGGGCTGCTTTTTTGTTGCGTCAATGAAAAACGAACAGACCAAAAAATTTACGCTGTTTCGGACAAGAGCGTGCCATCAATTGACCGAAAAGCTCTGTACCGTCATTCCCGCGCAGGCAGGAATCTAAAACACTTTCAAATAAACCTTGATAACACATCGTTTGCCAAACATCGGGCGATGGATTCCCGCCTGTGCGGGAATGACGGCATTCTTTATATTTCACTGGTTTTCACCCGTTTTTCGCGGAAGGCTTGTTGCAGGGCTGCGGGTTTCGGGGTGGGCATGATGCGTGTTCCTTAATAAGGGTTCAAATATTTTCAGGCTGCCTGAAAGCGGGTTTCAAGCACCAAACGCTTTGGAAAAGCCAATCAGCAACACGCCCAACATCGCTAAAGAACTGATTAACTGTGCAAAAGCTTGGCTTTGTTTTCGGTTCATGCCCAAACGCTTGGCAAGTATTTTGGTCAGCACGAACGAAACCAGCATCACCATGCCCGCCACAACAATCCATTTGCCGAATACATACAAGGGCTGAACGGCAGTATTAACCGTTTGGCTTAATTGCGACATTTTGAATCTCCATTTCAGCCGTTCAATTCATCTTGCAATTTGGCGATAAATTCGTCCACATCCATCGCGCCCAAGTCTTCCGCCTTGCGGCGCACGGCGATTTGACCGTTTTCCTTTTCCTTTTCGCCGACAACGATTTGATAGGGGTAACGGTATTGGCTGTTGTCGCGGATTTTGTAGCCGATTTTTTCGTTACGCAAATCCAGTTCCACGCGGAAACCGGCTGCCTGAAGTTTGGCGGCGACTTCGCGGCAGTAATCCGCCTGTTTTTCGGTGATGTTCATCACCACCATTTGTACGGGCGCGAGCCAAAGCGGGAAGGAACCCGCGTGTTCTTCAATCAAAATGCCGATAAAGCGTTCCAGCGAACCCAAAATGGCGCGGTGCAGCATCACGGGGCGGGCGCGGCCGTTGTCTTCGGTAACGTATTCTGCGCCCAATCTTTCAGGCAGCACGAAATCAAGCTGAATCGTGCCGCATTGCCACGAGCGTCCCAATGCGTCTTTGATGTGGTACTCCACTTTCGGGCCGTAAAACGCGCCTTCGCCGGGCAATTCCTGCCACTCGATGCCGCAAGCGGTAAGCGCATCGCGCAAGCCTTGTTCGGCTTTGTCCCACGTTTCGTCCGAACCGGCGCGTTTTTCGGGGCGCAGCGACAGTTTCACGCTCACGTTTTCAAAGCCGAATTTCCGGTAGATTTTCATCACCAATTCGTTGAATGCTTTGGCTTCTTGGGTAATTTGTGCTTCGGTGCAGAAAATATGTGCATCGTCTTGCACAAAGCCGCGCACGCGCATCAAGCCGTGCAATGCGCCGCTTGGTTCGTTGCGGTGGCAGGAACCGAATTCCGCCAAACGCATCGGCAAATCGCGGTAGGAACGCAGGCCGTGATTGAACACTTGCACGTGTCCCGGACAATTCATCGGTTTGACGGCGTATTCGCGTTTTTCCGATTGGGTGGTGAACATATTGTCTTTGTAGTTTTCCCAGTGTCCGGATTGTTCCCAAAAGGATTTGTCGAGAATTTGCGGGGTTTTGATTTCACGGTAGCCTGCGGCGTCCAGTTCGCGGCGCATGTATTGCTCGATGGTTTGCCACAACGTCCAGCCGCGCGGGTGCCAGAACACCATGCCGGGGGCTTCGTCTTGCAGGTGGAACAGGTCTAATTGTCTGCCCAATTTGCGGTGGTCGCGTTTTTCCGCTTCTTCAATGCGTTGGATATAGGCTTTCAAATCGTCTTTGCTTGCCCACGCCGTGCCGTAGATGCGTTGCAGTTGTTCGTTGTTGCTGTCGCCGCGCCAGTATGCGCCCGCCAGTTTGGTGAGTTTGAAGTGTTTGAGAAAACGGGTGTTGGGAACGTGCGGGCCGCGACACATGTCCACATATTCCTGATGGTAATACATGCCCATCGCTTGCACGTCTTCGCCCATGTCGTCAATCAGGCGCAGTTTGTATTCCTCGCCGCGCTGCCTGAAAATGTCGCTTACTTCGGGGCGCGGGGTCATGATTTTGACGACATCGTAGTCTTGCGCTATCAGTTCTTTCATGCGCGTTTCAATGGCGGCAAGGTCTTCGGGGGTAAAGGGTTTGTCGGTGGCGATGTCGTAGTAGAAGCCGTCTTCAATCACGGGGCCGATGACCATTTTGGCATCGGGATAGAGCTGTTTGACGGCGTGTCCAATCAGGTGGGCGCAGGAGTGGCGGATGATGTCCACGCCTTCGGGGTCTTTGGGGGTGATGATTTGCACGGCGGCATCGGCGGTAATCGGGTCGCACGCGTCCACCAACACGCCGTTCACTTTGCCAGCTACGGTGGCTTTCGCCAAGCCCGTGCCGATGTCGGCGGCGATTTGGGCAACGGTAACGGGGGCGGGGAATTGGCGGACGGAACCGTCCGGCAAAGTGATGTTAATCATGGGGATAACTCCGGTAAAGGTAAAATGTCGGGCTGCCTGAACGCGCAGATGCTCCGCAAATGCAAAGAAACAACAAAGATGAACCACCTTTGTTGTTTGCTTGTGCGGGATAAACTGGTAGGCACGATTGGAATCGAACCAACGACCCCCACCATGTCAAGGTGGTGCTCTAACCAACTGAGCTACGTGCCTGTGAAGCGCAGAATTATAGGGGAAGCGTGCGGGATTTGGCAAGGGATTTTTTCAGGCTGCCTGAAACCTTAAACCGATGGCGGACGGCGTTCCTCCCACACAATCAATGCTTTGACGGCATCGGACAAATCCCACCCCCATTCGCTTAAAGCGTATTCCACGCGCGGCGGCACTTGCGGATACACCGTCCGTTGCAACAATCCGTCCTGTTCCAAGCTTTTAAGCTGTTGAATCAGCATTTTTTGGCTGATGCCGTCTATCTGCCGCGCCAGTTCGGAAAAGCGCACGGGCTGCCCCGCTTCCATCAGACGGAAAATAATCACGATTTTCCATTTGCCTTCCAACATTCTCAAGGCTTGGCACACCGTTTGCCGGTATGCCGCCAATTCGCTTTCGCTGCTGCCGCACCAATTCTGTTGCATGATGAATGTCCTTTATTCGGCACAATTCTTACCGTTTGGTCAGTATGATACCAAAAAGTCTGTTCTTTCAATCTGTTCAGTTTATCCCTATACTGCGTGTTTTTCAATCTTTTCAAAAAGGAAAACAGCGATGAAAATTGCAATTATCGGTAGCGGGCATATCGGTCAGACTTTGGCAAAGAAGCTGAAAGCGGCGGGGCATGACGTTGCCGTCAGCAATCGGCGCGGTGCGGCATCGTTGGCGGATTTTGCCGCCGAAACGGGGGTTCGCGCACTGGATATGCCGCAGGTTTTGCAGGGTGCGGAAGCCGTTATTCTCGCCACGCCCATCAATGCGGTAGAGGATTTGCGCGATGAATTGTCCAAGCTGCCTGCACAAACTTTGTTGATTTGCACCGCCAATTATTATCCGCATCGGGACGGCGTGGTGGACGAAATTGAAGCGGGCAAAACCGAAAGCGTGTGGCTGCGCGAACAGTTGGGACGGGATTTTGTCAAAACGTGGAATGCAATCGGGGCGCGGCAGTTGGCGTTTGACGGCAAGGCGGCGGGCGAAGCAGGGCGCATGGCGGTGGCATTGGCGGGCGACAATGCCGATGATTTGGCACGCGCGGCGCGTTTGGTGGACGAAACCGGTTTTGATGCGGCGGTAACGGGCAGCTTGGCGGATTCTTGGCGTTTGCAGCCCGGCACGCCGGTGTTTAACCTGACGCTGGACGCGGCGCAACTGCGGCAGGCGTTTGCCGACACCGCGCCCGATGACCGTCCGCTCGCTCCGCAACGGCGCGATTGGGTGTTGGCGCGGCTTGCCGAATACGTTGGGGAACGCGCTTCGTTTGACCAATTTGACGCGGACGATGCCGGTAAAATCGCGGCACTCAATCAGGAAGTGTTTGCGGTAATCAAATAAGCGTTTTCAGGCAGCCCGAACAACGCCCGATGGACAGTCGGGCGTTTTTTGCGCATTTGGTTTTGCAGCGAAACCCGCTATAATCGCTCCCCGTTTTCAGCCGGTCTGAAAACCGCACGATGAGGAAACCAGATGCTCACCTTTACCCTACGCAAAACAGACGGCCACGCACGGCGCGGCACCTTGACGCTCAATCACGGCACGGTGGAAACGCCCGTATTCATGCCGGTCGGCACTTACGGCTCGGTCAAAGCCATGACCCCGCAAAACCTGCACGAAATCCAAGCCCAAATCATACTCGGCAACACCTATCACCTGTGGCTGCGCCCCGGCTTGGACGTGATTGAACGTTTCGGCGGGCTGCACGGCTTTATCGGCTGGGACAAACCCATTCTCACCGATTCGGGCGGTTTCCAAGTGTTTTCGCTGGCAGAAATGCGCAAACTCACCGAAGACGGCTGCACCTTTAAAAGCCCCGTGAACGGCGACAAACTGTTTCTCTCGCCCGAAATTTCCATGAAAATCCAAACGGTGCTCAATTCCGACATCGTCATGCAGCTTGACGAATGCACACCGGGCGACGCTTCGCACGAACAGGCGCGGCAGTCGCTGGAAATGAGTTTGCGCTGGGCGGAACGCAGCAAAAAAGCGTTTGACGACCTGCGCAATCCCAACGCGCTGTTCGGCATCGTGCAGGGCGCGATGTACGAAGATTTGCGCGAACAGTCCCTGCGCGGTTTGGAAGAGATGGATTTTCCCGGACTGGCGATTGGCGGGCTGTCGGTGGGCGAACCCAAGCCGGAAATGTACCGAATGCTCCGCGCGGTCGCGCCGATGCTGCCCGCGCACAAACCGCATTACCTGATGGGGGTCGGCACGCCCGAAGATTTGGTGTACGGCGTGGCATACGGCGTGGACATGTTTGACTGCGTGATGCCCACCCGCAACGCCCGCAACGGCTGGCTGTTCACCCGATTCGGCGACATCAAAATCAAAAACACCAAACACCGCCACGACACCCGCCCACTTGACGAAAGCTGCACCTGCTACGCCTGTCAAAACTTCAGCCGCGCCTATCTTTACCACCTGCACAAAACGGGCGAAATTCTCGGCGCACAACTGAACACCATTCACAATCTGCATTTTTATCAAACCATTATGGCGGAAATGCGCGAGGCCATCGAGCAGGGCAAGTTCGCCGACTGGCAGGCGCAATTCCACGAAAACCGCGCCAAAGGCACGGATTGAGTCATACTATTTTTACATGGAAAGAAACGATGTGGTTCAAACAAATCAGCTTTTACCCGCTTAATCCCGACAATCTGCCCGATGCCGAAGCCGTGTCCGTCAAGCTGGAGGGTGCCGCGTTCAAACCCGTGATGGGGCTGGACTGGTTCAGCGAAGGCTTTGCGCCGCCGCAGCCGTTTTCGCCGGAAAACGTGTTTGCCGCAGACGGCACTTGGGGCATCTCCCTGAAAAAATCGGAAAAAGTCCTGCCGGCGGGCGTGATTCGCGATGTGCTGGACGAAAAAATCGCCGAAATCGAAAACAACGAAGGGCGCACGGTCGGGCGCAAGGAAAAACAGCAGCTTAAAGAGCAGATTACCGATGATTTGCTGCCCCGCGCCTTTACCCGCAGCAGCCGCGTCCACGCCGTTTGCGACACCCGAAGCGGCTTTTTGCTGGTGAACAACGCTTCGGCAAACAGGGCGGAAAATTTGTTGGCAAAATTGCGCGAAGCCTTGGGCGGCTTGGAAGCACGGCTGCCGAACACGCGGCAATCGCCAACCTCGCTGATGACCGATTGGCTGTTGCGCGGCGCGGCGGAAGGCAGTTTTGAGCTGGACAGCGATTGCGAACTGCGCGGCGCGGGCGATGCGGCGGCGGTGGTGAAAGTGGCGAAACAGGATTTGACCGCCGATGAAGTGGTGCAGCATGTGAGAAACGGCAAAAGCGTTACCCAACTGGGCTTGGTGTGGCGCGGACAAATTGCCTTTATCTTAACGGCGGATTTCACGCTCAAGCGCGTGCAATACCTTGATGTGATTCAGGAAGAAGCCGAACAATACGGCACGGACGCGGCAAGCTCGGCGTTTGCTGCGCAAATTCTGATGGCGCGGAATTTGTCGGAACTGCTTTCGGAGCTGGTGGCGCATCTGGGCGGCTGGCACACGCGCTGAATCCGCCACGCTGCGGCAATTTCGCGTAGAATAACGCCCTTTGCCCGTTTGACGAGAACACGAAACCATGTCTGCACAAATCATCGATGGAAAAGCCGTTTCCCAACAATGTTTAAACGCCGTTGCCGATGCCGTTGCCGCCCGCCGCGCCGCCAGCTTGCGCGTACCCGGTTTGGCGGTGGTGCTGGTCGGCGACGACCCTGCCAGCGCGGTATACGTCCGCAACAAAAACCATGCCTGCCGGCAAGTGGGTTTCGAATCGTTTTCCTACGAACTGCCCGCCGACACGTCCGAAGCACAATTATTGGATTTGATTGACGAACTCAACGACAATCCTGCGGTGGACGGCATTTTGGTGCAACTGCCCCTGCCCGCGCAAATCAACAGCCAGAACATTCTCGAGCGCATCCGCCCCGATAAGGATGTGGACGGTTTCCACCCCTACAATGTCGGGCGTTTGGCGGTACGCAAACCCCTGCTGCGCCCCTGCACCCCCAAAGGCATCATGACCCTGCTCACTGCCTACGGTATTGACCCAAAAGGTCAAAAAGTGGTGATTGTCGGGGCATCGAATATTGTCGGACGGCCGCTCGCGCTGGAAATGATGCTGGCGGGCGCCACCGTTACCGTTTGCCACCGTTTTACCCGCAACTTGGCGGCGGAAGTGGCGGCGGCAGATATTGTGGTGGCGGCGGTGGGCAAGCCCAAGCTGATTTGCGGCGACTGGATTCGCGAAGGTGCGGTGGTGGTTGATGTGGGCATCAACCGTTTGGCGGACGGCAGCTTGTGCGGTGATGTGGATTTTGATGCGGCGAAACAACGTGCGGCGATGATTACCCCCGTGCCGGGCGGGGTCGGGCCGATGACGATTGCGGGTTTGTTGGAAAACACCCTGCAAGCGGCGCAAAACCGCGATTAGGGCGTGTGATTACCGGAATTTGCCGATTAAAATCAGAACAATAAAAAGATGCCGTCATTCCCGCGCAGGCGGGAATCCAAATCGAGGCACGGAAAACAAACATCGTGCGATGGATTCCCGCATTCGCGGGCATGACGGCGTTTTTTATTGTGCTGATTGATAGCAGAAAAGTTTAATTGATGACACACCCTAACACGGCTCGCGCACATACAGCACTTCCACGCCGTGTTCGTCGTCGCCGTCCCAGTCGTCATCATCATCGGCAGGCACGCGTCCGAACGGTGAATCCATGCCGCTTTCGTGGCGCAATACCGATAACAGATGGTATATGTCATCGGGCATCGCCGCTTCAAATTGCACGGTGTCGCCGCTTTGCGGGTGGACGAAACTCAGGCGGTAGGCATGCAGTGCCTGACGTGCCAAAGCGCGGACGGCGGTTTTCACGGCATCGGAACAGGCGTGGCGCGGATTGCCGTACACGGGGTCGCCCGCCAGGGGGTGCCGCGCTTCGCGCAGATGCACGCGGATTTGGTGGGTGCGCCCCGTTGCCAAGGCGCATTCGATGTAGCTGTGCGTCCGATAGCGTTCCAATACTTTGATGTGGGTGAGCGCGTCTTTGCCGCCGAATTTGACGACTGCCATTTTGGTGCGGTTGTGCGGGTCGCGCCCGATTTGGGTTTCGATTTTGCCGTCAAACGGGACGATGCCGTCTGCCACGGCGCGGTAGATGCGTTTGACGCTGCGCGTTTGCAGTTGTTTGACCAAGTGGTTTTGCGCGGGCAGGGTTTTGGCGACCACCATCAGCCCTGTGGTGTCTTTGTCCAAGCGGTGGACGATGCCCGCACGCGGAATCTGCGCCAGCGCGGGGCAGTGGGCAAGCAGTCCGTTCAGCAGGGTGCCCGACCAGTTGCCCGCCGCAGGGTGGACGACCAAGCCGGCAGGTTTGTCCAACACCAGCACGGTGTCGTCTTCGTACACGATGTTCAAGTCCATCGCTTCGGGGGCGAAGGCGGTGGCGGCGGGGTCGTCCGGCGGTTTGACAGTGATGCGTTCGCCGCCGATGAGTTTGTGTTTGGGGGCGGCGGGGGCGTCGTCCAACAATACGGCGCTGTCTTTTATCCATGCGCTCAGGCGGCTGCGCGAGTAGTCGGGCAGCATTTGCGCCAGTGCCGCGTCCAAGCGTTGCCCCGCCAAGTCCACCGGCACGCGCAGGTTCAGGGTTTCGCCGCCGCCAAATTCGGCTTCGTCGCCGGCATTGATGATTTCCATTGAAAATACAATTGCAAACAAAGGGGCGCATGATACGGGAAAATCGGCGGGCGTTCAATCGGCGGCGGGTGGTACAATGCGCGGTTTTGCGCGAACGGAAAGGAAGGGTGTGAAAGGAATTGTGTTGGCGGGCGGGACGGGGTCGCGCTTGTTTCCGACCACGCGGGGCGTGTCCAAGCATTTGTTGCCCGTGTACGATAAGCCGATGGTTTATTATCCGCTTTCGGTGTTGATGCTGGCGGGGGTGCGCGAGGTGTTGCTGGTGTGTGCGCCCGATGACCTTGCCGCGTTCCGCCGTTTGCTCGGCACGGGGGCGCAGTGGGGCATGGCGTTGGATTATGCGGTGCAGCAACAGCCGCAGGGTTTGGCGCATGCTTTGGCGTTGGCGGCGGATTTTTGTGCGGGGGAAGCGGTGTGGCTGGTGTTGGGCGACAATGTGTTTTACGGGGCGGGTTTGAGCGGGGTTTTGCAGCAGGCGGCGGCGCAAACGGACGGGGCGACGGTGTTTGCCAAGCAGGTTGCCGACCCGCAGCGTTTCGGTGTGGTGGCGTTTGATGCGGACGGCGCACCCTGCACTTTGCAGGAAAAACCCGCCAATCCGGTTTCGGATTGGGCGGTGGCGGGGCTGTATTGTTATGACCCGAACGCGGTGCGCTGGGCGCAAACTTTGCCGCTTTCGGCGCGGGGCGAGCGGGAAATCACCGATTTGAACCGCCTGTATTTGGCACGTGGCAAGCTGCGGGTGTGCCGTTTGGGGCGCGGTTTCGTGTGGCTGGACGCAGGCACGCCGGAAAGTCTGCATCGGGCATCGGATTTCGTCCGCACGGTGCAGCACGCCGAACAACGCCTGATTGCATGTTTGGAAGAAATCGCGTGGCGGCAGGGCTGGCTGACGCGGGCGCAATTGGCGCAAGCCGCCGCACGCCACGCCAATACGGCTTACGGCGCGTATCTGGCGCAATTGGCACAGGGAAAATCACCGTCATGATGCGGGTGTGGCTGACGGGCGCAAACGGACAAATCGGACGTTTGACCGCGCTTGCCCTGCACGGTCGCGCCGCGCTGACCGCCACTGCCCGCCGCGACACCGACATCCGCGACCGCGCCGCCGTGTTGCGTACCGCCGCCGCCGTGCGTCCGCACGTCATCATCAACACCGCCGCCCACACCGATGTCGATGCCGCCGAACGCCGTCCCGCCGCCGCCTTTGCCGTCAATGCACACGGCGCGGCGCACCTTGCCGAAGCCGCACATGCCGTTGGCGCCACCCTGCTGCACCTCTCTACCGACTATGTGTTTGACGGACAAAAAAACGCCCCCTACCGCGAAGACGACCCGCCCAATCCCGTCAATCACTACGGCGCAAGCAAACTCGCGGGCGAACAACACATTATCCGCCACTGCCCGCGCCACCTGATTCTCCGCACCGCATGGGTATTCGGCGGACACACCCGCCACTTCGTCCGCACCATACTGGACAAAGCCCGCACACACGGCGGCGCAGACATCGTTGCCGACCGCTTCGGCGCACCCACCTTTGCCGATGACCTTGCCGCCGTGTTGGCGGATTTGGCACAACGCGCCGCCGCCAACCCCGACACGCTGCCCTACGGCACCTACCACTACTGCGGCGCCCCCCACACCCATTGGCACGACTTTGCCCGACACGCCTGCCGCCACGCCCTGCGGCACGGCCTGCTCTCCAAACCGCCCGAACTGCGCCCCGTCCGCGCCGCCGACTACCCGACCCCAGCCCCGCGCCCGCCCCATTCCCGCTTGGACTGCGGCAAAATCACCCGCACCTTCGGCATCGCCCCCTCCGATTGGCAAAACGCACTGGCACGCCTGCCCGACTGGATTTCCCGCACATGATGACCATCACCCCCACCCCCCTGCCCGACCTGCTGCTGCTGCAACCCCACCCCCACCGCGACCGGCGCGGCTGGTTTATGGAAACCTTCCACGCCGACTGGTTTGCCGAACACGTCGCCCCCGTGCATTTTGTGCAGGACAACTGCTCCGTATCGCGGCGCGGCGTGCTGCGCGGACTGCATTACCAACTGCCCCACCCGCAAGGCAAATTGATAGAAGCCGTACAGGGCGAAATTTTTGACGTGGCGGTGGACATGCGCCGCAGCTCGCCCACCTTCGGACAATGGTTCGGCACGGTTTTATCGGCACGCAACCGCCGCCGCCTGTGGCTGCCCGCAGGATTCGCACACGGCTTTTACACCCTGTCGCGCCAAGCACGCTGCCACTACCGTTGCACCGCCTACTACCGCCCCGAAGCCCAGCACACCATCGCGTGGAACGACCCCGATTTGGCGGTGGACTGGCAACTGTCCACCACCCCGCCCCTGCTCTCCCCCAACGATGCCGCAGGGCTGCCCTTCGCCGCCGCCCCCCGCTTCCCCTAAGCCCCAAAAACATTGGAAAACCCCATCATGCGGGTTATAATGCCGAATTTGCACCGTTTGGGGCAGGGTACACACCGAACAAGGAACAACGATGAGAACCGATTTGAGCAAAATGACCTGTATCGAAGATTTGCGCCGCGTTGCCAAGCGCAAAGTGCCGAAAATGTTTTACGACTATGTGGACTCCGGCTCTTGGACGCAATCGACCTACCACGAAAACACCACCGACTTCGCCCCCATCAAGCTGCGCCAAAAAGTGCTCACCAACATGGAAGGGCGCTCGCTAGCCACCCAACTCATCGGACACGATGTCAAAATGCCGTTGGCGATTGCCCCCACCGGCTTCACCGGCATGATGTGCGCGGACGGCGAAATTCTCGCTGCCCGCGCCGCCGAAAAATTCGGCGTACCGTTTACCCTGTCCACCATGTCCATCTGCTCGATTGAAGACGTGGCGCAAAACACCACCGCGCCGTTTTGGTTCCAACTGTATGTGATGCGCGACCGCGCCTTTATGGAAAACCTGATTCGCCGCGCCCGCGATGCCAAATGCTCCGCGCTGGTGCTGACCGCCGATTTGCAGGTACTCGGACAACGCCACAAAGACATTAAAAACGGACTGTCCGCGCCGCCGAAACCCACTTTGCCGAATTTGCTCAATTTGGCATTGAAACCCGAATGGTGCATGAAAATGCTCAACACCGAACGGCACACCTTCCGCAATATTGTCGGACACGCGCAAAACGTGGGCGACTTGTCTTCGCTGTCGTCTTGGACGGCGGAACAGTTTGACCCGAGCCTGAGCTGGGACGATGTGGCGCGGATTAAAGATTTGTGGGGCGGCAAAATCATCATCAAAGGCATTATGGACGCGGAAGACGCGCGTATGGCGGTGCTGCACGGCGCGGACGCGATTGTGGTGTCCAATCACGGCGGCCGCCAGTTGGACGGCGCATTGTCGTCCATTCGCGCCCTGCCCGACATCGTCAGCGCGGTGGGCAGCCAAACCGAAGTGTGGCTGGATAGCGGTATCCGCAGTGGTCAGGACATTTTGAAAGCGTGGGCGTTGGGCGCGCGCGGAGTGATGATTGGACGGGCGTTTCTGTACGGTTTGGGCGCATACGGCGAGGAGGGCGTGCGCCGCGCTTTGGAAATCCTGTATAAGGAAATGGACGTTACCATGGCGTTTACGGGGCACCGCGACATTCAAAATGTGGGGCGCGAAATCCTGATTAAAGGCACGTATCCGATTTCCGAATACGAGCGCGAGGAAAGCGAATTGCAAAAACGTCGCCGTATTTATGACGAGCTGTACGGCTGGCCGCGCGCATCGCTGCGTTTCGGTACGATGTGGTAAGACACTGAATAAAAAACCTTGTTTCTGTTTTGGAAACAAGGTTTTTGGTTTTTCAGCCTGCCTGAAAATATGTGCGGCAAGCATTCCCATCTTAATAACAATATACTACCATGCAGCTTAACTATATTTAACTATCTACAAGGCAAAAATTAATGAAACCATCAATCATTCTTTGCGGATTAACCGCCTTGTTATTAGGCAACGGTTGTCTGCCCTTAAACCCATCATCCTCCACTCCATTTATCCATAAAAAGGCAAAACACATGCAAACACCCAACCCCATGATTCAAGAAATCTTGGCAACTCGGAGCTTCATGCCCCCAAGTGAATATCTTGATGTAGCGCATATTGTAAACAAATATATTCCCATCGGATCATCCAAAGAAGAAGTCAAACAATTACTGAAAAACATGAATCAAGATTATATTTTTGAACACCGTATTATTTATACGGGTTATAAAGGCAATATGCCGCCACTTGCCCCCAACCCCGGCATCAGTATCCGGTTAATATTTGACGAAAAGAATGAAAAACTGGCTTTAATCATTGCAAACTATTATTTCCGTCAATAACACAAGGAATTACATAAATGGAAAACGAGAAAATTGAAGTTGGCTACAGGCATATAGGTTCGGTTGCCGATGTTGATTACTATCACAAATTCATACTTTACACAAATAAACAGGGAGAGCAATACACGATTAGCGGCTGGACTGGAAAAGCCTCGCCCGACAAAGGTCTACCATTAGGCTACTTAACCGTGAAAAGTGGTTTGGAAACTGGCGACAATGGCTGGAAATATAATGAAGAAAATGATGACCACATAGAAAATCAAAATACGTGGTATGAAAATAATCAAAATATGCTATTCTCACCACAAAAACAATTTCGTGAATTAATTATAGAAGCACCGGATTTATCCCAAAAATGGACGGAAATGGTTCAAAACGCAAGAAGTAAGAATAATATCTACCCTTATGACTTCTTGATTCAAAACTCAAATACGTTGGCAGATACCATTCTGCGTGAAGCCAACTTACCCGAACCAAAGCTAGATGATTTATGGTTCGGTGAACATCTTGCTCCGGGATCCGGCAACACCTTAAATCCAAACCTTATCCCAAGGGATCCCGATCCCAATAAACAAAAGATTTTAGATACCATTTCCAATATCCGATTAAGTGAGAATACAAATGAAACAAATATAGACAAAACAAACAATAATAATTGGACACCCGAAAATTTTGCTGCCTTTGTGCAAAATGCCACGCAATCGCCCCAAACTTCGCGCTTGGCAGAACGAATCTCACAACTTGACGCTGCCGAACAACAACTGGCACAGCAGCAACAGGCGCAGCAGGAGCAGGAAAGCCAAGCACAACGTATCAAACCACGCAGCATCGGTTAATCAGCAGGAGTATCACTATGCAGGACAATACGCCAACTCTTGATGATTTCGCTGAATTTTTACGGCTGTTCCAAACGCATTGCCAAACCACATTAAATAATACGGAAAAACAATTGCTGGCATCAGTAACGGAGCAAAAACAGATCCTGACACAGACCGTTCAAAAGGAAGTGAACGAAAATTTGAAACAATCGCTTCAGGAATACTGGCAACAGATTGAGCAGGCAAACCGGCAATTGGTACAACAGGCAACGGAAGTACGGACGCAGTTGGGCGAAATCACGGCAGCCAACAAAAAGCTGTTGTTCAAAGCCCAAATATTGGCGGTTGTCGCTTTAATCCTGTCTTGCTGTGCATTGGCGGGCATCACGATGTATTACAAGAAAATCGTTGACAAATACAAACCCGATGCCGAACTCACCCGACTCATCAATGCGGCAGACATTTACAAATGCGATGACAATTTATGTGCTTCCGTTTCCAAAGAAAAACGCGGCAAATACCATATTATTAAGAAACGCCATGCACAATAATTCCTATCCCCACCCGCTACTTTGACGGTAACGGGTTTTTCATTTTTCAGGCTGCCTGAAAACCTGTGTTGCAAGCATTCCCCATTTTGTAAAATTAGGTTATGATTGGGCTGAACCGCCTTACGCGGTTACGGTTGATGCCAACGGACACCAGCCCTCCCCTCCCAAAAGAAAAACACTTTGTCAAACAAGGAACCAGAAATGTTAGAAGCCTATCGCAAAGCCGCCGCCGAGCGCGAAGCACTCGGTATCCCCGCCCTGCCCCTCACCGCGCAGCAAACCGCCGATTTGGTGGAGCTGCTGAAAAACCCGCCCGCAGGCGAAGGCGAATTTCTTGTGGATTTGCTCGCCAACCGCATTCCGCCCGGCGTGGACGACGCTTCCAAAGTGAAAGCATCGTTTTTGGCCGCCGTTGCCGAAGGTTCGGCGCAAAGCCCGCTCGTGTCGCCCGAATTCGCCACCAAACTGCTCGGCACGATGCTGGGCGGTTACAACATCCACCCCCTGATTGAATTGCTGGACAACGAACAGCTCGCCCCCGTTGCCGCCGAAGGGCTGAAACACACGCTGCTGATGTTTGATGCTTTTCACGATGTGAAGGAAAAAGCCGACAAAGGCAACGCCCACGCCAAAGCCGTGTTGCAGTCTTGGGCGGACGCGGAGTGGTTTACCTCCCGCGAAAAAGTGCCGGAAAAAATCACCGTTACCGTGTTCAAAGTGGACGGCGAAACCAATACCGACGATTTGTCGCCCGCACCCGATGCGTGGTCGCGCCCCGACATTCCCCTGCACGCGCTGGCGATGCTGAAAAACCCGCGCGAGGGCATCAACCCCGACAAGCCCGGCGAAGTGGGCCCGATTAAATTGTTGGAAGAACTGAAAGCCAAAGGCCACCCCGTTGCGTATGTGGGCGATGTGGTCGGTACGGGTTCTTCACGCAAATCCGCCACCAATTCCGTGATTTGGCACACCGGTTTGGACATTCCTTATGTGCCGAACAAACGCTACGGCGGCGTGTGTTTGGGCGGCAAAATCGCGCCGATTTTCTTCAATACGCAGGAAGATTCGGGCGCGTTGCCGATTGAAGTGGACGTGTCCGCGCTGCAAATGGGCGATGTGGTGGACATTCTGCCTTATGAAGGCAAAATCGTGAAAAACGGCGAAACCGTTGCCGAATTTGCGCTCAAATCGCCCGTGTTGCTGGACGAAGTGCAAGCGGGCGGCCGCATCAATCTGATTATCGGTCGCGGTTTGACCGCCAAAGCGCGTGAGGCTTTGGGTTTGCCCGCCTCCGAAGTGTTCCGCTTGCCGCAAGCTCCTGCCGAAAGCAAAGCAGGCTTTACCTTGGCACAAAAAATGGTCGGCCGTGCCTGCGGGCTGCCTGAAGGTCAAGGCGTGCGCCCTGGCACTTACTGCGAACCGCGCATGACCACGGTCGGCTCGCAAGACACCACCGGCCCGATGACGCGGGACGAACTCAAAGACTTGGCGTGCTTGGGCTTTTCTGCCGACTTGGTGATGCAGTCATTCTGCCACACCGCCGCTTACCCGAAACCGGTGGACGTGAAAACCCACAAAGAGCTGCCCGAATTTATCGCCACGCGCGGCGGCGTTTCCCTGCGCCCCGGCGACGGCGTGATTCACTCGTGGCTGAACCGCTTGCTGCTGCCCGACACGGTCGGCACGGGCGGCGACTCGCACACCCGTTTCCCGCTCGGCATCTCCTTCCCCGCCGGTTCGGGCTTGGTGGCGTTTGCTGCCGCCACGGGCGTGATGCCGCTTGACATGCCCGAATCGGTGCTGGTGCGTTTTTCAGGCAGCCTGCAACCGGGCGTAACCCTGCGCGATTTGGTGAACGCCATTCCGCTTTACGCCATCAAACAAGGCTTGCTCACCGTTGCCAAAGCGGGCAAGAAAAACATCTTCTCCGGCCGCATTTTGGAAATCGAAGGTCTGCCCGATTTGAAAGTGGAACAAGCGTTTGAACTGTCGGACGCTTCCGCCGAACGCTCCGCCGCCGGCTGTACCGTCAAACTCAACCAAGAGCCGATTATCGAGTATCTGAAATCCAATATCGTGTTGATGAAAAACATGATTGCGGACGGCTACCAAGACGCGCGCACGCTGGAACGCCGCATCAAAGGCATGGAAGCGTGGCTCGCCAACCCGCAGTTGATGGAAGCCGATGCCGATGCCGAATACGCCGCCGTGATTGAAATCAATATGGACGACATCAAAGAACCGATTATCGCCTGCCCCAACGACCCTGATGACGTGTGCTTCATGTCCGAGCGTTCCGGCACCGTGATTGACGAAGTGTTCATCGGCTCGTGCATGACCAACATCGGCCACTTCCGCGCCGCGTCCAAATTGCTGGAAGGCAAAACCGACACCCCCGTGCGCCTGTGGATTGCCCCGCCGACCAAAATGGACGCGAAACAGCTTTCCGATGAAGGACACTACGGCGTGCTCGGACGTGCGGGCGCGCGCATGGAAATGCCGGGCTGCTCGCTGTGTATGGGCAACCAAGCACAAGTGCGCGAGGGCGCAACCGTGATGTCCACCTCCACGCGCAACTTCCCCAACCGTTTGGGCAAAAACACTTTTGTGTATCTCGGTTCGGCGGAACTGGCAGCGATTTGCTCCAAGCTGGGTAAAATCCCCACCGTTGAGGAATACCATGCCAACATCGGCATCATCAACGAGCAGGGCGAGCAGATTTACCGTTACATGAACTTTAACGAAATTGACAGCTACAACGAAGTGGCCGAAAAAGTGAACGTGTAAGCACGTAAATAAAAAGCAGGCTGCCTGAAAGCATTTCAGGTAGCCTGTATCCGTTACAAACAACACATCCGCAAAGCGCATGAAATGAACATCATCGATGCCATCATCACCCTTATCCGCCATCCGGTTACACACTTGGTTTATCATGACGACCACAACAGCAACCGCGCCAATCAAGCCGGTTATGCCTTGGAACAATACATCAAAGATTTGTTTGCAGACAGCCTAGATTGCCCAACAAAAAATGAACGCATACAACGCCACAGTCAAGCATTTTCCTATTGCGGCAACAACAATAATCCGCCCGACATAATGTTACGCAACGGCGATGCGGTTGAAGTCAAAAAAATTCAAAGCCCCAATGCCGATTTGGCTTTAAACAGCAGCCATCCGAAAGCCAAACTGTTTGCCGACAGCAGCATGATTGCCACAGATTGTAAAAACGCCGAAAACTGGACACAAAAAGATTTGATTTACGCAGTCGGTGTGGTAAACGATAGAAGCAAACTCAAACACCTGTGCATGGTGTACGGCGAAGATTATTGCGCCGACGAAGCATGCTATGCACGCATCAAATCCACTATTAAACAAGGCGTTGAAAGCATTTCGGGCGTAGAATTTGCCAGCACAAATGAATTAGGACGCATCAACCGCATTGACCCCTTGGGTATTACCTACTTGCGGGTGCGCGGCATGTGGGGCATTGCCAATCCGTGGAAGGTCTTTGATTATGTTTATCAGAGAGATTTCAATAAAAGTTTTAATTTTATGTGCATCATCAACGAACAAAAATGGCAAACCTTGACCAACCGACAGGATTTGCTGGATATACAGGACAACAATTTAACCATCCGTGATGTTCAAATTCAAAATCCCAACAATCCCGCCGAATTAAAAAATGCCAAATTAATTGTTTACAGTAGATAACGATATGAAAGTGATTAGTTTATTTAGCGGCTGTGGCGGACTGGATTTGGGCTTTCGGCGGGCGGGATTTGATATTGTCGTTGCCAACGAATACGATAAAAGCATTTGGGCGACTTTCAAAGCCAATCACCCCCACACGCGATTGATTGAAGGCGACATCCGCCATATTCCGGAATCGGCTTTTCCGGATGATGTTGACGGCATTATCGGCGGCCCGCCTTGCCAATCATGGTCGGAAGCAGGAGCATTGCGCGGGATTGACGATGCCCGCGGACAATTGTTTTTTGATTACATCCGTATTTTGAAAAGCAAGCAGCCCAAGTTTTTTTTGGCAGAAAATGTCAGCGGCATGCTTGCACGCCGACACAGTCAGGCAGTACAAAACATCTTGGGCATGTTTGACGAATGCGGGTACGACCTTACCCTAAATATGGCCAATGCCAAAGATTACGGTGTCGCACAAGAGCGCAAACGTGTATTTTACATCGGTTTTAGAAAAGACCTGAAGATTACTTTTCAATTCCCGACAGGCTCTACGGTTGATAATCAAAATAAAATCACACTGAAAGACATTCTTTGGGATTTAAAGGATTCTGCCGTACCTGCACTGGCAAACAACCAAACCAATCCCAAAGCAGTCAATCATCACGAATATTTTACAGGCAGCTTTTCGCCAATTTTCATGAGCCGCAACCGTGTCAAAGCATGGCACGAACAAGGCTTTACCGTACAAGCATCGGGCAGACAGTGCCAGCTTCATCCCAATGCCCCCAAAATGGAAAAAATCGGTACAAATGCTTATCGCTTCATTCAGGGGCAAGAAAATTTATACCGCCGCATGAGTGTACGGGAAATAGCCAGAATCCAAGGCTTTCCCGATGATTTCATTTTTATTTATAAAAGTTTGAATGACGCGTATAAGATGATTGGCAATGCCGTGCCGGTTAACTTGGCATTTGAAATTGCACAGGCAATTAAACAAAATTTATGACAAAACACTTTAGCGGATTGCTTGAAGCCATCCCACAAGTCTCTGCCCGACATCATCATGTTTTTTGACCCAAACCAAATTTTGGAATTGGAAAGCCACCCCGATTTCAGTATAATTCGGCAAATTTGTGTTAATTTGAACAGCACAACCACAAACCACCCATACCAAAACGGCAAGGACGTTCCAAATGCATTCTTCCCAACACAAACAAAAGGGTTCTGCCCTGTTCACCGCCATCAGTGGCTTGGTGATTTTAGTTTCCGTATTGTTTCTATTGGTTAAATTGGCAACGAGCGGCTATTTTGTCGCCGATGTTGCCGATGCGGGCAAAGAAGCCGTCAAAACCCGCATCATGCCTGCGGGCAACATCAAAATGGGCGACGGCACGCCGCCCGGACAACGCACCGGCGAACAGGTGTTCAACAAAGTGTGTATTCAATGCCACGGCGCGGACAAAACCGTGGCCTATGCGCCCAAATTGGGCAACAACGGCGAATGGTCTTCGCGCATTGCCAAAGGTTTCAATACTTTGGTAAACAATGCCGTGAACGGCTTTAAGGGTCAGGGCGACATGCCCGCCAAAGGCGGCGACAAGAGCCTGACCGATGACGAAGTGGCGCGTGCGGTGGCGTATATGGCCAACCAATCGGGCGGCAGTTTCACCGAGCCGCCGGTACAGGCGGGTGAAGGCGCGGCTTCTGATGCGGCTTCCGCACCTGCGGCGCAAACCGATGCCGCAGCCGCGCAAGACATTTTCCAAACTTCCTGCGCCGCTTGTCATGGCGCGACTTCCGCCGTGCCGTTCGCGCCGAAGTTGGGCAATAAAGACGATTGGGCGCCGCGCATCAAGCAGGGCAAAGACGTGTTGTTCAAACACGCGATTGAAGGCTTTACCAACCCCAAAGGCGGGGTGATGCCCGCCAAAGGCGGCGCGGCACAGTTGAGCGATGAGCAGGTGCAGGCAGTGGTGCGGTATATGGTTCAGGAAGCGGGCGGCAAGCTCTGATTCCGACACAACAAAAAGCGTATCGGCGATTGGGCGGATACGCTTTTTATTTTCCGGCGCGGGCGTGGCCATGATTTAAATTTCATGCCGTTATTCCCGCACAGTGTTTTCTCGGTCAATCACTGACACGTCCCAACGGGGCGGGACGGCTGCGCTCGATTTCCACGCCCACTTCCCGCACGTCGGGCAAAATACCGGGCTTGCACAGGCGCAAACGCAGCCACACGATTTTGTCAAACGATTCAAACAGAAAACGCGCCACATGCTCCGCCAGACTTTCCAGTAGCAAAAAATCACGCGCCGCCACGTCGGCACGCACGCGGGCGCACACATCGCCGTAGTGGACGGTTGTGCCGATGTCGTCTGTTGGCACTTGCGGGGTTTCAATACCGATATCCAAATCAAAAACAATGGTTTGCTTGTTTTGCCGTTCCCATTCGTACACGCCAATCAGGGTTTGCGCCTGCATGCCGTGCAGGAAAATTTTGTCCATCGCGTTAAGTTCCGTTAAAATAGCATGCTGCTATTGTAAACCAAAACTTCGGAGTAAATGACATGAGTTTTCTGCTGATTCCCGTGATGGCTGCGGCTGCCTATGTGCTGGGCTCGTTTTCCACCGCCATCATCGTGTCGCGCTGGCTGGGCATGGACGACCCGCGTACCTACGGTTCGGGCAATCCGGGCGCAAGCAATATGCTGCGTAGCGGCCGCAAAGATGCGGCGGCATACACGCTGGCGGGCGATGCGCTCAAAGGTTTGTTGGCGGTGTGGATTGCCTACGGCTTCCGTGCCGCTTTCGATATGGGCGACGGTATTGTCGCCGTTGCCGCCATCGCGGTGGTGCTGGGGCATTTGTATCCCCTGTTTTTCAATTTTCAGGGCGGCAAGGGCGTGGCAACGTCGTTGGGCGTGATGCTGGGCATGTCGTGCTGGACGACTTTTTGGGCGTTGGGCATTTGGTTGGTGATTGCCTATAAGTTTAAAAAATCTTCGCTGGCGGCTTTGGTGGCGGCAAGCTGTGCGCCGTTTTTGTTTTTCATCATCGAGCCGCACCACCCGAAAATGGGTTGGGCTTTGATGCTGATTGCGGCACTGGTGCTGTACCGCCACAAAGACAACATCCGCCGTTTGCGTGAGGGCAAGGAGTTGCTGATTGGCGAACCGGCGCAACCGCTCGCCGCCAACACCGCGCAAACCGATGCCCAAGCCCCCGAAACGGCGCCAAGCGCAGACCAAGCCGACAAACAGGCTGATGAACAAACCGAAGAAAACGCATCTGCCAACGAAGCCGCCGCGCCTGCCGAAGCCGCCGCAGACGAAAACGGCAAAACCGCCGAAGCCGGCAAGCAAGCCGCCAAAGCAGACTGAATGCGCTTTCTCTCCGCGCCCGCACAGGCGGGATAACGGTGCGGCCGGCACACGCGCCCGACCATGACGCGCAAGCCGCCGCCCAATCCTACGGGCTGTCTGAATTTCCACAGGTTCAGGCAGCCCGAATTGGTCTGCATGACATTGATAACGCGCATTGGGGTGCGTCATCATTGAGCCGATAAAACCCTGTGCCGCCACTCCCGCGCAGTCGGAAATTCAAGTTAAAGCAAAACAAGCATCAGGCAGTGGATTCCCACCTGCGCGGAAATGACGGCATTTTTGTATTATGCTGATTTTCAGTATAAAAAATTTAAATAATGACGCGCCCCAATCCCCTCCGCCCCACGGCGGGATTGCAACCTTGCCAACGAAAGGAATTGTGATGAACCACAGCCAAACCCTGACACAATGGCTCGCCCATTTGGAAACCGCCCACACCGGCGGATTGATTGACATGGGGCTGGAACGCATCAGCCGCGTTAAAGAAATCATGAACTTGCGCCCCACTTGCCCCGTCATCGCGGTGGCGGGCACCAACGGCAAAGGCTCGGTGTGCGCGTTTTTGTCCAAAATCTACCGCGAAGCGGGCTACAAAACCGGCACGCTCACCAGCCCGCACCTGCTGCGTTTCAACGAGCGCATCGCGCTCAACTGCCGCCCCGTGTCCGACCGCGCCATTGTGGAAAGTTTTGAACGGATTGAAGCGGCGCGTGGCGACACCTCGCTGACTTATTTTGAGTTTAACACGCTGGCGGCGGTGGATATTTTCATGCGCGAGCAGGTGGACGTGATGATTTTGGAAGTCGGCTTGGGCGGGCGTTTGGACGCGGTAAACGCCTTTGATGCCGATTGCGCCGTCATCACGGCGGTGGACATCGACCATCAGGCGTATTTGGGCGACAATATCGAAGACATCGCCTTTGAAAAAGCAGGGATTTTCCGCAAGGGCAAGCCCGCCGTCTGCGGCCACACGCCGCCGCCCGCACGTTTGCGCGAACACGCCCGCGCCACCGGTGCGCCCCTGCTGCTGGCGAAACAGGATTTTGACCACAGCGTGTTGGACAGTCTGCAATGGTCGTTCCGTTTCGCGCCGCTTTCGGGCAGCTTCGCGCCGCGCAAACGCCACGCCCTGCCCACGCCCGCGCTGCGCGGCAGTTGCCAAATCCGCAACGCCGCCTGCGCCCTTGCCGCGATTGAGTGTTTGAACGACCGCTTGCCGGTGGACATCGGCGCAATTAAACGCGGGCTGCTCACCGCCGAAAACCCCGCCCGTTTCCAAGTGCTGCCCGGCCGCCCGCTCACGGTGTTGGACGTGGCGCACAATCCCCACGCCGCCCGCGCCCTGCGCCAAAACCTGCTCGCCCTGCCCTTTGCCGCCAAGCGCACCGCCGTGTTCAGCATTTTGGCAGACAAAGACATCGACGGGGTGATTGAAGCGGTAAAAGACCAGTTTGACCAATGGTACACCGCGCCTTTGAACGTGCCGCGCGCGCTGCCTTTGCCCGATTTGAACGCCAAACTTGCCGAACACGGTGTGATTTGCAACACAAGTTTTCCCGATATCGCCGCCGCCTGCCGCGCCGCCTTATCAGACGCGGCGGAAAATGATAGAATCGTTGTGTTCGGCTCGTTCCACACCGTTGCCGAAGCCGCCGCCGTCTGCTGCCCGCCCGCACGCTGAACCGCGTTTGCACCCGCCCTGCCGCACACCCCCAAAGCGTGTCATCAATTGCTTTGCGAAGCGGTTTTTCAAGCAAAAATCCGCACGAAGGTTGGACACCTTGCAAGGATTTTCAACGCGGCAGGTGCGGATTTGGGCTGAAAATACCGCCGCATAAGCAAATAACGACACGCCCCGAGCCAGCAGGGGTTTCCCCCGCCAACCCGAACCGCCACCGCGTCCGCCACCACCGGCGGGGTTTCAAACCGAATAAGGAATGATGATGAAACCAACACACCACACGCCATCAGCCGGCGAAGAACAAGAATACGACGTCGCCGCCGCCCACCCCAACGCCCCCATGCCCGAAACGGCAGACGAAGGCGTGGTGGAAGCCGCACCCGCCACCGCCCCCACCGTGCCGCTCGGCAGCAGCAAAGCCGAAAGCGGCAGCGATTACGTGATTGAAGAATACGAATCGTTCAAACGCAAAAACCGCCGCCGCCTGATTGGCGCGGGCGCATTGGTGCTGATTGCCGGCGGGCTGTTTGCCGCCGCATCGCAGCAAAGCGGCACGCCCGCCGCCCCCGCACTCGCGCCGGAAACCCGCCAAGCCCCGCCCCATGCCGTTACCGCCGAAATTCTCTATCCCGACAACAAAGCATCGGCAGCCGCCCAAGCCGTCAACCATATTGACGACAGCCAAAACGCCCCCATCCGCATGACCAAAAAAATCCAAGCCGCCGCCCCCCTTTCTCCTGAAGAAAAAGCCGCCTTGGAAGCACGCCAGCAACGCGCCAAAGCCCAACGCTTGGCACAACAGCGCAAACAGGAAGCCGAACGCGCCGAACAAGCCGCCAAAGAACAAACCGCCGCCGGCAACAAACCCGCCGACAAAACCGCCGCCGATACCGCACCGAAAAAAGACCCCAAACGCGCCGCCGCCGACAAAGCCAAAGAGCGCGAAGAAGAACAACGCCGCAAAAAAGCCCAAGCCCTCACCGCCAAAGCCGAAGCCGAGCGCAACGCCAAAGAAAGCGCCACCGCCGCCAAAGCCCGCGAAGCCCAGCTTGCCGCCGACAAACAACGCGCCGCCGAACGCGCCAAACTGGAAAAACAAAACAAAAACAAAACCGCCGACAAAACCGACAACAACAAACGCACCGCCGCCGACACCCGCACCGACAAAAACACAAGCAAAACCGCCGCCGACACCGGCAACCGCCGCGTAACCATTCAGGCAGGCGCATTCATGGACAAAAACCACGCCCAACGCGTCCAACAACAGCTCAAAAGCATCAACTACAACTCGCGCTTGGAAGAAGTCCAAACCGCCAAAGGCACGGTTTACCGCGTCCGCACCGGCACTTTTGCCAACCAAAACGAAGCCAAAAACGCATTGGAGCGCATCAAAAACCAAGGCATGAACGGCGTCATTGTCGGCAAATAGGCGCACCATGTTTACCCTGTTCGACATGCTCGCCGTCGGCACGATTATCGTTTGCCTGATGATTTCCACATCACGCGGACTCGTTTCCGAACTGTTTGACTTTTTCGGCTGGATTGTCTCGCTGCTGGTGGCGCGGATGAGCGCGGCAACCGTTGCCGACAGCATTCTGACCATGATGCAGCCGCGCCAAATGGCGGTGATGTGCGCCTTTGTGCTGGTGTTCATCACCGTGCGCCTGTTTCAGCACTTTTTGCGTTTCGCCCTCAACTCCGCCATCAGCAAAGCCAAACTCACCAACATCAACCGCATGCTCGGCGGCGTACTGGGCACGCTCAAAGGCACATTGTTCGTGTGCTTGGCGGTGCTGATGTGCTCGTTCAGCAAACTGCCCCAGTCGGACGACTGGCAAAACGCCGCCACTTCCGAATTTTTTGAAAATCTGGTCAAAGCGGGCGTACCCGTACTGCCCGACGTCTTTGCCGACCAAGTCCACTTCCCCGCCCGCGAACTGCCCGACCTGCCCGACCCCGCGCCGCGCAGCCGCCGCGCCCCGCCGGTGGACAAGCTCACCCCCTGATTCACAACCCTTTGGAGTTTTACCCCTATGTGTGGCGTATTCGGATTAGTAGCACACGAACCCGTCAATCAACTGCTCTACGACGGTCTGCAAATGTTGCAGCATCGCGGTCAAGACGCCGCCGGCATCGTAACCGCCGAAGGCAACCGCTTCCACATGCACAAAGGCAAAGGCATGGTGCGCGAAGTGTTCCGCACCCGCAATATGCGCGACCTCATCGGCAACGCCGGCATCGCCCACGTGCGCTACCCCACCGCCGGCAATGCCAAAAGCAGCGCCGAAGCCCAACCGTTTTACGTCAGCTCCCCCTTCGGCATCGTACTGGCGCACAACGGCAACCTCACCAACACCGCCGAACTGTACGACACCGTTTACCGCGAATACCTGCGCCACGTCAATACCCAATCCGACTCGGAAGTGCTGCTCAACGTATTTGCCCACGAACTGCGCCACACCGTTTCCCGCAGCAGCACCCCCTTCCACCTGAGCATCGACCACATTTTTGACGCCGTTGCCCAAGTACACAAACGCGTGCGCGGCGCCTACGCCGTGGTTGCCCTGATTGCCGGCTACGGCATGCTCGCCTTCCGCGACCCCAACGGCATCCGTCCGCTCACACTGGGCAAAGCCGAACAAAACGGACAAACCGCCTACGCCGTTGCCTCCGAAAACGTCGTGTTCAACAGCCTGTCGTTCGACTTGGTGCGCGACATCGCCCCCGGCGAAGCCGTGTTCATCACCTTTGACGGACAACTGCACAGCCGCCACTGCGCCGAAACCGCCCGCCTGATGCCCTGCCTGTTCGAATACGTCTATTTCGCCCGCCCCGATGCCGTGATTGACGGCGTGTCCGTGTATCAGGCACGCGCCAACATGGGCATTGCCCTTGCCGACACCGTCAAACACCGCATCAATCCGGACGAAATCGACGTGGTGATGCCCATTCCCGACACCAGCCGCCCCGTTGCCATGGAGCTGGCGCACCACTTGGGCAAACCCTACCGCGAAGGGCTGATTAAAAACCGCTACATCGGGCGCACCTTCATCATGCCCGGACAGGCCACGCGCAAAAAATCGGTGCGCCAAAAGCTCAACCCGATTCCCAGCGAATTTCAAAACAAAAACGTGCTGTTGGTTGATGATTCCATCGTGCGCGGCACGACCAGCCGCGAGATTGTCGAAATGGTACGCGCATCGGGCGCAAACAAAATCTTTTTCGCTTCCGCCGCGCCCGAAGTGCGTTATCCTAACGTGTACGGCATCGACATGCCCACCCGCGCCGAATTGATTGCCAACGGGCGCAGCGCAGACGAAATCGCCCGCGAAATCAGCGCCGATGCCTGCGTGTTTCAAAATTTGGACGATTTGGAACGGGTGGTGCGCGACTTGAATCCCGCGATTGAAGGTTTTGATAATTCCTGCTTTAGCGGCTGCTACCTGACCGGCGACATTGACGACCGGTATTTGCTGGCACTCGCCAACAGCCGTTGAAACACCAGGGCGCGTCATCAATTAAACTTTTCTGCTATAAATCAGTACAATACAAAAACGCCGTCATTCCCGCGAATGCGGAAATCCATTGCGCGATGTTTGGAACGCGATGTTTTATCAAGGTTTGTCGTGCTTCGATTTGGATTCCCGCCTACGCGGGAATGACGGTGCAGCAGAGGTTTTTCGGTAAATTGATGACACGCCCTACGCCGTCATGTCTGTGCGTTCGGACATGACGGCGTGTTTTATTTGAATATCAACATCATCAGCAAAATCAGTGCCATCGCGCACAAAATCCAATTTTGCTTCTGCTGGCTGCGAATCAGGGCAAGATAGGCTTGGCGCATTTCCTGCTGCCGCGCTTCGTCCACCAGCGCGTTCAGCTTGCGCGGCAGGGCGGGCAGAATGTCCGCCCAATCCGCCGATTCGTGTTTCAGATTGCGCCAAAACGCGCGCGGCCCGATTTGTTCGTCCATCCATTTGACCAAAAACGGTTTGGCGGTGTCCCACAAATCCAGTTGCGGGTCGAGCTGCCGTCCCAAGCCCTCAATATTCAACAAGGTTTTTTGCAGCAGCACCAGTTGCGGCTGGATTTCCACATTAAAACGGCGGCTGGTTTCAAACAGGCGCATCAGCACCAATCCGAAAGAAATTTCCGCCAAAGGTTTGTTGAAAAAAGGTTCGCACACGGCACGCACCGCCGCTTCCAAGTCTTCGGCGCGGGTGTCGGGCGGCACCCAGCCGCTTTCAATGTGGGCGGTGGCGACACGGTGGTAATCGCGGTTGAAAAAGGCGAGAAAATTGATGGCGAGATAGCGTTTGTCGTAGTCGGTGAGGCTGCCGACAATGCCGAAATCCAAGGCGATGTAACGCCCGTCAGACGAAACCAAAATATTGCCGGGGTGCATGTCGGCATGAAAAAAACCGTGCCGGAACACTTGGGTAAAGAAAATCTCCACGCCGTAACGCGCCAGTTTGGACAAATCCGTGCCTTGTGCGGTGAGTGCGGCAATGTCGGACACGGGAATGCCGTCCATCCATTCCATCGTTAAAACATCGCGGCTGCACAGGTCAAAATAAACTTTGGGGACAATCAGTTGCTCGCTGCCTGAAAAGTTGCGCCGCAGTTGGCTGGCGTTGGCGGCTTCGCGCAGCAAGTCCAGTTCGTCATGCAGGTGTTTGTCAAATTCGGCAACGACTTCGCGCGGTTTCAGGCGTTTGCCGTCCGCAAACAGGCGTTCCAGCCAGCCGGCGGCAAAGCGCATCAGTGCCAAATCCTGTTCAATCACGGGAGTGAGATTCGGGCGCAGCACTTTGACGGCAACGGTTTCGCCCGAGTGCAGCACGGCACGGTGCACCTGCGCCACCGATGCGGCGGACACGGGCTGCGGGTCAAATTCGGCATACAGTTGCGCCAACGGTTTGCCCAGCGAGGTTTCAATCTGCCGCCGCGCCAAATCCGCATCAAACGGCGGCACGCGGTCTTGCAGTTTCGCCAGTTCGCGGGCGTAGTCGGGTGGCAGCAGGTCGGGGCGGGTGGACAGCACTTGTCCGAGCTTCACGAAAATCGGCCCCAAACTTTCCAATGCCAAACGCAGGCGCACGGGCGCGGTTTCGGCGGCGTATTCGGACGATTGCGGCAGGCGGGCGAGCAGTCGGCGCATGGTACGGTGGCGCACCCCCGCACCGGCAAGCGGCATCAGCGCATAACGGTACACGGTTTTGCCGATGACGGCGGCACGGGCGAGTGATTTCATCATTTGCTTTCGGTGGAAAACGGCGCAAGTCCCGCCCCATCGGGGCGGAAACGGCGATTATATCGCCAATGCGGGCAAGACGGCAAAACGGTTTCCCACCGCTTTTGCACCGCCGTTTCCCCCTGCTTGTTGAAATTTGCTAAAATTCCCGCCTGTCCGACCATCTTGAATTTGGGAACACCACCATGAACCACACCCCGCAAACCGCCATCATTCCCGACCACTGCACCGCCGGCATCTTCATCGAAGCCGACATCGTCCGCCCCCAAGCCGTGCAAACCGCCGTCCGCACCGCCCTAAACGCCCTTAAACGCCTGCAAAACCAATTTCCCGACAACCGCTTGGGCATGAGCATCGGCTTTGGTGCGGATTTTTGGCACAGCCTGAACCGCCCCGCCGAAGGCGCGGAATTGAAAAACTTCACCCCCTTGGGCAACGGTCTTGCCCCCGCCACCCAACACGACCTGCTCATCCACATTCAATCGCTCAACCACGACAACAACTACACCCTTGCCCAAGCCGTACTCGACGCCTTCGGCGATGCCCTTGTCGTCCGCAGCGAAGAACACGGCTTCCGCCGCCACCAAGAGCGCGGCTTGGACGGCTTCATCGACGGCACGGAAAACCCGCAGGAAACAGACGACATCCGCACGGTCGGCGTGATTGGCGGCGACGCCCCCGATGCCGGCGGCAGCTACGCCGTTGTGCAAAAATACCGCCACGACCTGCACCAATGGAACGGCTTCGATTTGGCACAGCAAGAAGAAGCCGTCGGGCGCAGCAAAGCAGACGACATCGAATTTGAAGGCGAACAGCTTCACCCCGAAGCCCACATCGCCCGCGTCAATCTCAAAGAAAACGGCGTCGGGCTGAAAATCGTCCGCCGCAGCCTGCCCTTCGGCAAAGTTTCGGGCGAACACGGGCTGATGTTCATCGCCTACTGCGCCCGTTTGCACAACATCGAACAGCAACTGTTGAGCATGTTCGGCGACAGCGCCGACCAACGCACCGACCTGCTGCTGCACCGCCTCACCCGTGCCGTATCGGGCGCGTACTACTTCGTGCCATCGGTCGAACGTCTGCACAACCTGCAAAACCAAAGCACATCATCAACTGACTGAAAAACCACTGCGCCGTCATTCCCGCTCAGGCGGGAATCCAAGTCGAAGCACGAGAGACCTTGATAAAATATGGCTTGCAGGTCATCAAACAGTGGATTCCCGCCTGCGCGGGAATGACGGCGCATTTCCATATTGCACTGATTTTCAGCAGAAAACTTAAATAATCACGCCATCGAAGGAAACCCCGATGCACGAACCCCCATGTTTAGCCGCCGACATGCCCAAAGCGCAGCGCTATGCCGAACTGTTGCCGCAAATCGCCGCCATGCTCGACCCCGAACCGGCGCTGCTGAACGCCGCTTTGGGCAACGTCTGCGCCATGCTCAAAGAATCGTTTGATTGGCTGTGGGTTGGATTTTACCTGTGCAATCAGGCACAAACCGAATTACTGCTCGCGCCGTTTCAAGGCCCGCCCGCCTGTACCCGCATCGCCAAAGGGCGCGGCGTGTGCGGACAGGCATGGTCGCTCGGGCAAACCGTGTTGGTGGACGACGTTGCCGCCCACCCCGACCACATCGCCTGTTCGTCCCGCGCACGCTCGGAAATCGTCGTGCCTGTGCGCCACCGCAACGGGCAGATTGCCGGCGTGCTGGACGTGGATTCGGAACAGCTTGCCGCCTTCGACCGCACCGATGCGCTGTGGCTGGAACGCCTGTGCGCCCTGATTGGCGAACGCACCGCCCTGCCCTTGTAAACAATATTGCCCTAAAATCAAAGGAACACCACCATGCTGCTCGGCGTGAACATCGACCACATCGCCACCGTCCGCAATGCACGCGGCACGACCTATCCCAGCCCGCTTGAAGCCGCGCTCACCGCCGAAACGCACGGCGCGGATTTGATTACCCTGCACCTGCGCGAAGACCGCCGCCATATTCGTGATGCCGATGTTTTTGCGCTGAAAAACGCCATCAAAACGCGCATGAATTTGGAAATGGCGATGACCCCGGAAATGTTGGACAACGCCTTGAACGTTGCGCCCGAAGACGTGTGCCTTGTGCCCGAACGGCGCGAGGAACTGACCACCGAAGGTGGTTTGGACGTGTTGTCTTTGCAAGAAAAAACCGCGTATTACGTTGCCAAGCTGCATGAGGCGGGCATTCGCGTTTCCCTGTTTGTCGCCGCCGACCACGCGCAAATCCAAGCCGCCCACGATGTCGGCGCACGGGTGATTGAAATCCATACCGGCACGTACGCCGATGCGCCCGACCGCAAGCAGCAGCAGGCGGAACTGGCGCGTATCCGCGAAGCCGCCGCTTTCGCCCACAGCTTGGGCATGACCGTGAACGCGGGACACGGGCTGACGATTCACAATGTTGCGCCGGTTGCCCGCATCGCCGATATTGTCGAGCTGAACATCGGGCATTGGCTGGTGGCGCAGGCTTTGTTTGTCGGGCTGCCTGAAGCCGTCCGCCAGATGAAGGAGGCGATGTTCCGCGCCCGCCAAACGGCTTATTAACGTGTGCCGTTATTGAAAATCAAATGCCGTCATTCCCGCGCAGGCGGGAATCCATTGCCCGATGCGCGGCAAGTGTGTTTCATCAATATTTGTTTGAATGTGTTTTGGATTCCCGCCTGCGCGGGAATGACGGTGCAGTTGCAGCCCGATAACTTTTTTATTCAGGAGAAAAAACCATGATTTACGGAATCGGCAACGACATTCTCGCCGTCAGGCGCGTGGAAAAACTGTACAAAAAATACGGCGAAGCCCTGCCGCGCCGCATTTTGAGCCGCATCGAATCGCTGGAATTTGCCGACAAATTCTCGCCGAAAAACCGCGATGATGCCGTGCGCTTTCTCGCCAAACGCTTCGCCGCCAAAGAAGCCTTTGCCAAAGCGGTCGGCACGGGTTTGCGCGAGCCGGTGAATTTCCACAATATCAGCATCGGGCATAACGATTTGGGCAAGCCTGAATTTCTCTGCGCAGATGAATTAAAACAATGGCTTGCCGATAAAAACATTGCCAAAGTGCATTTGAGCTTGAGCGATGAGGAACGCTATGTGAGCGCGTTTGCCGTTGCCGAAGTTGCCTGAAAAAATTTCTCCATTCAATCATTTTATTCCGTCATGTCCAACCAACGCCTGATTTACGGCTTCCACGCCGTCAATGCCCGCCTGTGGCAAAACCCGAAATCCATTATGGAACTTTATGTTTTAGAAGGAAAACAAGATGCGCGTACCCGCGAGGTGCTGGAAAAAGCCGCCGCCGAAAACGTGCGTTTGCATTTTGCCGATGCCGACCGTCTGAACACGCTGTGCAAAGGGGCGCGGCATCAGGGCGTGGCAGGGTTTGTAGACGCGTCCAAAAACCACGTTCATTTGGAAGACGTGTTGGACAATCTGCGCGAACCGCCGCTTTTGCTGGTGTTGGACGGCATCACCGACCCGCACAATCTGGGCGCGTGTTTGCGTACCGCCGATGCGATGGGCGTGCATGCCGTGATTGCGCCGAAAGACAAAAGCGCGGGCTTGAACGCCACCGTCAGCAAGGTGGCGTGCGGCGCGGCGGAAAGCGTGCCGTATATTACCGTAACCAATTTGGTGCGGACGCTGCGCGAGTTGAAAGAATACGGCATTTGGATTGTCGGTGCGGACGTGGGCGGCGAAGCGGATTTGTTCGGCTACGGCATTCCGCACAGCGTGGCGTGGGTGATGGGCAGCGAGGGCGCGGGCATGCGCCGTCTTACGCGCGAACATTGCGATGCGCTGGTGTCGATTCCGATGTTCGGCACGGTGCAGAGTTTGAATATTTCCGTGAGCGCGGGCATGGTGTTGGCGGAAACGCGGCGACAACGGGGCGGCAATGGCGGGTAAACGGCTGCTGGGGCTGTGGGCGTGCGGCGTGTCCGCCGCCGCGTTTGCCGCGCCGATGGTGTCCTTGCCGGCGGCGCGGGTGTCGTCGCCGTATGTGGCGGCAAAAACGCAAACGGTGCGGGTGGCGGCGTTCCGTTTGGACAAGTATCCCGTTACCAATGCCGAATTTGCCGCGTTCGTGCGCCGACACCCGCAGTGGCAGCGCGGGCGTGCCGATGCGCGTCAAGCCGATGCGGAACGTTATTTGCGCCATTGGCGCGGCGGTGCGCCGGCGCGTGCCGATGCCGACAAACCGGTTACGCAGGTATCGTGGTTCGCCGCCCATGCTTATTGCCAAGCGCAGGGCAAACGTTTGCCGACCACCGCCGAATGGGAATACGCCGCGCGCGCTTCCGCCACCGCCAAAAACGGCACGCGCCAAGCGGCGTACCGCCGTTTGTTTGCCGATTGGTATCACGCGGGCGAACAACGGGTGTTGCGCCCCGTGGGGCAGGGGCGTGCCAATGCGTGGGGGATTCACGACCTGCACGGCTTGATTTGGGAGTGGACGGAAGATTTTAACAACGCGCTGCTGATTGCCGATGCGAGCGGACATCGCGGCGGCGATTTTTGCGGCGTGCCGGCTGCCGCGCTGGCGGATTCTACCGACTACGGCGCGTTGATGCGCCATCATTTGCGAACGCGTTTGCAAGCCTATTCTTCCCTGCCCGCCTTGGGTTTCCGTTGTGCCGCCGCCGCCAAACCATAACATCATGATGACGCCCGATTCCGACCCGCACGCCCCCGCCACCCATCTGCTCGACCTGTTCCGCCGCCACGCCCCCGAAGCGGCGGCAACGGTTGCCCCCCTGCTGCCGCGCCTGTTGCACGCTTTGGCAGACGGTCATGCCTTTGTGTGGCTGTCGGCAGCCGAACGCGAAGCCGCCGCCTCTGCCGCGCCTTTGGTCGGACACAACGGCGCATCGCCTTTGGTTTTGCAGGGGCGCAAATTGTTTTTGGCGCGACAATGGCAGCTCGAACGCGACTTAGCAAACGAAATCAACCGTTTGTCCACACCCATTCGGGCAGACGAACGCCCCGCCGATGCGCTTGCCGCCGCCAAACTGCAACAGTGGTTTGACGGCGAACATGCCCGCGACCAGCAAGCGGCGGCGGCACTGACCCTGTGCCAACGCTTTGTTTTGATTGGCGGCGGGCCCGGCACGGGCAAAACCACCACCATCGCCAAATTGCTCGCGCTGCTGTGCGCCGAAGCCACGCGCCGTCCGTCCGTTGCCCTTGCCGCGCCCACCGGCAAAGCGGCGGCGCGGATGTCGCAAGCCCTGCACCGCGCCATTGACGGCATCACCGGCTTGGACGCCGACACCGCCGCCTTCCTGCGCGGACTGGAAAGCCAAACCATTCACCGCCTGCTGCGGCTGCGCCCACCGCACATGACCCCGTTCCACCACGCCCGCAACCGTTTGGCAGTGGACATCTTGGTGGCAGACGAAGCCTCGATGATAGACAACCACCTGTTTTGGCAACTGCTGTGCGCCCTGCCCGACCATTGCCGCGTGATTCTGCTGGGCGACAGCCAACAGCTTCCCCCCGTTGGCGCGGGCGCGGTGCTGAACGTGCTGGCCGCCGACACCGACCCACCCGACCCCGACACTGCCCGCACCCTGCACGCCCTGCTGCCCGCAGCTTGGCGGGAAAACGTCCTGTTCGCCCGCCACGCCCGACTGCACATCAGCCACCGTTTCGGCAGCGACAGCGCCATCGGCTGCTTGGCGCGGGCAAGCGCATCGGGCGACGCCGATACCGCATGGCAACAGTTTGCGCGTTTCCCCAACCACTTGCAGCAACGGCACGGCACGCCCGCACAACAGGCAGAAGCGTTTTACCGCGCCCAACACGCCTATTGGCAAGCGGTGGACGCGGGCGACATCGGCGCCGCATTTGCCCGCCACACCGATACCGTCGTGCTGGCCGCCCGCCGCCGCGATGCCGCCGCCTTCAACCAAGCCTGCCTCGACCTGCTGCGCCGGCACGGACGCCGCCCCTCCGAATGGTTTGCCGGACAAATCCTGCTGATTACCCGCAACGACCCCGCCACCGCCCTCGCCAACGGCGACATCGGGCTGGTGCTGCCCCACGAAAACGGACTGGCGGCATGGTTTGCCGGCGCACACGGACTGCGCCGCCTGCCGCTCAACCGCCTGCCCGCCCACGAAACCGCCTTCGCCATCACCGTCCACAAAAGTCAAGGCTCGGAATACCGCGACGTTTGGCTGCTGCCCGCAGACGGCGACGACTTCACCCGCGCCCTGCTTTACACCGCCATCACCCGCGCCACCACCGCCTTTTCCTACTGGGGCAGCGAAGAAAGCTTCCGCCGCGCCCTTGCCCGCGCCCACCCGCGCCGCAGCAATTTGGGCAGCTACCTGCACCCCGACCCCGCCTAGCGTGTGTCATCATTTAAATTATTTCATTGAAAATCAACGGAATATAAACGCTGTCGTCATTCCCGCGAATGCGGGAATCCACTGCCCGATGTTTGGCAAGTGATGTTTTATCAAGGCTTGTCGTGCTTTGACTTGGATTCCCGCATTCGCGGGAATGACGGTGCAGAGATTTTTCGGTCAATTGATGACACGCCCTAGCGTGTGTCATCATTTAAATTTTAAACTTAACAATCAGTTTAATATAAAAAAACACCGTCATTCCCGCGAATGCGGGAATCCACGCCCGATGCTTGGCAAACGACGTTTTATCAAAGTTTGTCGTGCTTCAATGTGGCTTCCCGCCTGCGCGGGCACGACGGCGCAGTGTGTGTTCGGTTAATTGACGACACGCCCGAAAACCACAAAAATTTGGCAAACGCGCAAATTTATTCAACAATACGCGCTTTTGCCCCCATGCCCATCATGACCCTGCGCGACGACTTACAACTGATTTACGACTGGATTCCCGAACACAGCCACGTTTTGGACTTGGGCTGCGGCAAAGGCGAGCTGCTGTCCGCGCTCACACGGCACAAACACTGCACCGGCTACGGCGTGGAAATTGATGCCGACAGCGTGCAAGCCGCCATCGAGCGCGGCGTAAACGTCATTCAAGCGGATTTGGAACGCGGCTTGGGCGCGTTTGCCGACCAAAGTTTTGACGTATTGGTGCTGAGCCAAACCCTGCAAGCCATGCACAACACCCAAGCCATCTTGCGCGAACTCACCCGCATCGCCAAGCAAGCCGTTGTCAGCTTTCCCAATTTTGGCTATTGGCACAACCGCTTGCAAATCCTGCTGGGCGGGCGCATGCCCGTGAGCGAGCGCATGCCGCACCATTGGTACGACACGCCGAACATTCATCTTTGCACCCTGCACGACTTTGAACGCCTGTGCGCCCGCAACAACGTCCGTATTTTGGAACGCGCGGTGATGCGCGGCGGCAAGCGCGTCAATCGTTTGCCTAATTTATTGGGCAGTTTGGCGTTTTACCGTGTCGGTTAGGGCGTATCATCATTCAATTTTTTATATTGAAAATCAGTTAAATATAAACAGCACCGTCATGCCCGCGCATGCGGGAATCCACGACACGATGACCTGCGGACAATGTTTTATCAAAGTTTGTTTGAATGTGTTTTGGCTTCCCGCCTGCGCGGGAATGACGGTTTTAAAAATGTTTCAACACCATGATGACACCGCACACCCCCCGTTTTACCGACAGCCATTGCCACCTTGCGGAAGACGACTTGTTTTTCAGGCTGCCTGAAATCCTTGCCGAAGCCAAACGCGCGGGCGTGTGCCGTTTTGCCGTGCCTGCCGTCCGCCGCCGCGACTGGGACAGAGTGTGCCAACTGGCGCGGCTGCCCGAAACCGCGCTTGCCGCACTGGGCTTGCACCCTTGGTTTGTCCACGCGCCCGATGATTTGGCGGATTTGGACGATTATTTGCGCCGCGAACCTGCGCTGTGGGTCGGCGAAACCGGCTTGGATTTCCACCGCGCCGCCACCGCCGCCGAGCGCGACACGCAAACGCAACTGTTTGCCGCACAACTGGATTTGGCACAACAACACCGCCGCCCGATTATCCTGCACCAAGTCCGCGCCGCCGAAGCCGTGTTCCGCCAAATCCGGCGTACGGGCTTTACGCAGGGCGGCATTGCCCACGCCTTTTCAGGCAGCTTGGAAACCGAACAAATCTTGCTGAAACAAGGCTTTAAAATCGGCATCGGCATGCTGCTGCTCAATCCGAACGCCAAAAAACTGCACCGCACCGCCGCCGCGCTGCCGCCGTCCGCGCTGCTGCTGGAAACCGACAGCCCGTTTATGCTGCACGGGCAAATCAACACCCCCGCCAATGTGCGCCGTGTGGCGGAAGCGTTGGCGCGGCTGCGCGGCTGCACATTGGCGGAAATCGCCGCACAAACCGAAGCCAATTTCAACGAAATCAGCACATAATGGCACAAACCGAAAGCACGGCATGATGCCGAAGGTGTGTCATCAATTAAACTTTTCTCCTGTAAATCAAAATAATACAAAAACGCCGTCATTCCCGCGCAGGTGGGAAGCCACTGGCTGATGCTTGGCAAGCCATGTTTTATCAAGGTTTGTCGTGCTTCAATGTGGATTCCCGCCGGCGCGGGAATGACGGTGCAGCGTTTTTTCGGCTAATTGACGACACGCCATAGGGCGTGTTGGACGAAGTGCGGCGACACCTTAAAAAACCAACATCAAAACAAACCCCTGACTAAATCCCCTGCCCGCCGCCACCCGCCCCGCCGCCAAAAGATTGGCGCGGCTACGGAAACATCGTAAAATGGCTGTTTTTGTTGCAACAAAGGAACAACACATGGCAGATTTCAATCAAATTCTTGACGCGGGCGACGTGGACGGCGGCGTGATTAACGTGGTGGTGGAAATCCCGCAAGGCTCCAACCACAAAATCGAGTGGAACCGCAAACTGGCGGTGATGCAGCTCGACCGCGTCGAACCGCAGCTTTTCGCCAAGCCCACCAACTACGGCTTTATCCCGCAAACACTGGACGAAGACGGCGACGAGCTGGACGCGCTCATCATCACCGACACGCCCCTGCCCACCGGCATTTTTTTGGAAGCGCGGATTATCGGCGTGATGAAATTTGTCGATGACGGCGAAGTGGACGACAAAATCGTGGTCGTGCCCGCCGATGACCGCCACACGGGCAACGCCGTGCAAACGCTGGACGACCTGCCGCCGCAGCTTATCAAACAAATCGAATTTCACTTCAACCACTACAAAGACCTGAAAAAAGCCGGCACCACCCAAGTAACGCACTGGGGCAACATTGACGAAGCCAAAGCCGTGATTCGCGAATCGCAAACCCGTTGGCAGCAACGCTGATTGCACCGCCGCACGCCCGCGCTTCAACGCGCAGGGCGGCACATCAAGCGCAGCCCTGATTCGGACAGGGTTGCGCCCCGACCGGATACCGGCCGGTTTTATTGCCGTAAACAGCGCGCTTTCACACCCAAAAGGAATTTTGATGAAGTTTTTTCCCGATTTGTCGCGCCGCCGCTTCTTGGCGGGCGGTGCGGCACTGCTTGCGCCCGCACTGCTGCCGGCGGGCGCACAGCGCGAAGAAACCCTGTCGGACGACGTTGCCAGCGTCATGCGCGGCTCGGTCGAGCATGCCAGCCCGCCGCGCTTGGTGTTTCCCCGCGCCGTTGATGCCCAACGCTGGCTCAACGACATGTCCGCACGCTTGGCACGCTTTCCGCCTGCGGGCGAATGGGAACGGCGGCGCATGCTCACCATGATTCAATACGAAGCCACCCGCGCCGATTTGGACGTACAACTGATTTTGGGACTGATTGAAGTGGAAAGCAATTTCCGCCAATACGCCGTCAGCAACGTGGGCGCGAAAGGGCTGATGCAAGTGATGCCGTTTTGGCAAAAATACATCGGCACCAAAGACCACAACCTGTTCGACATGCGCACCAACCTGCGCTACGGCTGCACCATCTTGCGCCACTACAACAACTTGGAAAACGGCAACATGCGCCGCGCCCTGGCCCGCTACAACGGCAGCTTGGGCAGCGACAAATACCCCAACGCCGTGATTGGCGCATGGAAAAACAACTGGCAATGGTCGCCGCAACGCGACACGGGCGTATAAACCCCCTTTAAGGTTAAGGAACACACCGATGGCACACATCACTTTAGACAAAACCGATTTGAAAATCCTGCAAGTGTTGCAGGAAAACGGGCGTTTGAGCAATGTGGAATTGTCCGACCGCGTCGCGCTTTCGCCCTCACCGTGTTTGCGCCGCCTCAAGCAGCTTGAAGAATCGGGGATTATCCGCCGTTATGCCGCATTGCTCTCGCCCGTGCGTTTGGATTTGGGCTTGCAGGTGTTTATCCGCGTTGCCATCAACAAAGCGCCCGAAGCGCGGGAAACGTTTGCCCGTGCCGTGCAAGGCTGGCAGCAGGTGTTGAGCTGCTACGCGCTGACGGGCGAAACGGATTATCTGCTGCACGCGTTTTTTACCGACATGGCGGCGTTTTCGCATTTTGTGCTGGACGTGCTGCTGTCGCACACCTGCGTGGCAGATGCGCGTTCGAGCTTCGTGCTGAAGGAAATCAAAAACACCACCGCGCTGCCTTTGGCGCATTTGCAACCCAACCATTCGGGCGCATAGGGCGCGTCATCATTTAAATTCTTACATTGAAAATCAAAGCAGTGTAAAAACTGCCGTCATTCCCGCGAATGCAGGAATGACGGCACAGGTTTTTTTCGGTTAATTGGCGGCACGCCCTATCCGTTGGCAGACATCAGCCGCACGGCTTTCAGGCAGCCGCGTTCGGGCGCATATGCAGCCAAGCCGACAAACCGCCCCGCCGTATCATACGTCCGCAAAGGCGTGTGCGGCGGGGCTGCGCCCGTCCATACCGCCAAACGCCCGCAACGCAAATCGTCTGCCGCCGTGTCGTCCACATCAATGCGCGGCAGGTGCGCCACCAAAGCATCGCAGGGCAGCAGCAACGCATCACGCGCCGTTTCGTCCAAAGCGGCGAGCGCGTCCAAAGTGTACGCCTGACGGACGGAAAAACCGGCGGTAGCGGTGCGGCGCAGCGCGGTGAGATAGGCGAAAGTGTCCGTTTGTTTCGCCAAATCTTCCGCCAGCGTGCGGATATACGTTCCCTTGCCGCAATGCACGCCAATCACGGCATCGGGCGGGGAAAATTCTTGAATATCAATTTGGTAAATCTCAATTTCCCGCGCTTTGCGTTCAATCACGATGCCTTGCCGGGCGTATTCGTAAAGCGGTTTGCCCTGATGTTTGAGCGCGGAAAACATCGGCGGCACTTGGCGGATACGCCCCGTCAGCGCGGCGCAGGCTGCTTGAAATTCGGCGCGGTCAATATTGCTGCGGGCGGTGGCGACGATTTCGCCTTCGGCATCGCCGGTTGCCGTTGCCGCACCGAAACGCAGGGCGGCGGTGTAGGCTTTGTCGGCGTCCAGCAGGTATTGGGCGAATTTGGCGGCTTCGCCGAAACAGACGGGCAGCAGCCCGCTTGCCAAAGGGTCAAGCACGCCGGTATGCCCCGCTTTTTCGGCGCGGTAGAGCCAACGGGCGCGTTGCAGGGCGGCGTTGCTGCTGATGCCCACAGGCTTGTCCAGCAGCAGCACGCCGTTGATGCGGCGTTTGGGCGGTTTGGGATTCATCGTGTTCCTTTCCGGTTTGAAACCCCGCCGCGTACGCAAAAAACATGCTGCGCGGTTTCCAAAAATGTGTATTGTTGAACAAATCGGCGCGTTTGCCAAACATAGCTGCACACGCACCGCGCCCGAATGCGCCAAAATCGGTTAAAATAAGGGGTTTCAGATTTTTTGCTATTGTTGTATCCCATGCCCCTGCATTCGCTTCTCACCATTCTTGCCGACAACCGGCCCCACCACATCACCGAGCTGGCGCACGCCACCCAACGCCAACCCCAACACCTCAACGCGCTGTGGCAGCAAACCCCGCCGCACATTCGCGGACTGCTGCGCCAAAAAGACGGCTTCTGGCAGTTGGTGCGCCCGCTCGCGCTGCTGCCCGAAGACCACAGCCACCCGCATTTCCGCTTGGACGTGCTGCGCGAAACCACCTCCAGCAACGACGTTTTGCTGGACGCGGTCAAACGCGGCGAAGCCGTCCACCGCCGCGTGGTGGTCGCCCACCACCAAACCGCCGGACGCGGACGGCAGGGGCGCGGCTGGGAAAGCCGTGCGGGCGAATGCCTGATGTTCAGCATCGGCTACACCTTCGGACGCGAACGGGCGGAATTGGGCGCGTTGGCATTGGTAACGGCGTTGGCGTGCCGCGATGCTTTGGTGTCGCTGGGCTGCCCTGTGCAAATCAAATGGCCGAACGATTTGGTGTCGGGCTTGGACAAGCTGGGCGGCATTTTGATTGAAACCGTGCGCCGCGATGAACAAATCCACGCCGTTATCGGCATCGGCATCAATTTCGTGCTGCCGAAAACGGTGGAACACGCCGCTTCCGTGCAGTCGGTGTGCGCCGCCAAAATCCTGCCCGCCCAGCTTTTGGACGCGGTGTTGAACCGCCTGCACCAAAGTCTGCCGCAGTTTGACGGACACGGTTTCGCCCCCTTTCAGGCAGCCTACCAAACCGCGCACCGCGACCAAGGACGCGAAGTCGCCATTCTGCACGAAGGCGAAATCCGCCACGAAGGGCGTGTACTCGGCGTGGCGGCGGACGGCACGCTGCAACTGCTTACCGAACAGGGCGAAATCAGCGTGGCAAGCGGCGAAACCAGCCTGCGCCTGCCCGAACAGCTTGAAAACGGCGATGCGCCCGCGCCCGTGCGTTATCTGCTGCTGGACGGCGGCAACAGCCGCCTGAAATGGGCGTGGGTGGAAAACGGCCACATCACCGCCACCAACCAAGCCCCCTATCGCAATTTGGACGCGCTCAACCAAGAATGGCTGCAATACGGCGGCGGCATCGAGCGCGTGGTGGGCGCGGCGGTGTGCGGCACGGCGAAACAGGCAATGGTGGCGGCGCAACTGCCGCATGTACGCATCGAATGGCTCGGCTCGATGAAACGCGGCTTGGGCATCTACAACCACTACCAAAGCCCGCTTGAACACGGTGCCGACAGATGGTTCAACATACTCGGCAGCCGCCGCTTCAGCAGCAACGCCTGCGTGGTGGTCAGCTGCGGCACGGCGGTAACGGTGGACGCGCTCACCGCCGACAACCACTATCTCGGCGGCACGATTATGCCCGGCTTCCACCTGATGAAAGAATCGCTCGCCCTGAAAACCGCCAACCTCAACCGCGCCCCCGGCAAACTGTTTCCTTTTCCCACCACCACCGCCAACGCGCTGGCGGGCGGCATGATGGACGCAGTGTGCGGCTCGCTGATGCTGATGCACAGCCGTTTGCAGGCGCGTTGCGGCGGCGAAGCGGTAGATGTCATCATCACCGGCGGCGGCGCAGCCAAAGTCGCCCGCGCCCTGCCCGAACAATTTACTTTAGACAACAGCGTTAAAATTGTAGATAATTTAGTGGTTTTCGGACTTCTCAACTGGATTGGACAAGCATGAGACACCTGTTCTATATTTTGGTAATGCTCAACATCATCGTTTTTGCCGCCATCATCGGCAACAAAGTATTCAAGCAATACCTGCCCGAACCCGCACCACAGCAAAGCGCCGCCCCACAACAACCCGTTGTCGTATCGCCCCCGCAAATCATCATCAACACCGGCGATTTGCAAAACGCCAGCGCCGTCCGCGCCATCACCGGCAACGGCAACAGCACACACGTCCAGCCGCAGGGCAAACGCCAAACCGCCGCCCAAGCCCAACAAAGTGGCAAAAATACCACACGCGCCCAAGCCGACAAACCCGCCAAAACCGCCGTCCGCAACATCAGCATACAAGGAAGCGGCAGCGAACCGGTCGAACGCTTGGGCACGCCCCGCGTCCAATACAAAGCCTGCTCCGCCCGCGTGAGCATTCCCGAAGACGACTACCACCGCATCAAAGGGCTGCTGCGCAAATACCCGCACGCCGCCAGCCGCCAAGTGGTACAAGGCGGCGGTGAAGGCGAAGGACAAAGCTCCGCCCGCATGAACGTATTGTTCATGTCGGTAAACGACCAAGAAGCCGGCGCAATTCAAGGCGTGGTCGGACGCTACGGACAACTCAGCCGCACCCCCTGCAACCACTAGGGCGTATCCTCATTGAACCGATAAAACACCGTACCGTCATTCCCGCGCAGGCGGGAATCCAACAATAAACTCAAGCAAATCTTGATAAAACATCGCTTGCCAAGCATGGCACAGTGGATTCCCGCATTCGCGGAAATGACGGCATTCCCCTTTTTCAACCCAACCATGCCCCCACACCCCCGCCACCCCGAGCTTGCCCGCAGCCGCAGCTACCGCGCCTGCAAACACATCAGCCGCTATCTGGACGACTACCGTTTGGACGGCATCATCGGACTGTTTCCCGTTGTCGGCGACACGGTCGGGCAAAGCTTCAACCTTGCCTATCTCTACGTTGCCGCCGTCAAACTGCGCTCATGGCGGCTCACACTCGTGGTCTTGTGCAACGGACTGAAAGACACCGTTATCGGCATGATTCCGTTTGTCGGCGCCATTCTCGACTTTTTCTACAAAGACAACAAACGCAACCTTGCCCTGATAGACGGCTACGCGGCGGGCGACCCCGCCACCCTGCGCCACATCAACCGCCGCGCCCTGACTTCCGCCCTGCTCATCGTGCTGCTGCTGATTGCCGCGTATTGCTTGGCAAAACTGGCATGGGCAGCCAGCACCCACCTGTGGCACACCCTTGCCGCATGGTTTTGAAACCACGCAAAAATCCCCGAACCGAAGTTCGGGGATTGCTTGCGGGCGCATCATCACCACACGCCCGCAACATCAATGCTATTGTTGTTTGTTTGCGCCAAACGCGCCCAGAAAATCGCCTACGGTATTGGCATTGTCTTTGTTTTTGTAGAACACGCCCGCCAGTTCCGCCGCGTCCTTACCGAAAAACGCCCCGTCAATCACCTGCCCGCCCTGCTGCGAAAAATCAAAATCTGAAACTACATGTTGGCGCATTCGGGCGCAAATATAAAGTATTCGTTCGACAGATTTTGCCACGCTGCGGAAAGCGTGCCAAACAATGGTAAAATGCGCCGTTTCCGTTTTTTGCTCCGCGCCCATGACTTCCGCCTATCAAGCCCTTGCCCGCAAATGGCGACCGAAAACCTTTGCCGATTTGGTCGGGCAGGAACACATCGTCCAAGCCCTGCAAAATGCGCTTGCCAAAGGGCGTTTGCACCATGCCTATCTGCTCACCGGCACGCGCGGCGTGGGCAAAACCACCATCGCCCGCATTCTCGCCAAAGCCTTCAACTGCACCGAGCCGCAGCAGGGCGAACCCTGCGGACAATGTGCAAGCTGTAGCGCCATCGACCAAAACCGTTTCCCCGACCTGCTGGAAATCGACGCCGCTTCCAATACGGGCATCGACAACATCCGCGAAGTGCTGGAAAACGCCCAATACGCCCCCACTTCGGGCAAATACAAAGTCTATATCATTGACGAAGTGCATATGTTGTCGAAAAGCGCGTTTAATGCCATGCTCAAAACGCTGGAAGAGCCGCCGCCGCACGTCAAATTCATTCTCGCCACCACCGATCCGCAAAAAGTCCCCGTTACCGTGTTGAGCCGTTGCCTGCAATTTGTGCTGCACAATATGACGCCGCAACAGGTGGCAACGCATTTGGCACATGTGCTGGATTGCGAAGGCACGCCGTACGAAACGCCCGCTTTGCACCTGCTTGCCCGCGCCGCCGCCGGTTCGATGCGCGATGCTTTGAGTTTGCTCGACCAAGCCATTGCCATGGGTGCGGGCGCGGTGCGCGAACGGGACGTGCGCCAAATGACGGGCAGCATCGACCGCCGGAAGCTTTATGCTTTGTTGGACGCGCTGGCGGAACAGGACGGCGGGCAATTGATTGCTTTGGCAAGGGAAATGGGCGCGTATGCGGCGGGCTTTGAGCCTGTGCTGGCGGAATTGGCGTTGCTGCTGCAGGAGCTGGCGCTGATTCGGCACGTTCCCGCCGCGCTAGAGGGCAATCCCGAACAGGCGCAGTTGGCACGCTTGGCGGCGCGGTTTCACCCTGAGCAAATTCAGCTTTATTATCAATGCGCTTTGCACGGAAGGCAGGATTTGCCGCTCGCGCCCGATGAATATGCGGGCTGGCTGATGACTTTGTTGCGGATGTTGGCGTTTGCGCCGTTTGCGGCGGCAGACACGCCTGCGGACGGACACATTGAAAACACGGCGTTCCGCACCGCGCCGCCGCCCGTATCGGCACGGCTTGCACCGTCCGCCGACACCGTGCCGCGCAAACAATTCCGCCCGCAAGATTTGCCGCCGCCGCGCCCGCAGGAAATCCGCCGTGTGCCGCACACATCGGGCGCAACCGCACCGCCGCCCGCCCCTGCGGACGATGCCCCGCCGCCATGGGACGAAGACGAAGCCCCCGCCCCACCCCCACCGCACACACCGTCTGCCGAGCACGCCGTTTTGCCCGAACCCCCGCACAACCATGCGCCCGATGACGAATACGTCCTGCCCCGTCCGTATGATGACGATGACGGCGACACCGTTCCGCACGACATGATGCCGCACGATGGCGCATTGCCCGCACCGCCCCAAGCGCAGCACGCCAACCATGATGCACCCGATGACGCATATATTTTGCCCCGTCCGTATGATGACAATGACGGCGACACCGTTCCGCACAGCATGATGCCGCACGATGGCGCATTGCCCGAACCACCCCAAGCGCAACACACCAACCATGATGATGTGCCCGATACCGAACGCGCCCCGCCCCCGCTTGAGCGCGAATCGTGGTTTGACATTGTGGCGCACATCGGCAAACAGGTGGCGGCAGCGCAAATGCTGTTGCAACATCTGGCATGGGTATCGCTGGAACAACACACGCTGACTTTGGCGGTGATGTCTGAAAAAACCAAAGACGCGGACAATCGGGAATACATCGGGCGCATCGCACAGGCTCTACAGCAGGCATACGGCACAGACCTGCGCGTTTGCCTGACCGAATGGCACGATGACTGCGGGGAAACGCCGTTTCTGCGGCGGGAGCGGATTTTGGCGGAACGGCGCGAAACGGCGCGGCAATTGTTGGAAAACGATGCGGCAGCACGCACCATCATGCACACCTTTTCGGCACGCTGGCGCACCGAAAGCCTGTGTTTGCGGGATTAGGGCGCGTTATCATTTAAACTTTTATGCTGAAAATCAGCATAATACAAAAACGCCGTCATTCCCGCGCAGGCGGGAATCTACCGCCCGATGTTTGGCAAGCGATGTTTTATCAAGGCTTGTTGTGCCTTGACTTGGATTCCCGCCTGCGCGGGAATGACGATGCGGCGTTTTCATATTGCATTGATTTTCAGAAAACAAATTTCATAAAAACAGCCCAATCAAATCATTCAAAAACCGCCGCCCCAATTCGGTGGCGCGGAAAAAACGCGGGTCGCCGTCCAACAAACCTTTTTGCTGCGCGGTTTGAATGGCGCGGGCAACGGCAGCAACGGAAACACCCGTGCGCTCGGGCAGCCACGCAGACGGCACGCCTTCGTGCAGGCGCAGCGCGTTCATCATAAATTCGCCCGCCAAATCCGCTTTGGCAATGTCGCGGCGGACAACGGCATCGGCGGGGTTGCCGTGCATGGCGCGCAAATAATCCTGCGGGTGGCGGCTGCGGACGGTGCGCTCGATGCGGTTGTGGTGGGAAATTTTGCCGTGTGCGCCCGCGCCGATGCCGATGTAGTCGCCAAACTGCCAATAATTCAGATTGTGGCGGGCGCGTTGGTTTGGGTGTTTCGCAAACGCGCTGGTTTCGTATGCCTGAAATCCTTTTTTGAACAAGGCATTGTGAACGGCTTCTTCAATGTCCTGCGCGGCATCGTCCACCGGCAAACCCTGCGGTGGACGGTGGGCGAAAGCGGTGTTCGGCTCCAAAGTCAGATGATAGGCGCTGATGTGGGAAACGCCGCAATCTGCCGCGATTTCAATATCTTGAACGGCTTGCGCGGGCGTTTGTTGCGGTAGCGCGTACATCAAATCGGCGTTTACCCGTGCAAAAATATGCGTGGCGGTGTGCAGGGCGGTGCGGGCTTCGGCGGCGGAGTGAATGCGCCCGAGCGCGCGCAGTTTGTTGTCGTCAAAACTTTGAATGCCAACGGAAAGGCGGTTGATGCCTGCTTCTTTAAAGCCTTGAAATTTTTCAATTTCAAACGTTCCCGGATTGGCTTCCAGTGTGATTTCCGCTTCGGGATTGAGTTTGATTAAGGCGCGGATTCCGCTCAATAATCGGTTTATCGAGGCTGCCTGAAACAGGCTGGGCGTGCCGCCGCCGATAAACACGGTGTCCACGCTGCGCCCCCAAATATGCGGCAATTCCTGTTGCAAATCAATCAGTAGGGCATCGATATAGGCGTTTTCGTCCAAAGCGGCGGGTTGGCGGTGCGAGTTGAAATCGCAATACGGACATTTTTGCACGCACCATGGAATGTGGACGTAGAGCGAAAGCGGCGGCAGGTCAGAAAGTAACAGCATCTTGATTCCAAAACAAAAACGGCATCGCGCAGCATCTGCCCGATACCGTTTGCCAAACAACGGGATTATTTGAAAAAGTCGCCCATGCCCGGCGGCAGCCCGCGCGTAAATTGCGACATGCGCTCGGCGGTGGTGGCTTCCGCCTTGTCGTGCAGCTCGGTGAGCGCCGCCAGCACCAAATCTTCCAACATTTCCGCATCATCGGCGGCTTCGGCAATCAAATCGGGGCTGATATGCACGGCACGAACGGCATGGTTGCACGTTCCCGTGATTTTTACCAAGCCGTTGCCCGCCTCGCCGACCACTTCGGTTTGCGCCAATTCCGCTTGGGCTTTTTTGATGTTTTCCTGCATTTTTTGCGCCTGCTGCATCAGCCCGCCCAATCCCGCTTTTCCAAACATGAATATTCCTTTCAATCTGTTACGCCGCCCGTTCAGGCAGCCTGAGAAATCGGCAATTATAACCTGTTTTACCGCCGCGCACCCAATATTTTGTCCACGCGCCGTTGCGCTTCGGCAAACGAGATGCCGTGATAAAAATCACGCACAAGCGGGTGGTCTGGGTCGGGCTTTAATTCCAGCAAGGGGCGCAAGCCGCCGCCCTGCGTGTGCGCTTTGGCAATCACATCATAGGTTTGCAGATAATCGGGCAAGGCATTCGCCAAATAGCCGACATACGCCGCACAATGGTCGTTATCGTTAAAATGCTCGCGGTAATCGTGGTAATTTTGTTCGCTAACGGACAACCAAGCGCCGTATTCCAGCGTAACATCATGACCTTGCACGGGCAACACCAGCACGGTGCGGATAAAGCATTCGGTTTGCTGCGGATAGGCGATGCGGCAGGTATTGCGGTCGCATTCGGCTTGGAATGACGTTTTTTCCGCATCACCCAGCCAACGGTAAGGGTCGGGCTGCGCAAACACCAATGCCGGCCAATCTTCATGCGTTTCCCCGCAAGCACTGCAAAGATAAGTCATAGAAAATCCAAGATATTCGGCAAAAACCCTTCTGCCAAATATAACTCATCGCCGTTTTCCGCCGTAAAACGCGAGCGGCGCATCAAGATAAAGCCGTCCGCACCGGCGGTAAACGCCAATTCGCTGCGCCGCCACGCCGCGCCGCCGCCAAACAGCTTCGCGCCCAACGAAGTGTTGCCGCAATCCAGCACCGCCCGCCATGCCGAATCCGCCGCGCACAGGCTTTGCGCCCAACCCACCGCCGCGCCGTTCAAACACAAATCCACTTCGCGGACAAAGCTTTGTGCGGGCAAACGCCAATCGGCAAAATGCGGCGGCACGCCGTTTGCCGCGCCCAAATGCCGCAGCCGCACCGAAAACGCCGCCACTTCGCCCAATGCCCGCGTCAGCGACTGCTGCACGGCAATGCGGCGCAAAGCGGCGGCGCACGGCGGAATGTCCGTTTGCCAAATCATAGGTTTCGGGTAATCCATTATCAAGATTCGCATCAAGCCGTTATAGAAACCGCCGTCATTCCCGCGCAGGCGGGAATCCATTTTCAAGACGAACAAACTGATGTTTCATCAACAATAGTTTTGTTCCTAATCGGATTCCCGCCTGCACGGGAATGACGGGCGTGATTTTTTAATTAACCAATTGTATTTTAAACAATCTGCGTTTGATGTTCGCTGCCGTTGCGCTCGCGGATTGCGCCCAAGCGGTACACGGTTTCGCCCAATTCGGCAAACAGTGCGGCGACCTGTTCCGCCACTTCGGGCGACACCACCGCAATCAGTCCGATGCCGCAATTAAAGGTGCGGTACATTTCCTGCGTGTCCACCTGCCCCTGCTGTTGCAACCATTGGAATAATTTGGGCATTTCCCACGCGGCGGCATCAATTTGCGCCATGAGGTTTTCAGGCAGCACGCGCGGCAGGTTTTCGGTGATGCCGCCGCCGGTAATGTGCGCCATGCCTTTGATTTCAAACTTTTTCAATACCTGCAAAACCGGTTTGGCATACAGGCGGGTCGGCGCGATGACGGCTTCGCGCAGGGTTTTGCCGCCGTCAAACGGCGCGTCCAAATCGGGCTTGGCGCGGTCAAGGATTTTGCGAATCAAGGAGTAACCGTTGGCGTGTGCGCCGTCCGATGCCAAGCCCAGCACCACGTCGCCCGCCGCGATGTTGCGTCCGTTAATCACTTGGTCTTTTTCCACCACGCCCACGGCAAAGCCCGCCAAATCGTATTCGCCTTCGGGATACATGCCGGGCATTTCGGCGGTTTCTCCACCAATCAGGGCGCAGCCGGACTGTTCGCAACCCGCCGCGATGCCTTTTATCACATCGGTGGCGCGTGCCACGTCCAGTTTGCCACAAGCGAAATAGTCCAAGAAAAACAACGGTTCCGCACCCTGAACCAAAATATCGTTCACGCTCATCGCCACCAAATCGATGCCGACCGTGTCGTGTTTGTCCCACGCAAAGGCGAGCTTGAGTTTGGTGCCGACGCCGTCCGTGCCGCTCACCAGCACGGGATTGCGGTATTTGCGGCTGATTTCCACCAGCGCGCCGAAACCGCCCAAATCGCCCAACACTTCGGGGCGCATGGTGCGTTTGGCAAAAGGTTTGATGTTTTCAACCAGTTGGTCGCCTGCGGCAATGTCCACGCCGGCATCGCGGTAGCTGAGGGGTTGCTTCATGGTGGGGCTTTCCTGAAAGGCTTTGTTACGCACGCTGCCTGAAACGCGCGGGGCGGTTCAGGCAGCAGAAAAATTTGCCAATTATACGGAATCGGCGGAAATTTGTCTAAATCCGTTTCGCCAACGCCGCCGCCTTGCCCGTGTAAGCGGCGGGCGTGAGCGCCAGCAGCGCGGTTTTCGCTTCATCGGGCACGGCGAGCGTTTGCACAAATTCGCGCAGGGATTCGGGCGTGATGCCGTCTTTGCCGCGCGTCAGGGCTTTCAACTGCTCATACGCCTGCGGCACACCGTAGCGGCGCATCACCGTTTGAATCGGCTCGGCAAGCAATTCCCAAGTCGCGTCCAAATCGGCGGCGAGCGCGGCGGGATTGGCTTCCAATTTGTTCAAACCGCGCAGGTGCGCCGTCCAGCCGAGCAGGGTGTAGCCCGCCGCCACGCCCATATTCCGCAGCACGGTGCTGTCGGTCAAATCGCGCTGCCAACGCGACACGGGCAGTTTTTCCGCCAAAAAGCCAAGCAAAGCATTGGCAACGCCCAGATTGCCTTCGGAATTTTCAAAATCAATCGGATTGACTTTGTGCGGCATGGTGGACGAGCCGACTTCGCCCGCTTTGACTTTCTGTTTGAAATAGCCCAACGAAATATAGCCCCACACATCGCGGTTGAAATCAATCAAAATCGTGTTGATACGGCTGAGGGTTTGGAATAATTCCGCCATATAATCATGCGGTTCAATCTGAATGGTGTAGGGATTGAAGGTCAAGCCCAAAGCCTGTTCCACAAAGTCGCGGCAATGCGTTTCCCAGTCAAAATCGGGATAGGCGCACAAATGGGCGTTGTAATTGCCGACCGCGCCGTTGATTTTGCCCAAAAACTCTTGGCTTTCCAACTGTTTGATTTGGCGTTGTAAACGGTGCAGCACATTGGCAATCTCTTTGCCCAGCGTGGTGGGGGTGGCGGGCTGGCCGTGCGTGCGGCTCATCATCGGCACTTCGGCAAGGGCGTGCGCCATGTCGCGCAGTTTGGCGGTGATTTCCGCCAGCTTGGGCAGCAACACCGCGTCCCGTGCTTCGCGCAGCATCAGCGCGTGCGACAGGTTGTTGATGTCTTCGCTGGTGCAGGCGAAGTGGATAAATTCGGCGGCACGGGCAATTTCGGCGTTGTCGGCAAAACGCTGTTTGAGCCAGTATTCCACCGCTTTCACGTCGTGGTTGGTGGTGGCTTCGATGGCTTTGACGGCGGCGGCATCGTCTTCGTTAAAGTCGCGCATCACGGCGGCGATTTCGGCTTGGGTGGCGGCGGAAAACGGCGGCACTTCGGCGATTTGCGGCGCGGCGGCAAGGGCGTTGAGCCACGACAGTTCCACGCGCACGCGGGCTTTGATGAGGCCGTATTCGGAAAACACGGGGCGCAGGGTTTCGGTGGCGGCGGCGTAGCGGCCGTCAAGCGGGCAAAGGGCGGTAAGGGGGTGAATCATGGGATAACAACTTTATCGGGTTGGAGAAATTATTTTTCGGCATCGCCGAACCATTTTTGGTAGATTTTATCATAGCTGCCGTCCGCCTTCAGTTGTGCCAAGCCCCGATTCAGTTTGCTTTGCAGTTGGGTATTGTCTTTTTTTACGGCAAAGCCGAGCAGTTCTTTTTCGGCTTTCGGGTCGCGCACCACGCTGATGCCGTATTCTTTGCCGTGTTGTTTGGTGTAGTAGCGCATCACGCCCCAGTCGCCCAATGCGGCATCGGTATTGCCCGCCATGGTTTCGCGAATGGTGAACCAAGTGGTGGCGACATACACGGGTTCACCCACGCCTTTTTGGTATTGCTTGACGGTTTGGTCTTGCGAAGTGCCTTCTTTGACGGCGATTTTTTTGCCCATCATGTCGGCAAAGCTTTTGATTTGGCTGTCTTTGCCCACCAGCAGGGCGGATTCGGTTTCAAAATACGGCTCGGAAAACGACATTTTTTCTTTCCGTGCTTCGGTGATGGTGATGCCCGCGCTCAAGATGTCGGACTTGCCCGCATCAAGGGTGTCGAACAGCCCCGCCCACAAATGCGGGGTGTAGTTCAGGGTGAAGCCCTGTTTGGCGGCAATGGCGTTGAGCAGGTCGTATTCGAAGCCGCTTGTTTCGCTGCCGCCGTGCATGATAAACGGCGGGTAGGATTGTTCGGTAAACACGCGGTATTCGGGCAGTGCGGACGCTTGCGAAGCGGTTTGACCGTTGTCGCCCGCGCCGCACGCGCCCAACAGGGGCAAAAGCAGCAGGAAAAAATGCCGGCGCATGGTTTCGGTTTCCTTTTTTCAAATGCGAACCGTAGCATTATCGCGCCAAACGCGGCGGCGGGCATTGTGTTGGCGCAAAAACGCCGCCGATTGGCACAACGGTGTTGCCAATCCGCTTCATCTGCGCCTATTCGATGGACAGGCGGTCGAGCCGGTAGCGCATGCTGCGGAAGCTGATGCCCAATACTTTCGCCGCTTGGGTGCGGTTGTAGCGGGTGTAGGTGAGCGCCTGTTGCAGAATCTGCCGTTCCACATCGTCCAGATAGTCTTGAAGCTGGGTATGACCCATTTGGAAGCCGGGCAGTGCGGCATTGGGCTCTTCGGCGATGATGTGTTCGCCCGCCAAGCTCACCGGCTCGCTGTGGATTTGCAAATCTTCCACGTCAATCACGTTGTTGGCGGCAAGGGCAACGGCGCGTTCCAAGATGTTTTCCAGCTCGCGGAAGTTGCCCGGATAGTTGTAGTGCAGCAGCGCGTCGCGGGCGGCGGCGGTCATTTTCACGCCCTGCCCGCCGTGGTGTTTTTTCAGCAGATACACAATCAATTGTTCCAAATCCTCGTGCATTTCGCGCAAGGGCGGCATGTGCAGCGACACCACGTTCAGGCGGTAAAACAGGTCTTGGCGGAAACTGCCCTCCTGCACCAGCGCGGCAAGGTTTTTGTGGGTGGCGGAAACAATCCGCACGTCCACTTTCACTTCCTGCGCGTCGCCGATGCGCCGCACCGTCTTTTCCTGAATGGCGCGCAGCAGCTTCACCTGCATGGCAAGCGGCAAATCCGCCACTTCGTCCAAAAACAGCGTGCCGCCGTGCGCGTGCTGGAAAAAGCCCAAACGGTCTTGGTCGGCGCCGGTGAAGCTGCCTTTTTTGTAACCGAAAAACTCGCTTTCCATCAGGTTTTCCGGAATCGCGCCGCAGTTTACCGCGATAAACGGCTTGTCGCGCCGCTCGGACAGCTCGTGAATGCTCCGCGCCGCCTGCTCCTTGCCCGAACCGCTTTCGCCGGAAATGTACACCGGCACTTGCGTTTGCGCCAGCTTGCGAATTAAACGGCGCGCTTCCTCAATCTGCTGCGACTTGCCCAAAATGCGCGGAATGTCGTATTCGTGTTTCAAACCGTGCGCGGCGGCATCGGCGGCGGGTTCGACAAACACATCGATGCGGCTTTGCTCGGAAAAAACGGGCGGGGCAGACGGCGCGGCGGCTTGGCGCGGCGGCGGCGCATCGGCAACGGGCGGCGGTGCGGGCGCGGCGGCAAGCGGACGGTTGTTTTCGTCCTGCACGCGCACCGCCGACTTCACCAGCGTGCGCAACTGCGCCAGCGTAATCGGCTTTTGCAGATAATCAAACGCACCGATTTTCAAAGCCTGCACCGCTTGGTCGGCATTGCCGAAGGCGGTGATGACGGCAACGGGCGTATCGTGTCCGCCTTCGGTAATGTGCTCCACCACCTCCAAGCCCGAGCCGTCCGGCATACGCATATCGGTGAGCACCAGCGAATATTTGTTTTCGTCCAATTTTTTCTTGGCAATGGCAACGCCTTCGGCGGTGTCCACGTCCAAACCCATCTTCATCAGGGTCATTTCCATCAAATCGCGGATATCGGCTTCATCGTCCACCACCAAAACGGGGCGGTTCAAACTGTGTCGGGTCATGATTCTGCTTTCGGTAAAATCAGTTCAAAGGCTTTTTTCTCGGGCAGATAGCGCAAATCGCCCTTATTGGCGTGCGCCAGCTCGCGGGCGATGTACAGCCCCAAGCCCGTGCCTTCTGCCTGTGTGGTGTAAAACGGCTCAAACAAATGCTGGACAATATTGTCGGGCACGCCGCCGCCATCGTCAAACACCCGCAGCGACAAATTGCCGCTTTTTTGCGGATACACGGTAACGGTTACCGCATCTTTGCGCCGGCTGCTGTGCCGCCACGCATTATTGCACAAATTCCACAAAATCTGCTGCAAGTGCATCGGGTCGAACACCACCGCCGCATTCTTGATAAAGCTGGTTTTGAACGCGCCCGCCGCTTCGGGGCGCGTGAGCAAAAACTCCTGATGAAAGCTGTTCCAAAACTCTTCAAACAAAATATTCTGACGGTCGATGCGGTCGCGCTTGTTCAGGCTGGAAACCTCCTCAATCATCTTATCGATGCGGGCAATGTTTTTGTCGATGATGCCGCACAGCTTCGCCGCCATCGGGTCGTCTTCGGTGTTTTCAATCATCAGCCCGTTGGCTTGGCGCACCGCAGAGAGCGGATTGCGGATTTCGTGGGCGAAATTGGCGGTGAGCAAGCCCAGCGATGCCAGCTTCACCGACTGCGCTTCCAACTGGCGTTCCTTTTCGGCACGGATAAACAAAATCAGCAGCTCCGTGCTTTCCTGCGACACCGGCACGGCGCGGATGTTCATGTCGCGCCCGCCCAATATCAGATTGGTTTCAAACGACTGCTTGCTGTTGCCCTGCCAGCGCCGCACCAAATCGCGCAACAGGGGCGCGTGGCTGTTGTTTTTGATGTCGGAAAAATAATTCAGCGTTTGGCGGTTGTGCAGCCACACAAGGCAGTCGGCATCGACCACCAGCACCGCTTCCTGCATGCGGTTGAGCACCACCTTGTTCAGCGCGCTGATGCGCTCGAACGCCGTGCGGTGCTTTTTCACCGACTCGCCCGCCCGCAGCAAAAACGACGCCGCATACGAAGTCAGCAGCGACACCAGATAACAGCCCGCAATCAGCAGCACATTGCCCGTTACCGCATTAAAATAGCTCGGCACATCGGCACCGAACGGCCACTCGCGCCAAATCAGCAGCAGCAAAATCAGCACGGACGCATAGCTGGCATACAGCAAAGGATAACGCCCGTAACTCAACAGGCACGACACCGCCAAAAACGGCAGAATCAAAATCGCAAAGCCCGAATTGATGCCCCCCAGCAAATGCGTCAGCAACACCATCATGGTGATGTCGGTAACGGCGGAAATGCTCGGTGCGGTACTGCGGTCCTGCTTTTGCCAATTGGGATTGACGATGCAGACAATCATCATGATGCCGTATGCCCACAGCCACGCCCGCATGCCCCCCGAGTTCAAATAGGCAAACAAGGCGGAAAAACGCTCTTGGCGGATTTCAAACAAATCGCTCCACTGCTGCGAAAAAGCGGTAAACATCATCAGCGTGAAAAACACGGTAACGCGGGCGATGTTGGTCAGGCTGATGATGCGGTCGATTTGGACTTCCCAATCCTGCGCCTGCCAAACGGGTTGTGCGGAAACGGCCATAGTGCTTTACTCTTGAGAAAATACGGGAAAAATGCCACAAACGGGGTCTGCGCCCGTCATGGCTTTGCCTTTGCGCCCGCGCTTGCCGGCAATGTCGGCAATCCGCAGCGTTTCGGTACGGACCTTGCCGCGCCCGTTTGCCGATGCCACCGAAACCACGGGGGTGGACACGGCGGCGCACACGGTCAAACGGTCGCCCCCGTGCAGCGACAACAACTGCACGCCGCGCCCTTTCGCCATCACCTTGATTTCGGCGGGCGACACCGCCAACAAGCGGTTGTGCGCGGTGGCAAACACGATTTTGCTGTCGGGGTTAATCATCGCCGCACGCAATACCGGCACGGGCGGCAGCAGCGTTTCGCCGCGCTCCAGCTTCATCACTTCCTTGCCCGCCTTCATGCGCGTGAGCAAATGCTCCAAGCGCACGATAAAGCCGTAACCGCCCGAATTGGCAAGCAAAAACTGATGCTCCGGCGCACCGTGCAGCAAACACGCCACCCCCGCGCCCGCTTGCAGGGCAATCAGCGAAGCAAGCGGCACACCGTCGCCGCGCCCGCCCGGAATGTCTGCCGCATCAACGGTGTAGCTGCGCCCCAAAGTGTCCAACACCACCACCGGACGCGCACTGCGGATTTCCAGCACCTGTTGCAGCGCATCGCCCTCTTTGAACGCAGTTTGCGCCAAATCCAAGCCGTGTCCGGCGCGGCTGCGAATCCAGCCCTGTTGCGACAAAATCAGCGTGAGCGGCTCGTCCGCCGTGCTTTGGGTGAGCGCGGCGCGTTCCGCTTCCTGCACCAGCGTGCGCCGCGCATCGCCGAAACGTTTGGCATCGGCTTGGATTTCTTTGATGATTAACTTCTTTTTTTCGCCGTCATGCGCGAGCAAATGCTGCAAACCGTTTTGCTCTTCGCGCAAATCCGCCAATTCGTTTTCCAGCCTGATGCCTTCCAAACGGGCAAGTTGGCGCAAACGGATTTCCAAAATATCGTCTGCCTGCGTTTCGCTTAATGGGAAACGCGCCATCAGTTCCGCTTTCGGCTCGTCCGCTTCGCGAATCACGGCAATCACTTCGTCAATATGCAGGAAAACGGTCAAACGTCCTTCCAGAATGTGAATGCGTTTTTCCACCTGCGCCAAACGGTGCGCCAAACGGCGGGTAACGGTGTCGGCGCGGAAAGCCAGCCATTCTTGCAAAATGGTTTTCAGGTTTTTTTGTGCGGGACGGCCGTCCGCGCCCATCATCACCAGATTAACGGGAACATTGCCTTCCAAAGACGTTTGCGCCATCAGGGTGTTGATAAAGTGTTCGGGCTTGATGCGGGCGGATTTCGGTTCCAATACCAAACGCACGGGCTGTTCGCCGTCGCTTTCATCGCGCACGCGTTCCAGCAAATCCAGCATCAGTTTTTTGGTGTTGAGCTGGTCTTGGGAAAGCTGTTTTTTGCCGGATTTGGGTTTGGGATTGGTTTGTTCTTCAATTTCCGCCAACACTTTTTGCGCGTTGGTGTGCGGGGGCAGCTCGGTGATGACGATGCGCCATTGTCCGCGTGCGAGGGCTTCGGTGTGGTAACGGGCGCGTACGCGCAGGCTGCCTTTGCCGGTTTCGTAGATGCGGAGAATGTCTTCGGCTGGGGTGATGATGTGGCCGCCGCCGGCAAAGTCGGGTGCGGGAATGTGTGCCATCAACGCGGCGGTGTCCAAATTAGGATTTTTCAGCAGGGCAACGGCGGCGGCGGCGGTTTCGGCAAGATTGTGCGGCGGAATTTCCGTTGCCATGCCCACGGCGATGCCGGACGCGCCGTTGAGCAGCAGCATCGGCAGGCGGGCGGGCAGGCATTGCGGTTCGCGGAACGCGCCGTCATAGTTCGGCACGAAATCCGCCGTGCCTTGTTCCAATTCGTCCAGCAGCAAGCCTGCCAGTTCGGTGAGCCGCGCTTCGGTGTAACGCATCGCCGCCGCGCCGTCGCCGTCCCGCGAGCCGAAGTTGCCCACGCCCTCAATCAGGGGATAGCGCAGGGTGAATTCCTGCGCCATGCGTACCATGGCATCGTAGGCGGAGGCATCGCCGTGCGGGTGGTATTTGCCGAGGATTTCGCCGACCACGCGGGCGGATTTGACGGGCTTGGCGGCGTGGTTCAAGCCCATGTCTTTCATGGCAAACAAGATGCGGCGTTGCACGGGTTTTTGTCCGTCCCGCACATCGGGCAGGGCGCGGCCTTTGACCACGCTCATGGCGTATTCCAAGTAGGCGCGTTGGGCGTAGTCGGCGAGGGACAGGCGGTCGGTGTGGTCGGTCATGGCAGCAGGGAAAAAATAGATGATTGTAAACCAAAACCGCCGCATCTGCCGCAAAAGCGTGATTTTGCCCCAAAATGGCAAAAATAGACTATCCGCCTTGCTCCATCACATTGATTTAAGAAAATAGTTCCAAATTACCGACATTCTGCCGTGAAGACAGATGGAAAATATCCAAAAAATGATTCACACCCAAATTAGGCCATAAAGATGCACCTTTTGCCAACAAAGCATCTAAACCCTTCGTTCGCATTCCTGTCGAACGGACATAAATCGGAATATTCTGATACTTATCCAATTGCTCCACCACACCTGCCCAAGTTCCACCTTTATTGAAATCAGAATTAATAACCAATCCGGCATCAGACAAAGCATAAATATATTTATTTCGTTGCATCGCATTACCCACTAAAAAACGTGATTTCGGATGACAAGCAGAAACCAAAACCAAACGATCTTCTTGCAATACCAAACGATTTTCCGCGTTTAAAGCCGCTCTTTCCAAATTATCTGCCAAAACACCACACACTACACCACCGGCATCTAAAGCCCCCCTCATTGCTGCTTGGTCAGCTCCCTTAGCACCACCGGAAACAACCATACAACCCGCTTGCGCAGCCAAGCACGCAACCTGCATGGTATAGTTAATCAAATCATCATCAATGTCGCGAGAGCCAACAATCGCCAACCCACCTGCCCGATTCAATAAACCAACATCACCACATCCATAAAGTACGGGTGGCGCATTTTCAGCCAAACGGCTTTTAAAACGACGGGGATAGTTCTTATCAGCACGACTGACAACCCAAAGATTGCGCGTATACCAATAATCCAAAGTTTGACTCAACAAAAATCCCCGATCCAACAAACGGTGGATGCGCACACGCTCCAATTTGGGATAATCCTTCAAAATATTATCCAAATCAGATGTTAATAAATCTTCAGGCTGCTTACGAATACTGTGCAGATAAACTGCAAATTGATGATATTCTTTGGGTGTTAGTAACTTAACTTTATTTTCATCTCTTGGATTTTTTAATGAGTCGGTTAAAAGCAAAATCGCTTTGGTATTATCAGAAACAAACATCACTCCCCTCCTTGATTGGTGGTTTGAGAAAGTGCAAGCGGAAAAACCGCACCACTACCGCCTCTTTTTAGCAAATAGGCACATATAGTGAATGTCCAACGCGAATCCACCATATCATCAATCAATAAAACAGGTTCTCTGGGCGGAGAATCAATCAATTTAAAAGCACCATCTAAATTACAGGCTTGTGCATGACTGTTTTTCATCAATTTTTGTGGCTCGGTTTCTCTGATTTTTTGAATAATCGGATAAAATGGCAAGCCCATCTTTTCCGCCAAACGTCGTGCAAAATCTGCAACCAAATGGGGATTTCTTAAGGAAGGCACACACGTCAGCCAAGTAGGCTTTGGATGAGGTTGCCAGTTTTCCAGCATATTCAAACAAGCCGCCACCAATTCATCCGAAAAGTGCTTATCCTGATATTTATTTTGCTTGACCTGCTGCCCCCAACCCGAATCACCCCAAACCGATAATGCTTTACCTTCTTCCGACCGATAATCAGAAGGTATTGCCCCCTTCACACCATATTTGCTCAACCCCCCAAAAGGCCATTGCTTTCTGGGCTCGATAGGGATTGAGCTGCGTCTTAAAAATTCAACTGCCTGCCGGATATATAGCGGATTAGTTGAAACGGGCAAAGGGGGTAAGCCAGGTGTCGAAATCTGATTAACATCACCATCAAGCGCCCGAATCAAAAACGCCATATGTTCACCAAAAGGCAAATGGGTGTAATCCTGCATTTGCCGATGTTCGGCATATCTTAAATTCGTCAAACGTTCGACTCGCTGCCAAAATAAATCCGATAAAGGTGCGGTGGTTAAAAACCATTTTGAGCCTTGTTTGACGACAGGTGCAGGAGACTCCAAAGACAGTAATTTTAAGGTTTGATTGATTTTGCCATCACTTAAATTCAGATAATTTCTCATTTCAGGCACTGATGCGCCGTTTGGCATTCTAGCCAGCACAGATAAAACGATATCCACTTCTTCAGGGGCAGGAAAGGCACTTTCAATAAAAAATTTACTGATTTCATCATCTTCAACACCACTCAACAATACACCGTAAGCATGTTCTAAAGCACGTCCCGCCCGCCCCACTTGTTGGTAATACGCTACTACAGAATTAGGTCTTTGGTAGTGAATCACAAAGGCCAAATCGGGTTTGTCATATCCCATACCCAAAGCAGTCGTTGCCACCAGTGCTTTAATCTGGTTATTTAACAAGGCATTTTCCAAATATACGCGCTCATCTCCTGTTTGCCCTGTGTAAGCAGCAACATTTAATCCTTGCGACTTCAACCATTCTGCGACTTGGTATGCATCTCGTACGGTTAGGGTATAAATAATGCCACTGCCTTGCAGATGATGCAATTGCTCCGAAAGCCATGCTAAACGTTCTACTTGACTGGGCATCCGAATGGTTTGCAAAGTAAGTGATGGACGGTTTAAATCTCCTTTTAATATTTTAATATTAGAACCTAAAACAGTAGCCAAATCCTCCATCACACGATTATTGGCTGTTGCGGTGGTCGCTAAAACACGTAAATTAGGCGGCAAGTTTCTAATGATTCTTTCAATTAAACGGTAGTGGGGACGAAAATCATGCCCCCAATCTGAAATACAATGTGCTTCATCAATGACCAACAGAGAAATGGTGTCTGAAATTCGACTTAATACATTATTGATAAATTGTTGGTTGGCTAAACGCTCTGGTGAAATTAAAACAATATCGGCCTGCCCAGAAACAATTTGATACTCAATGCTTGACCATTCATCAGTATTATCTGAATTAATACTTACGGCTTTTATCCCCATTTTTTCTGCTGCTGCAATTTGGTTTCTCATCAATGCCAGTAAAGGTGAAACCAAAAGCGCAGGCCCAGAACCAGCTTCACGCAATAATTTTGTGGCGATAAAATAGACAAAACTTTTTCCCCATCCTGTTTTCTGCACAACCAACAAACGTTGGGGCGACGTTACAATATGGGATATGGCTTCTTCTTGACCATCACGAAAATGTGCGTCAGGCTTTCCTGAGGCTTGGCGTAATAATTCAACAGCACGAATTTGATTAAATGCTATAGCCATCATACTTTTACATCTCTATATTATGTCAATTATACCGATTGTTGCCTAATACTGCACAAACAATGCAAACCGCACGCCACTTCCACCGCCCCCGCCGCACGGCAGCAGCACGGCAAAATCTCCCCCGCCGCCACACACGCCATCGGCGTTTGCGAATACACCACCTCCCCCGCCAACAGCCGCACGCGGCACGCCCCGCAGTAACCGCTCCGGCATTGGTATTCCACCGCATGCCCCGTGCGTTCCAAACCCTCCAGCAACGTTTCGCCGTCCCGCAACTCAAATTCCGCATCGGCGGTACGCACGCGCGGCATCATAGCTCAAAATCGCCCAAATCTTCCGCGTCCACTTTCGCGTCAATCTGCCCAATCAGGTAGGACGAAATCTCCACTTCCTGCGGCGCAACCTGCACATTGTCGGACGACAGCCACGCGTTAATCCACGGAATCGGATTGTGGTTCGCACCGGGGAATGCCAAAGGCAAACCCACCGCCGCCATACGCAGATTGGTAATATATTCAACATATTGGCTCAAAATATCTTTGTTCAAACCAATCATTGAGCCGTCTTTAAACAGATATGCCGCCCATTCTTTTTCCTGCTGCGCCGCCGTTTTAAACAATTCAAAGCATTCGTTTTGCAACTCGGCGGCAATGCCCGCCATTTCGGGGTCGTCCGTGCCGCTACGCATCAGGTTGAGCATGTGTTGGGTGGAGGTGAGGTGCAGGGCTTCGTCCCGCGCAATCAGTTTGATGATTTTGGCGTTACCCTCCATCAGCTCGCGCTCGGCAAAGGCAAACGAGCAGGCAAACGACACATAAAAACGGATGGCTTCCAACACATTGACGCACATCAGGCACAAATACAGCTTTTTCTTCAAATCGCGCAGGGATACGGTAATGCTTTTGCCGTTTACCGTGTGCGTGCCTTCGCCCAACAGGTTGTAATATTGGGTATATTCAATCAAATCATCGTAATAGCAGGCAATGTCTTCGGCGCGGGCGAGAATGTATTCGTTTTGAACGATGTCGTCAAAGACGATGGACGGGTCATTGACGATGTTGCGGATAATGTGGGTGTAGCTGCGCGAGTGAATGGTTTCGGAAAACGACCACGTTTCAATCCAGGTTTCCAGTTCGGGAATGGACACCAATGGCAGCAGGGCAACGTTGGGGCTGCGCCCTTGAATGCTGTCCAGCAGGGTTTGGTATTTTAAATTGCTGATAAAGATGTGTTTTTCGTGGTCGGGCAGGTTGCCGTAGTCGATGCGGTCGCGGGAAACGTCGATTTCTTCGGGTCGCCAGAAAAAAGACAGTTGTTTTTCAATCAGTTTTTCAAAAATTTCGTATTTTTGTTGGTCGTAGCGGGCGACATTGACGGATTGTCCGAAAAACATGGGTTCGGCAAGGGCGTTGTTGGCTTCTTTGCTGAAGGTGCTGTATTGCATGGTGAGGTGTTCGCAAGACATGGGTGCTTCCTAGCGGGGGTGTTTCAACGGGGCGGTATTGTACGCCAATTCGCGGGAGCGTGCGGGCAGGCAGAAACGGGCAAACGGGCGCGGTAACGCCCGTTTTTGGGGAGATGGTGTTGCGGATAAAGGGTTTGCAACGGGGCTATCGGGCGGATTGCGTGTGCCGCGCCGACAGGCGGGGTGTTATTTTGCCAACACCAGCACGGCTTCGGCTTCCACCAATGCGCCTTTGGGCAGGGCGGCAACGCCGACGGCGGCGCGGGCGGGATAGGGCTGGGCGAAGTATTCTGCCATGATTTGGTTGAATACGGCGAAGTTGCCCAAGTCGGTCAGGTAGGCGTTGAGTTTGACGATGTCGTCCAAGCCGCCGCCTGCCGCTTCGCATACGGCACGCAGGTTTTTGAATACTTGGTGGGTTTGCGCGGCAAAGTCGGTTTCGGAAACCAGTTGCATGGTGGCGGGGTCGAGCGGGATTTGCCCACTGATGTACACGGTGTCGCCGGCACGCACGGCTTGGCTGTATGCGCCGATGGCGGCGGGGGCGTGGTCGCTGTGAATGATGGTTTTGGACATGGTGCTGCCTTTCTCAAAAGGTGTGGTTGGAAACGGCGCAGATGATAACACGCATTGGCAAATCCAATCGCCATCGGGGGCAGATGCCTTTACAAGATGATGTATCGATAAGATAATTTTTGTTTTTCCGTTTTGTCTTTTTTTGCCTTTTGCCCATGAATCCGCCCGCCGCCGCCCCGCCGACCACACAAATCCATCAGGCTTTGCAGTTTGCCTATGATTTTTTTAATAAAAACCTGTTTCACGGGCAGTTGCCGCCGTGTTTGATTTCCTTGCAGCGCAAGGCGAAAACGCAGGGCTATTTTTCGTTCCGCCGCTTCATCGCCGAAGACGGGCGCTATACCGATGAAATCGCGCTCAATCCGGAGTTTTTCGGGGTGCTGCCGGTGCTGGACACGCTCTCCACGCTGGTACACGAAATGTGCCATTTGTGGCAGCAGCATTTCGGCAAGCCCGGACGGCGCGGCTACCACAACAAAGAATGGGCAGACAAAATGGAAGCCATCGGGCTGATGCCTTCCGACACCCACAAACCGGGCGGCAAGCGCACGGGCGAACACATGGGCGATTACATCATCGAAAACGGTTTGTTTATGCAGGTGGCGCGGAATTTGCTGCGTACCGAGTTTTCGATTCACTGGTACGATGTGTATCCGCCCTATCCCGCTTCATTCGGACAAGCACTCACCCACACTTATTATCTGAATATTGACGGCGAGCTGAAACGTCCGCCTGCCTTGGCGGTGGAACGGGGCATGCGCCCGCTCTACCAAACCCAGCCGCAGCCTTATCATCTGGTGCGCGAAGAGACTTTGGCGGTGCTTGCCGCCAACGAGCCGCCCGCCGACTCCGCCGCACCCAACGAACCGCCCTCCCGCGACCCCGCCGCCGTCCGCCGCCTGTTGTCCTACCAAAGCGGCAACACAGTGGTCGAAAACCGCAGCAACCGCCTGAAATACCAATGTCCCTGCTGCCTGAACGCCGTGTGGGGCAAACCCAAACTCAACATCATCTGCGGCGATTGCTCGGTGCATTTTGAAGTAAGCCACAACGCGGGCTGCGCCTGACGGGACAAAGCTGTTGCACGGGCGCAACGCCCTTACGCGGGCAGAAACTGTCCGTCCAAAATCCGTTCTGCCGTTAAACATTGCCCATTGAAATCGACCAATTACCCAAACCGTCCCGTCATTCCCGCGCAGACGGGAATCCCGCTCCGCTTGCGGGCAAACGGGTTTTTCCAATATTTGTTTGGTTTCAGCGAATCCGCCAACAATGGTGCGGGGCTTTTGCTATAATCTTTTGCACATTTTCACATTGGTTTGCTTTTTCCATCATGACACACATCCACATCATCGGCATCGGCGGCACGTTTATGGGCGGGCTGGCGGCATTGGCGCAGGCGGCGGGTTTTACCGTAAGCGGCTGCGACGGCAAACTCTATCCGCCCATGAGTACGCAACTGGCGCAACTGGGCATCACCGTTCACGAAGGCTACGATGCCGCGCAACTTTCCCGTTTCCCCGCCGATATTTATGTGATTGGCAACGTTGCCAAGCGCGGCATGGAAGTGGTGGAAGAAATTTTAAACCGCAATCTGCCCTACACATCAGGCCCGCAATGGCTTTCCGAAAACATTTTACAAGGCAAACAGGTACTTGCCGTTGCCGGAACGCACGGCAAAACCACCACGTCTTCCATGTTGGCGTGGGTGCTGGAACATTCGGGACGCGCCCCCGGATTTCTGATTGGCGGCATTCCGCAGAATTTCGGCATTTCCGCCCGCCTGCCCGCGCCCGATTCGCCCTATTTCGTGATGGAAGCCGATGAATACGACACCGCGTTTTTTGACAAACGTTCCAAATTCGTCCACTACCGTCCGCGCGTGGCGGTTCTGAATAATCTGGAATACGACCACGCCGATATTTTCCCCGACCTGAACGCCATTCAAACCCAGTTTCACCATTTGGTGCGCACCGTTCCCGCGCAAGGCTTGATTGTCGCCAACGGCGGCGATGCCAATGTGGACAATGTGTTACAACGCGGCTGTTGGACGCCTGTGGAACACTTCGGCAGCGAAACGGCGTTCCACGCGGGCGAAGCGGACGCGGACGGCGCGTTTGACGTGTATTATCAAGGACAAAAACGCGGGCGCATTGGGTGGAACTTGAGTGGCGCACACAACCGTTTGAACGCGCTCGCCGCCATCGCCGCCGCCGCGCACGTTGGTGTGGACGTTCAGGCAGCCTGCGCCGCTTTGTCTTTGTTTCAAAACGTGAAACGGCGCATGGAAATCAAGGCGCGGGTGGCGGAAATCACCGTGTATGACGACTTCGCCCACCACCCCACCGCCATCGCCGCCACTTTGGGCGGGCTGCGCCAGCAAGTCGGTGCGGCGCGGATTGTCGCCGTGCTGGAACCGCGTTCCAACACCATGAAACTCGGCACGATGAAAGCCGCTTTACCGGAAAGCCTGCGCGATGCCGATCGCGTGTTCTGCTACGGCGGCGGCGTGGATTGGGACGTGGCGGACGCGCTCGCGCCATTGGGCGGCAAACTGCATTGCAGCAGCGATTTTGATGATTTTGTCGCACAAATCACCGCGCAGGCGCAAACGGGCGACCATATTTTAATCATGAGCAACGGCGGTTTCGGCGGCATTCACGCCAAATTGTCGGACGCATTGGCGGCGCGTTTTCAGGCTGCCTGAAATGTGGCAAGTAGGTTGGGTTGAAAACCCAACAAACCACGTTGGTTTTCCACTTCATTCCAACCCAACCTACGCATAAATTATTGTAATTATTTTTTATTCACACAACCCGCATGACCCCCGCCCCACCCCGCGCCTTTGCCCTGCTCGGCCCCACCGCAAGCGGCAAAACCGCGCTCGCCCTGCATTTATCGCAACACTTTCCTTGCGAAATCATCAGCTTGGACAGCGCATTGGTTTATCGCGGCATGGACATCGGCACGGCGAAACCCACGCCCGCCGAACGCGCCGCCGTTCCCCATCATCTGATTGATATTATTGACCCTTTGCACAGTTACAGCGCGGCGGATTTCGTGTCCGACTGCCTGCGTTTGGCGGACGAAATCCGCCAACGCGGGCGCATTCCCCTGATTGTCGGCGGAACAATGATGTATTTTCAATCACTTACACAGGGTTTGAACAATTTGCCACCCGCCGATGCCGCCGTCCGCGCCGAACTGAACGCGCTGAAACAGCAGCACGGATTATCTTTTTTATACAATCAATTGCAGGAAATTGACCCCGACACCGCCGCCCGCCTCGCCCCTGCCGACAGCCAACGCATCGAACGCGCTCTGGAAGTGTGGCGTTTGACCGGCAAGCCCCTGAGCCGCCACCTTGCCGAACAGCCCGCCGCGCCCGCGCTGGCACTGCACACGCTCGCGCTCGTTCCCGACCATCGCGCCGAACTACACCGCCGCATCGCCGAGCGTTTTGAGGCGATGCTGGCGCAAGGTCTGGCGGACGAAGTGGCGGAGCTGCGGGCGCGTTATCCCGAATTGCATCAGGAACTTCCGTCCATGCGCTGCACGGGCTACCGCCAAACTTGGGATTTTTTGGACGGGCGCATCACTTATCCGCAGTTGCGCGAACACGGCACCGCCGCCACCCGCCAGCTTGCCAAACGCCAGCTTACTTGGCTGCGCCGCTTGCCCGCCGATACCGTGCTTGACCCTTGCGCTTTGTCCGCCGCCGATTTGGAACGCGCCGCCCGTGATGCCTTGGCAAGGTTTCAGGCAGCCTGAAATTTGAATTTCAAACTTTTGAGAAAGCAATGAAATATTGGATTTTAACAACCGTTTTCTGTTTGAACGCCTGTAGCGCGGACGACCCGTCCGCCCACAACCGCCGCGCCCCATCGTCCGATGCTCTGGTTTGTTGGTCAAAACCGTTTGGCAAACAAGCACATTGCACCCGCAACAGCAAACGCGTTGAGCCGTGGGACACCGCTCCGCGACACTCTCATTAAAGGCTGACCGAACCATGACCCCTGATTTCCGCCCTGCCCCGCTTTTGCGCCGACTGTTTGCCCTTGCCTACGAATCGCTGCTGGTCGGCGCGGTGGGCATGCTGGCGATGCTGCTGGTCGGCGCGCTGCAAACGCTGCTGCAACACCGTTTTCCCGCGCTGCTGCCTGCCGTTGCGCCGTTTGCCGCGCTGCTGTTGTTGGGCGCGTGGTGGCTGTATTTCAAACTGAACTGGCTGCGCGAATCGCAAACGCTGCCGATGCGGGTGTGGCAAATCGGTTTGAGCGCGGCGGACGGTTCGCGCCCGACTTTGCCGCGTTTGCGGGTGCGTTTTGCGTGGGCGTGCGTGTTGTTGCTGTTTGTGCCGTTGGCGGCGTATGCGGCGTTCCGGCACGCGGGCATCGCGCCGCGTACGGCGTTTTTTGCCGCGCTGCTGTGGTGGATTTTGCCGTGGGGCTTCGCGCTGCTGAATCCGCAACGGCAGTTTTTGTATGATTATTTGGCGGGAACGCGCTTGGAAGACAAACGCGCCGTTTCAGGCAGCCCGCCCAAAAATAAGGAAACTTCATGAACCATTGGCTGTTGCTGGCTTGCGCCATTGCCGCCGAAGTGTGCGGCACGACTTTGCTGAAATACAGCGACGGTTTCACCCGCGCCGCGCCGACCATCGGCGCATTGGCGGCGTTTGCGCTGGCGTTTTATTTGGTGTCGCTGGTGTTCCGCGTGTTGCCGGTGGGCATCACTTATGCGGTGTGGTCGGGAGTGGGGATTGTTTTGACGGCTTTCATCGGCTGGATTTTTTTGGGGCAGAAACCGGATTTGCCCGCGCTGCTCGGCATGGCGATGATTGTCGGCGGGGTGGTGGTGATTAATCTGTTTTCGCGCACGGGCGGGCATTGAGTTTCCGTCCGCGCCACAAACTTACCATAAACCAAATCAGCAGTAAAATCAGCGAAACACCAATGACAAGCCTGATTGTTAGATATGTCCACGCCAACACGGCCGGCGGGTCAGAAGACCAATACATTCCCCGCAATGCGCCGTGCAAAAAAGGCAGCAGCCAATAAGCCACCGATAATCCCGCATACACCGATACGAACCGCCACGTTTTGCCCCACAAATAAACGGCATGACGGCGGATTGTTTCGTCCGCCGCAAACCGCCGCACACACCAAAGCAACACACCGTAACACAACACCACAACAATCCGAAGCCATAACACAAATACCGCATCTGCCACACTTACCGCCATCATGCAGAGCGCAAGCACATACAAAAAGACAATACCGGTCTTGTTATTCATTTTCAGGCAGCTTGCGCCGAAGTTTCGTGTTCGTCCGCCGCATCATAGGCATCAACGATTTTCTGCACCAAAGGATGGCGCACCACGTCTTCGCTGGTAAACACATGAAAATAAATGCCTTCCACGTCTGAAAGTTTTTCTTTGGCATCGCGCAGCCCCGATTTGATGTGGCGCGGCAGGTCAATTTGGCTCAAATCGCCGGTAATCACCGCTTTGGTGCCGAAGCCGATGCGGGTCAGAAACATTTTCATCTGTTCGGGCGTGGTGTTTTGCGCTTCGTCCAAAATCACATACGCGCCGTTGAGCGTGCGCCCGCGCATATACGCCAAAGGCGCGATTTCAATCAAACCTTTTTCCATCAGTTTGGTTACGCGGTCAAAGCCCATCAAATCATACAGGGCATCGTAAAGCGGGCGCAGATAGGGGTCGACTTTTTGCGCCAAATCACCCGGCAGGAAACCGAGTTTTTCCCCCGCTTCCACCGCAGGGCGCACCAAGACGATGCGTTCCACTTGGTGTTTGTCCACCGCGTCCACCGCCGCCGCCACCGCCAGATAGGTTTTGCCCGTACCGGCAGGCCCCAAGCCGAACACGACGTCGTGGTTGAGCAGGGCGCGGATGTAGCCGTTCTGACGCGGGGTGCGCCCGCCGATGCTGCCGCGTTTGGTGTGGAAAAAGCAGGTTGGGCGGGATTCACGGGCGGGGTCATCGGCGGGATTTGCGGCTTCGGCGGCTTTGGCTTCCACCGCCGCCAAGTTGACGGCTTCGGCATCAAGGTCGCCGTGTTCCGCCAACACCAGCAGCGATTGCAAGGCGCGAACGGCGGCGCGGGCGTGTTCTCCCGTGCAGGAAAATTGGTTGAAACGGCGGGAAATCTGCACTTGCAGGGCTTGGGCGAGCAGGGTCAGATTGCCGTCCAATACGCCGCACAGTCGCTGCAATACGGTGTTGGGGCAATCGTCGATTTGGAAACGGACGGTGTGGGTCATGTTGTTTTCGTGCGGAAAAAGAAGCGGCAATGGTAATGCAATGGCGCGGATATGGCAAAAAATCCGTTATAATTCGTCTGTTTTCAGCTTTAATTTGCCAACCACACGCCATGCAAACGAAAAAAATCGCCGTCATCGCCGCCGCCGCCGTGTTGCTCTGCCGCGCCGCCCATGCCGAGCCGGAAACCGTGATTGAAATCAATCCCGCCATTCCCGCCGCCGAGCTGAAGGGCAAGGCCGCGAAAGCGAATGTCAAGCTCAAGGAAGTCCGCAAAAAAATCCAAACGGTACAAAAGGATTTGAAAGTCAAGCAGGTGCAGCAGCAACGCGCCAAGCAGGTGATTTCGCAAACGCAAATCGCGCTGGAAAAGGCGCGCGCGGAATTGGCGGCGCTCGACCGCCAGCAGCGTGTGTCGTGGGAAAAGCTGCAAAATCTGCAAAACGAGTTGGCGCGTTTGGAAACGGAGGTGGGCGGTACGAAGGCGCAAATTGCCAATTTGTTGGTCAGCAGCTATAAAAACCGCCGTCCGGAAGCGGTGATTTTGTTTTTTCAGAATGTCGATGCGGCGCAAAAGGGGCGTTTGCTGCAATACAGCCGCTACATCAATGAGGCAAACAACCGTGTGTTGCGCCAGTTGGCGGAGCAGCAGGAGCAGCTTACCCGCCAAGAAGCCGCCATTCAGGCGGAGTTGGCAAAGCTCAAACGGCTGATTGCGCAGCAGCAGGCGAAGTTGCGCCAGTTGGGCGACGCGCACCGCAGCGCGGTGGCAGACAGCCAACGTTTGAACCGTGAAATCGGGCAGCAAAACCAGCAGATGCAGCAGTTGCGCCAAAACGAGCAGAATTTGAACAATGTATTGGCGCAAATCGCCGCCCGCCGCGCCGCACAAAGCCGCAGCGAAGCCGCCGCCCGCCGCAAAGCGGCACAGCAGCGCAACCAAGCCGCACAAACGGCACCCGCCGACAAAAACAAAAAATCCGCCAAAGCCGAAGCCGCCGCCAAAGCGCCGGCAGGCTTGAGCGGGCTGGCGCGTTTGCAAGGACAGTTGCGCCGTCCTGCGGCCGGCAAAATTGCGGGGCGTTTCGGTCAGGCGCGGGCAAGCGGCGGCACTTGGCGCGGGATTTTCATCGCCACTTCGCCCGCCAACGTCCGCAGCATTGCCGCAGGGGAAGTGGCGTATGCCGCCGATTTGCGCGGCTACGGCAATACGGTGATTATCGACCATGGCGAAGGCTATTTGTCGGTTTACACGGGATTGAGCAGCTTGAGCGTGGGTGCGGGCGGCACGGTGGCCGCGCAACAAACGCTCGGCACGAGCGGCACCCTGCCCGGTGGCGAACAGGGGCTGTATTTTGAAATCCGCTACCGCAACCGCCCGATGAACCCCTTGGCATGGCTGCGCTAGGTCGCGTTATCATTTGAATTTTTCCACTGAAAATCAGCACAATAAAAACGCCGTCATGCCCGCGAATGCAAAAATCCACCGCCCGATGCTTAACGTTTGTTTGAACGGGTTTGGGATTGCCGCATTCGCGGGCATGGCGGCGCAGTGTTTTTCAGTCAATTGACGGCGCGCCGCATAATTGATGCGATTGGTTTTTCATACACGGCACAGACAGCGACCCAAGTTTTGCTTTTCCATGTCGTTTGCGTTAGTATTCGCCCAATATTTCAACGCACAGGAAGCACAGCGCCATGCCCTGCCCCGATTCGGACGGACTGATGCCCCGCCCGAACAAAAGCTGATTTGACCGCCGCAAACGGCGTGGTTTCAAACCGAACAAGGAATGTTGATGAAAACCAAGAAAAAAACAAACACACTGAATCTACGGGAAAAAGACCCTTACCTTCAACGCGAGCGCGAAAAATACGACTCGCCCCTGCCCAGCCGCGAATGGATTTTACAACTGCTGGAACAGGCAGGCGTGCCGCAAAAAACGGCTGCGCTGGCGGAGCAACTGTCCATCAGTGATGCCGAGCTGCCGTTTTTCGAGCGGCGCATCAAGGCGATGGCGCGGGACGGTCAAGTGCTGATTAACCGGCGCGGGCTGGTGTGCGTGGCAGACAAGATTGAATTGGTGAAATGCCGCGTGGAAGCCCACAAAGACGGCTTCGGTTTCGCCGTGCCTTTGACCCACACGGGCGAGGGCGATTTCGTGCTGTACGAACGCCAAATGCGCGGCGTGATGCACGGCGACATCGTGATTGTGCGCCCCGCCGGACGCGACCGGCGCGGCCGCCGCGAAGGTCAGGTGTTGGACATTGTCGAGCGGGCGCAAACCGATGTGGTCGGACGTTTTTATGTGGAACGCGGCGTGGCGGTGCTGGAGCCGGAAGACCGCCGTTTGCAGCAAAGCATTATTTTGGAACCAGATTCCGTAGCCGCACACCGTCCGCAAAAAGGTCAAGTGGTGGTGGCACGGATTGACAGCTATCCCGAAGGTCATCGTCCTGCCGTTGCCCAAATCATTGAAGTGTTGGGCGATTACGCCGATAGCGGCATGGAAATTGAAATCGCCTTACGCAAACACCGTTTGCCGCACCGTTTCAGCGCTGCCTGCGAAAAAGCGGCGGCGAAAATCCCCGCCAAAGTGCGCCCGTCCGACCGCAAAGGGCGCGAAGATTTGCGCCATCTGCCTTTGGTAACGATAGACGGAGAAAGTTCGCGCGACTTTGACGATGCCGTGTTTGCCGAAAAAATCGGGCGCAATTACCGCTTGGTGGTGGCGATTGCGGACGTGAGCCACTACGTCCGCACCGGCGATGCAGTGGACGCGGACGCGCTGGAACGCGCCACCAGCGTCTATTTCCCGCGCCGCGTCATTCCGATGCTGCCTGAAAATCTGTCCAACGGCATCTGCTCGCTCAACCCCGATGTGGAACGGCTGTGCATGGTGTGCGACATGGTGCTGACCTACGCGGGCAACGTCAAAGAATACCGTTTCTACCCCGCCGTGATGCGCTCGCACGCCCGTTTGACCTACACGCAGGTGTGGCATTGGCTGGAACACAAAAACGGCGGCACGCTTACGCCCGAAATTTCAGGCAGCCTGAACACTTTGTACAAATTATTCCAAGTGTTGCAGAAAAAACGGCGTACGCGCGGCGCAATGGAATTTGAACGCGCCGAAACCGAAATGGTGTTCAACGAAAATGGCAAAATTGAACGCATTCAAGCCGCTGTCCGCAACGATGCCCACAAGCTGATTGAGGAATGTATGTTGGCGGCGAATGTGTGCGCGGCGGATTTCCTGTTGAAAAACAAACACCCCGCCTTGTTCCGCAACCACGCCGGCCCCACGCCGGAAAAACTCGCCACCCTGCGCGAACAACTGGGCTTGCTCGGCTTGAGCTTGGGCGGCGGCGATGAGCCGCAACCGAAACATTATGCCGAACTGTCCGCCAAAATCGGCGGCCGCCCCGACCGCGAAATGATTGAAATCATGCTGTTGCGCTCCATGCAGCAGGCCGTGTACGCACCTGAAAACGAAGGGCATTTCGGCTTGGCATACGAACACTACGCGCATTTTACTTCCCCTATCCGCCGTTATCCCGATTTGCTGGTGCACCGCGCCATCAAAGCGGTGTTGGCGGGGCAGCAGCACAAAGTCGCGCCGCAAACGTGGACGGAACTGGGCGTGCATACTTCCCTGTGCGAACGCCGCGCCGATGACGCTTCCCGCGATGTGGAAAACTGGCTGAAAACCTATTATATGCAGGACAAAATCGGTGAAGTGTTCGGCGGCAAAATTTCGGGCGTGGCGAGCTTCGGCATTTTTGTGGTGCTGGACGAAGTGCATGTGGAAGGCGCGGTGCATGTGAGCGATTTGGGCGAGGATTATTTCCATTTCCGCCCCGAAATCATGGCGATGGAGGGCGAGCGTAGCGGTGTGCGTTTCGGCGTGGGCGACCGCGTAACCGTGCAGGTGGCGCGTGCCGACTTGGAAACCAGCAAAATTGATTTGGTGTTATGCGCCGAACCGAAGCGCAAACGCGGCAAAAAAACGGCTCAACAGGCAGATGCGCCGCCCGCCACGCCTGCCGAAGCACCCGTTAAAAAAACCAAACGTACACCCCGCACCGGCAAAACGGAAACGCCTGCTCCGAACTGCGCCGTCAAATCGCTGAAAATGGTGAACGGCAAAATCACGCGGGTATGCGATGAAGCCCCCGACAACGCGCCCAAACGCCGCAGACAGCGCAAATCCTAAGGGCGTGTCATCAATTGCTTTGCACCGTCATTCCCGCGCAGGTGTAGCTTGGGTTGGAGCGAAGTGCAAACCCAACAAAATCCATCAATTTTCGGAAAAATGTTGGGTTTTCACTTCGTTTCAACCCAAGCTACGCTTGCTTCGACTTGGATTCCCGCCTGCGCGGAAATGACGGTGCTGTGTTTTCTCGGTCAATTGATGACGCCCCGAACCGAAAACGGCGCGGTTGCCATTGCCCAACCGCGCCGTTGCATTATGCTGCCGCCTGTTCTTCCTGCCCCGCCGTCAATTCGCGGCACACCGCCCAAAACGCACTCAAAACGCTCTCCCCCAAACGCAGCGAACGCTGACCGTTCCAGCCGAAATCGTCATCGGGCAAATTGTCGTTGTCCTTGAACGGCATTTCCAGAGTGTACGCCAAACAGCCGAACGTGTTGCCGACATAATTGGTTGCCAAGCGCAAATCCGCCTGCCCCGCCTCGTCTTTGGCATAGCCGTGTTCGTCCTGAAAATCGGGCGAAGCCGCTTGAAACGCCTGTTTGAACAGCGTTTCCAGCGCGGCGGTGCGCTCGTTGTAATTCGGCACACCCTCCGTTCCCGCCACAAACACATAGGGAATGGTTTCATCGCCGTGCGCGTCCAAAAACACGTCCACGCCGGTTTCGTGCATTTTTTCGCGCACAAAAAACACTTCGGGGCTGCGCTCCACACTCGGATTCAGCCACTCGCGGTTCAGGTTCGCGCCCGCCGCGTTGGTACGCAGATTGCCGCGCACCACGCCATCGGGGTTCATGTTCGGCACGATGTAGAAAGTCGCTTTGTCCAACAAGGCGCGGGCGGTCGGGTCTTGCGGGTCGAGCAAACGCCCCAACAAGCCTTCGACAAACCATTCCGCCATCGGTTCACCGGGGTGCTGGCGGGCAATTACCCAAATTTTGACATCGCTGTCTGCCTGATTGCCGATGGTGAGCAAATTGATGTCGCGCCCGTCCAAGGTGCTGCCCAAATCGTCAATCTGGCACAAGCCGCTTCCCTGCGCCTCGCCCAGCAGGTTCAAATGCTGCTCGTTGGAATACGGCTCGAAATAAGCGTAATAAATGCTGTTGGCAAGCGGGGTGTGTTCGATGGTAAACACGCCGTTTTCATAGCGCGAAGGCACGCGGAACCAGTTTTGGCGGTCGTAGGACGCCACCGCCTGATAGCCGTCCCAACCGCCCGGATACGCCGATTCGCCCGCATTGTCAAAATGCATCACGCACGGCGTGTACGCCGCGCCCTGCAAGCGGAAGTAAAACCATTGTTTGAAATCGGAAGCATTGTCGGGGCGCAACGCCAAACGGATGTTGCCCGCGTCCGACAAATCTTTTACCGTAACCGAGCCGCCGTCAAAGCAAGTGGTGATTTTCATGATTTTCATCCCGAGTGTTATTGGATTTTATAAAATGTTTCGCCCGACTGAATGTAATGCAGTTGGCTGCGGGCAATTTCGGTTACCGCTTCATAACCGTTTTTCAAATCATCAACTTCCGCCTTCAATTCCTGATTGCGCTGTGCCAAACGGCGGTTTTGCTCTTCCGTGGACTGCGCTTTTTGGCGCATTTCGCTGTATTGCGAGCGCAATCCTTTGTTGTGAAACCAAATTTGATATTGCAGCCCCAAAAACACCACCGCAAGCCCCACACTGATATATTTCATTTATGCACCCGTTCGGAAGCCGTACGCAGACGGCTTCCCATTGTCAATCCGTTTTCAATCAACGCTTCAACTGATAAAACGCTTCCATGCCCGGATAACGTGCCGTTTCGCCCAATTCTTCTTCAATCCGCAGCAATTGGTTGTATTTTGCCATGCGGTCGGAGCGCGACAGTGAGCCGGTTTTGATTTGCATACAATTGGTTGCCACTGCCAAATCGGCAATGGTGGTGTCTTCGGTTTCGCCCGAACGGTGGCTCATCACGCAGGCATAGCTGTTGCGTTTTGCCAAGTCCACCGCTTTCAGGGTTTCGCTCAAGGTGCCGATTTGATTGACTTTGACCAACAGGGCATTGGCAATGCCTTTGTTGATGCCGTCTGCCAATACCGCAGGATTGGTTACAAACAAGTCGTCGCCCACCAGTTGCACGCGGTCGCCCAGTTTGCGGGTCAGGTGTTTCCAGCCGAGCCAGTCGCCCTCTTCCATGCCGTCTTCAATGGAAACAATCGGATAGTTGTCCACCAGTTTTTCCAGATATTCGGCAAATTCTTCGCTGTCCAGTGTCAAACCTTCGGCTTTCAAATGGTATTTGCCGTCGTGGTAAAATTCGCTGGAAGCGCAGTCCAATGCCAGCATCACGTCTTTGCCCGCTTCGTAGCCTGCGGCTTTCACGGCTTCCATAATCAGTTGCAGGGCTTCTTCGTGGCTGGACAGGTTTGGCGCAAATCCGCCTTCATCGCCTACGGTGGTGGAAAAGCCGCGAATGTCGCAGATTTTTTTCAGTTGCTGAAACACTTCCGCACCGCAGCGCAGGGCTTCGGCAAAGGATTCCGCACCCACAGGAACAATCATAAATTCTTGAATGTCCAAGCTGTTGTTGGCATGCTCGCCGCCGTTAATCACGTTCATCATCGGTACGGGCAGACTCATCGGCCCGACTCCGCCCAAGTAGCGGTAAAGCGGCAAGCCCGCATCTTCCGCCGCCGCCCGCGCCACTGCCAGCGAAACCGCCAAAACGGCATTCGCACCCAAACGCGATTTGTTTTCCGTGCCGTCCAAATCCAGCATGATTTGGTCCACATACGCCTGTTCGGACGCATCGATGCCAATCAGGGCTTGGGCGATTTCGTTGTTTACGTGCGCCACCGCATTCAATACGCCTTTGCCCGCATAACGCAGTTTGTCGCCGTCGCGCAATTCCAATGCTTCTTTGCGGCCGGTTGATGCGCCGCTCGGCACGGCGGCACGCCCCATTGCGCCGCTTTCCAGCAACACGTCGCATTCAACGGTGGGGTTGCCGCGCGAATCCAAAATTTCGCGGGCAACAATATCCACAATGGCACTCATGGTGTTTACTCCTCAAATACATTAGGCAATCGGTGGGACGGCGTTTCCGCCCCGTTCAAACAAAACGGATTATACCCTGTTCGCTCGGTGCGAAACACCGCCGCACGCAAAAAAGCACACCGTTTCGGGAAACGGTGTGCCGCTTTACTTACACGACTGCATCAGTGATGCGGATTATTCATCGATTTCCGTGCCGATTGACGGCTCGAACTCAATGGGTTCGATGGGTTGGGGAGCCGGCTGGGGTTCGGGCTGCGGAACCGGTTGGGGTTCGGGCTGGGGTTCCGGTTGCGGCTCGGGTTGCGGTTCCGGATTGGGCTTCGGAGTCGGTTTGGGGTCGGGTTTGGGGGTGTAAGTAATCTTACCGCCGCCGCCACCGCCGCCGACTTTACCGTCTACAAACAGACGGCCGCCGCCAGTCAGGTTCCAAATCTTACGGATTTGCTCTTTGTCGGTTACCTCAACGTGCGGATAACCGCAACGGTCCAACCAAGTGCGTACTTCGCGCTCCGTCCATTTTTCGATTTCCAGCTCGCCGCCGATGTTGGCACCCACGCCGACATTGAAGCTGCTGAAGGAGCTGTTCACACCGCTCATTTCCACTTTGCCGTTGGGGGCTGCGTTGGTGATGTCCACTTTCGCGCCAATCACGTCGGTACCGGTCAGTTTCACGCCTGCGCCTTGGAAGTTGCCGGCGATGCTCACTTCGTTACCGCCCTGAATGGTGTTCACGGCATGGGTATGCTCTTTGTCGTGTTTCACATCGACATCGGCACCCACGTTGAAGGATTTAATCGGGTCTTCGCCGTTTGCCAAGCCCAGTTTCAGGTTCACGCCCACGCCCACGCCTACTTCGTTGTTGGTGGTCAGTGCGGAGTTGCTCGTTACTTGGTCGCCTTTGATGGCAACATTGTTTTTCGCTGCAACATTGGTGCCTTGCAAGGTTACTTGCTTGCCGCCGTCCACTGTGATGTCGTTACCCGCTTGTACGGTGCTGCCCACAGCTTGGCTGTAGTCTTTCTTGCCGTAGTTCACGTTGGCGTTCACGCCGACCGCATTGGGTGTCGCCACGCCTGCGGCGGGAATCACTTTCACACCCACGTTGCCGCCCAAGCCGAAGCCGCCGCTCACGTTGTTTTCGGTGTTTTTGGACTCGGTGAAGGTTACGCCGTTGGCCGCAGTGATGTTCACGTCGTTTTGCGCTTTCACATCAGCCGCGATGCTGGCGGTGTTCGCCGCATTCACCACAACGTTGTTGCCGTTCAAAGTGCCTTTGGTCGATTCGGACTTGTTGCCTTTTTCGTGGTTGTAAGACATCTTGCCTGCAATGCTCAGGTCGATGCTGGCGAAATCGGAGGTAGATGCACCCACGCTGATTTCCGCGCCGCCTTTGTTGCTGACATGCTTGTTGGTGCTGACCGCAGCCGTGTTCACATAGTCTTTGGCATTGATGTTCAAAGTGCCGTTGCTGTCGTATTTGGTGCCGACATCGGTTACTTTGCCGCTTGCCACCACATTCACATCACCGCCCGCTTGAACGCTGCCGCCCGCTTGGCTGGTGCTGTTGCTGACGGTTGTACCGCCGGAGCCGTGGATGGTGCCTTTCAGGCTTACCGCTTTGCTGGCAGATGCGCCCAATTCTACGGAGATGCCGCCTTTGTGTTCAACGGTGGTTGCATCAACGGTGTCGGTTGCCGCCGCGTTGGTAATCTGCTTGGCAGTTTGGTTTACATTGCCGGTGGCTTGAATCTTCGTGCCTTCGTGCTTGATGTTGTTTTCCGCAGTCAGGTTCACGTTGCCGCCGTTCACGCCGGAAACTTTGGCGGTTTGCGCTTTGGAATCAACGGTGGTTTTGCCACTGGTGATGCCCGCGCTCACGGTAACTTTCGGTGTGCCGCCGCCGGCAGAAACAGACCCGCCGATGCCGATGTCGGTAACGCGTTTGCTGGAAACGGTGGCGTTGGTGTCTTGCGCTGCGGTAACGTTGATGTTTTTGGCACTAACGTCCACATCGCCTTTGGCACCGATGGTGCTGCCGTGTACGTTCACGTTGTTTTGCGAAGACACTTTCAAATTGCCGCCCGCTTGCACGTCGCTGCCCGCATGTTGGGTCAGGTGGCTGGTTTGCGAACCTTTGACGAAGCTCAGACCGACACCCACTTTTGCGTTGGCGTCCAGCAATTGACCTTTATCGGCATCCACTTTCGCAAACGGCTTGATGTCAAACGTGTTGCTGGTGTGCTGGCTGTTGGTTTTGGCGGCAGCGATGTTCACATTGCCGTTGGCCGGTGTCAGCTCAACATTGCGGGCTGCCAAAATTTTACTGCCCAACACATTGATTTCGCGGTCGCTCATCACCACCAAATCCACATCGGAATGCAGGGTGGAACCCACTGCGGTTTGCTCGGTGCTTTGGGTGTGGTCGAGCTTTTTGGTGATGTTGAAAATCGTGCCGATGCGTTTGCGGTTTTCGGATTGGTCGGTGGCGTTCACATGGGTGATGTTCGCCTTGCCCGCGCCGGCATTGACCAATGCGCCTTCAGCCGCTTTGATGGAGCTGCCGCGCACGTTCACGCCTTTTTTGGCTTCCAAAATCACGGTGCCGCCGGCAACCAAGGCAGAGCCGTGCAGGGTTTGGTCAACCAAGCGGTTCAAACCTTCGTCTGCGCCGCCGAAGAAGCGGGCTTTGTCGTCAACATTGGATTTGTCGGTGGTGGAAACCGCGTCCAATTTCACGTTGTTCACTTGGGTCAGCACGTTGCCTTTGGCGTGTACTTTCGCGCCGTAGGTTTCCAGAGCCTGTTCGGATTGGACAATCACATCACCGCCGGCTTTGATTTGGGTCGCGTGCAGGGTTTCCAAGTCAAATTCTTTTTTGGAATGACCGGTTTTCAGCAGTTGGTTGTTTACTTTTTGTACTTTGGTTTCGTTTTTGAAATCCGCAGAAGTACGTTGCGAATCGCGGCTCACGTCGCCTTGCAGTTTCACGCCTTGTACGCCTTTGAGCGTCAGGGTGTCGCCCACGTCCAACTGAACGGCTTTCAAATCCACTTTGCCGCCGACATTGAAGTTGGCTTGCTGACCCACTTTGATGTCAGTCGTGTGCAGGGTTTCATCGCTCTCGGACGAGGAAGTGTTGTTGTGCCACAGCGCTTTGCTCTTGTTCAGGGTGCTGCTTTTCACGTTGCGGGTCAATTGGCCGTCAAAAGTGGCGTTGCCGGCATTCACGTCCAGCGTGCCTGCGGTGATTTTCGCGCCTTTTACGTTCAAACGGCCGGCGTTTTCAAAAGTCAGACCGTTGGCAGCGTTGATGCTGGAGCCTTCAAAGCTTTGTGATTTGCTGTGCGCGGTTTCGCTGAATTTCACGCCGTTTTCTTCGTGGCGGTAAGCGGCAACCATGCGACCTGTGCCACTGTTGCTGGTGTTGTAGTCGGTTTTGTCGGTTACAACGCCGTCAACGGTGGTGTTTTTGGCTTTCAAAGTAACGGTGTCGCCGGAGAGCTTGGCGGTACGCACGTTCAATTGGCCGGCAATGTCGGTAGCCAATTCTTTGGCAGCCGTCAAAGTGCCGCGCAATTCTTGCGTGCCTTTTTCGTTGGTACCGTGTACGCGGATGCTGCCGGCACGCATGGAGCCGAACAACTGGCCGTCCAATACGGGTGCGGCTTTTTTCGGTGCGGGCGCGGTGCGCGGCGCGGGAACGGTGTAGGTTTCCGTTACGTATTTGGGATAAGTGCGTTTTACGTTGCGACCGCGTACGCGCACGGTTTCGGTAACGTATTTGAGTACGGTGCGGGTGCGGGTAACGGTGGGCGCAGGCTCATTCGCAACGGGCGCGGCTTCGGGCGCGTCAACGGCTTGGGCGCTCACGCTGCCATCGCTGTTCAAAACGGTTTTGCTGGTGCCGGTAACCACGTTGATGTTATCTGCGGCTTCCACGTTGGCATTGGCATTAACCGCAACTTTGGGGGCAACCAAGTCCAAAACGGCCGCGCCGCCCAATTTGCCTTGTACGTCCAATTTGGCAGCCGTGTTGCCGCCGAAGCCCAAAGCTTCCAAGCGTCCGCCGTTTACTTCGGGACGCGCTGCCGCCAAAGTGGCGCGGCTTACATTGATGAAGCCGCCGTCTTTAACGGTGATGCCGTTGGGGTTCGCCAGCACGTAGTCGGCAGCCATGCCGAATACTTCCTGTTTGCCCAAAATCAGTGAGGGGTTTTTGCTGACGACTTCGTTCAAGATGACGGAAGCGGCGGCATCACGCAGATTGGTGTTTTTGCCCAAGTCGCCCGCCAGTTGCGAACGACCGTCTTGCAGGGCGTTGTTCAATACCGCGCCTTCTTTGGCAACGTTGAATTTGTTGAATTGGTTGTGCGACAAACCGTGTTGGTTCGGCGCAGCGATGTTCACGATGTCCACGCCGCCTTTTTGGCTGACGGCGGTGTTGCCGTTGGCGGCTTCGATGTTGGCTGCCACGGCGGCAGCAGAAGTACCCAAGTAAGCAAGGCTCAAAGACACCAAGAGCTTGCCGGTGGCGGACAATTTCATATTATGTGTTTGCATAACGATGTTCCTCTTTCATGGTTAGGTTGGTGTGCCGTTTCACAATCGGCATTGGCACAGCGTCCCGATGAGACAAGCAAATGCAATGCCAACTTTTAAAACGTCACCCGAAAAGAAGCAGAGATTTGCTCTTCGCGCCTCTTGCTTCCGCTTTTGGCACGCAAAAATCCGCGTGCGCTTTCCAACGAGAACTGCCAATGGTGTTTATAACCGATATTGATGCCTGCGGCAACACCATACCCCGTATAACGGCTTTCGCGGTCTTTTGCCAGACCCAAATCGGCACCGGCATAAGGTTCGGCATACAGCCCGTTTGCCGACTGGCGGCGGGCAGACAAGGTGTTGTTGAGCGCGATGCCCGAGTTGCCGTTCAGCGACAAAGTTTTGAATCCGCGCACCGCCGAGCGGTCGCTCAAGGCGAATTGCTTGGTGGCGTACAAATCCTGCGGACTGTATTGTGCCGTCAAACGGTGTTTGTTGCGCAACAGCCAGTTGCCCGCGCGCCGGTTTTGCGACAAATCGCTTTGCAGCGCCACCCGCACATAGCGTGCGGTAAACGGCGACTGCGGCGAATCTTTCGCACCCAGCGCGCGCGTCCCCACTTCCACATTCACATCATTCAGCCAAATGCCTTTTTCCAGCATTTTGGTGTGGGACGCGCCGACTTGCAGCGTGGCGAGCTTGGGGCTTTGCATTTTGATGCGGCTGCCGCCGAACTCACTGGCGACATTGGCATAATCCGCGCCCGCATACACGGCGCCCAAATGCTTTTGCCCGCGTGAAACCGTTTTTTCGCCCTTCACGCCTGCCGTTACGGTCTTGGAACGGTAAGCAAGCTTCGTGCCACTGGAAAATCGGGTAACGCTTTGACTTTTCGACAATCCTCCGTACCCGCTAAACGTCCACGCACCATAAGGCACACTGTAAAAAACATTGCCGCCGCGACTGTAGCGTTCGCCGTCCGGACGCACATTGCTGTAGCCGCCCAAATACACGCTGTCGGAAAGTCCGAGCGGGCTGTCGATGCCGAGCTGTACCCGCGCCACCGCCACATTCGGTTTATTGCCGCGATTGTCCAGCGACACGCTGCCGAACACGCCTTTGCCTGCGTGGTTTTGCAGGGCGACGGTGGCACTGCCGTCATCGTGCGGATAGATGTCCATGCTGACATTGTTTCCGCCCAATTTGTTTGCCTGTTCAATGCCTTGCTCCAGATAATGCACATTGAGCGGCTTGCCTTTGTGTTGGGGAAACAGGGTGTCGGTATTGACGGTGCGGCTTTTGCCGGTGATTTTGCGGATGCGTCCTTCTTTGACGTTTATTGTCAATGTTTGGTTTTCGGGGTGTTCGATAAAATCGATGCCCGTATGCACATAGCCTTTTTTAATGTAGGCGGCAACGATGTCGCGGCTTAAGGCATTGAGGCTGTTTTGGCTGACACATTCTGTCAGTTTTTGCTGAAATGCTTTATCATCAATCAGTTTAATGCCTTCGATAGTAACCGAACGGTAGTTCAGGCATTCGCCGGAACGGTCGGGTGCGGGAGCATCGGGCGTGGCGGCGGGCGCGGGTGTTTCGGGCTGCGCCTGCTGCATCGACCATGCGGCATCTTCGCGCAGGGTTTCTTCGATTTGGCGGATTTCGCGCAAATTTTCGCGCACGTCGTCTGCGGCGGGATTGGGCGGCGGAACGTTCGCGGCATGGGCGGCGGTGGCGGAAAGCAGCAGTGCGGAAAACAGGGTGTCGGTGCGTTTCATGAGGATTCCTTTGGTGTTTGTTTGTGTGCGGTAAAATCACGACCATCGGTCGGCAGGATTTATTTTCAAATGCGCGGCAAACCGGCGCGCCAAGGCGTGTCATCAATTGACCGGTAAAGCTCCGTACCGTCATGCCCGCGCCGGCGGGAATGACGGCAGCTTTTATACCAAATTGATTTTCAATAAAATCAGTCAATAATGACACGCGCTGCGGAACATCGGTCATGTTAACCACACCGGCGGTTTGCGCCAATCTTTTCAAATATATCATCAGTCAAGGCGTCAAACAATCCGCAAACGCGGAAGGCGGGCGGAATTTGGATTAAAATACACGTTTTTGCCAAACGGCTTGCTCAAGATGATTGCACCTGCCAACCGCCCCATCGGGGTGTTTGATTCGGGCGTGGGCGGACTCACGGTCGTGCGCGCGCTGATGGAACGTCTGCCGATGGAAAACATCGTTTATTTCGGCGACACCGCCCGCGTGCCTTACGGTGTGAAATCCCGCGCCACCATCGAACATTTTACGGCACAAATCGTGGATTTTCTGCTCGGGCACGAAGTGAAGGCTTTGGTGGTTGCCTGCAACACCATCGCCGCCGTTGCCGGACATAAAGTGCGCCACAGCGCGGGCGGTATGCCTGTGTTGGACGTGATTGCCGCCGGTGCGCAAGCCGCGCTCGCCCAAAGCCGCAACCACCACATCGGCGTCATCGCCACCAGCACCACCGTCAATGCCAATGCCTACGCCCGCGCCATTCACGCGCAAAATCCCCAAGCGCGGATTGTGTCGCAAGCCTGTCCCCTGCTCGTGCCGCTCGTGGAAGAAGGCTGGCTCGACCACGACGTTACCCGCCTGACCGTGCGCGAATATTTGAAACCCCTGCTCGCCGACCCGATTGACACTTTGGTACTCGGCTGCACCCACTATCCCCTGCTCAAACCCCTGCTCAAACAGGAAGCGCCGCACATCACGCTGGTGGATTCCGCCACCACCACCGCCGAAGCCGCCGCCCGCGCTTTGGGCGCGGCGGGCTTGCTCAACAGCGACAATCCCGCGCCCGACTACCGTTTTTACGTTTCCGATATTCCCCTGCGTTTCCAAACCATCGGCGAGCGTTTTCTCGGACGCAGTTTGGAACAAATTGAAATGATGAGTTTGGGCTGATGTGGTCATATTCACCGATACGCAGCGAACAGGATTGGCAGGACGCGCTCGCCGTTTACCGCAGCAACCGCCATTATTTGCGCCTGATTGACCCGTGCGAACCGACTTCAGACAGCGTGCGCCGCGATTTGCGCCGTTTTCCGCCCGCGCTCGCGCCCGAACAATGCCACGCCTGTTTGATTAAGCAAGCGGGCGAAACCGTTGGCATCATTCATTATTTAACGGGATTCCCCGATGCCGGCACCGCCTACATCGGTTTGCTGATGCTGCACGGCAGCCGTCAAAATCAAGGTTTGGGCGGCCGCATCGTTGCCGGTTTTTGTCAGCAAATGCGCGGCGCGGGGTTGAAGCGGCTGCGTTTGTCGGTGTTGCACGACAATACCGATGCCCGCCGTTTTTGGCAGAAACAGGGTTTTGCGCCCGTTTGCCGCAAAATGTCGGCGTTCCGCCACGCGCACGGCAGCCGTATGAAAACCGTTTTTGTGTTGGAAAAACCGCTTGAACCAATAAGCGCATCATCAATTGACTGAAAAAATACCGCACCGTCATTCCCGCGCAGGTGGGAATCCAAAACAAACTCGAGCAAACATTGATAAAACATCGCTTGCCAAGTATCGGGGGGCGAATTCCCGCATTCGCGGGAATGACGGCATTATTTTGTATCAGGCAGCCTGAAAAGAGAAAAAACCATGAAAAACATCGTTATCCTGATTTCCGGACGCGGCAGCAATATGCAAGCCCTTGTGGAAGCAAACATTCCCGATGCCCGCATCGCCGCCGTGTTGTCCAACAATCCGCAAGCGGCGGGTTTGGCATGGGCGGCGGAGCGCGGCATCGCCACCGCCGCGCTCAACCACCGCGATTTTCCCGACCGCGCCGCCTTTGACCGCGCCATGGCGGACAAAATTGACGCGCACGCGCCCGATTTGGTGGTGTTGGCGGGCTTTATGCGGATTCTCACGCCCGAGTTTTGCCGTCATTACGAAAACCGTTTAATCAACATCCACCCCTCGCTGCTGCCCGCGTTTACCGGCTTGCACACCCACCAACGCGCTTTGGACGAAGGCTGCCGCATCGCGGGCTGCACCGTCCACTTCGCCACCGCCGAGCTGGACAACGGCCCGATTATCGCCCAAGCCGCCGTTCCCGTTTTGGACGGGGACGATGCCGACACGCTCGCCGCGCGCGTGTTGGCGGCGGAACATCAAATTTTCCCGCAGGCGGTGGCGGATTTTGTTTCAGGCAGCCTGAAAATTGTCGGCAAACGCGTCATCAACGCCCGCCGCCGCCAAGCACCGCCCGCACTGCATGCCTGAACACCGCATTTTGCCCGCAAACACATTGACTTTCCCTTGCAAAAATTTTATGCTTCATAGAATTTCAACCCCACTGGGAGAGACACCATGCCCGCCGTTATCAAAATCACCCGTAACGGACAAAGCGAATTCATCAGCACCCAACCGTCGCCCGCCCAACTCAACGCCCAGCCCGACACCCTGTATCAGTTGCTGGACGCGGACGGACGCCCCATCGCACAACACACCGCGCAAATCCAGCAAAACGGCGATTTGTGGATTGATTTGCCCGACACGCCCACCCGTCCCGATTTCATTCTGAACGACTACGCCGCGCACTTCCCCGCGCCCGCCAACCATGCCAACCCCTACTTCGGCTCGCCCGCCGGCGCACAGGAAAGTGCCGTTGCCGCCGCCGCTCCCGCCAAAGCTTCCATCGTCAGCCCCCTGATTTGGACGACCGCACTGGTGGCGGGCATCGGCGGTGCCGCATGGCTGGCAAAACGCCACGATGAAGACGACAACCTGATTCAGAATTATCCGAAGCCGTCCGACAACAACGGCGGCGAAAACCCGCCCGCAGGTGGCGGCAACGATAATCCCCCCGCAGGTGGCGGTAACGACAATCCCCCCGCAGGTGGCGGTAACGACAATCCCCCCGCAGGTGGCGGCAACGACAATCCCCCAGCAGGTGGCGGTAACGACAATCCCCCCGCAGGTGGCGGCAACGACAATCCCCCCGCAGGTGGCGGCAACGACAATCCCCCAGCAGGTGGCGGTAACGACAATCCTCCCGCAGGTGGCGGTAACGACAATCCCCCCGCAGGTGGCGGTAACGACAATCCTCCCGCAGGTGGCGGTAACGACAATCCCCCTGCAGGTGGCGGCAACGACAATCCCCCTGCAGGTGGCGGTAACGACAATCCCCCCGCAGGTGGCGACGACAATCCTCCCGCAGGTGGCGGTAACGACAATCCCCCCGCAGGTGGCAGTAACGACAATCCCCCCGCAGGTGGCAGTAACGACAATGGCAGCACAACCCCGCCCACACCACCCGAAGACCCGCAGCCGCGCCCGCCCAAAACCATGGCGCAAATCCTGAACGGCAACACCATCGTCCTGCCCGAAGCCTACACCAAAGAGCTGCTCAGCACCGGCACCAACAGCGCCATCACCGAAGCAGCCAAAGACGGTAAAGCGCTGAACACCTACCAATCCAACCCCGCCGACCAAGAAATCATGGTGGGCGACCTGAACAACCTTTCCCACGCCGTGCGTGCGGAGCTGTCGCTGTTTGTGGCGGGGCTGCTCAACCCCATTCGCGAAAAATGGGGCGTGGGCAAATTTAAAGTTACCCAAGGCGCGTTGAAATTCGCGCAAGATGTGGCGGACGAATACACTGCCAACGGCAAAAGCATTTGGGACGGCAACGGTCATTATGACGACGGCATCAAACGCGCTGCCGCCAAACACGGTTTGAATGCCAACGGCAATTATTATGAAAACATGGGCGGCAGATACGGCAAAGACCTGTCTTTGGACGCTTTGAAAGCCCAAGTTTACGATACGGTGGCGAGCATGCTGTTTGAAGATGGCAAGTCCCAACACGGTCATGCCAAATCGCTGCTTAATGCCAACGCAAACTATGAAGAAGATATTGATTATTTGGGTCTGGACACCAGCTCGGTGAATGACAGTCAGTTCAGCATTCACTTTCTCAGCGCTGCCGATAACGATGTGTACATCAAAAACCGTGACCAATTCGACTTCACCCCCGTAACGGAGGTGAACCCGTCCATGTACCACGGCGAACCCATGCCGCAGCCCATTGACGAACCACCCGTGCCGCAACCGCAGCCCGCCCCGTCTGACGACAGCAGCACCGCACCGCCCGCCACCGCCGAAAATGGCGGCGATGCCGAGCAAGACACGCCGTCCGAAGCGGCAAGCACTTGGAAAGAAACCCTGCCCGTTTCCGGCCCTGCCTTGTCGGACGTTTTGGATTCGTCCGAATTTGACTACATTGCCGGCAACACACCCGTTGGCAGCGACGTTTCCGACCACGCGCCTGAAACCCATTACAGCATCGACAACACCATGCTTGCACCCGCGCACGATGCAACGCCGTTTGAAATGCTGTAATCGGCTCTTGACCGTAAAATAACCATACCGTCATGCGCTGATGCGTATGAATATCGTTGATGTGATTTATTTTTCAGAAAAGGTGAACCGATGCCGTGTGAAAATTAAAGAACATTGACAATCATCATGCCACTGCCTGCCGAATCATCTTCGGCAGGCAGTTTTTTGCGGGCGTGGTGCGGCAACGCTCAGTCGGCGCATGCCCCGCCCGCATCCGCACCGGCGGAAAGCCCGTCCACCGCCACATATTTGATTTCCAAATATTCGTCCAAGCCGTAGCGCGAGCCTTCGCGCCCGATGCCCGATTGCTTGATGCCGCCGAAGGGCGCGGCTTCGTTGGAAATCACGCCGGTATTGACCCCGACCATGCCGTATTCCAACGCTTCGGAAACGCGGAACACCCGTGCCAAATCGCGGCTGTACACATAGGCTGCCAAGCCGTATTCGGTGGCGTTGGCGCGGCGCAACACTTCGGCTTCGCCGTCAAAGCAAAACAGAGGGGCAAGCGGCGCAAAGATTTCTTCGTGCGCCAAACGCATCTCATCGTGCGCGTCTGCCAGCACGGTGGGGGCGAAAAACGCGCCTTCGTGCGTGCCGCCGCACAATACGCGTCCGCCGCGTGCGCGGGCATCGGCGAGCAAATCCTGCGTGCGCCGCAGGGCTTTGCCGTCAATCAAAGGCCCGATGTGGCTGCTTTCGTCCGTGCCTTTGCCCACGCGCAAAGCGGAAACGGCGCGGGTAAAGGCTTCGGCAAAAGCGGGATAGATGTTTTTCTGCACGTAAATGCGGTTGGCGCAAATGCAGGTTTGTCCGGCGTTGCGGAATTTCGCCGCCACCGCACCGGCAACGGCGGCGGGCAAATCGGCATCGTCAAACACGATAAACGGCGCGTTGCCGCCCAATTCCAACGAGATTTTTTTCACGGTTGAAGCGCATTGCGCCATCAGCTTGCGCCCGACTGCGGTCGAGCCGGTAAAACTGAATTTGCGTACGGACGGATGTTCGGTCAATACCCGTCCGACCGTGTCGGCATCGCCCGTTACCACGTTGAACACCCCTGCGGGAATGCCCGCCTGATGCGCCAATTCCGCCAACGCCAGCGCGGAAAACGGCGTTTGCGAAGCGGGACGGACGACAAAAGTACAGCCCGCCGCCAAAGCGGGCGCGGCTTTGCGGGCAATCATGGCATTGGGAAAATTCCACGGCGTAACGGCAGCGCACACGCCCACCGCCTGTTTGAACACCAGCACGCGCTGACCGGTAACGGGCGCGGGCAGCGTGTCGCCGCACACCCGCTTGGCTTCTTCGGCAAACCATTCGATGTAAGACGCGCCGTAGGCAATTTCGCTTTGCGCTTCGGCAAGCGGCTTACCCTGCTCCAAAGTCAGCAGCCACGCCAAATCGCGCTGGCGGGCGGTAATCAAATCAAACCAGCGTTTGAGCAGACGGCTGCGGACTTTGGCGGGCAAACCGCGCCACGCCGGCAACGCCGCTTCGGCAGATGCCACCGCCGCCGCCGTTTCTGCCGCGCCCAACGCCGGCACACTGCCCAACAGCACACCGTCTGCGGGATTGCACACCGGCAACACCGCACCGTCTTGCGCCTGTGTCCACTCCCCGCCCACATACGCCTGCTGTTTGAACAAATCCTGTGGCAACGCATTCACGGCACACACTCCTTTCAATCTCCACAAAACCGCCATACTGTAGCCGCGATTGCCCCAACGCGCAACCGCCAAATGCCCCGCCACGAAAAACCGAAACCAATCATCATATTGACGAAAAACCGCCCGCAAACGGTGTCGGAAGGCGCGGCAATCGGGTAAAGTGCGCATCTTTTACCGTGTGAAGGAAAAGAACATGCAAGGCGACATCGGCGTCATCGGCTTGGCGGTCATGGGACAAAACCTGATTATGAACATGAACGACAAAGGCTTAAAAGTGATTGCCTACAACCGCAGCCCCGACAAAACCGAAGCGTTTTTGCGCGGTGCGGCGGCAGGCACGGCAGTGGAAGGCGCGTTTTCCCTGACCGAATTTGTAAGCAAACTACAAAGCCCGCGCAAAATCCTGCTGATGGTACGCGCCGGCGAAGCGGTGGACGACACCATCGCCCGCCTGCTGCCGCTTTTGCAACACGGCGACATCATCATCGACGGCGGCAACGCCAACTACCCCGACACCAACCGCCGCGTAGCCCGACTGCGCGAACAGGGCATCTGCTTCATCGGCGCGGGCATTTCCGGCGGCGAAGAAGGCGCACGGCACGGCCCCTCCATCATGCCGGGCGGCAACCGCGACGGCTGGGCGGCGGTCAAACCCATCTTGCAAAGCATCGCCGCCAAAACCCCCGCAGGCGAACCCTGCTGCGACTGGGTTGGCGACGACGGCGCGGGGCATTTTGTCAAAATGGTGCACAACGGCATCGAATACGGCGACATGCAACTGATTTGCGAAGCCTACCAATTCATGAAAGAAGGCTTGGGCATGAACCACGACCAAATGCACACCGTGTTTCGCGCTTGGCAGCAAACCGAGCTGGATTCCTACCTAATTGGCATCACCGCCGACATTCTCGCCTTCAAAGACCAAGACGGCACGCCCCTGCTCGAGCGCATTCTCGACACCGCCGGACAAAAAGGCACGGGCAAATGGACGGGCATCAACGCACTGGACATGGGCGTACCGCTCACCCTGATTTCCGAAGCCGTGTTTGCCCGTTGCGTGTCCGCACTCAAAAACCAGCGTGTCCAAAGCGCGAAGCTGTTTCCGCACGGCGTGGCACAAGTGGCGGGCGACCGTGCCGAATGGCTCGAAGCGCTGCGCCTGTCGCTGCTGGCGTCCAAAATCATCTCCTACGCGCAAGGCTTCATGCTGATGCGCTGCGCCGGCGAACAGTTCGACTGGCATTTGAACTACGGGCGCACCGCCCTGCTCTGGCGCGAAGGCTGCATCATCCGCAGCGTGTTTCTCAACAACATCCGCGATGCCTTCGACACCAACCCCGATTTGGTGTTTCTCGGCGCCGACCCGTACTTCCGCCAAATCCTGCAAAACGCCCTGCCCGCGTGGCGCAAGGTGGTGGCAAAAGCCGTGGAAAGCGGCATTCCCATGCCCTGCACCGCTTCCGCCATCGCCTTTTTGGACGGCTACACCAGCGAACGCCTGCCCGCCAACCTGCTGCAGGCGCAACGCGATTATTTCGGCGCACACACCTACGAACGCACCGACCGTCCGCGCGGCGAATTTTTCCACACCAATTGGACGGGCAAGGGCGGCGACGCCGCATCCACCGGCTATCATGTGTAAAATTTAGGGCGCGTCATCAATTAAATTTTCAATTTAAATCAGTTTAATAAAAAAACTGCCGTCATTCCCGCGAATGCAGGAATCCACTGCCCGATAACCTGCAAGCAATGATTTTTCAAAGTTTGTTTGAATGTGTTGTCGGATTCCCGCCGGCGCGGGCATAACGGTGCAGAGGTTTTTTGGTCAATTGGCGACACGCCCGGTGATGCGCCCTGCCAACACGTTTGCGCACCGCCGCCACGGTTTTGGCGGCACGGCGCGGCGGGTTGCGGTATAGTCGGGGCTGTCCGAACCCGACCATCATCAGGAGAACAACCGTGAAAGCCATGATTCTTGCCGCAGGGCGCGGCGAACGGATGCGCCCGCTCACCGACACCACCCCCAAGCCTTTATTGCCCGTATGCGGCAAGCCACTGATTGTTTGGCATCTGCTGCGTTTGCACGCCGCAGGCATCACCGAAATCGTGATTAACCACGCATGGCTGGGGCAGCAAATCGAACACGCTTTGGGCGACGGCAGCGCGTTTGGCGTGCGGATTGCCTACTCACCCGAAGGCGAAACGGGCTTGGAAACCGCAGGCGGCATCGCCAACGCTGCAGACAAATTGGGCGATGCGCCGTTTGTGGTCGTCAATGGCGACGTGCTGACCGATGTGGATTTTGCCGCCGTGCGCCGCCGCGCCGAAACTTTGGGAGACGATTGGGCGCATTTGTGGCTGACCGCCAATCCGCCGCACCACCCGCACGGCGATTTTGCCCTGCACGGCGGGCGCGTCCGCACCGAAGGCACCGGCAAGCTGACGTTTGCCGGCATCGGCGTGTATTCGCCCGCGCTGTTTGCCGGCATCGAACGCGGACGCCCTGCCAAACTCGCGCCCTTGCTGGTGTCGGCGGCACAGGCGGGGCGTTTGGGCGGCGAACGGCACACGGGGCTGTGGCTGGACGTCGGCACGCCCGAACGTTTGGCACAGGCACAAACCCTGTGGGCGCGGTTTGCCGTTTGAGGCGTGTCATCAATTGACCGAAAAACACGGCATCGCTATTGCCGCACGGGCGGAAATCCCAACCCGCCGCCACCCGATGAAAAACCGCCGCCCCGCACGGCGGAAGCTCACGCCAACAAGGAATTGCCATGAAAACCACACCCTGTCTGATGTTGCTGCTGCCCGTTGCCGCTTGGGCAGAACACAGCCCGACACCCCCCGCCCGTCCCGAACCTTTGCCCGACCCCGCGCCTGAAATCCGTGCCGAACCGCCCGCAACGGCAACCCCGCCCGCACCGCCCCAAGCCCACACCATAAAGCTTTCCGCAGACGAATTGGCACGGCAGCCCCGTTTGCTGCACCGCGCCCTCACCGCCGCCGTCTTGCGCCAACACCCCGACAACATCAAACTGCTGCTGCCCCTGTATCTGCGTTTGCCCGAAGCCCAACGCGGCGACAAAGTGCTGATTGAATTGGCACAAGCGGCGTTGGCAGAACAGGCGCAACATCCCGGCCGCGCCGCCGCCCACTACCGCAATGCACTCGCACACGAACCCGATATGCCTGTGGTGCGCCTGAATTTGGCTGCCGCACTCACCCGCGACCACCAAAACCGCGATGCCGATGCCCTGCTTGCCGACATCGCCGCCGACCCCGCCCTGCCCGAACGCACCGCCGCATCGGTGGCAAACGCCCGCGCCGCCATCGCCGAACGCCGCCGTTGGCACATTCACGCGGGCGGACACTACGTCCGCGATGCCAACATCAACAACACACCCAAACAACGGGTCATCAAACGCGGAAGCGGCACCATCGAATTGCCCAAGCCCGAAGCCGTGCAAGGCTTCGCCTACCGCGCCGAAGCCGAAAAAGACTGGATGCTGCCCAAAAACCACCGCATCCGCACCGCCCTATCGCTCAACGGCAGAGACTATTGGGAACACTCCAAATACGATGAACTGAACGTCCGCGCCCAAGCCGGCCCCGCCTACCGCAGCGCCCGCAGCCAAAGCGCCCTGATGCCCTATTACGAACGGCGTTGGTACAGTGGCAGCCGCTACGCCGCCGAAAAAGGGCTGCGCATCGAACACAGCCGCCACTTGGGCAAACGCGCCCACTTGTCCTTTGCGGGCGAAGCCGCACGCCTGCGCCACGACCGCCGCCGCTTTCTGGACGGCGCATCGTTCAACGCTTCGGCAGATTTGACGTGGGTTGTTACCCCGCGCAGCCGCTTGGGCATCGGCACCGATTTTGCCCGCAAACGCGCCCAAGACCCCAGCGACGCCTACCGCCGCCGCAACCTTCGCGCCACTTGGGGGCAAACATGGGGCAAAGGGCTGAACACCTCCGTACACGCTGCCGCCGCCCTGCGCCGCTACGATGCCGCCGACTTTTTCAACATCACCCGCCGCGACACCGAATACAGCCTTTCCTTCAGCGTGTGGCACAACAACATCAAATTTTGGGGCATCACCCCGCGCTTGGTGGGCGTGTACCAAAAAAACCGCAGCAACCATTTCATGTACGACTACCAAAAAGCCTACGGTTTCATACGCTTGGCAAAATCGATTTAAACGGCAACAGCCGCCCTTACCCAAATCCGCCAAACGCTTACCCAAAACGTCTGTTTCTTAACACTTGCCCGTGCTACATTGGGATTTTTTCCAAAATCAAGGCAAACCCATGTTCACACGCACAATTTTCTGCATCAGCCTGTGTGCCGCCCTGTCGGCGCACGCCGCGCCCATTCCGCAAACCGCCACACTGCAATATAGCGGCAGCTACGGCATTCCCGCCACCATGACGTTTAAGCGCACGGGCGACAACTACACCGTTGCCGCGCAAATCAATGTGCCGATGTACAAAATCCGTTTTGAAAGCGGCGGCAAAATTGTCGGCAACCAATTGAAACCCGCTTACTACCGCGACGTGCGCAACGGCAAAACCTACGCTTCGGCACAGTTTTCCGGCAACAAAGCCAGCTACGGCAAAGCGGGCGAGCCGCCGCAAAGCCGCACCGTATCGGGGAATGTGATGGATTTGTTTACCCTGTCGTGGCAGATGGCGTTTGCAGACGGGCAGCTTCCCGCCAATTTAAGCATCACCAACGGCAAAAAACTCTATCCGCTCAATGGTATCAGCAAGGCGGGCAGCAAGCAGATGAATATCGGCGGCGGGCAGACGGCTGTAAACCAATTTCACGTCAAACGCGGCGATGACACGGTTTATTACGCTTTTGTGCCCGCGCTGAACAACGTTCCCGCCGTGATTACCTATCAGGACGGCGGTAAAAAATACAACTTGACGCTCAAATCCGTTACCATCAACGGCAAAGCCGTGAAACCTTGATTTTATTATGACGCCCCGTCATGCCCGCGCTGGCGGAAATCCCCAATCATTCCGTTGAAAATAATGGTTTCGAATGGTGAAAACGGATTCCCGCCGGCGCGGGAATGACGGCGCTATCTTGGTAATTTATTCAGTCTTATCAGAAATACCTGCTTTCAGGCAGCCCGCAAAGCTGCCTGAACATTTTTAAAGCATTATCCGAAGCAGCAGCACCATGTTTGATTGTTCCGCGCCGCCGTAAACATCGGGCGGCACACCCGAAAGGACGACCGCCCATGCACACTTGCGAACTGTTGATTTGGCACGACCCCGACACCAATGCCGCCGCGCTGTTGGCGGCGGTGGCGGAATGCGGCGCACGCTTGGTTTACCGCGCCGGCGCCGCGCCGAATATGTTGGCGGTGGCACTGCCGCCGCAGCTTTGCCCGAAACGGGCGCAGCACCATTTTTGGCAGGTGCGCGGCGTGGTGTTGGTACAGCAACCGTTGCCATCGCCCCGACACGGTTAGGGCGCGTCATCATTTAAATTTTTATCATGAAAATCAGTTCAATATAAAACTGCTGTCATGCCCGCGCAGGCGAAAATCCAAGTCGGAGCACGAAAAACCTTGATAAAACACTGCTTGCAGGTTATCGTGCAGTGGCTTCCCGCATTTGCGGGAATGACGGCGTTTTTTGTATCATGCCGGTTTTCAGTATAAAAATTTAAATAATGACACGCCTTGGTCAGAGCCGTATTGTTTATTTTTGATTGGATTGGATTTTTACCATGAGCAACGCCCAAACCATCGCCGCCGCCGTCCTTGCCGGTTTCAACAAACACTACACCCTGTTCCGCGCCAAATCGTCCGCCGCCAAAGCCCTGTTTGACGCGGGCGATTGGCACGGCATTCAACAGCTCGGCACCGACCGCATTCAAATGTATGACGAGCGCGTGGACGAAACCGTTTCCCTGCTGCGCCAAACCGCCGCCGTGCAAGACCACGCTTGGGCGGAAGCCAAACGCGAATACATCGCCCTGCTCATCAACCACCCGCAGCCCGAATTGGCGGAAACCTTTTTCAATTCCGTGTCCACCAAGCTGCTGGACAAACGCTATTACAACAACGAACACCTGTTTCTCAAGCCCGCCACCAGCACCGAATACATTGACGGCGATGCGCCCACATTCGTATCGTTTTATCCGAAAGCGGAAGGTTTGGCAGGCTGCCTGAAACACCTGCTCTGTCATTTCGGCTGGCGCACGCCGTTTGCCTGTTTGAAGCGCGACATCGCCAATATTCTGCAAGCCGCCCGCGCCCACCTGCGAAGTTGCCAAGAATGGCCGCCTCAAGAATTAAACCTGCACATTCAAGTGCTTCACTCGCCGTTTTACCGCAACAAATCCGCCTATATTTTCGGGCGCATCATCAACGGCAACCATTCCCACCCCTTTGCCCTGCCCGTTGTCCGCAACGGCAAAGGCAGGCTGGTGGTCGATGCCGCACTGTTTGACCCGCAACAGATTTCCGTGCTGTTTTCCTTTGCGCGTTCTTATTTTTTAGTGGACATGCCCGTGCCCAGCAGCTATGTGCGCTTTTTGCGGAAAATGCTGCCGATGCGTAATGACGGCGATTTTTACACCCTGCTCGGCTTGCACAAACAGGGCAAAAACATCTTTTGGCGCGAATTTTTGCAGCATTTGCGCCATTCAGACGACCAATTTATTCCCGCGCCGGGCATCAAGGGTTTGGTGATGACGGTGTTTACGCTGCCGTCTTTCCCCTATGTTTTCAAGGTGATTAAAGACGTTTTCGGCGCAAACAAGGATTTTGACCGCGAATATGTGCGGCAAAAATATTTGTTGGTGAAAAAACACGACCGCGTGGGGCGCATGGCGGACACGCTGGAGTTTTCCAATGTTGCCTTGCCGAAAGCGCGATGCAGCGAAGCGTTTTTGCAGGAAATGCGCGAACTTGCGCCCTCGCAAATGGAAGAGTCGGAAGATTGGGTGGTGATTAAGCACGTTTATATTGAATACCGGCTTAAGCCTTTGAATTTGTTTATGCAGGCAGCCACGCCCGAACAAAAAGCCGCCGCCGTGATTGATTACGGTTTTGCTTTGAAAGAATTGGCTTCGGCGAATATTTTTCCGGGCGATATGCTGTATAAAAACTTCGGCATGACCCGTTTCGGGCGGGTGATTTTTTACGATTACGATGAAATCGAGTACATGACCGATTGCCAATTCCGCCGCATTCCGCCCGCGCCGAATCCCGAAATGGAGCTGTCGGGGGAAGTGTGGTATCCCGTGCATAAGGGCGATGTTTTTCCGGAAGAATTTGCGCCGTTTTTGTTGGGCGAACCCGATGTGCGCGAGGTGTTTATGCAGCATCATGCCGATTTGCTCACGCCGGAATTTTGGCAGGAGAAAAAGGAGCGTTTGCTGCGCGGGGAGTTGGACGATTTTTATCCGTATCCGCAGTCGGTGCGCTTCAAACCGGCGGAGATTGCGGAAGGTTTGGTGGACAAGACGGACGTGTGAAATGCGGGCTGTTTGAAATCCAAAATATTCCCTCCCCCGTTTACGGGGGAGGGAGTGTGCTGTTTTAGTCGTGCAGCTTGGGGGCGGGGGCTTTGCCGCGTTGCAGGTAGATGGTGGCTTTTTGTCCGTTTTCGCTGACGGCGATGCTTTCGCTGTCGAGAAATTCGCCGTTGTCCAGTTGCTGGTAGCGGATGAAGTATTCACCCGTGTCAAGGTTGTTCAGGGGCAGTTCGCTGCGCTCTTGCAGGAAGAAGGTGCGCAGGGGCTGCGGGTTGTGTTTTTCGTAGAGTCGGGCGAACACGTCTGACGAGTTGCGGACGTTGTCGGCGTAGATGGTGCTGCTGCCCGTGCCACTGATAATCGGGTAGCCGTGGATGTAGCCGGATTCTTCGGGCCACGCGCTGCCGTTGGGGGCGGCGGCGGGGCGGTTGTAGTCGGCGGCAGGGGCGGGCGGCAGTTCGGGCGGGGCGGTGTCGGGGGCGGCCGCGCCTTGCACGCCGATGTTGATGTGAATGGGTTGGGCGCTGGGCGGGGCGGCAACAGGCGCGGGCGGCGGGCGTTGCAGCCAGCCCAAGCCGAGCCAAAATGCGAATACCGCCAGCAGCAGGGTCAGGGCGGAAAGCAGCAGGAGCAGTTTGGTCTGGCGCAGGGCGGGCTTGGCGGGCGGCGCGGCGGCTTCGGCAGCATAGTAGTAGGTAATCGGCTGCGGCATGACTTCGTATTGGCGGCGGTATTGCGCCCGTATCCAACGGTCGTGTTCGGCACGGCTGGACGGGTCGGACAAAACTTCGTAGGCGCGGTTGATTAACTGCATGATGCGGTGTGCGTCCGGGTCGGCGTTCAAATCGGGGTGGTAGCGTTTGGACAGGCGGCGGTACGCTTGGCGGATTTCGGCATCGGTGGCGGTTTGTGGCAGTTGCAGATTGTCGTAATGGGTGTGAATGTGCATAATTTTTCGGACGGCAGCGCGAAAGCTGCCGCATGTAAATGATGATGTGGTTGATGTGCTCGGTTTATTGTGCATGGGCAACAAACCGCATCAACTATCTGCCCTGTGCTTGCGTGTGGTTTGCGGCAGCTTGTTCCGCGCCCAAATTCGCCAAGCGGTCGGCACGCTCGTTGCCGGCATCTCCGGCATGACCTTTGACCCACGTCCACGAAAGTTCGTGTTGTGCCGCCAAAGCATCGAGCATTTGCCACAAATCGCCGTTTTTGACCGGCTTTTTGGCAGCCGTTTGCCAGCCGTTGCGTTTCCAGCCGTGAATCCAGCTTTCCATGCCGTTTTTGACGTATTGCGAATCGGTGTAAACGCGCACGCGGCAGGGGAGGGTGAGCGCTTGCAGCCCGCGTATGACCGCCGTCAGCTCCATGCGGTTGTTGGTGGTTTGGTCTTCGCCGCCGCACAGGGCTTTTTCGTGTGCGCCGCAGCGCAGCAGTGCGCCCCAGCCGCCGCGTCCGGGGTTGCCCTTGCAGGCGCCGTCCGTGTAAAGATAAACGGTTTGCATGGTGTTAAGTTTTTGTCGTAACGGGGCGAATCATATCACAAGCCCTGCGGTTCCGTGGCGGCATTTTGCCGGCAAAGTGTGCCTTAAATGCAAAAATCCCCGCACGATTTGCCCCGCAGCGCCATGCTGCCGCCACAAAACGGGCGATTTGGGGTAAACTGCCGTCAGCTTTCGCACACCGCATCAGTGGCGGCTGCGCCAAAACGCGGCTGCCGCTTCTTGAAAGGTTTCGGTGTGCGGGCTGTTTTCATACTCCAGTTGGGCAAGCTCGTCTTCAAACGCCACCTGCACCGATTCGGCAGCATCTTGCGCCCAATCGGCGGGCAGGGCGCGAAACAACCCCCGCAATACCGCCGCCATCACACGGTTGTGTGCCTGCAAAACGTCATTGGCGGCTTCCAAGTCTTCGAGTCTTTGTTCCAACTGGGTCATCATTACGGCTCCGGCAAAGGGAAAATGGCGCATTGTAAAACCGCCTGCCGCCAATCGGCAACCGCCGCCGGGATTTTTCAAGCAACCAGACCCGTACCGACATCGGGAACCAACGGAAAATCATCGATATGCAAGAGCGCAACACGCAACAGGACGACATGGTGTTCACCCTTCAAGACGAACAGCACAGCCCCGACACGCACGAACAAGACGGCTGGGAAGCCGCGCCGCACGATTGGCGCGAACCCGAAACCGCAGCAGCCGGCGCGTCTGCCGACCCGACCGCCACAGATGCCGCCGCCCCCGAACAAGACGCGCACGACCCCGCTTCCGTTGCGCCGTCCTTGCCCGAGCCTGATTTTTCCGCCTTCCGCCTGCCCGAACCCGAAGCCGCCGCGCCCGACCAAGAGCGCGTCAAACCGCTTGCCGAACGCACGGACGAGCTGTCTGCCGACTCGCTCGCCGCCCGCATTGCCGGACTGCAATCACCCGAAGCCCTTGCCGAAACCCGCGACCACCCCGACACCGAGCCGCCCGCCCCGCCCGAGCGCGAAACCACCCCCGAAGAGCGCGAATACGGACGGCTGCGCTATCTGCACCACCTTGTCGGCGAACACAATAACGGACTGTTCGACCCCGACCAAGCCGACACCGCCGTGCTGATTCAAGAAGACTGGCTCGCCGCCCAAGACGCACTCGCCGGCGAGCAGCGCAAAGAATTTTTGCTGCCCGTGCAATCGCACACACTGAAAAACAGCCAAGCAGACGTGCCGGACACCCCCGCCATCACCGTCCACATCTACCACCTGCCCGAGCTGCCCATCGGCAAGCGCGTCAAAATCCTGTCGGAAACCGCCCTCACCGAAGGCATCCGCAGCCGTTTGCACACCCACATCGCCAACGCCGTTGCCGGACTGACCCACCGCGTGCTGCTGCGCAAAACCGCCGCGCTTTCCTACGACCTGCAAATGCTGCTCAACGAAGAAGTGCCGCAGGTGGTGGACGACATTCTCGAATATCATCTTGACGAAATCGTCAATCAAATCAAAAGCGAATCCGAATATGACGAATGGCGGGAAGACCTTGCGCCCGCAGATTGACCTGCGGCGGGCGCAGGGCACGCCCTACGCGCTGCCCCGATGCCTGCGCCGCCAATGTACGAAATCAAACGCCGTGCCGTTGGCGGAAACACGGCTTTCGCGGGCAATTTCCTGCCATTGGTCATGCGAAAATCGGGGGAAAAACGCATCGCCCGCCACATTCAGGCGCACTTCGGTCAGGCGCAAATCGGTGGCAAGGGGCAGGGCTTGGGCGTAAATCTGCGCCCCGCCGATAATCACGGTTTCGGGGGCGGCGGCACAGGCGGCGAGCGCGGCGGGCAAATCGGCAAACACTTCCGCACCCGCCGCTTCAAAACCGCTTTGGCGGGTCAGCACCACGTTGCGGCGGCCGGGCAGGGGGCGGCGCGGCAGGCTGAGCCACGTTTTGCGTCCCATAATCACGGGCTTGCCCAAAGTGTATTGTTTGAAAAAAGCAAAGTCTTCGGGAAGATGCCAAAGCATGGCGTTGCCGCCGCCGATGCAGTGTTGTTCGTCCAGTGCGGCAATCAGGGTCAGGGTGCGCGGGTGTGTCATGGGCAATAACGCCGGAAAAAAGAACGATACCTTACCACAATCCGTCCGAATCCGCCCATTCTGCAAAACCCTGCTTCAAATCAAACTTTCCCCGAAAATCTTTACCTGATTTAAATAATGCTTTAAGTCGCGGCGGGAAATCGGGTAAAATCGCGGGGTTTAATGGTTTATTTGCCCGTATTCCGCCGCGTGCGGCAACGGGCGAAATCACACCGGCTGGGGCTTGCGCCCTTCCGTCCGCGCTTTTCGGCGCATGTGTCAAACCCCAAACGTCAGGACAACCGAATAATGGATAATAAAGAAATCAATCAAGGACGCCGCCGCTTTCTCACACTCGCCACCGCAGGTGCGGGCGGGGTTGCCGCCTTGGGCGTGGCGACGCCGCTTGTGGCAAGCTGGTTTCCATCGGAAAAGGCGAAAGCCGCCGGTGCATCGGTAGAAGTGGACATCAGCAAAATCGAACCGGGGCAACTGCTCACCGCCGAATGGCGCGGCAAGCCGATTTTCGTACTCAACCGCACCGAAGAGCAGCTCAAAGACCTGCCCACGCTGGACGGCGATTTAACCGACCCCGCTTCCGAAGCCGACCAGCAGCCCGAAAGCTGCAAAAACCCCGCCCGCTCCATCAAACCGAACGTGTGGGTGGCGGTCGGCATCTGCACCCACTTGGGCTGCTCCCCCACCTACCGCCCCGACGTGGGCGCGGCGGATTTGGGCGGCGGAAGCTGGAAAGGCGGCTTTTTCTGCCCCTGCCACGGCTCCAAATTTGATTTGGCAGGGCGCGTGTTCAAAGGCGTACCCGCACCGAGCAACTTGGTGATTCCGCCATACAAATACCTGAACGACAACCTGATTTTGGTCGGCGAAGAATAATACGGAGGGGCATGAACCATGGAAAACCAAAACAACGGCACAAGCAAGGGCAAAGCCCTGCTGGATTGGGTGGACGCACGCTTCCCCCTGTCCAAACTGATGAAAGAGCACGTAACCGAATATTACGCGCCCAAAAACTTCAATTTCTGGTATTTCTTCGGCTCGCTGGCGATGCTGGTGCTGGTGATTCAAATCGTGAGCGGCATTTTCCTCACCATGAATTTCAAGCCGGACGGCACCACCAACGCGCAAAACCTGCCTGTGGCTTTCGCGGCGGTGGAATACATCATGCGCGACGTGTCGGGTGGCTGGATTATCCGCTATATGCACTCCACCGGCGCGTCCATGTTCTTTATCGTGGTGTATCTGCACATGTTTCGTGGCTTGGTGTACGGCTCGTTCAAAAAGCCGCGCGAATTGGTGTGGGTGTTCGGCTCGCTGATTTTCCTTGCGCTGATGGCGGAAGCCTTTATGGGCTACCTGCTGCCGTGGGGACAAATGTCGTTCTGGGGCGCACAGGTGATTATCAACCTGTTCGGCGCGATTCCCGTTATCGGCCCTGATTTGTCCACTTGGATTCGCGGCGACTTCAACGTATCCGATGCCACGCTGAACCGCTTTTTCGCCCTGCACGTGATTGCCCTGCCTTTGGTATTGGTGGGCTTGGTGGCGGCGCACCTGATTGCGCTGCACGAAGTCGGCTCCAACAATCCGGACGGCGTGGAAATCAAAAAGCTCAAAGATTCCAACGGCATTCCTTTGGACGGCATTCCTTTCCACCCCTACTACACCGTAAAAGACATTTTGGGCGTGGTGGTGTTTTTGATTTTCTTCTGCGGCGTGATGTTCTTTGCGCCCGAAGGCGGCGGCTATTTCTTGGAAAAACCCAATTTTGACCCCGCCGACCCCCTGAAAACGCCGCCGCACATTGCGCCGGTATGGTATTTCACCCCGTTCTACGCCATTTTACGCGCGGTGCCGTCTTTTGCCGGTACGCAGGTGTGGGGCGTGTTGGCGATGGGCGCGGCAGTGGTGCTGATTGCGCTGCTGCCTTGGCTCGACCGCTCGCCGACCAAATCCGTGCGTTATCGCGGCCCGATTTTCAAAACCGCTTTGGTTTTGTTCCTGATTTCCTTTATCGGCTTGGGCATTTTGGGTGCGAAAGTCGCCACCGATACCCGCACTTTGGTTTCGCAAATTTTGTCGGTGGTGTATTTTGCCTTCTTCTTGGGCATGCCGTTTTACACCAAATTGGACAAGGACAAACCCGTTCCCGAGCGCGTTACCATGAGTACGCCGAAACAAAAACTGATGTTCTTTGTGTATGTCGCCATCACCCTGATTGGCTCCTACCTGTTTGCGGTTTATATTTGATAGGGCGGTGAAGAAAATGAAACAATCATTGAAACAATATCTTGCTGCCATCGCTTTGGCAGCCCCCATCGGCATCGCCGCAGCAGCAGGCGGCGGCAATTACGAAAAAGTGGAACTCGACCACGGCGACCAAATCAGCTTGCAGCGCGGCGCACAAATTTTTGTGAACAACTGCCTGTCGTGCCACTCGGCGGCGGCAATGCGCTTCAACCGCTTGAAAGACATCGGTTTGACCGAAGAGCAAATCAAGGAAAACCTGATGTTTACCACCGACAAAATCGGTGATGTGATGCAGGCGCACATGAACCCCGCCGATGCAAAAAAATGGTTCGGCACCGTGCCGCCCGATTTGACCCTGATTGCCCGCTCGCGTGGCGAAGACTACATTTATGCCTACTTGCGCGGCTTCTACCAAGACCCGACCCGTCCGAACGGTTGGAACAACACCGTGCTGCCGAACGCCGCCATGCCGCACGTTTTGTGGGAGCAGCAGGGCATTCAGGCAGTGAAGCTGGACGCGGACGGCAAACCGATTATGAAAGATGACGGACACGGCGGCAAAGTGCCTGAGCTGTATCCCGTCAGCGCGGGCACGCACACGCGCCTGACCAAAGACGGCAAATGGATTACCAAAGAATACGACAATTATGCCAAAGACTTGGTAAACTTTATGTCGTATATGGCAGAGCCCGCGCAGGTGCAGCGCAAACAAATCGGCTACATTGTGCTGATGTTCCTGTTGGCAGTGCTGCTGCCCTTGGCGTATTTCCTGAAAAAAGAATTTTGGAAAGACGTGCATTAAAAAAACCTGCCCGAAGCCTTGTTGCGGTTTCGGGCAGATTGGTTTGTGCGGAAAAAAACCGTATCGTTTTGTGGCGATACGGTTTTGGTTTTAGGGCAGCAGATTGCCGGACGGTGCGGCGGTTTCGACTTGCTGGAGTGTGTTGGCGGCGGGTGCGGGGGCTTTGTGTGCCTTGCCGCCGTCGTGTTGCAGGCTGACGGCGCGGGCGGGAACGATGGTGGAAATGGCGTGTTTGTACACCATTTGCGTAACCGATGTATTGCGCAACAACACAACGTATTGGTCGAAAGACTCTACTTGCCCTTGCAGTTTGATGCCGTTTACCAAATAGATGGAAACGGGAACGTGTTCCTTGCGTAAAGCGTTCAGGAAAGGATCTTGTAACAATTGTCCTTTGGCGGTCATTTGTTTGACTCCGTATATTCGGTGTTAATTAGGGAAAAACAACGCTATTTTAGCGGTAAATGTGCCGATAACCAAGCGGTTTTTGTTTTTTTAATCGTGGCATGCCGCCGTATTGATGGGGCGTGCGGGCAAGGCGGAACAAGGCTGCCGCCGCCGTACCGCTTTGGCTGGAAAATAAGCGGGGTCAATTATATAATGCGCGTTTTGACCAAACACGCAAACATCATGACCGACAATATCCTGCTCAAGCTGCAAGACGAACCGCGTTTTGCCGACATTTCCCCCGAACACGTCCGCCCCGCCCTGCGTCAGGCGATGGACGAAGCCCGCGCCGCCGTGTCCGCCGTCAAAGCGCAAACGGAAGCGGCAAGCTGGCTGAACACCGTAGAACCGCTCACCGATGCCACCGAGCGCGTAGGGCGCATTTGGGGCGTGGTGGCGCATTTGAACGCCGTGGCCGACACCGCCGAACTGCGCGCCGCCTACAACGAACTGATGCCCGAAGTAACCGCCTTTTTTACCGAAATCGGACAAGATATTGAGCTTTACCGGCGTTTTAAAGAAATCAAGGCTTCGCCGCAATTTGAACGTTTGGACGCGGCACGCCAAACCAAATTGGCGCACGACTTGCGCGGCTTCGTGTTGAGCGGCGCGGAATTGCCGCCCGAACAGCAGGCGCGTTTCGCCGAACTGCAAAGCGAGGGCGCACAACTGGGCGCACAATTCGCGCAAAACGTGTTGGACGCTACCGATGCTTTCGCGCATTACATTGAAAACGAAGACGAATTGGCAGGGCTGCCTGAAGATGCCCGCGCCATGTTCCGCGCCGCCGCCGAAGCCGAAGGCAAAAACGGCTGGAAAATCGGCTTGCAAATGCCGCACTATTTGGCGGTGATGCAGCACGCCGACCGCCGCGAATTGCGCGAAAAACTGTATTACGCCTACACCACCCGCGCCAGCGAATTGGGCAAGCCCGAATGGGACAACACCGCCAACATCAACCGTTGCCTGGAAATCGCGCTGGAAGAGGCGCAACTTTTGGGCTATCAAAACTACGCCGAATTGTCGCTGGTTACGAAAATGGCGGAAAGCCCGCAACAAGTTTTGGATTTTCTGAACGATTTGGCACGCCGCGCCAAGCCGTTTGCCGAGCGCGATTTGGCGGAAGTCTGCGCCTTTGCCGCCGAAAAATTGGGCATTGCCGATTTGCAGGCGTGGGATTTGGCGTATGCCAGTGAAAAATTGCGCGAGACCAAATACGCCTTCAGCGAGCAGGAAGTGAAAAAATACTTTCCCGTCAGCAAGGTATTGGCGGGATTGTTCGCGCAGGTGCACCGTTTGTTCGGGGTGAACTTTATTGAAAAGCGCGTACCCGTTTGGCATGAAGACGTGCGTTATTTTGAGTTGGAAAAGGGCGGTTCCATCATCGGCGGCGTGTATTTTGACCTGTTCGCCCGCGAGGGCAAGCGTGGCGGCGCGTGGATGAACGATTATCGCGGCCGCCGCCGTTTCGCGGACGGACACCGCGCGGGGCAAATCCAAACGCCCGTTGCCTATTTGGTGTGCAATTTCACGCCGCCGGTAAACGGCAAGGAATCGCGCCTGTCGCACGATGAGATTTTGACGCTGTTCCACGAAACCGGACACGGTTTGCACCATTTGCTCACGCGGGTGGACGAGTTGGGCGTGAGCGGCATCAACGGCGTGGAATGGGACGCGGTGGAGCTGCCCAGTCAGTTTATGGAAAATTTCGTGTGGGAATACGGGGTGTTGCGCGGCATGTCGGCGCACGAGGACGACAGCGCAACGCTGCCTGAAGCCTTGTTTGAAAAAATGTTGGCGGCGAAAAATTTCCAACGCGGGCTGTTTTTGGTGCGGCAGATGGAGTTTGCCCTGTTTGATATGAAAATTTACAGCGAAACCGATGCGGGCTGCCTGAAAAACTGGGCGCGGGTGTTGGACGAAGTGCGCCGCGAAGTGGCGGTGGTGCAGCCGCCCGAATACAACCGTTTTGCCAACAGTTTCAGCCATATTTTTGCCGGCGGCTATTCGGCGGGCTATTACAGCTACGCGTGGGCGGAAGTGTTGAGCGCGGACGCTTACGCGGCGTTTGAGGAGAGCGGTGAAACCAAGCTCACCGGCGCGAAATTCTGGAACGAGATTTTGGCGGTGGGCGGCAGCCGCAGCGCGATGGAGAGTTTTAAGGCGTTTCGCGGACGGGCACCGCAAATTGACGCATTGTTGAGGCATTCGGGTTTTGAAGCACAGCCCGCGTAAACACGGCAACGGAACGGACAAGCACCCCGTTCCGTTTTCGTTTGCCGCAACACGTCCGCGCACAAGTCTGTTACCATTGCGCCTGTTTTCCAACCACCCAGAGAAACACCATGACCGTAAAAAGCATGACCGGCTTTGCCCACGCATCGGGCGAATACGCGGGCAAACGCATCGACTTGGAAATCCGCGCCGTCAATCACCGCTTTTTGGACGTGCAGTTCAAAATGCCCGAAGACCTGCGCCACTTGGAAAGTGCCATGCGCGAAACCATCGGCAAACACGTTGTGCGCGGCAAAATCGAATGCCGCATTCAATTGTCCGCACTTGCCGAACACGCCGCGCAACTGCACATCAACCACGATTTGGTGGGCGAATTGGCAGAGCTGAACCGCAAATGGCGCAAAAAACACGACGGCTTGGGCAAACTGACCGTTGCCGAAATATTGAAATTTCCGGGCGTGCTGGTCAGTGCCGAAAAAGATGCCCAAGCCCTGATTGCGGGCGTGCATGACCTGCTGGAGCAGGCATTGGCGGATTTTGTCGCCACCCGCCAACGCGAAGGCTTGAAATTGCAACAGCACCTGCTCGAGCGTTTGGCACTGATGGACGATTTGATTACCGCGCTGGAATCGCTGTTTCCGGGCCTGCTCAAAAACCACATGAACCGCGTGCGGGCGCGTTTGGCGGAAGCGGCGGCGGGAGTGGACGACGACCGTTTGAAGCAGGAATTTGCCCTGTTTATGCAAAAATCGGACGTTGATGAAGAATTCAGCCGTTTGCGTACCCACATTGCCGAAGTGCGCCGCATCATCACCGAACACAAGGGCAGTGCGGGCAAGCGTTTGGATTTTCTGATGCAGGAACTCAACCGCGAAGCCAACACTTTGGGCAGCAAGGCGATTGCCAGCGAGTGCACGCAGGTGTCGGTGGAGTTGAAGGTGCTGATTGAGCAGATGCGCGAGCAGGTGCAAAACATCGAATAGGGGCGCGGCGGCGCAAAAAACGGCTTGAAGCGGGTGCTGCTTCAAGCCGTTGGCTTTATTTGGACAACTGGGCTTTGCGCTCTGCCAGCCAATGCTCCAAATAATGAATGCTCACGCCGCCGTCCACAAAACCCTTGTCGCGGAACAAATCGCGGTGCAGCGCGGCATTGGTTTTGATGCCGGTAACCGCCAATTCGTCCAAAGCCACGCGCATTTTGGCAACTGCTTGGGCGCGGTCTTCGCCGTGCACGCAGATTTTGCCGATTAAGCTGTCGTAATTCGGCGGAATGCGGTAGCCCTGGTAAATGTGGCTGTCCACGCGCACGCCGAAACCACCCGGCAAATGGCAGGATTCAATCATGCCCGGACTGGGGATAAAATTGTAGGGGTCTTCGGCATTGATGCGGCATTCAAACGCATGACCCTGCAAACGGATATCGTCCTGCGCGTACGCCAACGGCATGCCCGCCGCAATACGGAGCTGCTCGCGCACGATGTCCACGCCCGTTACCAGCTCGGTAATCGGGTGTTCCACCTGCACGCGGGTGTTCATTTCAATAAAGAAAAATTCGCCGTCTTCATACAAAAATTCAAACGTCCCCGCGCCGCGATAACGGATGCGGCGGCAGGCAGCCGCGCAGGATTCGCCGATGCGGCGGCGTTCTTCTTCGGTGATGAACGGCGCGGGGGCTTCCTCGATGATTTTTTGATGGCGGCGCTGCATGGAACAATCGCGCTCGCCCAAATAAATGGCGTTGCCGTGTTCGTCTGCCAACACCTGAATTTCAATGTGGCGCGGGCGTTGCAAAAAGCGTTCCATATACACCATCGGATTGCCGAACGCGGCTTCAGCTTCGGCTTTGGTCATTTCCACCGCTTTGAGCAAATCTTCTTTTCTTTCAACCACACGCATACCGCGTCCGCCGCCGCCGCCCGAAGCCTTGATAATCACGGGGAAACCGACTTTGTCAGCGATTTTCAAAATTTCATCGGGGTTGTCGGGCAATGCGCCGTCCGAACCGGGCACACACGGCACGCCCGCTTCAAGCATGGCTTTTTTGGCGGACACTTTGTCGCCCATCAAACGAATCGTGTCGGCGCGCGGCCCGATAAACACAAAGCCCGAATGCTCCACCTGCTCGGCAAAGCTGGCGTTTTCCGCCAAAAAGCCGTAGCCGGGGTGAATGCCGTCCGCATGGGTAACTTCGGCGGCGGCAATCAGCGCGGGAATGTAGAGATAACTTTGCGGCGAGGGCGCAGGGCCGATGCAGACGGATTCGTCCGCCAGCTTGACGTGCAGGCTGTCTTTGTCGGCTTCGGAATGCACGGCAACGGTGGCGATGCCCATTTCGCGGCAGGCGCGTAACACGCGCAGGGCGATTTCGCCGCGATTGGCGATAAGGACTTTTTTCAACATATTTCTTTCCCAAAATTTGGGTTTCAGGCTACCTGAAACCTCATTCAACAGGAGGCAAACCCCTTTTTACCCGTTCACGGTTATAAATTTCCGAATGCAGGTTGGCAGGGTCGTCTTCCGGCGTAATTTCGCTGTCGTACACCGCCTGCCAACCATCACAAACAAACCGAACGTCCAATTCGGCAAATGCCTGTTTGAAATCATCAAACAAATCATCGTCCTCAAAACAGTAAGACGCGCAAAACGCTTCGGTTAGAGACGCGCCGGGCATGATGTAAAACTGTCCTTCGGTATCGTATTGCACGATGGGCGCGTGTTCAATCGGGCGGTTTGATTGACCGTGCCAATAGCCGTACACATTACCGTCTCCGTCTTTGGCGACAAAAGTAATCATGCGCCCGACCTGTTCAATCGCGCTGATATTGGCTTGAATATCGGGGTCGGCCAATTCGGTTTCGCTTAAATACGAATGCCCGAACACAAGTTCATCTAACAAGGCTTCTTTTTCGTCCGGCAAAATGGCAGACAATTCCAATTCATCAAAGGGCGTACCCGCGTCGGTAACCGTTGCCCAAGCCAATACTTCCAAATCGCGCGGCAGATGTTCTGTGCCGACCACTTCGCGCTTGAAACGCGCCAGCGTTTCCAAGGAGTTTCGCGTACTCATCGTGCTAATCCTTTATTTGACGGTTTTCAGGCTGCCTGAAATGCTACCAATCACGCGGTGCAATCAATTCTTCACTATCCGCATCATCAAAACCGTATGTTTTGGCAATCACATACATGGTTACGCCCAAACAATCCCGCGCCACTGTTTCAATTTCGCTATCGTTTTCCTCAAACTCATCTTGCAAATCATTGAGTTGCTCGGTGGCGGCATGGGTAATGGCGTATAAAGCGTCCAAATTTTCCGGGCGTTCGCTTTCAATGCGTCCGCACACGGTTTCAAAAACGGCTTTGCATTTATCCACCAAAAAATTCGGATAATAATCATCTTCATACATTTCGCTTAACCATTCGTTTAAGCGGATGTCGGGATTTTGGATTGCCATGATGCGCCGTCCTTCCGTTTATTCAATAATAAACAAAGGCTCGCCGTATTCTACGGGTGTGCCGTTTTCCACCAGAATTTCTTTGACCACGCCCGAAGTTTCCGCCTCGATTTCGTTCATCAGCTTCATCGCTTCAATAATGCACAGCGTGTCGCCCGCTTTAACCGTTTGACCGACTTCCACAAACGGCGGCGAAGACGGGCTGGGCGCACGGTAAAACGTGCCGACCATCGGCGATTTTTGCGCGTTGGACAAATCGCGGGCGGCGGGCGCGGCAGGCGCGGCTGCCTGAACGGGTGCGGCAGACGGCGCGGCGGCGGCAGGTGCGGCAACGGGGGCGGGCGCGGCGGCGTAAACCGTGTGCGCGGGGGCGGCGGGCGCGGCAACGGTGCGCGTGATGCGGACTTTTTCCTCGCCTTCGGTTACTTCAATTTCGGCAATGCCTGATTCTTCCACCAAATCAATCAGTTTTTTCAGTTTGCGTAAATCCATTTCGGTATGTCCTCGCAGAGATAATCGGCGGCCGCAAGCAAAGCGTTGCGGCGTAAAAATCATGTGATTTTGAGCGCAAAAATGGCAAAAGTCCAGCGAAATCTCGGCTTTTCGGCGTAAAAACGCGCAAATGGCGGCGGCATTGCGGTTTTTTAGAGTAAAAAAACCATTCCGCCCGCCGCGCCGTGCAAAAGCCGCGAAACTGGTTTACAATCGCCCGACCGTTTTATTTGAAATGAAACCCATGTTTGCGCGAATGAAACTTTGGTCGGCTTTGACCGCGCTGCTGCTGGGCGGCTGCGGCTACAAAGGCGATTTGTACCTGCCCAAAGCCGATGACGACAACCGTTTCGGCGTGATTCAAACCGCGCCGCTCCCGCTCCAACCCGACCCCGAAAACCAACCATGAACACCGTTTACACCGATTTGGCGGCGCGTTTCGGCACGCCGCTCTACGTTTACGACCGGCAAGCCCTTGATGCCGCGATAGATAATTACTTCAACGCTTTTTCAGGCAGCCGCGCCCTGATTTGTTACGCCGTCAAAGCCAACGGCAATTTGAGCATTTTGAAACATTTTGCCGCACGCGGCTGCGGTTTTGACATCGTGTCGGGCGGCGAGCTGGCGCGGGTGCTGGCGGCGGGCGGCGACCCCGCCAAAACCGTGTTTTCCGGCGTGGGCAAAAGCGCGGACGAAATCCGTTTCGCCTTGCAAAACAAGATTAAATGTTTCAACGTGGAAAGCCTGCCCGAATTGGAGCGCATCAACGCCCTTGCCGCCGAAACGGGCTGCCGCGCCCCCGTGTCGCTGAGGATTAACCCCGATGTGGACGCGCAAACCCACCCTTATATTTCCACCGGTTTGAAAGACAACAAATTCGGCATCGCCATGGCGGACGCGGAAGCCGCCTACCGCCGCGCCGCCGAACTGCCGCACGTGGACGTGCTGGGCATGGATTGCCACATCGGTTCGCAACTGATTGATTTGTCGCCGATGGTGGAAGCGTGCGAACGGCTGTTGGCACTGCTTGACCGCTTGGCGGCGCAAGGCATCGTGTTGCAACATTTGGACTTGGGCGGCGGCATCGGCATCGTGTACGACCCCAAACAAGACGCCGAACCCGACATCGCCGCCTACGCCGCCGCCGTGCGCCGTCTGCTGGACGGGCGCGGTTTGGAACTGATTTTGGAACCCGGCCGCAGCTTGGTGGGCAACGCGGGCGTGCTGCTGACGCGGGTGGAGTATGTCAAACGCGGTGAAAACAAAGATTTCGTCATCACCGATGCCGCCATGAACGACCTGCTGCGCCCCGCGCTTTACGATGCCTACCACCACATCAGCAACGTCAGCGCCGAGCGCGAAGCCTTTGTTGCCGATATTGTCGGGCCGGTGTGCGAAACGGGCGATTTTCTCGCGCAAAACCGCCTGATTGGAGCGCAGGCGGGCGATTTGCTGGCGGTGCACGGCGCGGGCGCGTATGCCGCATCGATGGCGAGCAATTACAACAGCCGCCCCCGCGCCGCCGAAGTGCTGTTGTGCGGCGGCGAAGCGAAACTGATACGGCGCAGGGAAACTCTGGACAACATTTTGGCGGACGAGAAAGCCTGTTTGTCAGGCATCAGCGCGTGTCATCATTAAATCAAAGAAATATAAAAACCGCCGTCATTCCCGCGCAGGCGGGAATCCACTGTTTGACGGTTGGCAAACGATGTTTTTCAACGTTTGTTTGGATTCCCGCCCACGCGGGCATGACGGTGTCGTGGTTTTTCAATCAGATGACACAAATCAGGCAGTAAATTGGTATTTTCAGGCAAATTATCCGCACAAAATTCGGAAAAATATCGGCGCAACGGCAAATTTTCTAAAATCATTGCCGCGCCGCCACAACCGTTTGCCACAAAAAACCGCGCCGCCGACACCGTACCGCGCCCGCGCTTGTCCGCCCGTCAGCCTATTTTGTAAAATTACAGGCTGCCTGAAAAATCTATCAGGCAGTTTGTTTTTTTATAACCTTTTAAATCAACAATGAAAGTCAAAACCGCCGTCATCAAACTCATCTGCCTACTCAAAATCCTCTCCGCCACCGCCCGCACCGTTTGGCTGCCGATATTGCGCCGCGCCGCAGGCTGCCTGAAACGCGGCAGCCGCAAAACCTGTTTGTTCCTGAAAAACAATGTGGTTACCGTCTTCGTGTTTACCGCGCTGCTGGGCGGCATCATCGGCAACGCCGGTACGGATTGGGCGAAAAACCTGCCTGTCGTCAAACACCTGTTCCCGCCCGCGCCCGCCAATGCCGAAGCCATCATCGCCTCCTCCGCCGACTATCAAAAATTGCTCGCCGCCGAAACCAAACTGCGCCAACGTTATGTGAAATTGCAGGAAAAAGTGCGCCGCTATCCCGATGATGACGATTTCAAACAAGAACTTGCCGAAGTGCAGCAGGAATGGCAAACCGCCCGCAACCATGTGCAGCAATTTCAAAACGATGTGGTGCAACTGGCGCAAACCTTCCGCCACGCCGCGCCCGACACCCGCCGTTTGCGCCAAGCCCGCGCCTATTTCCAGCAAGGGCGTTTGGACAAAGCCCGCGCCGTTTTAAACGGCGAAACCCTGTTGTCGGAACAAAAACAACTGCTGGCGGACAAACAGCGTTTGTCGGCGCAAACGGCGGAAAACAAAAAACGCCTGTCGCACAACGGTCAAGAGTGGCTGCTGAAAGCGCAACTGACGGCGATGGATTATTCCCTGAAAGAACAACGCGTTCCCGCCGCCCGCGCCGCTTTTGAAACCGCTTTGCGGGCGGAACGCTCGGCGGAAACCCTGTTCCAATACGCCTATTTCCTCCAACAAAACAAATATTACCGTGAAGCGGAAGCGTATTACCGCCAAGCGTGGCACGCCTACGCGCAAATGCGGGACGACAACGGCGACGCTTATCGGGAAAACACCGCCAAAACCTTGAACAATTTGGCATTGCTGCTGGCGCATGACCCGTTCCGCCACCGCGAAGCGGAAACCCTGTATTTGCAGGCGGCGGAACGCTACCGGACTTTGGCGCAAAACCGCCCCGCCGCGTTTGAACCCGACCTTGCCGCCACGCTCAACAACTGCGCGGTGCTGATTGCCAAAGACCCCGCCCGTTGGCGGCAGGCGGAAACGCTGTACCGCGAAGCCCTGTCGCTGCGGCGCAGGCTGGCTGAAAACCCCGCCTTTGCGGGCGATGCGGCGGAAACCTTGAACAATCTCGCCGCCCTGCTCGCCAAAGACCCCAAACGCCGCCGCGAAACCGAAGCCCTGTTCCGCGAAACGGTGGCGGCGTACGTCAGGCTGTCTGAAAAACGTCCCGAATATTTTGTGCCGCGCCTTGCCGCCGTCCGCAACAATTTGGCGGTTTTCACCGTGCAGCAGCCGAACCGCCGCGCCGAAGCGGAAACCCTGTTCCGTCAGGCTTTGGACGGTTACCGCGAATTGGCGCAGCACACGCCCGGCGTATTTTTGCCGGAGCTGACCGGCATCACCAACAATCTCGCCATTATCGCCGCGCAAGACCCGGCACGGCAACACGAAGCCGAAAAGCTATTTCGCGAAGTGTTGGCGAACTACCGCACCTTGTCGGCACGCACACCCGAAGTGTTCGCCCACGAAACCGCATCGGCGCAAAGCAATCTGGCGATGCTGTTGGGCGGCGACCCCGCCCGCCGCGAAGAAGCGGAGCAACTGTTCCGCCAAGCCCTGCACGCCTACCGCCGTTTGGCGGCCGACCGTCCCGAAGTGTTTCAAGCCAATCTTGCCAACACCTTGAACGGCTTGGCGGCGGTGCTCAAACACCAGCCGCAGCGCCGCCGCGAAACCGAAGCCTTGCACCGCGAAGCCCTGCAACTGTACCGCCGTCTCGCCCGCAGCCAGCCGCAACATTTTGAATACCAAGTGGCGGAAACGCTGTTTCATTTCGCCGTGGCTTACCACGAATGGCGGCAGCCCGACCGCGCCAAACCCCTGCTGCGCGAAGCCGCCAAGCTGATTGCGCCGTATGCCGCCGAACACCCCGAGCGTTTCGGCAAATTACAGCAGGACATCAACCACTTGTTGCAGCAAACCCGTTAGGGCGTACCATCAATCATCCAAAAAATACCGCGCCGTCATGCCCGCGCAAGCGGAAATCCAAGTCAAAGCACAACAAACCTTGACAAAACATCGCTTGCCGGTCATTTAGGGCGCATCATGATTGACGGGCGCAACCACCCGCGTCCCGTGTCTGTGTTAAAATCCGCCTTTTCCGTTTTCCCGCGCCAAGCATCATGACCCAAGACAAAATCCTGATTCTCGATTTCGGTTCGCAAGTAACGCAACTCATCGCCCGCCGCGTGCGCGAAGCACACGTTTACTGCGAGCTTCACCCCTACGATATGCCTTTGGAAGCGATTAAAGCCTTTAATCCCAAAGGCATTATCCTTTCCGGCGGGCCCAATTCCGTTTACGGCTCCGAATACCACGCCGACCCCGCCCTGTTTGAACTGGGCGTACCGGTGCTGGGCATCTGCTACGGCATGCAGTTTATGGCGCACCATCTGGGCGGCGCGGTGGAAGCGGGCAACCAGCGCGAATTCGGCTACGCCCGCGTGCAAACCGCCGACAGCGATTTGACGCGCGGACTGTTTGACGGCGAAGCGGGCGGTTTGGACGTGTGGATGAGCCACGGCGACAAAGTGTCCAAGCTGCCTGAAGGCTTTGCCATCACCGGCAAAACCGACAGTTGCCCCGTTGCCATCATGGAACGCGCCGACAAACGCTGGTACGGCATTCAGTTCCACCCCGAAGTTACCCATACGAAGCAAGGACGTGCCTTGCTGAACCGCTTTGTGCTGGACATCTGCGCCGCGCAACCGTCGTGGACGATGCCCAATTATATTGACGAAGCCGTTGCCAAAATCCGCGAACAGGTCGGCGGCGAACAAGTGGTGTTGGGCTTGTCGGGCGGCGTGGATTCCAGCGTGGCGGCGGCGTTGATTCACCGCGCCATCGGCGACCAACTCACCTGCGTGTTTGTCGACCACGGCTTGCTGCGCCTGAACGAAGGCAAAAAAGTGATGGAGATGTTTGCCCGCAACTTGGGCGTGAACGTGGTGCATATTGACGCTGCGGACGACTTTATGTCCAAACTGGCGGGCGTGTCCGACCCCGAACAAAAACGCAAAATCATCGGCGCGGAATTTGTGGCCGTGTTCCAGCGCGAAGCCGCCAAGCTGCACAATGCCAAGTGGTTGGCGCAAGGCACGATTTATCCCGATGTGATTGAAAGCGCGGGCGCGAAAACCAATAAAGCCCACGCCATCAAATCGCACCACAACGTGGGCGGGCTGCCTGAAACGCTGAATTTGAAACTGCTGGAGCCTTTGCGCGACCTGTTTAAAGACGAAGTGCGCGAATTGGGCGTGGCACTCGGTCTGCCGCGCGAGATGGTCTACCGCCACCCTTTCCCCGGCCCCGGCTTGGGAGTGCGGATTTTGGGCGAAGTCAAACGCGAATACGCCGATTTGCTGCGCCGCGCCGATGATATTTTTATTGAAGAACTGCGCCGCAGCACAGATGACAACGGCACGTCTTGGTATGATTTGACCAGTCAGGCGTTTGCGGTGTTTTTGCCGGTGAAATCGGTGGGCGTGATGGGAGACGGGCGCACTTATGATTATGTGGTGGCGCTGCGGGCGGTGGTAACCAGCGATTTTATGACCGCGCATTGGGCGGAATTGCCGTATGCTTTGCTGGGGCGCGTGTCCAACCGCATCATTAACGAAGTGCGCGGCATCAACCGCGTGGTGTACGATGTGAGCGGCAAACCGCCCGCCACGATTGAGTGGGAATAGTTGGTATTGTTCTCATGTTGTGAGACTGCAAAAAGTTCCTGTCGTGTTTGCGGCGGGGGCTTTGTTGTGGCAAACCGCATCCCTTGTGTCATCATTTGACTGAAAAACCCCTGCACCGTCATGCCCGTGCATGCGTAAATCCACTGCCTGATGCTTGGCAAGCAATGTTTTAGCAAGGTTGGTTTGAATTTATTCACAGAAATAACGATGCGGTGCTTTTTGCGGAAAATAGATGACACACCCCAAGCAGAAAACGCTGTTTACCGCTCGCGCAAAGCCTGCTTCAAGCGCGTAATCGGCTTAATCAGATAATCAAACACGGTTTTTTCGCCCGTTTTCACGTCCACGGTCGCCACCATGCCCGGAATGATTTCCATCGGCTTGCCGTTTTTGTCGGTAATGCCCTTGCCGTCCGTTTCCACCAAAATACGGTAATACTGCTGGTTCGGGTCAAGCTTCAAATCATCGGCGCGGCGTTGGTTGCTCAAGGTGTCGGGCGAAATCAGGGTAACTTTGCCGTTCAAACCGCCGTAAATGGCGTAATCGTAGGCGCTGATTTTCACCACCGCTTCCAAGCCGGGGCGCATAAACGCCACGTCTTGCGGACGGATATAGGCTTCCACCAGCAATTTGTCGTCAAGCGGCACAATTTCCAAAATTTCCTGACCTGCCTGCACCACGCCGCCCAATGTATTGATTTTAATGTTTTTCACAATGCCGCGAAGCGGAGCGCGGATTTCCGAACGCTCAACGGGGTCGGCGCGTACCGCCATGTTTTCCCGCGCCTGCGCCAATTCCGCTTCCACTTTCACCAGCTCGTTATTCGCTTCGGCGGCGTAGTGGTTTTGCTTGTCGGCGATTTGCAGGGCGAGATTGGCGGACTCGCGCTTCATGCGCAGCAATTCCACTTCCGACATCACGCCCTGTTTCACCATCGGCTCGGTGATGGCGATTTCGCGGTCAAGCGTGGCCTTGCTTACGCTCAAACCCTGCACCGAATCGGTCATGGCGCGGCGGCGGGCGTGGTAGGCGGCGGCTTCGCGCTGGCGCAAATCGGGCGGAATATGGTCGGGAAACTTCAGGGGCGCGTGGTAGGCTTCGGCACGCAAACGCGCAATCATTGCTTCCAAATTGATGACTTTCGCCGCACTTTCGCGCAGCACTGCCATGCTGCGGGTGTCGTCCAGTTTCAGCAACACTTGGTCTTTTTCCACCACATCGCCTTCTTTGACCAGCATTTCGGCAATCGTGCCGGGGTCAAGGCTTTGCACGATTTGTTCGCGGCTGCTGGGAATGACGCTGCCTTGTCCGCGCGTTACTTCCTCCAGCTTGCTGTTGTACGCCCACACCACAAACGCCGCCGCCAGCGCAAACAGCAGCAGCACCACCGCAAACAGGCCGCGATGTTTTTCGGTTTGCAGGGCGGCGTTTAAGTCGTTGATTAAATGCAGGTCGGATTGGGAGACGAAATCTTTGTTGTTACGGTTTGGCATGATGGTTTCCAATGGTTTTTTGGGGTTTCAGGCAGTTTGAAAATCAAAAATCGTTTGACCGAAAAACACAGCACCGTCATTCCCGCGTAGGCGGGAATCCAAAACACATTCCAACAAACCTTGAAAAAACATTGCCCGCAGGTCATTGGACAGTGGATTCCCGCATTCACGGGAATGACGGCAGTTTTTATACTTCATTGATTTTCAATTTTCCGAAAATTTATGGATTTTGTCGGGTTTGCGCTTCGCGCCAAGCCAACCTACACCTGCGCGGGAATGACGGCGCGGTGTTTTTTCGGTTAATTGATGACACGACCCAGATGGGGCATTACTGCTTTCAACCCAAACCATTCAATTCAGCAACAATTCTTTTGGCTTGCCGTTCCAAATAAGCCAAATGGTGTTCGGCAATAAATTTTTGTGTTTCCGTGCTGCCCTGATTAAACCTTTCCCGAATGGGCAGCAACAGCGCGTTGTATTCGGCAAAGCTGCTTTGGTGCATCATTTGAATGATATTATCCAAATTGTTTGCCGACACCTGCACGGCATCGGACAGGTTTTGCAAATGGTCTTTGCTGGTGATGCACCAGCCCAGTTGGTCGCTTAATTTCGCTTGGCTCATGATATATTCCTTTATTTAAATCAATATGGTTACGCACCACCGCGCTCTGCTTCGGCTTTCAAAGCCAAAATGCGCTGCTCGATTTCTTTCAGCTTACGCAACAATTCTTCCAAAAACTCCTGAAGCTTTTTAATACGCATTTCCAAGCCCTGCTGTTTGCGCAGTTGCACGGCATAATCTTCCAAGAAGCCCGCACTTTGCATGGCATTGATTTGGCGTTCGTAATGCGCCAATGAAGATTCCAATTGGTTGATGTTTTGGCGCACATTGTTTTCGGCGGTGCGCAAACCCGTCAAAATACGTTCGTAATGCTCCAAATTCATATTGCCTGCTCCTGTTTGGTGGTAAATGTTTTCGCGGATTTTCAAGCCGTCTTGATGACCCGAATTGTAGCCCGCGCTATAGCTATTGCTGCTTTCTTGGCTTTTCCAAAAATAATTGAACCAATGGCGTTTGAGCATACCGAAATGGTTTTTGGGTTTGCCCTGTTTGCCGTCCGCCACGCCGTTTTGATAGCCCACTGCGGTGTAATCGCCGGTGTAGATGCGGTAGAAAGGGGTTTTGCTCATAGGTCTGACCACCATTTTTTCACACGGTTAATCAGTTTGCGTTCTTCCATTTCGCGGCGTTCGCGTTCTTGGCGTTCGCGTTCTTGGCGTTCGGCATTGCGGTTTATCTCTGCAATGACATGTTCCTTATAGATGTAATCGGCAGCCTGAATATATTGAGGCAATGTAGTCATGCACTCATTAAGTGCAATACTCAATTCTTTAAGATTTAACAACATACCGATAGATTCGGGCAGCGTGGTCAGTTCGTTGCAGCTAACAAGCAATTCCTGCAAATTGGTCAGATTGCCGATGGTATCAGGTAGCGCGGTCAGTTCGTTGCAGCTAACAAACAATTCCTGCAAATTGGTCAGATTGCCGATGGTATCAGGTAGCGCGGTTAATTGGTTATCAGCAACACTCAAGCTCTGCAAATTGTTCAGCTTGCCGATGGCATCAGGTAACGCGGTCAGTTGGTTGCCGTCAACATCCAACTTCTGCAAATTGCTCAGCTTGCCGATGGCATCAGGCAGCGTGGTCAGGTAATTTCTAGAAATCCGCAATACCCGCAAATTGTTCGGCTTGCCGATGGCTTCGGGTAGCACGGTTAGGCGGTTACTGCAGACATCAAATTCTTTCAGACGAACCAATTCGCCGATAGTTTCAGGCAGCGCGGTCAGTTGGTTGTTTTCAATGTCCAATAGTTGTAAATTTGACAGCTCGCCGATGCTTTCAGGCAACACGGTCAATTGGTTGTACCTAATCTGCAATGTTTGTAAATTTGACAATTTACCGATAGTTTCCGGTAGTGAGGTCAATTTACATCCTGATAAATCCAAATTCTGCTGTTCATACAATTTCTGAGTATTGCGCGGCAATTTATCTGCAGGAATCTTATTTTTAATTGCCCAATCAATAATAGATTGTAAATCTGCTTGGTGTTTTCGTTCCGTTTCACGTTTGCGTTGTGCTTCCTGCTCACGCCGCCGTTTTGCTTCTTCGGCTTCACGTTTGCGCTGCTCTTCAATTTCCCGTTGGCGTTGTATTTCCTGCTCGCGCCGCCATCGGGCTTCTTGTTCTTGGCGTTCTTTTTCCGCAATCTTTACCAATATTTTATCCAAATCTTGGCGGTAGTCGGCATAGTATTGATATTGGGTGTGCATGGTTTTATTCCTCATTTATCCATTTGGGGTTTAATATTTCGTCATCATCGTCCGGTTTAGCTGTTTCAGCAGGAGCGGGGGGCTGCTGCCATATTTTGTCAAATTCGTCAAAGTTTTGCTTTATGGGGTTGGCTTTGGGCGCGGCGGCTTCGGCGGGGCGTTCCGCATCCGCAACGGGCGGCACGTCCGCCGCTTCAAGCGCGTCTATGATTTCGGCTTGCACCTGCAAATGGGCGGGGCGTGCGGCGCGAATGCGGCGGATGGCGGCTTCGGCATCTTGCGGCGGGTCAATCTGCACGCTGTCGCTGCGCCCGCCGCTTTGGAAACAGGCGTGATAGGGCGGCAGCGAAACAATGTCTTTGGCATTGCGGAACAGTTCGTAGCCCAATGCGCCTTCGTCCGCCACGCGGTAGCTGATGCGCAAGCCGATTTGGTCGCGGGTGGCGGCATCCAAATTCACATTGCGCAGGCTCTGGGTGCTGAACAGCAAATGCACGCCTGCGGAACGACCCAGTTTGGCAATGTCTTCCAGCAGGGTGTTGGCGTATTGCTGGTGGCGGAAATCGCCGCGCAGCAGAATGTGAAATTCATCGATAATCAGCAAAATGCGCGGCAGGGGCGTGTCGGGGTATTTGGCGTTGTAGTCGTTCAGGTTTTGCACGGCGGCATCGCGGAACAGGGTGTTGCGCTGCTCGATTTGCGCTTGCACCTGTTTTAAAAAGTCCATGCCCGCGCGTACATTGTCTTCGCGGCTGAAAAAGATTTTTTCCACATTGGGGTGGTTGCGGAAGGCATTAAATTCCACGCCGTTTTTGTAGTCCATCAGATACAGGCGGAATTGTTGGGCGTGGTGTTGTTCGCCGATGCGGATAATCAGGTTTTTCAACAGGCTGCTTTTGCCCGAACCCGTGCCGCCGAGCAGCAGGGCGTGATGGCTGCCGCAGGCGTTGCCGAGCGAAAAATAAGCATCGCTGCCGTCTGCAAAGCTGCCGATTTTGATGCGCAGGAAGTCTTGTTCGTCTGCGGATTGGGGCGCAAGGTTTTGGCGCAGGGTGTTGAGAATTTGGTCTTGGTTCACATCGAGCGGGGTAAAGGCAAAACCGGCGCGGTATAAGGTTGCGGCGGGCAGCACATCATCGGTGTGGATGCCTTGCGCGTTCAGGCGTATGGCGGGCAGGGCGGCGAGTAGGCTTTCGCGGGAGGGATTCTGCGGTTCGGCGGGTGTGGCTTGGTTGTGCAGGGCGATGATGTACACGCCCGCATCGCCCGCGTTGCGGAGAAAGTCTTGCAGCCTTTGCGGGGACGGGCTGTTGTATTCGGGAAAACAGGCGGTATTGACAATCAGCACATGGCAAGCTTCGGCGCGGCGGCTGCGGGCGTTGTATTGCCAAAAGTTTTCGCCGTTTTGGAACAGGGTGTGGTAGCGGTGTTGCAGGATTTGTTCCAATTCGTTAAAGGCTTGCAGGGCGGCTTGTCCGTTCAGCAGGGTGCGGCAGAGCTGCTGTTTGACCAGTTGGTTCAAATAGGGAAAGCGCGGACGGTTGCTGAAATCGATGATGTGCAGGTGCAGCAGGGCGGCGGGGCTGTCTGCCAGCAGCGCTAAAGCGGCGTTTTCCGCCAAACGTAAGGCTTGCTGTTCGTGTTCGGGGGCGAAGTGCAGGCAAAATCCGCCTTGCGCGGCGGGCAGGCAGGCGGCGATGCCGCCCAGTTGCGGCGAGTGAAAACCGCCCAGATACACGCATTCGGGGAAAGATGGGGTTGTCATGATGTGCTTCCAATTCGGCTTAACGGCTCATGCTTCGTCATTCTAAAAAAGATTACGGAAACAAACAAGGGAATGCCGTGTTTTCCCCCACCCCAGCCCTCCCCCGCAAGCGGGGGGAGGGAGTAAACAGCTTCAGCCGGCCTGCGCTTGCTGCGCCCGCTCGTTTTCCATCAGTTTTTGCAACACGGCATCACGCGGCCCGTCCATCGCCACCATGCCGTTGTCCATCACGATAATCCGCTCCACCATTTTCAACACCTGCGGACGGTGTGTTACCACAATCACGGTTTTGTCTTTCGCCCATTGCGCCAGTGCGTTCAGGGCAAGGTTTTCCGTATAGGGGTCAAGTCCCGTAGTCGGCTCGTCCAGCAGCACCACGCGCGGACGGCGCAAAGTCAGCCGCGCCAGCGCGACAATCTGTTTTTGTCCGCCCGACAAGCCCAAACCGTCTTCGCCGAGCGGCATGTCCAAGCCTTTGGGGTGGTTTTGCACCAATTTGTCCAAACCAAAACGGGTCAGCGCGTCCAACAAATCTTGGTCGGAGGAAAACGTGCCGTCCGAACGCGCCAAATCCATATTTTCCCGCAAAGTGCCGAGAAACAGGCGCGGCGACTGGTTCAGCAGGGCGATGTGGTGGCGCAGAAAATTCGGGTCAAGCTGGCGCAAATCGGCGTTGTCGAGCGTAACGTTGCCCTGCTGCGGCTCGTACAGCCCCGCCGCCAGCTTCAGCAGCGTGGATTTGCCCGAACCGATGCTGCCGAGAACGGCGACCTTTTCCCCCGCCGCAATCCGCAAATCGCTGCCGCCGAGCGCGGGTTGGGCATCGGGCTGGTAGGCGAAACGGGTTTGGCGGAAACACAGCTCGCCGCGCGGTTCGTTCAAAGTGATGTATTGGCGTTCCGGATTGCGTTCAATCGGGCGTTCCACGATTTTGTTCACGCCCTCCAGCGCGTGTTTGGCAGACTGGTAGCGCGTTGCCAAACCGGCAATCTGTCCGAGCGGGGCAAGGGCGCGTCCCGACAAAATTACCGAAGCAATCAACGCGCCCATGCTGATTTGTTCTTCGGGATTGCTGCTGTGAATCAGAAACGTGCCGACCACCACCAAAAACACGGTGTTCAACTGCTGCATCGCCACGGCGAAATTCACCAGAAAATTGCTGGTGTCGCGCACTTTGATGGAGGCGGCGGCGGTTTTGGCGGTGTAGGCGTCCCATTTTTGCTGTGCCCAGTTGGCCGCGTTATTGACTTTCAGCGTTTCAATGCCTTCCACCGCTTCCACCGCCAAGCCCTGACGTTGCGAGCTTTCGCGCATGGATTCGTTGATGTAGCGCGACAAGGGGCGTTGCACCAGCAGGCTGACGATGATGACGGTGGGAATAATGGTAAGCGGAACGAGTGCGAGTTTGCCGCCCACCATCGCAATCACGCCGACAAACAGCAGCAGAAACGGCAAATCCACCAATGCCAGCAGGCTGGCGCTGGTCATAAATTCGCGCACGGCTTCAAAATCGCGCAGATTGCTGGCATACGAGCCTGCCGAGGCGGGTTTTTCAGCCAGCCGCAGCGCCATCACGCGGCGGAACAGCGCGGCGCTGATAATCAAATCGGCTTTTTTGCCGGCGATGTCGGTGAGATGGCCGCGCACCAGTTTGGCAATCAGTTCAAACACAATCGCCACCACCACGCCGATGCTCAACGCCCACAGGGTTTCGTAGGTTTTGTTGGGAATCACGCGGTCGTACACCTGCATCACATACAGCGAGCTGACCAGCGCGAGAAAGTTAATCACGAAAGTCGCCAAAATCACTTGGTAGTAGTAGCGGCGGAAGCGTCCGATGACTTTCCAAAACCACGCTTTGGGCAGGCTGTATTCGGGCAGTTCGGAGCGACCGTCTGCGGCGATTTTCGGTTTGACAAACCAGCAGTAGCCCAAGTAACGCTGCACCAAATCTTCGTGGTTGATTTCGATTGCCACTTGGCTGCCCTGCCGCAGCACATAGCGGCGCAAACGCCCCGTGCCGCTGACGCGGGTAAGCAGGGCGGCTTCGTTGTCGCGCAGCACCAAAACCACAGGCACGGCAAGGGCGGGAATGTCGGCGAGCTCGCGTTTGGCAAGGCTGTTTTCAAAGCCGAAGCTGAGCAACACTTCGGAAAGAGCGCGGTAGCTGTCGCCCAATGCGCCGCCGTGCGGCACTTGCGCAGACAGGGCGGCTTCGGCAACGGGCGTGCCGTAATGACGGGTGGCGAGCGAGAGGTGTTCGATAATGGATTGCATCATGACGGGGAGGGGTAGGGTTTACAGGGGGGTGCGCTTGACGGCAAAGGCGGGGGCGTTGGTCGTGTCCACGCCCAGCACGGGCGGGGCGGAACGGGCGGCGGTAAAGTCCACCGCTTTGCCCACGCGCAAAAGCGGCGGCGCGGCGTCCGTCCGCTTGGGCGGTTTGACGGCGGGTCGGGCTGCTGCCTGTTGCGCTTTTTGTTTTTTCGCCTGACCCAGCAGCCAAGCGCGTTGGGCGGTGGGGGAAAACGGGTTCGGTTCGCGCAGGGTGCGGGCGGGCGCGGCGTTGGTGCCGGCAGGCACGTCGGGCAAGGTTTGGGCAACGGTTTTGTTTTTGTTTTTGGTTTTGCGGCGCAGGGTGTCGCTGATTTTGTCGTGCCAACGCCGCAGGGGTGCGCCAAAATCCGCCGGTTCGGCGGGGGCGGCGGGCGGAGCGGCTTGCGCCCATTGCGCCACCGCGCCTTGCGATGCCAGATACGTCCACGCGGCATCGCGAAAGTCGTTTTGCGCCGCCACTTCGGTCAATTCGATGTTGGAAAGGTCGGAATAAGCGTCCAAAACGTCAATCAGGGTGCGCCGTGCGATTTTGAATTGCAATTCGTAGGCTTTGATGACTTTTTTTTGCGCGGCAATTTGCTGCTGGGCGATGCCGGCGCGTTTGAGGCTTTGGCGCATGTCCATTTCGGCACTGCGCCCGCGTTCGGCACTGTCGCGCAGCAGGGCGTCCATTTTCGCTTCGGCGGCAACCAGCGTGTGGGCGTTTTTTTTCACTTCGTAGTGCGCGGCGGGGTTGAACACGTCCCACGAGAGGTTCAGGTAGATTTCGCGGTTGTCGCGGGTGGCGCCGGCAATCAGGTTGATGCTGGGATAGCGGGACGATTTGCGTGCCGCGCCTTCCGCCAACACGCTTTCGCGCTCGGCGGCTTGGGCTTGGTAGCCGGGCAGTTGCGCCAAGTCCGGACGGCGGAAGCGTGTAACCAAGCTGTCGGGGGTGTCGCGCACGAAGGGGTTGTTCAGGCTTTGCGGGGCAATGCGCGTGCCGGTGTAGCGCCCCAAACGGCTCAGGCTCAATTCCAAAATCCGCGTTTGTTCGGCAAGGTAGGCTTCAACCTGCAAACGCCGCGCTTGGGCTTGGTCGAGTTCGGAGAGCCGTCCTTTGTCGTGGCGGGTGATGATTTGCAGGTCTTTGATGATGGCGTGGTGGCGTTGCAGGTTGTGGCGGGCGGTTTGTATCAGCTCTTTGGCACGCAGTGCCGCCAGATAGAGCGTGCCGGCTTCGTGTCCGACTTCGCCCGCCACTTCATCGGTTTTGTGGCGGTGGTAGCGGAATTTGTGGCGGCTTTGCCGCACTTTGGCGTCCACCCCGCCCCATGCGTACAGGTTCAGTGTTGCCTGAAGCCCCGGGTTGAGTTTGTACTTGCGTTCGCGCCCCGAGCGGTCGCGGTGCAGCAGCGTTTGCGTGCCGGTGAGCGACAGGGTGGGATAATGCCCCGCTTGGGCGATGCGGATGTCGTCTGCGGCGGCGGCGGCATCGGCGTTCGCTTCAATCACGGCGGGGTCTTTGGAGAGGGCTTCGCGCACCACGTTTTGCAAATTTTGGGCGGCGGCGGGCGCGGCGGCAACCAAAGCAATCAGGGGAAAGACGGGCTTCATCGCAGTTCCTTTTCGGTTCGGACACCCGCCGTGTGCGGCGGTATCGTGTTTGTTCGGCAACAAAGGGCTTATTTTACCGCAAACCGCCGCCGATGGCGGTATAATGGCGGCTTTCCCGAGCGGACGGCACGCCCTGCCGCGCCCCCGCATCGTCCCGCACCGCAAAAGCGTGAAACACGCCGGTGCGGAGTCTGTTAAAATGTCCGTTTTTGCTTTTTTTGCTTTTCAAAGGAAACAACATGATTGAATTTGCCCACGCCGCCGACACCGCCGCCCAACCCAACGCTTGGATGGGCATTTTGCCGTGGATTGCGATTTTCGCGCTGATGTATTTTATGATGATTCGCCCGCAGCAAAAGCGCGAAAAAGCCCGTCAAGCCATGATTGCCGAGCTGAAAAAAGGCGACCGCGTCTTGCTGGTGTCGGGCTTTTACGGCAAAGTGGTCAAGCCGGGCGAACACGTGTTCACCATCGAATTGGGCAAAGGCATGCAGGTGGAAGTGGAACGCAACGCCATTGCCGCCAAAGCCGCCCAAGACGGCAGCACCCCCGCCGAAGAGCCCGCCAAAACCGAATAACGCGCCCGCCGCGCCTGTCGGGGCGTGCCGTCAATTGCTTATGCGGCGGTATGTTCAGCCAAAGTCCGCACCTGCCGCATTGCAAACCCTTGCATCTGCGGATTTTTGCTTGAAAAACCGCTACCCAAAGCAATTGACGGCACGCCCCGAGCGCGGCAATTTCCCCACCCGATTCAGACCACTTAAGGAATGCCGATGTTTCAACCCACAGGGCTGCACCTAAAGCACAGCCCTATGCGTTGCCCCGATTCGGACGGGCTTACGCCCCGCCCGAATAATCAAGCCATTTTACCGCCGTAAACGGCGGGGCTTCAAACCAAAAAGGAATTTTGATGAACCGTTATCCGCTTTGGAAATACCTGCTGATTGTGTTTACGGTGGTATTGGCGCTGGTGTACACGCTGCCGAACTTCTACGGCGTTACCCCCGCCATTCAAATCTCCACCAACCGCCAATCGCTGTCGGTAAACGACGACACGCAAAAACAGGTCGAGCACGCCCTGCAACAGGCAAAAATCACACACGGCGGCATGTTTTTCGCCGGCGGCAGCCTGAAAGTGCGCGTTTCCGATGCCGACAAAATCAGCGCCCGCGACGCCATCGATGCCGCACTGGGCGAAGGCTACATCGTGGCGCAAAACCAAATTTCCAACAGCCCCGAATGGTTGGGCAAAATCAATGCCAACCCGATGTTTCTCGGTCTTGACCTGCGCGGCGGCGTGCATTTCACCATGCAGGTGGACATGAAAGCCGCACTCGACAAAACGCTCGACCGCTACGCCGGCGACATCCGCCGCGAACTGCGTAAACTGAAAATCCGCACCGGCAGCGTACAAAAAAGCGGCAACAGCCTCACCGTTCCCTTCCAAGACGAAGCCGACTTGAAAACCGCCTTTCCCGAGCTGCAAAAACTACTCGAAGGCGTAACACTGGCTGCCGAAGGCAACCGCCTCACCCTCACCCTGCCCGATGCCCTGCTGCAACAAATCCGCAGCGACGCCGTCAAACAAAACATCAACACCCTGCACAACCGCGTAAACGAACTGGGCACAGCAGAACCCGTGATTCAACAAGCAGGTGCCGACCGCATCGTGGTACAGCTTCCGGGCATGACCGACACCGCCAAAGCCAAAGACATCATCGGGCGCACCGCCACCCTCGAAGTACGCATGGTGTCCGAAGACCCCGCCCTGCTGCAACAAGCCCAAGCGGGCAACGTTCCCGAAGGCTACGAAATGTTGAGCGGCGGCAGTGGCGCAGACCAATACACCCTGCTCGTGTCCAAACAGGTCGAACTCACCGGCGACAACATCAACGCCGCCCAAGCGGGCTTCGACCAACACGAAAAACCCGCCGTCAATATCAACCTCGACAGCGCGGGCGCGTCCATCTTCGCCGACCTGACCGCCGCCAACAAAAACAAAATCATGGCAATGGTCTTAATCGACCAAGGCAAATCCGAAATCGTTACCGCCCCGCGCATCAACGAACCGATTACCGGCGGACGCGTACAGATTACCGGCAACTTCAGCACCGCCGAAACCCACGACGTCTCCCTGCTGCTGCGTGCCGGCTCGCTGGCCGCACCGATGGAAATTGTCGAAGAGCGCACCATCGGCCCGTCTCTGGGCGCGGAAAACATCAAAAAAGGCATTGATTCAACCGTTTGGGGCTTTGCCGCCGTTGCCGTGTTCATGGTGTTTTACTACCGCCTGTTCGGCGTGTTCTCCACCATCGCCTTGAGTGCCAACCTGCTGTTCTTGTTCGCCATCTTGTCCGCACTCCAAGCCACGCTCACCCTGCCGGGCATCGCCGCGATGGCACTGACGCTCGGCATGGCGATTGACTCCAACGTATTGATTAACGAGCGCATTCGCGAAGAACTGCGTAACGGACAAAAACCGCAAATCGCCATCAAAGAAGGCTACGACCACGCTTGGGACACCATTTTGGACTCCAACCTCACCTCACTGATTGCGGGCATCGCCCTGCTGGTGTTCGGCTCCGGCCCCGTGCGCGGCTTTGCCATCGTGCATTGCTTGGGCATTCTTACCTCGATTTACTCGTCCGTGGTCGTCTCCCGCGCACTGGTAAACCTGTGGTACGGACGCCGCCGCAAACTGAAAAAACTGTCCATCGGCGTTTCTTACCCGCCGGTACTCGACCGTGAAATCCCCACTGCGGACACGGAAAGGAAATAATCATGGAACTGTTTCATTTCAAACGCGACATTCCCTTTATGAGCTATGGCAAACTGACCACCCTGATTTCACTGGTTACGTTTGTCCTGTCGGTGTTTTTCTTGGTTACGCGCGGGTTGAACTACTCCGTGGAATTTACCGGCGGCACACTGATGGAAGTCGAATACCAACAAGGCGCACAACTCGACAAAGTACGCCACAGTTTGGAAGCCCTGAACATGGGCGAAATCCAAGTACAGGCACTCGGCACCAACAAACACATCATGATTCGCCTGCCGAACAAAACCGATGTGCCGTCCGCCCAGCTTTCCAATCAAGTGATGGACATCTTGAAAAAAGACACGCCCGATGTGTCGCTGCGACAAGTCGAATTTATCGGACCCTCGGTCGGCGAAGAACTGGTAAGCAACGGCTTGCTGGCAATGGGCATGGTGGTGGTGGGCATCATCATCTACCTGTCCATGCGCTTTGAATGGCGTTTTGCCGTCTCGGCGATTATCGCCAATATGCACGACGTGGTGATTATTCTTGGCTGCTTTGCCTTTTTCCAATGGGAATTTTCGCTGACGGTGCTGGCGGGCGTGTTGGCGGTATTGGGGTATTCGGTGAACGAATCGGTGGTGGTGTTCGACCGCATCCGCGAAAACTTCCGCAAAGGCTCAATGCGTAACCGCTCCGTCCCCGAAATCATCAACAACGCCATCACCGCCACCATGGGGCGCACCGTCATCACACACGGCTCGACCGAAGCGATGGTGATTTCCATGCTGGTGTTCGGCGGCGCGGCACTGGAAGGCTTTGCGCTGGCATTGACCATCGGCATCGTGTTCGGCATTTATTCATCGGTGTTGGTGGCCAGCCCCCTGCTGCTGATGTTCGGGCTGAACCGCAGCAACATCGTCAAGCAGCAGCAGGAAAAAGAAGAAATCGTGGTGTAAACCCCCGTTGTGCGCCCTCCCCCGTGCGGGAGGGCTTTATCATGCGATTACTCTAGAATTGGGCTTTTTCGGGTATAATCCCCGTTTTCCGTACTTGCGTACAAGGAGTTTGTGATGAGTTGGTTGGACAAAATCCTGCCCCCGAAAATCAAAAAAGCCGGCAACGACGGCGGCAAATCCGCCATTCCCGAAGGCTTGTGGAGCAAATGCGCCGCTTGCGGCACCACACTTTACACCACCGAATTGGCGGGCAACCACCACGTTTGCCCCAAATGCGCCCACCACCACGCCATGAGTGCGCGGGCGCGTTTGGACATGCTGCTGGACGAAGGCAGCAGCGAAGAAATCGCCGCCCACATCAAACCCATTGATATTTTGAAGTTTAAAGACAGCAAAAAATACCCCGACCGCTTGTCGGCCGCCCGCAAAAGCACGGGCGAAGAAGATGCGCTGGTGGTTGCCAAAGGACGGATTCACGGCATGGACGCGGTGGCGGCGGCGTTTGAATTCCGCTTTATCGGCGGCTCGATGGGCTCGGTGGTGGGCGAACGTTTCGTGCAGGGCGTGCAACGGGCAGTGGCAGACGATTGCGCCTTCATCTGCGTGGCGGCATCAGGCGGCGCGCGCATGCAGGAAGGGCTGAACTCACTGATGCAGATGACAAAAACCAGCGCGGCACTGCATCTGCTTTCGGAAAAGCAACTGCCTTTCATTTCCATTCTCACCGACCCGACCATGGGCGGCGTATCGGCAAGTTTCGCCTTCTTGGGCGATGTGGTGCTGGCAGAACCGAATGCGCTGATTGGCTTTGCCGGCCCGCGCGTGATTGAACAAACCGTGCGCGAAAAGCTGCCCGAAGGCTTTCAACGTGCGGAATTTTTGCTGAAAAAAGGTGCGATTGACCAAATTGTGGACAGGCGCGAACTGAAAATGCGGGTGGCGGAGCTGATTCGGCTGCTGCGGAATCTGCCGCCGCCGTCTGCCCTGCCCGCCGCCGCACCGGTGGCGGACGATGCCGAAACAGTGGCAGCACCCTAATCAAAAAACAGTCTCTTTCCAAGCAAGAGACTGTTTTTTGATGGCAAATATCCATTGACCAAGAAAACACAACACCGTCATTTCCGCGCAGACGGGAATCCAAATCAAAGCCCGACAAACCTTGATAACACATGGCTTGCCACGCATCGGGCAGTGGATTCCCATCTGCGCGGGAATGACGGCGTTGTTATTTTGCAGTCAAATGATGACACACCCTAGAAAGCTTTGCTGCTTTCCACGCCGCCGCCCACTTCGCCGTACATTTGGGTTTGGCTGCCGCCGTTGGCGGAACACGCGCCCAACAAGGCGCAACAAATAGCGGTAAATACAAGTTTTTTCATGATATTTCCTTTTATTTGGTTTTTGAATTTTTTGCTGCTTTCGCTTGCAAATGACATTATGACACTTCCGCCCCCGCCGCGTCCAACAATTTCGGCGGCGCACCCTCTTCAATCACCTGTGCGTCCACCACCACTTTCGCCACGCCTTTTTTGTCGGGCAGCGCGTACATGGTTTCCAGCAAAGCCTTTTCCATAATGGAACGCAAACCGCGCGCGCCCGTTTTGCGTTTCATGGCGAGTTTGGCGATGCTTTTCAGCGCATCGGGTGTGATTTCCAACGCCGCGCCCTCCATAGCGAACAGGGTTTGGTATTGTTTTACCAGCGCATTTTTCGGCTCGGTGAGAATATGCACCAGCGTTTCCTCGTCCAATTCTTCCAAAGTGGCAATCACGGGCAAACGCCCAATCAGTTCGGGAATCAAACCGAATTTAATCAAATCCTCCGGCTCAACCTGTTGGAACAATTCGGTAATATCGGCGTTATCGTCCTTGCTGTGAACTTGTGCGCCAAAGCCGATGCCGCCCTGCTCGGTGCGCTGGCGAATCACTTTTTCCAGTCCCGCAAACGCGCCGCCGCAAATAAACAGAATATTACTGGTGTCCACCGCAATCAGTTTTTGGTCGGGGCTGCGGCGGCCGCCGTGCGGCGCAACATTCGCCACCGTGCCTTCCACCAGCTTCAGCAAAGCCTGCTGCACGCCCTCGCCCGACACGTCGCGGGTGATGGACGGGCTGTCGCTGCGGCGGGAAATTTTATCAATTTCATCAATGTAGATAATGCCGCGCTGGGCTTTGTCCACATCGCCCTCGCAACTGACCAGCAGCTTGGTTACAATGCTTTCCACGTCTTCGCCCACATAGCCCGCTTCGGTGAGCGTGGTCGCGTCCGCCATCGCAAACGGCACGTTCAATTTCCGCGCCAGCGATTGCGCCAGCAGGGTTTTGCCCGAACCGGTGGGGCCGATGAACAGAATATTGGATTTGGAAAGCTCCACCGCGCCGTTTTCCTGCGGGTGGCGCAAACGTTTGTAGTGGTTGTACACGGCCACGGCAAGGGCTTTTTTCGCCGCGTCCTGTTTCACCACATAATCATTGAGTTGGGCGACAATTTCGGACGGCGTGGGCAGTGCTTCGGTTTGGGGGGCGGCGGTTTTTTCTTCGGCGGCGGGCGCGGCTTCGGCGGGGCTGCTGCCGCCGTTCATCAACTCACCGCAATCGCGGACACATTCATTGCAAATCAAGGCATTGCCCGAATCATTTTCAATCAGGCGGACAACATCGGCTTCGGCTTGACCGCAAAACGAGCAGTAACGGGATTTTTTCATCATTTCAATTGATTCCATTGTTTCCGCAAGGGGCGCGGAAAAATCGTTAAGTATAAGCGGGAAATCGGGGAAATTCAATTTTGGCGGCGGTATGATAAATCTTTTCTTGACGTTTCTTTTTTTTTTTTTACAATTCTTTTCGATTACAACCCTCCAACAAAGGCAAAACCATGCAAAACCAAACAATCCGTTCTTTTTACAAACCGTTTGCCGCGTGCGCGTGTGCGCTGGCACTGGCAGCCTGTGCCGCCGCCCCTTTAACCGAACAATCCAAGCCCGCCGATGCTGCCGCGCTGTTGAAAGGGAAATGGATGATGTGTCAGGACGGTATTGCCATCAGGCAAAAAATCAGCCGGAACAGTCGCGATACGGTTACACTGAAATTCACACATGCCGAACAATACGAACAATCTGATTGCACCGGCGCGGTGAAGCAATCCATCGGAACAAAAGAATTTCTCGAAAAAATGGGCTTGCAAAAAGGCAATTTTAACTATAAATTAAAAATCAACGATTTGAAAAATAAAGGAAATGCTTTTACCGCGCCGGTAACCGTATTTTCTTCCGTTCAGGCAAAAATGAAAACGGAAGATAAAAATCTCAACATTGAGGGGGAAGGCACATCAGAAGGTGTTTTACACATTCAAGCCGATGGTTCAGAATTTGAAATGGAAATGGGCAACAGCCGTATGAAGCTGATTCGCGCAAAATAAACCCGTGTCCGCCCCAAGCGCCGCCAACGCTTGGGGCTGATTATTGGTTTTAAGCGCCATTGGCGATAAAATCAAGCATTTTGCCGATGGATTGTTTATCATGACGCCCACAGCCGCCCAATTGCACCACACTGCCGCCGTTTTGGCGCAGATGCTTACCTTTGCCCAGCCTGCCGATGCCGTTCTGTCGGCGTATTTCCGCCGCCACCCCAAGCTCGGGCGCAACGACCGCCGCGAAATCGCCGAAACCGCGTTCGCCGCCCTGCGCCATCTGCAAAAAATCCAAGCGGTTTTGCCCCAACCTGCCCAAGCCCCCCAACGTGCGGCATTGGCGGCATTGGTGCTGGGGCGCGGCTGCAACATCAGCCAACTGGAAACCTTGCTGGCAGACGGCGACCGCGATTTTCTCACCGCGCTCAAAGCCCGCAAAGCCGACTTTGCCGCCGACCCCAATACCGCCGCCGAACTACCCGAATGGCTGCTCGCCCACCTGCAAACCCATTGGACGGATGCGGAAATCACCGCATTCGGACGCAGCGTCTCCCGCCCCGCACCTTTGGACTTGCGCGTCAATACCCTGAAAAGCAAGCGCGATAAAGTATTGGCACAACTGCAAAAAGAATTTCCCGATGCCCAAGCCGCGCCCTACGCGCCCCATGCCTTGCGTTTGCACGACAAACCCGCGCTCAACCGCCACCCCCTGTTTTTGGACGGCACACTGGAAGTACAGGACGAAGGCAGCCAACTGCTCGCCCTGCTGCTCGGTGCCAAACGCGGCGAAATCATCGTGGATTTTTGTGCGGGCGCGGGCGGAAAAACACTGGCAATCGGCGCACAAACCGCCAACACAGGGCGCATTTATGCCTTTGACGTATCGGAAAAACGCCTGTCCAAGCTCAAACCGCGCATGCGCCGCGCCGGCTTGACCAACATCAGCCCCGAACGCATCAGCTCCGAACGCGACCCGCGCATCGCCCGTTTGCGCGGTAAAGCCGACCGCGTGCTGGTGGACGCACCCTGCTCCGGCTTGGGCACACTGCGGCGCAATCCCGACCTGAAATACCGCCAATCCGCCGCCACCGTGCAAAATCTTGTTTTCCAGCAAGAAAACATCTTGAAAGCGGCTGCCGCATTGGTGCGGGACGGCGGACGTTTGCTCTACGCCACCTGCAGCGTACTGCCCGAAGAAAACGAACAACAGGCGCAACGCTTTCTCGACAGCCACTCCGATTTTATGCTGCTGGACTGCGCCCGATTGCTGCAAACACAAAAAATTGATTTGGATACGGGCAAATACTTGCAATTGAATACGGCGCGACACGGCACGGACGGCTTTTTCGCCGCCGTGTTCGAGCGGAAAAGTGGCTAAAGCGTGTCATCATTTAGACTTTTTCACTGAAAATCAGTGGCAGGTTGGGTTGGAACGAAGTGAAAACCCAACGATTTCACGATAAAACAATGTATTGTTGGGTTTGCGCTACGCTTCAACCCAAGCTACGCAGGAATGACTTGTCCTTTAGGGTGCGTCATCATGCCAAAATGCGCGGCATTGCCCCGTTTTCGCCAAAAACGCCGCCAGAGCGTCCTGCTGCGCGTTCGCTGCGTCCAAGCGGTTGAATGATTGGCGGAATACTTCGCCATCGGGCAAATGCGCCACATACCAGCCGATGTGTTTGCGGGCAATGCGTACCCCTGCCGTTTCGCCGTAAAAGCCGTGCATCGCCGCCAAATGCGCCAAAACCGTTTCGCAGGCTGATTGAAACGGTACGGGCAGTGGCAAAGTGTTGTTTTCCAAAAACTGTTTGATTTGCGCGAACAGCCAAGGATTGCCCTGCGCCGCCCGTCCGAGCATTACGCCGTCCGCGCCGGTTTGTGCGAGTACGGCGGCGGCTTTGTGCGGCGAATCTATGTCGCCGTTTACCCACACGGGCATGCTGATTTCTTGTTTTACCTGTGCAATCAATTCATAACGCGCTTCGCCGCGATACATTTGTGTGCGCGTGCGCCCGTGTACCGCCAGCGCCGCAATGCCCGCTTGCTCGGCGATGCGGGCGATAAGGGGCAGGTTTTGATGTTCATCGCTCCAGCCCAAACGGGTTTTCAGGGTAACGGGCACGTCCACCGCCGCCACCACCGCGTTTAAAATCTGTTCCACCAATTTTTCATTTTGCAACAAGGCACTGCCCGCCAGCACATTGCACACTTTTTTGGCGGGGCAGCCCATATTGATGTCAATCACTTGTGCGCCGTTGGCAACGTTGTATCGCGCCGCTTGCGCCATCTGCTGCGGGTCGCTGCCGGCAATCTGTACGGCAATCACACCGCTTTCGCCCGCATGGTCGCTGCGGCTCAAGGTTTTGCGGGTGTGGCGCAAGGCGGGGTTGTCGGTAATCATTTCGCTGACCGCCCAATCCGCGCCGAATTGTTTTGCCAGAATTCTCATGGGCTTGTCGGTGATGCCCGCCATCGGGGCGAGCAGCACGCGGGCTTGTTTTAACTTTTCAATAACTTGCTTGTTTTCTTTTCGTTTTTTATCACAATCCATCTTGTTTTTACCCGCGTTTTCACGTTTATTCCTGCGTATTTTCGCGCATTCGCTGTACCATATCTACACCATTTTCAAACTGTGAAAGGATGGTGCAAATGGGCAGCATCATTAAGCGTAGCAATCCGTCCGGCGAAACGGTTTACCGCGCCCAAATCCGCATCACTCGGGCAGGATACCCTAATTTTTCCGAAAGCAAAACGTTTTCCAAACGAGCCTTGGCCGCCGCGTGGCTGAAAAAGCGCGAAGCGGAATTGGAAGCCAATCCCGACCTTCTGTTTGAAAAAGGGCGCAAGCGCGAGCTGATGCCTACGGTGGCCGAAGCGGTGGAACGCTACATTGCCGAAGCAGACGGGGACTTCGGCCGCAACAAGCCGTCATCGATGCGTTTTATGGCGCGTTTTCCGATTGGCCAAATCCGCCTTGACCGTTTGCGAAAGATAGATTTTTCCGATTTTGCCTTGTCGCGGCGGCAAGGTTCGCGCGGCATTGCGCCGGTGTCGCCGTCCACCATCAACAATGACTTGCAATATCTGCGCTCGCTGCTGAAACACGCTTATTTTGTGTGGGGCATGCCGGTAAGCTGGTCGGATTTGGATTTGGCGATGGAGGGCTTGCGGCGCGGGCGCATTATCGGCAAATCGGAGGAGCGCGACCGCTTGCCGACCGGCGCGGAGTTGCAGGCACTCACTACGTTTTTTTACCGGCAATGGCGGGATTATCCGGCGCAATGCAAATATCCGATGCACTTGATTATCTGGTTTGCGGTATATTCGGGGCGGCGCGTGAGCGAGATTGCCCGCCTGCGTTTGGACGATTGGGACAGGCAGCACGGCGAATGGCTGGTGCGCGACATCAAACACCCGCGCGGCAGCAAGGGCAACCATCATGCGTTTTTGGTGCGCGATGACGTGCGGACGGTGGTGGACGTTATGATGTCGGATGCGGTGCGCGGGCGGCTGAAACGGCGCGGATTGGGAGCAGCTTATCTGATTGGCGGTAACAGTGCCAGCATCGGTACGGCGTTTCAGGCAGCGTGCAAAGTATTGGGTATCGAGGATTTGCGTTTTCATGACTTACGCCATGAGGCAAGCACGCGGCTGGCTGAAGACGGTTTGACGATTCCACAGATACAGCAAATCACGCTGCATGAGAGTTGGGAGACCTTGCGCCGTTATGTAAACTTAAGGCGGCGGCCGGAGCGTTTGGATTTTGCCGATGCGATGCGGGTGGCATCGGGCGGCAAGTTTCAGGCTGCCTGAAATGGGGAAATGCTATAAGCAATCAATTTGTTGAGTTTTTGATTCGGTCTGCTGCGATACGACATAATAACGATACAAATTCAACTTTAAACTAAAATCGTTGTTTCCACAGCAGGGCAAATCCATTATGATACGAAACTGAATAAATAAATTTCCTTTTACGCAGCGCAAAACCATTCTTCCATCAACTTTCCAATACAGGTGATGAAATGATAAAAATCCACGAAAAAGGCGTGTTTGCCTTAAGCGTTTCATCGCTGGATGAAAACAGGCATCTTACCCCACGCACAACTTCCGCGCAGGCTATGCAGGAATATCTGCGCCTGTTTACTTCCCTGCTGGCTCAAGAAGGAATCAGCAAAGACAGTATTTTGTTTGATGAAATCAGCGAAGGCTGTACACAAATCGCATTGCGCCCGCCCTTGCAAGAGTTTGAACGGCTTGCAAGCAGCCTGCGTATGTTGGGTGAAATTCCTTTTAAGAAAATCTTAAACTGCCTTAAACAAAACGGACACCGTGCCACTTTGTTGGATACACAAGGCGTTGTAAGGGAATTGATACCGGATACGGTAGAAAATTTCTGCTACGAAGTCTATCAGGAAGACGTCTTTCGGGGAAGGTTGGTACAAATTGGCGGTAAAGGCAAAAAAAATGTATCCCTGACATTGGCAGACGATGACGGTTCGGCAACCGTTTCTTTAATGGTGGAAAGCAAAGAGCTGGCACAAAAATTGGCAATGAATCTATATCGCTTTATGGAATGCAAAGGCGGTGGGATTTTACGTTTTCATCCCGATGATTTTGAGTGGAAACCGGTTGGCGACAAGTTTTGTATTTATGATTTTGAATTGTTAGATGAAGTTAATGATGCCGTTTATGAAGATTGGTTGAGTCGGTTTAGAGCAGTGGATTCCGAATGGCGGTATATTGCTGACCCTATTGCCAAGTTGGAATCTATTCGGGAAGGCTGAAATGATTGTTTTGGATAATAATGCGTTGGTTTTTTTATATCGTCCTGCCGGCGGCCAGCAAGATTTGCATCATAAAATGCAATATTTATTTGATGAGCAGAAACGGGCAAAGAAAACTTTCGGCATCCCCGCTCCTGCATTGGCAGAATTTCTGATTGGCGAACCCAATCCGGCCAAACGCCAAGAATTCTTAAGCTTATTTTCCGGAAAAAGCAAGGTATATCAAATATTGGATTTTGATATGAAAAGCTCGGTAATGTGTACGATGATTTCGGATATAATGAATAATCGTCCGAATGAGTGTAGTAAAGAGCCGCGTCAAAAAGTCAAAGTAGACCGCCAAATTCTTGCTATTGCCATTAGCAATAAAGCAAAGTTGATTATTTCAAATGATAAAGGATTACTTAACGCGGCACGATATTTGGCCGAACAGCAATTTAAAATTCAAGCTGTTGATGTTAGCGAAATTACTGTTCCTGTAGAAACACAAAGTACTTTGTTTTGAATGTAAACCGCCCCTGTTTCGGGCGGTTTGTTTTAATGATTTACCTTGCGCCAATCATCTGCCGCTTCCGCCGCCTGACTGTCCAACCAAGCCGCCACGTCCGCCACGCGCACCAGATACGGCGATTTTTTGCTGTTTTTGTCGGCCTTGAATGCGGGAAACGGCAGGGTTTGTTCGGCGGCGCGGCGTTTGGCTTGGTCTATGCCGATATGCGGCAGATAGTGTTTGAGGATTTCATCAAGCGGCACGGTGGTGGATTGGTAGCGCATCGCCAGCATAAAGGCAGTATTCGGGGTGTCGGTTTGCATGATTTTTCCTTTTGGGGCGGACATGGCGGCTTACAGTTTTTCATTAACTAGGTCTTTGAGATGGCCGCGCTTATAAAACGCCACCGCCAGCAATACGCCCAAGACGATGCCGCCGAGCAGACAGCCGCCGACAAGAGTATATAAGGACAGGGTAAAGGTGATTTCTTGTTCCATTTCAGACTGCCTTCTGTTTGGTGAGTGAATAAACGGGTTTGCTTTTGTAATCGCTGTTGGCGGAGAGCATGGATTGCTCGGCGAAATACAGCTTTTGATGCAGGGGCATTTTGAGCTTGGTTTGGGCTTGCCAACGCCGAATGATGTGGTTGCGGATAAATTCGTTTTCATCGCCCTCCGGACGGTTGGGGAGGGGAACGTTTACTTTGTCCAAGATGGCTTGGAGTTTGCGGGGGAGTTTGGTTGTTTTCATGGCAGGTTTCCCTTACTGTGATAATTGGATAAACGTTGCATCTGCCTGTTTGCGGAACGTGCGGTAAACAAACTGGATTTGACGGTGTTGCGCCGTGCTAATCATGCCAACCGCGTAAGCGGCAACAACGGTTTGCAGCATGCCTTTCAGTTTTTGGGCGGCAGCATCAAAAGCGTTAAAATCTCCGCGTTCCAGCAAAATCAAGGCATGAATTGACGCGTCTTTGATTTTGGATAAAACGGCATCGGTAAAAATTTGCGTTCTCTGCATGGTGTTTTCCCATGAATTTGTTTTAATTATTTTCAAATTTAAACCATTTTAAATAAAAAGTAAACGTAAAATAGTTTAACAAGTTTTAAATTTTGTATTTAATATTGTTTTAAAAAGAAATTCTTTTGACAACAAGCGCAAAAAAACCGCCTTTCGGATAAGAAAGGCGGTGGTTTAAAACAAAATCAAATTTATTGGTTGGCGAGTTTTTGCTGTAAAGTGGCGGAATCAAAAAGGGGTTTTTGCTTTTCTACTACCATGCCGACAATTTGCTCAATATTGTCAAATGTTAAGATTTCATCTTCCTGGTGCTGTTTAAAATACTGCCCGCGAATATTATTGTAAAACTGTGCAATGATAAATGTTTGTTCGGGCTGTTTCAGTTGTACCAAAGCGCAGTCGCTACTGTGCAAATTTCTGATTTCAGGCGAAATAATCAATACATCATCTTTATCAAAAAAAATCGTGGTATTGGGGTCAAACATGCTGTCGTCCGGCATCAAAAAACCGAATAAGCCCGTTCCTGCCTGAATGCCGCTAAATGTGGTGTTGATGGGCGGAGGATTGCTTCCACCAACATATTGTCCGACCGTATCCACGTTAAAAATCGGAATTTCAACGCAATTCACAGGCAAATTCTGGGTAAACGCGCTTTCAATCTCTTCAAAGTCCCGTTCAAATTTTTCTTGCACCATCACTACGTTTAAAAAGTTCGGGTTGATGTTTTTGCTGTCCGAAAGCCAGCCGACAGGTTTGCCCAAAGCGGTTTCAATATCCAGCACGACTTTATCGCCCGCCGCACGTTGGTTGCGAATGATATTATTGATTTGTTGGACGGGTTTTCCGACTTTCTCGGCAAAATTGCTTTGATGGCCTTGAAAATCTTCGGCGATAACTTGCTGAATCAAAATGCGGCGAATGTCGCTTAATTCATTTTTTTTCTCTTTAAACATATCGGTTTAGGTAATTAATTTAAAAAATAGGTTGAACTATTGATTTAAATTTGATTAAATTTAATCAAATTTAAATCAGGAGAGCTTGATGAGCCAAACAGGTTTTACACCCGATTTCGCGGGATTTTGGCGGTTGCTTTCGGCTGCCGAAAAACGCGACTTTGCCGCGCGTTGCGGTTGCCATTACAACCAACTGTCTGCGTTTAGCGGCGGGCGGCAAATTCCCAGCCTGCGTTTGGCTGCCAAAATGAAAGAGGCCGCAGACGGTGCATTGGACGATGCCGATTTGCGCCCTTTGGTTTTGCTGGAAAAACTGCGTTTAAAGCAACGCACTTGACCGGCTTTTGGTTTGCCGCCTACGACCACAAGGCGGGTTTTCCCCACTCTGTTTGCGCGGGGTGGGGCTTTTTTTGTCTTTGCCAACACAAGCCGAATTTTAGTTTAAAACCCGTTTAATTTAAATCGTTTTTTATCTACCTTTCGGCAGTAATCATGTAGGTATTTGTTTATGCAAAATTTGAATGTGTTGCTTACATCGGCAATCAAGGCTGATGCGGCTGCGTTTTCAGGCAGACAGACGGATTTGAGCCGCGCCGTATGCGGCAGCAATCAGGGTTTGCGCCACAAAATCACTAATTTTCGCGGACAGGCTTTGCACCCTGATGAGTTGGTGGCTTTGCAACAGGTTTCAGGCAGTCGCCACACGGTACAGGAAATGGCACGGCTGTTGGGCGGGGTGTTTGTGCCTTTGCCGAAATGCGGGTGGGAAAATGATGGCGAGCGCAGTGTGATGACGGTGTCTTTATCACTGGCTGAATTGTTTCAGGCAGTATTGTCTGTGCAAGCGGCGGGTTCGGTATCGGCGGCGGAACGCTTGCGTTTGGAGCGTTTGGCGTTTGCGGTGGTGGCGGCCTTGTTTGAATGGCTGTTTGGCTGTTTGGGGGTACATCATGGATAAATTGGATTTTGAGACAGTCAAATCGGCAGCGTTGGCGCACGCGGACGGTTTGTTAGCCGAATGGTTGCCTAGCGGACGTTATGACCGCCACGAATATGTGGCACTCAACCCCACCCGCGCCGACAAACATGCCGGTTCGTTCCGCATCAATGTCCGCAAAGGTTCGTGGGCGGACTTTGCCACTGATGACAAGGGCGGGGATTTAGTATCGCTGTATGCCTATTTGTTCGGCGTGTCGCAGGGCGAAGCGTGTCGGGCGGTGGCGGAGCGACTGCGTATCGGTAATTTTCCCGCCGCCGACAAACAGGCTTTTACCGCCACCAAAAAAGCGCGGAATACTTGGACACCTATTTTGCCCGTTGATGAGCGTTATTTGGCTTCCATGCCGACTTCGCACCACTTTAAGGACAAGGGGCGGCAAAATGCAGAGCGGGTGTCATTATACCGCGATGCACAAGGGCGGGTATTAGGCGCGGTGATGCGTTTCCGCCATGCGGACGGTAGCAAAGATGATATGCCTTGCACTTTTTGCCGCGACCAACACGGAAACATGATGTGGCGGTTTCGGGGATTTGACGAGCCGCGCCCGCTTTACGGTTTGGAAGCGCTGGCGGCGAAACCCGATGCACCTGTTTTATTGGTAGAGGGCGAAAAGTGCAAAGACGCGGCGGCGGCTTGTGCGGATTTGTCGGACTATGTGGCGGTGTCGTGGGCGGGCGGCTCAAACGCTTGGAAAAAAACCGATTGGCAGCCGTTGGCGGGGCGGCGGGTGGTATGCTGGCCGGACTGCGACAGCCAACGCCGCAAACTTACCAAAAAAGATGAAGCGGCGGGTTTGACCGCATCGGATATGCCCTATCTGCCCGCCGATGAGCAGCCGGGCATGGCGGCGATGTTGGGGATTGCGGAGCAGTTAGCAATCATGGGTTGTGCGGTGTCGTTTGTGCGCGTGCCGGAAGCGGGGGTGTGGCCGTGCGGTTACGATGTGGCGGATTTGCTGGACGATGCCGCGCCGCCGGTGTCGCTTCAGGCAGCCTTGTCGGATTTGCGGGTTTATCCATTTGTTGATGATAATGCAAGTTTCCCCGCGCAGCCCCTTCAAAGTGATGGGGCGGACGGAACGCCCGACTCCAACATTGCTGACGGGGGTGGCGGGGGCGTTCCGCCCGCATCAACGGAAGATGCCGATGACGGCGGCGTATTGGCGTGGGTGTTGGCTAATGTGGTGCGAGTAGACGGAAAAGAGCGGTTTTTTTGCATCCCGTTGGCGGCAAATTGGACAAAACGTGAATTGACAAACCGTTTGGGGAAAAACGGTTATGCCGTATTGTTGGCGCATCCCCAATTCCGTAATTGGTCAAAAGTCCGCACGGATACGATTAAGGAACGCCATGATGCCAAAATTCGCGCACAAGACCCGATTTTTCAACTTGACGCCAACCGTTATGTTCTGATTTACGGCACAACCGATGTATGCGACACCAAAGAAATGGGCTATTGCGGTACGGACGGACGAATGCCTGCGGCAGCATTGCGGGCGGCATTGGGTGCAGACCGTTATTCGGCTTGGGAAGACAATCCGAACCGCCTGCAAGTGCGCGTGAATGATTTCGGTTTTTTCCCCGACAGCCCGCACGGTATGGCGAGAAAAGACAATGTGGCTTTATCGGAAGAAGACCGCAAAGACCCTGAAAAACTGCGGAAAACGCTGGATATTGACGAAGAAAATTTCTTATCTTGCGTCAATATTTATGACGGTTTGCCGTTTAAACAGAAAAATATTTGCGAATTGGAAAAGGTTAATCATTATCGGGATTTGATTTTTGGTTATGAAAGTTGCCGCAATATTTTGGCTGCCATTGAGTTGCTGTGCAATCATGATGTCCGCATTACCGAGTGGGTGTTGAATTGGATTGCCTACAGGCTGCGCCACCCCGCCGTCAAACAGGATACGGCGTTGGTTTTTGCCTCTCCCGTTCAGGGTGCGGGCAAGTCTTTGATTTTCGCTACCTTGCTGCCGAAAATTTTCGGACGTTGGGCGGGTGTGTTGGGGCAGTCGGACATGGAAAGCCAATTTTCGGGTGTGTATGAAAACAAGCTGTACATTGTTTACGAAGAAGTAAACAGCCCGCGTAAACGCTTTGATTTGATGGGCAGGCTGAAAAATGAGATTACGGGGGAGTTTATACGGATTGAGAAAAAGGGTATGGACACGGTATATCAACGAAACTATATCGGTTTTGTGTATTTGTCCAATTACCATTCCCCTGTCGTGCCAGAGCAAAATGACCGCCGCTTTTGTATTGTGTCGCCGCAACACAAAATGGATGAGCAGTTTGCGGCGGCGGTGGCGGCCGAAATTTATGATGACAATGCGGTGCAGGATTTTGTAGACTTTCTGTATGCCTTACCCTTATTGTATACGGACGATTTCGGTCGCCGCAAAACCTACCATGCCCATACCCATGCGCCAGAAACCGATGCCAAAAAAGCCATGAAAAAATGGAATGCCCATCCGTATGAAGTCTATGCGGACGATTGGCAGAGCGGTGAGTTGGGTTTGCCGTATATTCCGTGCAAATTGGATGACTGCTTTAAGGTTTTCAATGTTTGGTGCGTTATGGTCAAAGAAAAGGGCATGTCAAAAGAACGTTTTAAAATGGCATTGAACCATTTGAACGGTATCCGTGTTATTCGGACGGCGGTAGAGGGCAGTCAGAAGCAGGTATGGCTGGTTGTTCCCCCAAATATTAAAAAACCTGATAATATGCCGATGCCGAGATTTTATTTGCATTCGGCTGATAAATTTGCCCGCGCCATGAGTAAGCAGAGCTGGCTGTAAACCGTTTCTCCTAAATTAAACTTTGTTTTTAAGGGATATTTGGATTTTCTCCAAATATCCCTTATTTTCTCCAAGTGTTTTCTCCTAAGTTAAGCATTGTTTTATTTGGATTATTGTATTTTCTCTCAATTTCTCACAATGTTTTTGCTCCGTGTGCGGGAGAATATTTTTTGTTTATTCCGTATTTGTTTATTTGTTGTGGTTTTGAAAAACATTGCTCGCGTATGGAATAAAACCGCATGGAGAATTAGGAGAAAATATCTTTTCATATTTAAATCAGTTGTCTATTTAGGAGAAAATGTTCGGAGAAATTAGGAGAAAAATTAAAAAACAATGAGAACCGTTTAAAAACAAAAGACTGTGTATTCTTGACTGTTTAAGACAGCTGCCTGCATAATCTTGTGTTCGGCGAATTCAATCGCGGAATAAATAAAAATAAGGGCTTGGCGATAGGTCTTGCTCGTTTGTATAAATTCAGTGTGGTCGGTCAGGATAGGAGTGTGTCAAAACAGAATGTGCGTTTGTTGTTGCTGCGTTGGGCAAAATGGAAATGTGGTGTGGTAGAATATGAAACCGCTTACCGTTCTCCGCCCAATATGATTTACCGCTTGATGGCGGGCGATGTCGGCGGTGGCAGTGCGGGCGGCTCGCAAATGCCTTATGCTTTCCGCAAGGGTGGGGCGGTTCGGTGGTGTGCCGATATGATGTATCGTCAAATCAATGATGTGATTGAACAGTTGCCGCGCCGCCGCCGTGAAGCGGTGTATTTGGAATTTTTGGAAACCGGTACGCAAAAAGACAAAGCCGCCCGCATGGGTGTCGGTTTAAGAGCGTATGAGAAAAATTTAAATTCTGCATTTAAACAAATTTATAGCCATCAGTTAATCAAAAATCTTGTTAAAGCAGCTTGAAAAAGGTTCGGTTTGATGTTTAAATTATGCAAAAATTAGGTTTAATGAATTTAAATTAAATCAAAAACCGCCGCTTGCCCCGTGTATTGCGGCGGTTTTGCATGGGGCAATCGCCATGACAAGATTAAAAACATTGGGCAGCCGCATCACCGCATCGCCCGCCGCCCGCATCAAATCCGCCCCTGAAGTTCAAAATTGGGGCAAAGGGCGCGGCGGCAGACCTTGGCGGCGGTTGCGTGAGCAGGTTTTATTGCGGGACGGCTACACTTGCCGCCATTGCGGACGGGTTTGTCTGCCCGAAAACCTGCAAGCCGACCATATTATTAACACCGCACGCGGCGGCACAGATGATTTGGTCAATCTGCAAACACTTTGCACCGATTGCCATGCCGCCAAAACCGCCGCCGAAAGCAAGGGCGGGGGGCGGTAAAAGTCTGGGCAGCTTGGCGGCGGACACCGCGCAGATTCCCATTCGCAGAATTTTTTCCCCTGTAGAAAATGTTAAATCCCATTTTAACAAACTGAAACACCAATATTTTTTAGCATTTTATGCCAAATTCAGGCAGCCTGAAAAAAAACCACCGCCCACACACGGAGCATCATCATGGAACGCAGCAAAGAAGAAAAATACCGCCTGTTTGCCGCCGCCCGCGTGCGCGGGGCCAGCAATAAAGAAGCCGCAATAGAAGCCGGATACAGCAAAAAAACCGCCAGCGCGGCAGGCGCACGCTTGGCAAAACAGCCCGAAGTGCAAGCCCTGATGACGGCAATGGCACAAAATACACCGACAAACCCTGCCGCAAAAGCGGAAACGCCCGCGCCGACCGAAGCCGCACCCGCCATACCGCCCGCGCGCGCCCGCGCCGTCTTCAACGGCGAAACGGTGGAACTGGACGGACAAACCTACACCCTGTCTGACCCCAAAGACCTGCTCACCCTGCATATGCTCGGCGTGATTGCCTTAAGCAAACAACAGCAAGAGTCAGCCAAAGCCCTGCTGCCTTTCGCGCACGGCAAAATCGGCGACCAAGGCAAAAAAGGCGCGGAAGCCGAAGCCGCCCGCCAAGTGGTGCAAAACAGCCTGTTTGCCCCCATGCCGCCGCCGCCCGACAAGCAAAACAGCTTATTTTCCGCCGTAACCCACTGATATGCGCCACCCTTACCCCCATTACAGCACTGCTTGCCCCGATTGGCAAAGCCGCATAGTCAAAAAACAAAGCCTGATACCCTGCGGCGCACTGTTCCCCGAACAGGCAGACTTGGCATTGCGGGTATTCAAAGAACTGGTGCTGCCCGATGTGGCGGGCGTGCCGAAAATCGGCATGGTAACGCGGCAATGGATTTACGATTTTGTCGCCGCCGTGTTCGGCGCATACAACCCCAACACGGGCGAACGGTTGATACAAGAGTTTTTTCTTTTAATCTCAAAGAAAAACGCCAAGTCCACCATCAGCGCGGGCATTATGCTCACCGCCCTGATTTTAAACTGGCGGGCAGAAGCCGAATTTTTTATTATCGCGCCCACCGTAGAAGTGGCAAACAACAGCTTTAAACCCGCCAAAGCCATGATACGCGCCGATGCGCGGCTGTCCGCCCTGTTTCAGGTGCGCGACCACACCCGCGAAATCGTCCACCGCGAAACCGGTGCGGTATTGAAAGTCATCGCCGCCGAAAGCGACACCGTGTCCGGCATCAAAGGCACGGGCGTGTTGATTGAGGAAGTCTGGCTGTTCGGCAAACGCCCCAAAGCCGCCGATATGTTTATTGAAGCCAAAGGCGGCTTGGCAGCGCGACCCGAAGGCTTTGTGATTTACCTGTCCACCCATTCGGACGAAGCCCCTGCGGGCGTATTTGCCGACCTGCTCAAACGCGCCCGCGCCGTGCGCGATGGCAAAGTAGAAAACAAACGTTTTCTGCCCGTGTTATACGAATTTCCGCCCGCCATGCTGGCGGACGGACGGCACAAGCTGCCTGAAAATTTTTACATCACCAATCCAAACTTGGGGGCTTCCGTATCGGAAGCCTTTTTGCTGGGCGAATTTGCCACGGCGCGGCACGATGGCGAAACCGCGCTGCGCCGTTTTATGGCGAAACATCTAAACGTTGAAATCGGACTTTCGCTGTCGGCGGATTATTGGGCGGGCGCGGAGTTTTGGGAAGCCGCCGCCATTGCCAACTGTTCGCTGGACGATATTGTCGCCGAAAGCGAAGTCATCACCATCGGCATAGACGGCGGCGGCTTGGACGACCTGCTCGGTTTGGCGGTGGTGGGGCGCAGCCGCAGCAATCCGCGCCAATGGCTGGCATGGCATCACGCATGGGCGCACCCGTCCGTGCTGCAACGCCGTAAGGAAATCGCGCCGAAACTGCACGATTTTGCCCGCGCCGGCGATTTGACTCTGGTAAACCACATCGGCGAAGACACCGATGATGTTGCCGCCATTTGTGCCGATATATTTGAAAGCGGGCTGTTGGACAAAATCGGGCTTGACCCGCACGGCGTGGGCGCGATTTTGGACGCAATGCTGGCACGCGGGCTGCCGGAAGATGCCATTATCGGAATCTCGCAGGGCTGGAAACTCGGTTCGGCGATTAAAACCGCCGAACGCAAACTTGCCGAAGGCTGCCTGAAACACGGCGGCAGCGCGATGATGAATTGGGTGGTGGGCAATGCCCGTGTGGAAGCGCGTGCCAACGGTATTTTGATTACCAAACAGGCTTCCGGCACGGCAAAAATTGACCCTTTGATAGCCCTGTTTAACGCCGTTTCGCTGATGGCATTGAACCCGCAATCGCGCCGCTCGGTATATGAACAGCGCGGTTTGCGTTTTTTATAGACAGTAACTTATGGCAAAAGACAAACACAAAACCAAAAAATCCGCCCGTGTCCGCGCCGAATCGGGCGGGCAGAGCTTTGACAGCCTGAATGACCCTGAGGTATTGGAATTTATCCGCACGGGGCAGACCCAAAGCGGGGTAAACAGCAACGGACGCAAAGCATTGGCGAATATGGCGTTGTACCGTTGCGTTACCCTGATTGCCCAAAGCGTTGCCATGCTGCCGCTTAATCTGATACACGATGATGAGGGCAAACAGGCGGCAACGGACAATCCGCTTTACCGCCTGTTGAAAAAACAGCCCAATGCCTACCAAACCGCCTATGAGTTCCGCCTGCTGATGCAGGGCTGGGTGTTGCAATACGGCAATGCCTATGCCCGCATTGTGCGCGGCGTGGGCGGTAAAGTGCTGGCATTGCACCCTATCCACCCGATGCAGGTACAGGCAGAGCAAAACCCCGATTTCAGCCTGCGCTACCGAATTACCCGTAAAGACGGGGCGTTGCTGGATTTGGACGGCAGCCAAATGCTGCATATCCGTGATTTTAGCGATGACGGGATTGTCGGTATTTCGCGGGTCAAACTGGCGAAAAAGGCACTGGGTATTGCTTTTGATGCGGAAACCGCCGCCGAAAGCCTGTTTCAAAACGGCGTATTGGCAGGCGGTGCGCTGTCTGCGCCCAATGCCTTAAGCGATAAGGCTTACGAGCGGCTGAAACACAGCCTGCACGAGCGGCACAAGGGCGCGGATAAGGCGGGCGACTTTATGATTTTGGAAGAGGGTTTAAAAGCGGAAAAATGGGCGAATACCGCCAGCGATGCCCAGCATATTGAACAACGCAACCACCAAATTGAAGAAATCGCCCGCCTGTTTGCCGTGCCGCGCCCCCTGTTGATGATGGACGATACCAGTTGGGGTAGCGGCATCAGCGAATTGGGTTTGTTTTTTCACAAATACGGGCTGCTGCCGTGGCTGACCGCTTGGGAACAGGCACTCAACCGCAGCCTGCTGAACGCCCAAGAGCAAGACCGTTATGTATTCAAATTTAACGCAGGGGCGTTGTTGCGCGGCAGCCTGAAAGAACAGGCGGAATTTTTTGCTAAAGCCTTGGGTAGCGGCGGACACGGCGGCTGGCTCACGCAAAACGAAGTGCGCGAAATCAGCGATTCGCCGCGTATCGCCGACCCCGAAGCCGACAAATTGCGACCGCCGCAGCAAGGCAAAGACCGAACCAATAAGGAAAAAGACGATGAGCCTGATTAAATTGCCCGAAATCCAAGCCCGTCAAAGCACCCAAATCAGCTTTGACCCGCCTCATGAAGCCCTGAACCATTGGCAACCCGACAAAACCGCCCGCGCCCAAGCGGGCGAAACCGTCTTGGAACTGTACGGCATTGTCGGCGATGACTGGTGCGACAAGCCCGTTACTGCCGAGCGGGTATCCGCTTTCTTGGCAGAGCGGCAAGATGTTACCGTATCCATCAACAGTCCGGGCGGCAGCTATTTTGAAGGCATCGGCATCTACAACCTGCTGCGGGCGCACCCGCACAAAATCACCGTGCAGATTATCGGCGATGCCGCATCTGCCGCCAGCGTGATTGCGATGGCGGGCGATGAAATCCTAATCGGCGATGGCGCGTTTGTGATGATACACAATGCTTGGGGTGCAGTATGGGGCAACCGTCATGAATTGGCGCAAAGCATAGACCTGCTCGCCCAAATTGACGAAGCCATGGCAAGCCTGTATGCCGCCCGCACCGGCAAAGACCAAGCCGATATTGCCGCCATGATGGATAAAGAAACATGGCTCAATGCCGACACCGCCCTTGCCGAAGGCTTTGCCACCGCCAAGCTGCACGATGCCCCCGTATCCGACCCTGACAACGGCGGCGCGGAACGCAAAGCCAAAGCACAAATTGAAAGTGCCTTACGCGCACAAGGTTACAGCCGCAGCCAAGCCCGCGCCATTATCCAAAGCTACAAACACGGCACGCCCCGCGCTGCCGTACCCGTCATGCCACGCGCTGACACCCCCGACCCCGAAGCATTGCAACAATTACTGGATAACTTGAAAGGTTAAAACATGAAACAAAGACCGACTTTTACCCCGAAACGCGGCTTGCTTGGCGTATTTGCGCAAGGCGAAGCCCCCGATGCCAATACCCTGCTGGCAAAACTGGCAAAGGGTATTGAAGAATTTAAAACTGAAAAAACCCAAGAAATTGCCGATTTGCAGGCAAAATTGGCAAAAACCGCCGACAGCGAAAGCGTGCAATCGCTGACGGAAAAACTGACTGCCGCCGAAGCCGCGCTGAATGCCCTGAACGAACAGTTTGCCGCCGCGCAACTGAACGGCGGCACAGGCAAACCCGATAAGGACGCACAGGCACACGCCGAAGCGGTATTGGCGTTTATGCGGCGCGGCGAAGAACGTGCCGAATTGAAAAAATCCGACAGCGCAAACGGCGGCTATTTGGTGCCGGACGAGTGGGACAGAAGCATTACCGACAAATTGCAGGAATTTTCCCCGTTGCGGCGGATTTTTCATGTTCAGACCGTTTCCACGCCGCATTTTGAAAAGCTGTATAACCTGCACGGCGCGACATCGGGCTGGGTGGGCGAAGAAGATGCCCGCAACAACACCAATACGCCCACGTTCAAACAACTGAAATTTGAAACGGGCGAGATTTATGCCAACCCTGCCGCCACGCAGCAGATTTTGGATGATGCCGAAATCAATTTGGAAAAATTCTTGGCAGAAGAAGTACAGGCGGAGTTTTCGCTTCAGGAAAACAAAGCCTTTATTAGCGGCGACGGCGAAAAAGGCAAACCTTTCGGGCTGCTGACCTATGTGGAAGGCGCAACCAATGCCAACAAACACCCGTTTGGTGCGATTAAAACCGTTAAAAGCGGCAGTGCCAACGGTTTGACCGCCGACAGCATTATTGATTTGGTGTATGACCTGCCTGCCAAGTTTTCGCAAGGTGCGGTGTTTATCATGAACCGCAAAACCCTTGCCGCCGTCCGCAAGCTGAAAGACAGCACCAATAATTACCTGTGGCAGCCGAGCTTGCAGACGGGACAACCCAGCACGCTGTTGGGCTATCCCTGCTATGAAGTGGCGGAAATGCCCGATGTTGCCGCCAATGCGCTGCCGATTGCGTTTGGCGATATGAAACGCGCCTATATGGTGCTTGACCGCAAAGGCGTGTCTATTTTGCGCGACCCTTATACGCGCAAGCCTTTTGTGCAGTTTTATACCACCAAACGCACGGGCGGCGGTGTAAACAACCCCGAAGCGGTGCGCCTGTTGAAAATTGCCGCCTAACCCCTAACAAGGCTGCCCGAAGCAGGTTTCAGGCAGCCTGACAAGGAAAAAACAAGATGAAACTGATTAAACCCTTTTACGGCGTGCCTGACGGCGCGTTTTACCCCGTCCACTATCAAAAGGGCGATGAATGTCCGCCCGAATTGGAAGAAGCCGCCCGTGAGGCAGGCTGCCTGAAAGACGGTAAAAAGTCCAAATCTGATATGCCGCCCGCGCCCAACACGCCGCCCGCAGATGAGAGTACCCCGCCCGCAGACAATAACGGCAACAACACAAATAACCCGCCTGCCGAAAACAACGGTAATGGCGAAAATCCCCCTGCGGACGGCACATGATTGCGCTGGAACTGGCAAAGCTGCACGCCCGCATAGACGGCGATGAAGAAGACACGCTGTTGCAACTGCTGTTGGACGGCGCGGTAGAACATTGCCGCGCCTATCTGAACTGTCCGCTTTATACGGACGAGCAGGAACGGGCAGCGGGCGAAGCGGCAGGAGAAACGGACGGCGTATTGCTCAACCGCGATATTCAAACCGCCATATTGCTGGTTTTTTCGTGGCGGTACGCCCACCGCGAAGACAGCGCCGAGCGTCCGCTTGCTGCCGAAAGGCTGCTGGACAAATACCGCAAACGGGCGGGCGTGTGAAACGGTCATTTTACTATGGGCTTTTGAATATGGTATGATTTCCTGAAGTTGGAACAATATGCAAAACAAAAGGATAATATCATGATTACTTTGGATTTGCCGCTTAACGTAGAGCGTGCCGTCATCACACAGGCGCAACAGGCGGGCATGAGCTTGGAGCATTATCTGCTCCAACACATCAGCACGCTGGTACAACCGCCCAGCGTGGCGCAATTTGTGCAAGGCAAACGTTTGGAAAGTTTCGGCAACGACCCCGTGGCCGTGCAGAAAGCCCTGCGCGATGAGTAAATATTTGCTGGACACCTGTTTTATTTTGGGCTTGTACAACCAAAACGAACAGGCAATCAAATTGATGCGGAATGTGCCGTTTGCGGAATGCTGCGTGAGCGTGGTAAACCGGATTGAATTATTGGGATACCACGACATCACGCCCTGCGATGAGCAGGAACTGACGGCTTTTTTAAGCCAAGTCCGCCATTTGGAAATGGACAAACCCGTGCAAAACAAGGCGGTTGAATTGCGAAAGCGCCATAAAATCAAATTGGCGGACAATATCGTGTTGGCAACGGCTTTGGTACATGGACTGACCTTGCTGACTTTGGATAACGGCTTAAATAATAAGTTTTTGATTGAACGGGAAAGATGATTTTCAGAAGCCGCCGCAGGGCGGTTTTGGTTTGAGTTTTTGTTAAAACGGCTTTACAATATTTTGCTTTAAATTTGACGGAATTTGAAGCAAATGAAACGACTTTGGTTAATTGGAATTTTATTTTTTAGTGGGCAATTTTTATTTGCTCATAATGGTACTAGTATAACTACAGAAAAGCAAAGTATTGCCTTCAATATGCTGACTTGCATGGTAAGTAGCCAAAATTCTATGAGGGGGCAGGAACAATGTCGTAGAGAAGCTGCTGAAAGACTTGAACAAGTAGGTAGCAAATTGATAGAAAGTTTGGCGGATAGTGAAACCGATGTGTTGAAGTCCAGCAGTATCAGGAGAGATGCTAAAACTTTCAAAGATGCGATTCATCAATGTGGTTATTTTGTTTCTTTATATAAATCTGTTCCAGAACAATCCGCATGGATTGCCAAATGTAAATTAAGCCGCGCAAAAGAATTTGTTGAATATTTTGAAGACTTGCCTGATAGATACCCAAACCATGCTGTTTTAACGGAGCAAATAAAATATGAAATTGGCTTGGCAGACTGGAAAGATGGTCTTACCAAGACAGCAAAATTAAATAATCGTTTGTCTGATTCGGGGCAGGCAAAAATAGAAGTACCATCACAAGTAGCAAGTACATCGGTATTTAATAGTGATACTAATGTTGGTATACGCCTTGGAGAGAAAACAAGATGTATTGATTTCTACTATACGAAAAATGGGGAAAAACGTAGATGTCCTACACCTGTTGTTTATCAACCTGCATCTTCTTATAGTGGGTATGGCACTGTGCATGTACGTGGTTATTACCGTAAAGATGGAACGTATGTACGACCACATACCCGCTCCCGAAGACGTTAATTTTTGACTATTGACCGCCAAGCGCAAGCAAGGCGGTTTTTTCATGGTAGGCTGAAAGGCTTGCTTTTTTGTTAAGTGCTTGATTTTATTTCAGTGCTCAGATTTGTTCTCTGGAATAAAATCAACAATTTAACTTTTTTGATTGACACCAAAGCAAAGCATCGCTACCATTCCGATACGGCTCCAATCAGCCGTGCGGAATTGGCGTTCCGTTTTATCCAAAGGCTTCAAAGCCGCCGCGTGCGGTTCTTTTGTTGCATTTTAAGTTACCTGTTATGGGGAAGCTGGCGGAGTATCGCAAGATACGCCGTTACTTTGGAGCGGTACGCCAATCCGCCAGTTTGCCCGCCCTATTTGGTGTTAGGTCGGGATTTTCAACTAATCCAAAGAAAGTAACTTAAAATGAACACTCAAATTTCTGCAATCTGCATTGCCAACACCCAAATTCGTGAAGTAAACGGCTTGTATTCGCTGGCTGACCTGCATAAGGCAAGTGGAAACGCTTCCAAGAATAAACCGCTTAATTGGTTAAGAAGTCAAAAAACCATTGATTTTATTGATGAAATGACCAAGTCTCAAAAACGAGAAGTGGAACAGAAACAAGGAATTAGCAAAGAAGCAAAGCAAATTGTTTTAGATGATGAAGAAAGTCTGCGTGAACGCATCATCAAAACTGTAAATGGCGGCAAAAATCGCGGTACATTCGTTTGCAAAGAACTGGTGGTGCATTATGGCATGTGGATTAGCCCCGCCTTTTCCATTCAGGTTATCCAAACCTTTTTAAACAGCAAGCAATCCGCCGCACCGCAAGCTTCCGCCCTGCCGCCCGCCAATCCCTATGCCCTGACCGTAGAAGAACAGACTGAATTGCCCGCACCTTTAGCCGCGTATGTATACAAACTGGTGGGGAAACTGGCAAAACACAAGGGCGTGTCGCAACGTCAAATTGAGCAGCAACTGATTGAGAAAAAAGGGCGCGTCAATGAATCTTTTTTCAATCAGTCCAAATGGTTTTTTTTGCGTGCGGCGGAGTGGCTGCATGAAGAACTGGACAAGCTGCCTACGGTGGATTTTGGTGTCCGCCGCGATGATTTGCTCAATATTTTCAAACGTCAATGCGCCTACAAACGGGATTTTGAAAACTGGAACGACTACCAACTGGAAAGCTGGCTGGGTGAAAAATTTTTCCACAACCGCCAAAATGCCTATTTGAACTACCCCGTCAGTTTGGAAAGCGCAAGCTATGCACAGTTGGAAAAATTGGTAACTGCCATGAAACAGGTATTGGGCAATGATTTTAAATTGCTGGATTTGTCCTTGCAGCCGAAAGAAGCGGAAGCATTGCCGAGACTGCTGATTTCGGACGGCAGCATCGGACAGGTTTTGTTTAATTACGGTGCAAGAACACCGAATGACGGCGATGTGGCATTTGCTTTGCAGGATATGGCTTTGCTGCGCGGCACGTTTGACCATTTGACCTACATCAATTACGACAGCGACCGTTTGAGCAAAAAGGAAATGGCGCAAGTGGCGGAAGCGGGCAAGATTTTAAACGGCTTGTCCACCATGCTGATGGAAGCGGCTTCGGAAACTTTGAAGCATTAAATATTTGATTAAATAGTTAAGCACTCCGCACGGTTTGCCCTGCGGGGTGTGGGAGTGTGCCATGCTACACGCCGGAAACCTGACTTGCCGGATTGAAATCCGCCACCAAACCGAAAGCGAAGATGCCGCCGGTGCCACCGTCCGAAATTGGGCGGTTTTTTTTCGCCTGTGGGCGAGCATCCACCATGTCCGGCAAACCGGCGGCGTGGAAAGCATACAGGCGGGCAAGCTGTCCGAATCGCCGCATATCACCGTGCGCGTGCGCTTTACCGAGCGCATCAACCACAGTATGCGCGTGCATTATCGCGGTGCGGTTTACAATATTTTGACCGTGCAGCCCGATTATTTAAAACGCGAATACACCGAATTATTGTGCGAAAAAACGGAGTGATGCCATGATTAGCCTGTTTCAACTCACAGGGGTACACATAAAGCACAGTTCTATGTGTTGCCCTGATTCCGGATGGAGTTACGCTCCATCCGAATAAAAGCTTATTTTACCACCTCAAACGGCGAGATTTTAAACCAAAAGGAACTTTGATGATTAACATGAAAGTGGATTTGTCGCCCGCGCTGGCGCAGTTGCGCGGCATGGGCGAGCGTGCCGAAAACAGCGTGCGCGAAGCGGCATTTAAAGGCGCGAAACTGGTTTTTGATGAAGCCCACCGCCGCGCTCCGCAAAGCAAAAAAGCGCACTGGTTTTACAGCCGCCGCCACAAAGACGACCAAGCGGGGGCAAAATACCTGTTCCGGCCCGGCAGCCTGAAAAAGTCCATCTACCTCAAACACCTTGACGAATTGCAAATCAAAGGCGAAAAAGAGGTTTATCAGATTTCGTGGCGCAAACGCTCGTCCGCCATCGGCTATGTGCCATACGCGCACATGGTGGAATACGGCACGGTGCGGCAGCCTGCCGCGCCTTTTGTCCGCCCTGCTTTTGATGCCAAAAAAGACGAAGCGCAGGCATTGATGTTGGAAACGGTGATGCGGGCGGTGCAAAATGCTTGAACGAAAATTGATTGCCGCCGTCAAAGCCGCCCGCGCCGATGCCAAAGTTTATCACGACTTTGCGCCCGAAGAAGCCAAGCCGCCGTTTGTGCTGCTGGCGCGTGTCGGCGGTGCGGGACGGCCTTATTTGGGTGGTGATGCCGCCGCCGAAGTGCGCGTCCAAATCAGCGCGTGGGCGGCGGAACGTTTGGCGGCGGTGGAGCTGTCGCAACAAATTGAAACTGCCTTGTACGCCCTGCCCGAAGTATCGGCGGCGGGCGCGGCGGTGTCGGCGTTTGATGACGGCACAGGTTGGCGCGGCATGATGCAGGATTTTATCGTTTTGGAGCAGACAGATGTTTGATTTGGATAACGAAAGCCTGTTTTACATAGACCAGTGCTGCCGTTGGAACGCCCATTATTGGACGTTGTGGGAGAAGCGCGATTGGCGGGCTTTGCACTGGGCCGAAACCGAAACCGCCAATTACCGCAAAATGCGGCAAATGGTTTTTCAGGCAGCCTGAACGGGCTGCTTTTTTATGGATTTTTTAAACAAGAAAGGCTTGTTATGGCTTCCAAATTTCCGGACGGCGCAACCGTTCATATTGCATCGGCACTGGCGGCGGCAAAAAGCATTACTGCTCTGACCAATGCCAATCCGGCGGTAGCAACCAGTAATGCACACGGTTTGGCTAACGGTGATTTTATCGTGCTGGAATCAGGCTGGGGTGAATTGGACGGGCGTGTATTTAAGGTAACGTCTGCCGATGCCAACAGTTTCCGTTTGGACGGCATCAATACCACCGATACCAAACGTTATCCTGCGGGTGCGGGCATTGGTCGTTACCGCAAAATCAATACTTGGACGCAAATCCGCCAAATCGCCAATGTGCAGATGCAGGGCGGCGAACAGCAATACGGGCAGTTTTCGTACCTTGAAGAAAAGTTTGAACGGCAGATGCCGACCACGCGCTCCGCACGCAGCATTACTTTTACGATTGGCGATGACCCGTCTCTGGCAGGGTATAAAGCCGCTAAAGCCGCCGGCGAATCGGGTGAGCCGACTCCGATGCGGATTGATTTGGTCGGCGGCTCGCAAGTATTGTACAACGGCTATGCTTCGCTGGACGAAGTGCCGAGCTTGGAAAAAGGGCAGTTGATGACGGTATCGTTTGCTTATGCCCTAAACGGCGAGCCGACCCGTTATTAAACCCGTTTCAGGCAGCCCGTTTTCAGGCTGCCTGAAATCTTTTACGTTTTTTTAAAGGGAAAACATCATGGCAAAATTGAAATTGCAACCCAATCCCACCTTTAAAGTGCCTGTGGATATTCCCGTGCCGGGGCAGACGGAAGCCGAAACGGTGGTTTTGACCTGCAAAGCGCGTACCCGCAAGGAATTGAATGAATTTACCGAAAAAATGCCCGAATACGGCAGCGATGCCGCCATTTTGTCCGATATTGTAACCGGCTGGGATTTGGACGTGCCGTTTAACGACCAAAACCTTGAACTGTTGGCAGAAAACTATATCGGCTCGGCGGAATTGATAATCCACGCCTATCTGCGCGAACACACCAAAGCCGCGCAAAAAAACTAACCGCCGCAGCCCGCGCCTTGTACGAACCTGCCGCCGACGCTGACCATCTGGCGGCGTTTGGTTTGAGTGAAGCCGATTTTTCCGAACAGTCTGTTTGTGAAATATGGGCGGAACATTGGGAAGCCGTAATGCTGTTTATCGACTGCGAAACGCAATGGCGCATCGGCATGGGCGGCATCATCGGTTTGGATTACACCGCCGTCAAAACCCTGCTGGAAATCCGCCAAATCCCACCCGACCAATGGGCGGAGTTTTTGGAAAATATCCAAATCATGGAAGCGGCGGCATTAAATGTGATTTGGGAGCGTAATAATGGCAAATGAAAGTATTGTCCGCATCGGCGCGGACGTGGGCGGCTTGCAGCAAGGTTTGCAGCAAGGCGAGCGCAGCCTGCAACATTTCGGGCAAACCGCCGAACAAACGGGTAACCGCGCCGCAGGCAGCCTGAACCGCACCGGCGAAGCCGCCGCCCGCAACGCCCAATCGCAGGAACGCGCCGCCCGCAGCATTGAGCGGACTTTGCAACGGCAAATCGCCCTGTTGGAAGCGGGCGAGCGCGGCAGCCGCCAATATTACGAAAGTTTGGCACGACAGCGTGGGCTGAACGCGGCACGGTTTGAGCCGATGCTGCAACAGCTTGACCGCGCCCGCAAACTCACCCATCAAAACACCATCAGCATCGGGCAGTACAACGCCGCGCTGCGTACCGTCCCCATGCAGATGACGGATATTGTTACCCAGCTTGCGGGCGGGCAAAATCCGTTTTTAATCTTGCTGCAACAGGGCGGACAGTTGCGCGACAGCTTCGGCGGATTTAAAAATATGTTTCGCGGCATCGCTTCCACCATCAGCCCGTTCAAGCTGGCAGTGGGCGGCGGCGCGGCGGCAGTCGGTGGCTTGGCTTATGCCATGTATCAGGGCGGCAAAGAAAGCCGCGCATACCAAAACGCCCTGACTTTGGCGGGCGATACCGCAGGCATCACTTCCGGACGTTTACAACAAATGGCCGAAAGTGTCGGCCGCAGCACCGGCAACTGGGCGCAAGCCCGCGAAGCCGCGCTGGAATTTAGCAAAATCGGCAATATTGCCGCCGAAGATTACACCCGTTTCGGCGAATCGGTTACGCTGATGTCGGAAGCCACGGGGCGCAGCGTGGCGGATTTGGTGGGCGAATACAAAAAAATCGGCGATGACCCCGTGAAAGCGGTGGTGGAATTGTCGGGCAAATACAAATCCATGACCGCCGAAGTGTACGCCCAAGCCGCCGCACTGAAAGAACAGGGGCGCGAGCAGGAAGCCGTGCGCCTTATCCAGCAAAAATACGCCGATGAATCGGCGGATATGGCGCGGAAAGTTACCGAAAATTTGGGGCTGATTGAAAGCGCGTGGAAAAAAATCGGCGATACGGCATCATGGGTTTGGCAGGAAATGAAATCCATCGGTGCGGAGCCGACTTTGGAAAAACAGCTTGCGCTGCTGGAACACGAAATCAAGCTGGAAGAAAACCGTCCTTTCCCGAACCCGAATATTTTAAGCCGCCTGTATCAGCAGCGTGCGGAAACGGCGCGGCAGAAAGAGCGGGCGGACTTTGCGGCGGAGCGCAAGCAGCAAAAAGCGCAAGCCGAAAAAGACGGTGTAACCGCTATGGACGCATTGCGGCGCGGCGCAGAAGCTGCCTTGCCTACGGTGCAGAAACTACGCAAAGAATTATCTGTTGTAGATGAAAACTTGGCAAAAGTTCGTGCCACAGGTAATAAACAAGCCATTGCCCAAGCCGAAGCCGATGCCAAAATCCAAAAAGCGGATATTCAAGCCCGCCTTGCCGAAGCGCAAGAACGCGCCAAAAAATCCGCCTTCCGCGAAACGCGCGGCAGCCGTTTTGCCTTTCCGACTACCGCCGCAGGGCTGCGCCTGAAAGCGGGGGCGGAAGCGGGCGGCAAAGCGCACGGCGGCACTTACGCGATGGCGCACGCTTTTCAAAAGCTGCTTGGCAACAATATGATACGCTTTGGCGCAATCAATGACCGTTACCATATCGGCAAAGCCAGCAAACACAATCAGGGTTTGGCGTTTGATGCCACGCCCGCCGCGCACCTGTCTGCCGCGCAACGCGCCGCCGTGCCGAAGCAAATCAAAGCCTATTTGCAAGAATTGGGTTTTGCGGACGGCAAAGATTTCCGCATTAAATTTGAAAAATCGGGGCAGCGCAATAAAAACGGCACGGTTTCCACCGGCGACCATTGGCATTTTCAATCGCAAAACGCGCTGTCTGCGGCGCGTTTCGCACGCGGCGCGGACGGGCAGGCGAAAGCCTTTGCCAGCATGGGCTTGTATAAGGATTTGGCTGCGCCGAAAAAATCCGATTACGAGCAATACACCGAAACCTTTGCCGACAAGCTGCGCCGCCTGAAGCTGGAAAGCGAATTGCGGGCGAAAAATCCGTTTGGCAGTATTGAAAACGAGCTGGCTTTACGCAGCCGCCGCGAATACGGCACTTGGACGGCGGAGCAGCAGCAAGGCGAGCTGGCGAAAGCCCGCGCCGCCGACCAAGAAGCCACCCAAGCCAAACTCACCGCGTTGGCGCAAGAACATTTGGCAACCCAGCAGAAAAAGCTGGATTTGGTCGGCAAAACCACCGAAGCGGAACGTCTGCAGTACGAATTGGAATCAGGCAGCCTGAAACACCTGCTGCCCGAAGCCAAAGCGCAACTGCTCACTTTGCAACAGCAGATTGATGCCCGCCAAAAACAGTTTGAAGCCGACAAGCAGGCATCGGAACTGATTGACAAACTGGCACAGCAAACGCAAAACAGCTTTAATCAAAAACTGTTTGAATTGTCGTTGGCAGGCAAAACCAAAGACGAAATCGCCAAACTCACCCTTGCCCGCGAATACGATATGCACATCATGCAGGCCATCGCGGCGGGCGCGTCTGCCGAGTATGTGGACGGTTTGCGCCAGCAAAAAGATGCCGCCGAACAAGCCCGCCGCGTGCTGGCTGAAAAACAGGCCGTCTATGACAAAGATTGGCTGGGCGGCATCAATGACGGCGTGTCGCAATATATGGCGCGTTTCGGCACGATGCGCGAACAGGTAACGGGTTTGGTGGCCGACAGCGCGGGCAGAATGTCTGATGCACTGGCGGATTTTGTCGCCACCGGCAAAACGGATTTTCGCAGTTTTGCACAGTCCGTTTTGCAGGACATCAGCAAAATGACCGTGAAAATGGCGGTGTTTAACGCCATGAAATACGCGGGGCAGTCTATGGCGGGACAAGGCGGCTGGGTCGGTGCATTGGGCCGTGCGATGTCGGGCGGCTATTCACGCGGCGGCTACACGGGAGACGGCGGCAAATACGAACCCGCCGGCATTGTCCACAAAGGCGAATACGTCTTAAGCCAAGAAAACGTCCGACAGCTCGGCGGCGTAGCCGCGATTGAAGGGCTGCTGCACCGCGCCAAAGGTTATGCGGGCGGCGGTGCGGTGGGCGTGCCGCCCTCCCCTGCCCTGTTCAGGCGGCAGTCTGCGGCGGCGGGCGTACAGATTGCCGTAACCGTCCATGTGCACGGCGGAGACGGCGACACCGAAACCCAAGCCCGCAAAGGCGTGGAAGCGGCAATCCCCAAATTGATTGAATCTTTGGTAAAACAGGGAATTGCCAACGAATGCCGTCCCAATGGCGTAATTTATCAAACGGTAAGGGCTTAAAATATGGCAGAAAAACGCAAAGAAATCTTTCGCTGGCGCACCGCATCGGCAGAACACGCCGAAACGGTGCGTTTTGACGTGCGCGAAGTGCGGCTCGGCGACGGTTACAAACAAGTGCAACCGAAAGGCATTAACACCCGCCGCCGCATTTGGGCGGAAAGTGTGATGGGCAGCAAGGCAACGATAGACCAAATCGCTGCTTTTTTTGACCGTCATGAGGGGGTCAAATCGTTTATTTGGGCGTACAACGAAGCGGAAGTACGGGTGCAGGAATACGAGCGCAGAACGCAGGGCGGCATTGTGTGGGAAATCTCGTTTAAATTTGAGGAGGTTTGACGATGCAAAGCAAAATGTCAGCCGCGCTGTCGGAACTGGAACAAGACGCGCTGCTGGAACTGTGGGAAGTGGATTTGCGCCCTTTCGGTGGCGGATTGCTGCGCTTTTGCAATCATTTGAACGGCAAAGGGCAGGAATTTGTATTGTGGAAAGGGCAAAAGTATCAAAGCTATCCCATTCAAGGGGACGGTTTTGAACTGACGGCGCAAGGCGCGGGCAACCGCCCGAAACTCACCGTGTCCAACCTGTTCGGCTTGGTAACGGGACTGGCAGAGCGTCATAACAAACTGATTGGCGCAAAAGTTACCCGCCGCCAAACCTATGCCCGTTTTTTGGACGCGGGCAATTTTGACGGCGGCAATCCGCAGGCCGACCCGTTGCAGGAAGCGGTGTCGCAATTTGTGATTGAGCGGCTGTCGGCTTTGACGGCGGAAACGGCGCAGTTTGAATTGGCCGCGCCCGCCGAAGCCGATGGCGCGGTGATTCCCGCGCGGCTGATTTTGGCGGACGTGTGCTGCTGGCAGTATCGCGGCGAGGGCTGCGGCTATACGGGCAGACCCGTTGCCGATAAAGACGATATGCCGACAGACAATCCCGCCAAAGATGTGTGTTCGCGCACGCTGCGCGGCTGTCGGGCGCGGTTCGGGGCAACGGCGGTGCTGCCGATTGGGGCGTTTGTCAGTGCGGACAAGGTGGCAGGTTGATTTTTAATAGCTTTGTACTGTCCTGCGCCAATTTGCATAAAACCAGTGAAACCATCACTGCCAAAGTAATATGCGGCGGCTGTTCGGAATCATTCCATGCAGCCTGTACTTCCGCATTGCCGTCAGTGTCAAAAAAAGAAATTCCGTATTGTTGCTTGGGGTCATAAGTGTGAGCGATATAGCGGTGGAAAAGGTCTTTGGTACTCTGCAACAAGTCAGGGTCAATTTCCGCTTCTGTTCCGGAATGAGCAAGTTTGTTTCGGATTTTATTGATATTGCGAAATATCTTGCTTGCATATTCGGGCAGACCCAAATTATCGGCAATCGTGAGTTTGATACCGAAAGTCAGTTGCGTGCCGTGTAAAAAGTTTTCACGGTTGCAGGCGGCATAAATCCATGCGGTCAATATTTGTTCGGCAGTCAGGTGGGTGCGGAGTACCGAGCCGATAATATCGTCAGTTTGCATGGCGGTTTTAATCAAGCTGTCGGCGGATAAAATGTTTTTTTGCAAATGTTTGATGAATATTGAGGGATTAAATCGGATGGAAATCATGAAAATTCACTCTGTAAATGTTGTGTATGCAGGTAAGCATGAAGTATTGGTAACTTACCGGACCGATTGCGGCCAGTTTGAAACAGTATACCGAAATAACCGTTTGTCATGGGCGTTTGGCGCATTAGAGTATATGGATTTGCTGCCACAAAAATTATATGCCCAAGTGCATGATGATGTGAAAACAGAATCCGTCAAAATCACTTGGACACACCAACACATTAGAATGCAACTCCGCACGCAATACGGTTGTGCGGATATTCACTATAACCGCGAAAACGGCGAGCGGATTTGTGCGAACGGCAATTATGAAGCTGTCAGCGTTGCCCCGCCAACTTGCCTTGTGGAAATCCCATTATGATACTTGAACTTTCAGACAGCCTGAAACGGGCTATTTTATCCCACGCCGCTTTTTTCCCGAAACGGGAAATCTGCGGTTTTTTGGTTTTTGAGAACGGCGGCTTGGCTTACCGCCCCTGCCTGAATACCGCCGCCGACCCGCGCAAAAACTTTGAAATTGCGCCCGAAGATTGGCTGCATTACGGCGATGCGGTGCGGGCGGTGGTGCATTCGCATCCGGACGGCGAGCCGTTTTTATCGGGCGCGGACAGACAGGCACAGGTGGCAACGGCTTTGCCGTGGGTGCTGGCGGTACGCAGGCGTGTGCGCGTATTCCGTCCCGTGCCGCATTTGCGCGGGCGCGAATTTTTCTACGGCACGGCGGACTGCTACAGCCTGATTGCCGATGCCTACCATTTGGCGGGTATTGAATTGATTGCGGTGGAGCGGGGTGAGATGGACACGGACGCGGCGCAAAACCTGTTTGAAACCCTTGCACCGAAAGCGGGTTTTTACCGTGTACCGCTTACCTCTTTACGCGCGGGCGATGTGCTGCTGACCGCCCACAACGGCCATGCCAATCATGCCATGTTGTATTTGGGCGGCGGCGAAGTGCTGCACCATGCTTACGGGCAGTTGTCGCGCCGCGAACCCTACAGCGATTTTTGGCAACAACGGACGGCATCGGTGTGGCGGCATCGGGATTGGCGCGATGGCTGTATGGTTGCCGTGGGTAATGACTTAATCCATTGTGTTTAAATTGTGTTTTTCTGCGTATTCTTGCAGCGCGGCGGCTAATAAGGCGGTTTTGGATAAACCGCTTTGTTCGGCGGCGTGGTTAAGTAACTCGATGGTTTCTTTATGAAATTTGAAAGAACACAGCTTAACGCCGCGTTTTTCATCGGATTTTTTTTGGATTTGTGCTTGGGTTTGTGCCATGATTTTGTCCTTGCAAAAAAAGTGATTAAAGGGTATATTGTAAAGGCTAGCTTGTGAAGCTGAAGGGGTGGGCTGCCACCCAACCCCTTGTTTTACCACTATCTCATTTTGTTTGTCTTGTTTTAGTATGCGTTAGAACTAATGAGCAACAAGACAATCAGCAGTAACAGCTTCATTTTTTAGCCTTTCTTTGTTGCCCCCTGCTTCGGTAGGGGGTTTCCCGTATCGGCTTATCCGATGAATTGAATTATAGTACATACTATGATTTTCAGCAAGGATTTTCTACACAAAAAACCAATTATTTTTCTTTTTAATACATGGTCTTGAATTATGATTACCGTCCGTTTCCACGGCTGCCTGAAATCTTACGGCAGCCGTTTTGATTTACACGCCGACACGCCCGCAGAAGCCCTGCGGGCTTTGTTTTTGCAGATTGACGGTTTGAGGCAGATGGTGGCGGACGGGCATTTTCTCGTGCGCTTCAACGGCGCGGTTTTGTCCGCAGACGAAGCAGAACACCGTTTCAGGCAGCCTGCTGCTGGCGAACTGCATCTTGTGCCGCGCACCGCAGGCGCAGGACGTGCAGGACAGATTGTCGCCGGTGTCGTGCTGATAGCCTTTGCATGGTGGAATCCCTTTGGTTGGGCGGCGGGCGGCGCATTGCTGACGGGGATTACCAGCGCGGGCATCGGTTTGGTGGCGGGCGGTGTGGCGCAGATGCTGGCACGCCCGCCCAAAGCAGTGGAACGCACGGGCGTGGCGGCATCGCGCAACAGCGCATTCAGCAATTTGGACAATACGGCGGGGCAAGGTCAGCCCGTGCCTTTGGCGTATGGATTGGTTTACTGCGGCAGCCGCGTGGTGTCGCAGGGGATTGAAACGCGGCGCACCGGCGCGGACGCGCCCGCCGCCGACAACCCCACCGCCCGCGAAGTGAATATCCGTAAAACCTTTGTACGCGGCACGGCCGCCCTTGCACCCAACGGGCAGCCCTACCGCACCGATTTTGACAACGATTCCGTTCGCGCCCGTAACTATACGGCAGTTTTGATTGAAAAAGGATAGAATATGGGCGGCAAAAAAGAACAAGGCGCACACGTCCCCTACGAAGCCCCGAACAGCTTGAGCAGCGCACAAGTGCTGCGCGTGATTGACGCGGTGGCGGAGGGCGAACTGGCAGGCTTCGGCAACGGCGACGATGCGCCCTTAAAAAGCGTATTTTTTAACGATACGCCCGTACAAAACGCGGACGGCAGCTTTAATTTCAAAGGCGTGTCCGCGTTTTTCGTGCGCGGCACGCCCGACCAGCCCTATATTCCGGGCTTCGCCGCCACCGAGCGCACGGTAGCGGTCGGCGCGGCGGTCAAACGCCACGCGCCGGTCGTCCGCGCCGTAACCGCCGCGCAAACCGACCGTCTGCGCGTAACGGTGGGCGTGGAGCGTAATTTGGCGGTGCAGGACAACGGCGACACTTTGGCGGCAAACACCGAATTGGTGGTGGAGCTGGTGGGCGCAAACGGCGTTCAGGCAGCCCGCAGCGTGTTGTTCGGTGAAAAATCAAGCGGCGCGTATTATCAGGACGTGGAGTTTGACGCGCTGCCGCCCGTGCCGTTTAATCTGCGCGTGCGCCGCAACACGCCCGATTCCGACAGCGACCGCGTCATCAACAACACCTTTTTTGCGTCTTATGTGGAAATCACCGATATTAAACTGTCGTATCCGCATACCGCGCTGGCTGCCTTAAAAATTGACTCCGACCAGTTCGGCAACCAAATTCCGCGCCGCAATTATCTGTTGCGCGGCAAGCTGTTGCAAGTGCCGTCCAATTACGACCCCGAAACCCGCCAATATGCGGGCTTGTGGGACGGCAGTTTTAAAACCGCGTGGACGAATAATCCCGCGTGGGTGTTTTACGATTTGCTCACCAATCCGCGTTATTCCACATTGGCGCGGCGTTTGACGGCGGCGCAGATTGACAAATGGGCCTTGTATGAAATCGCCAAATACTGCGATGCGCCCGTGCCGGACGGTTTCGGCGGGCAAGAGCCGCGATTTGTCTGCAATGCCTACCTCACCGATGCGCGGCAGGCGGCGGACGTGTTGGCGGATTTGGCGGCGGCGTTTTGCGCTTTGCCGGTGTGGGACGGCCAACGCCTGTCGCTGCGTGCCGATACTGCCGCCGAACCGGTGGCGCAGTACGGCAATACGAATGTGGTGGACGGTGCGTTTGCCTATGCGGGCGCGGCACTCAAAGCCGTGCATACCGCCGTCCATGTCCGTTATGCCGACAAACACGATGGTTGGCGCATGAAAACCGAATACCTTGCCGATGATGCCGCCATCGCCCGTTACGGATTAAATATCAAGGCGGTAACGGCATTCGGCTGCGATTCGCGCGGTCAAGCCGTGCGTTTCGGCGAATGGCTGTTGCAAACCGAATTGCGCCAGCAGGATACGGTAACGTTTACCGTTGGGCGCGAGGGTTTGCGCCATTTGCCGCACGACATTATCCGCATCGCCGACAACGATTATGCGGGTGCGGACATCGGCGGGCGCGTCAAAGCGGTTTCAGGCAGCCTGATGACGCTTGACCGCGCCGTTACCGCATCGGCGGGACAAATCCTGCATTACGCGGCGGCGGACGGCAGCCTGAAAAACGTCCGCATTGCCGCGCAAACCGCGCCCGACACCCTGCGCGTGGAAACCGCCGCAGATGTGGCGGCAAACGCGGTGTGGGCGTTGGCGGGACAAGTCAAACCGCGTTTGTACCGAGCCTTGTCCGTGCGCGAAAACACGGAGGACGGCACTTACACCGTTACCGCCCTGCGCCACGACCCCGCCAAATACGCGGCGGTGGACGGCAGCGCGGCGTTTGAACGCACCACTTTGCACGGTCAAACGCCCGAATTGGGCGGCGGCGAAGTGCGCGGCGATAACGGCGCATTGGTTTTGACATGGGACGGCGGCGGCGCGGACGGCGATGTGTTGGCGTATGATGTCAAAATCTACCGCAACGGCAGCCTGTACCGCCACATTCCCGATGCGCCCGCCGCCGAAATCCGCTTGGAAAACCTGCCCGATGGCGACTACCGCGCCGATATCCGCGCCCGCAACGCACGCGGTGAGTGGTCGGTAACGCTGCAAAAGGCTTGGCGCATCCATTATGCCATCGAGGGACTGCGTGCCACCGGCAAAACCCTTGCCATTGAATTGGCGTGGAATTTGCCCGAAACCGTTACCGGCAAGGTGCAAACCGAACTGCGTTACGGCACACGCGCGGACTTTCAGGCAGCCTTGCCCTTGGCAAAGCTGCCTTATCCGCAAAACAGCTACACTCTGACCGGCGTGGCGGTAACGGATACTTATTATTTCTGGGCGCGGCTGGCTGATGCGGACGGGCGTGCGGGCGAGTGGACGGCGGCGGTGGTCGGACGTGCCGACCCGAACCCCGCGCCGATTGTGGCACAGATACGCGGCGCGGTGGAAAAAAGCAGCTTGAGCCAAGCCTTAATCAACCAACTCAAGGCGGACGACACCGCCGCCGAAAACCGCGCCAAAGCCGCAGCTTCGGCAGATGCCGCCAATAAAGTGGCGGCGGAAGCGCGCGCCCGTGCCGAAGCAGACCGCGCCGAAGCCCAAGCCCGCGCTGCCGCCCTGCAACAGGAAACACAGGCACGAACCGCCGAAATCCGCCGCGAAGCCGACAAACAAACGGCCGCATTGCGTGCCGAATCGGGCAGACTGAACACCGCCATCGCATCGGCAGCGCAAACCGCCCGCAGCGAATTGGCGGCACAAGTGGCGCAGCTTACCGCCAAAGACGGCGAACTCAAGCAGGCGCAAACCGCGCTGGACGGCAAAACCGCCGAATTGGTACGCACCGCGCAGCAGCTCGGCAACCGCATTACTGCCGCCGAAAGCGTCAATCGCGAACAGGCAAGCGCCATCCAAACCGTAACCGCCGCGCAAGGTCGCACCGCCGCCGCCGCCCTTGAAGCGGAAAAAACCGCCCGCGCCAACGGCGATGCCGCCGAAGCCCGCGCCCGCGAAACGCTGGCGGCAACGGTGGGGCAGCACGCCGCCGCGCTGACGGCGGAACGACAAGCACGGATAGACGGCGATGCGGCGAATACCCGCGAACTGAATGCCGCCAAAATCCGATTGGGCGCGGCGGAAAGCGGCATCGGCGAACTGCGGCAGACGGTTGCCAATGACCGCCAAGCGGCAGCCACCGCCGTCAGCGAACTGCGGGCATCATTCGGCAGGGCGGCGGGCGCAAACCTGCTGCCCAATGCCAGTTTGGACAACTGGACGGGCAATCCCGCCCTGCCTGTTGCTTGGTATGTGTACAACAACAACCGTACCGCCCAAGCGCACACCGTTACCCGCATTGACGGCGGCGCGGACAAATCCCGTGCCGTACGCATTTCGTGGCAGGGGCGCAACGGCAGCACCAAAGGCATTTATACCGTTGCTGCCCTATGGGAAAAAGGCGAATATTACATTTTGGCGGTGTGCGCCCGCGTCCCCGAAGGGCAGCCCGAAAACGGCAAAATCGTGCTGCACTACAGTAATTCCCCTGCATGGCAAAATGTTGATTATTTGGCACAACCGACCTTGTCGCACAACTGGCAATGGACGGTGATGAAAGCCCGCAAACCCGTACAAGATGGCGGCACATACAGCCAAATGTTTGTATCGGTGGACGGCAGCTACACGGGCGAAGCGGTGGAATATTGTCTGCC